>CAZJQS010000013.1:0-92889 GCA_964548175.1 uncultured Saprospiraceae bacterium
TCCGGCGCTTGAATTTCTCAAAGCCTCCCACATGGTTTCATAATATTGGCCTGGAGTAACTTCTTCATATAAACGAATAGCTCTGGATACTATCCCATACTGAACAGATGCAGACACCTGGGTCTCTTTTGAACCGCGCTTTGTTGTGATCATGACAACTCCATTGGCAGCCCTTGATCCATACAATGATGTAGATGAAGCATCTTTAAGAATGGTAATAGACTCGATGTCTTCTTGGTTGATGTTCGTTAAAGCTCCTTCAAACTGTATACCATCTACAATAAATAAGGGAGCGGCACTACCGTTTAAGGTTCCCACCCCGCGTATGACAATACCAGGAGATGACCCCGGTTGTCCTGAAGCAGATGTAAATTGCACGCCCGTCGCCTTACCCTCAATAGCAGCAATGGGTGATGTTACATTCCTAATTGCCAGTTCCTCAGCACCGACTACATCAGCCGAGCCGGAAAAAGCTTCCTTGCTACTGATACCGTAGGCCGTTACAATTACCTCATCAAGAAGGGTGCTGGCCTCGCTCATCTGCACATCAATGACCGTCTGATCGCCTACAGTGATGCGGGTATCTTGCATACCGGTGTAAGAAAAAATCAATACGTCGCCTCGATTAGCTTCAATAGAATAGGTGCCGTCGATATCTGTCGCGGTACCGGTAGCGGTGCCTTCAATTAATACCGTGACTCCTATTAGAGGCTCATTGTCCTCCTGGCTTGTCACTGTACCCGTGATGCGGGTCTGAGCTTCTATGCTAAAGGCCGATAAGGTCATCAGCAGAAGTCCAACAAGCGTTATACGTGTAAAATACTTCATGTTGAAACTGATTTATTATAAAATAGATAATAGAGTATTACCCTTTAGTAAGTGCGCTTCTCAAACTAAAGCTAAACGCAGCATAAACAACTTATGCTCTAAACCTGCTCTAACTGACTGTGACTAATTTGCCATGGGGTTTCTCCATTCACTGATCGAGAAAACGGAAAATTTCTGGCTTTTACGAGACCACAATCCGATGATTTCTACTACAATTTGATGATAAGGATGTGAAAATAACAGAAAAATCATTCTTGTGAGCTAAAATAGAACCTATGCCTTTATAGCTACTGATCATTACTGTTTTTTCGATAAAATGGTCTTCTAGGGGTACTAAATGCACTTTATACATTCCGAAAGACAAATGTATGTTTAAGCATAACGTAAAATTCCTTCGCACGCTGCCTGATGAAAAAAAATCATACCTAAGTGCGCAGCTTTCTTCGGCGTAAATATAGAAAGAAAAAATAAAATTAAGAACAACTTAAAATTCATACATTTTTTGTATTAGCTCATTTTCCGCCTCACCTATTCCCTTGCTTATATTCTACTTTTACAATAAAATGACTGCTAATACATATAAAATCCTCAAAAAGTAAACCCGTTTTTTTGAACAAGCCGCTCCATTTGGAGTTACCTTTAAAAACTACCTTCTATGCGCCAGCTGATCCTTTTCTGCTTTTTTTCTTTCTGCTGCCTGACTATGGCTTCCGCCCAGTCGGAAGAACCGCTTTTTCTTTTTAACCAAAAAAGCCAGCAAAAACAAAAACGCGCCATGATGGTCCTGGGCGGTTGGGCCGTAAGCAATATCGCCATCGGAGGCATCCTGCGCGGCCAACATGGGGGCGTCGAGCGCGAATTCCACACCATGAACATCGGCTGGAACGTAGTGAACCTGGGTATCGCTACACTGGGCTATATAGCAGCCAATAAGCAAGACCCTGCTGCGATAGATCTCTATCAAAGCATTCAACAGCATCACGGCTTTCAAAAAACGTTGCTCTTCAACGCCGGGCTAGACGTCGGCTACATGCTGGGCGGCCTTTACCTGATAGAAAGGAGTAAAAATGCAGAAAAAAATGCCGAGCGGCTGGAAGGTTTCGGTAAATCGATCATCGTGCAAGGCGGATTTCTGTTTGTCTTTGATCTGGTGAATTATTTCATCTTTGCCGGAGATAATGCTGCTATTCAGCCACTGCTGGGCATGGATGTGATGGGAAATACACAGTTTGGAATGGCGTTCAGGTTTTAACCGTGATTAACCGCCAGGACAAAATTAACTTAAATATGTCCTAGACTTATTCTGGTTTGGTTGTTCCTCTAAGGCCCAGTTCAATGGCTTCCAAATCCCTGATGTCATGGCCATCTATGGTGAAGCGAACAATGGTCCTGACTTTGTGAAACCCATGCACGCCGCAAGCCCCCGGATTGATGTGCAGAAGTTTGTGCTTTTTATCGGGCATGACTTTAAGAATATGTGAGTGCCCGCAGATGTATAAATTTGGAGGGTTTTGCTGTAGGATCTCTCTTAATCTTTTGGTATACCGGCCCGGATATCCGCCTATGTGGGTCATAAAAACCTCCACCTCTTCACACCTGAATCGAAGGTCCTCCGGATAGCGTAGGCGCACTTTTTCATCATCAATATTTCCGAATACGGCCTTAAATGGTCTAAAGGCTTCCAGACGATCCGCCAGCCTAACTTCACCTATATCGCCGGCATGCCAGACCTCGTCGCATTCTTCAAAATAATCGAAAATCTTTTCGTCTAAAAAGGAGTGCGTATCTGACAATAAACCAATTCTTCTCATTTGCGATTTTTTTTTTAACACTGATAACGCTGTTATCGATTTTTACAAACAGGCTGAGAATAGTGAAAATCTGTATTAGTCAGTGTCAAAAAAATTCACGCTATCTTTAGCACAATCTTGCCAAACTGATCACTCTTTTCCATCTGCTTCATAGCCTCCTGCCCCTCTTCAAGGGAATACACAACATCAACCACCGGCCTGATCTTATGCTCATCCACAAAACGCACCATATCGACAAACTCCTGGTCATTGCCCATGGTAGATCCCAAAATGGAAATCTGCTTCCAAAAAATACGCTGCGGACTCAAATTAGGAATAGCCCCTCTCGTACCCCCGTAAATCACCATTTTAGCGCTGTAGTCACACAAACGAACCAAATCGTTAAACCCATCTCCTCCTGCACTGTCGATGATCAGATTCACGGGGCCGGATTCCTTGATCAGTTCCTTCCACCACTCTGCCTGCGTGTAATCAGCCCCTCCAAGGGCGCCCATAGCCACGGCCCGCTCGATCTTCTCTTCGCTGCTGGAAGTGACATACACGCGCGCGCCAACCGCAATGGCAAACTGACAAGCCAAAAGTGCAACACCCCCTCCTACTCCACTGATCAGCACTGTGTCACCTGGTTTGATCTGACCTTTCGTAAAAATGGCGCGATAGGCTGTTAATCCGGCCAGAGGCAAGGCAGCGGCCTCTTCCCAGGACAAGTGAGCGGGCTTGTCTACCAGCCGGTCCTTCGGCGCCACAATTTTTTCTGCAAAAGTTCCGTAGCTGGGCATCCCTAAAATATGGTAAGCTTTACTTTGATGAGCAGGGTTGTCTCCCCAGTTGATGTTCGGATTGATCACGACCTCCCGGTCTGCTGCCGTACCGGCTCCATCTGAGCCCAGTATCCCGGGATATTGAATGCCTGGGTATAATTGCTGAGTGATGAAATAATCTCTTCGGTTCAGGGCCGCTGCTTTGAGGTCCACCACTATTTCGTTTTCACCGGGTTCCGGGTCTGGCCATTCTTTTATGGTAAGGGGGAGGTCTTTTCCCTCCAGTACTAGTGCGCGCATGCTGTTTTTCCTGGTAAAATAAACATTAAATATTTAAAACCCATTGTTTTCTGCAGACCTGGCACTGAAAACCAATAAACCACTATAGGAGCTCATTGCTAAGGTATTTGTTTTTTTACCGCTAAGTCCCAATACTCAATACCCAATACTCAATACCCAATACTCAATACCCAATACTCAATACTCCATTTTAGGCAGCATCACAAATCCATCCGTAGCATATTTGCCAAAGTCGTCATAAGAGAGCCAGGCGTATCCGGATTGACCCCAGGTGCTTCCCCAGGAGCTCATCAATTCGAAGGCGTTGCGCTCTTCGTCATAGCCCACTACGATAAAGGTAAAGGATTCATTCGCAGCGCCTCCCAGGGTAAGGGTGCTTTGTCCGGACAAGGCCTTGATGTTGGCGTCGGTATTGATTTTGACCAACACAGGATTACCACGCATGAGTGATTTGCGTACTTCGAACACTTTCTGGCGTTCTTTGGTAAAAGGTCGGAAAACATGAAGGTAGTTCTGGATGCTGAATTTTTGGGTGGCATAAACGGCGCTGGTCAAAGCCGGCGAATCATAAGGCATGATAGCGGCGCTCACCGTTCCGCTCTGAACCAGAAACAGGAAGGCTTCTTCCAGGTTTACGGCCTTGCCGGCATTCTCGATACTGAGTTTGATAAAATCCGGACTGAGGTTCACCTTGTAGTTTTTATTCAGGTTGACATAAAACTCCAGGCAGCTGGCCAGGGCATAGCTCAATTCAGAACCTCTGAAGCCGACTTTTCTTACCGGCATCATGTAAGGTTTCAGGTTTTGTTCCGTCAATAATGTCCTCGCATTGCTCCCTACGCCGGGCACGACAAACATCATTTGATCGATCAGATTCATGTCGTTGACGCCAATTTGTGTCTGGGCGTCAGTGGGATTTTTAGGCTTGCCCGTTTCAACCTGGGCAATAGCGGAAAAACAGAAAAGCAGACTGGCGATAAGGCTGATAAATGGCTTGTTCATGATGTACATTTTTTTAATTCCTTGAACGAAATAAGAACTGGTAATCTTTCATTGGGTTTTAAAAAAAAAAGAAAAACGCCTCTTTACAGCCATAGTGCGAAGAGACGTTGGGAGGTGGTCAATTGTTAAAGAATTTAACATTTTTTTAACAATTGTGAAATACCAACCGTTATTTGCCTTGAGGGGGCACAATGAGATATGTATTTTGTTTTGCCCCTTCAGGGCAATGATAAACGGTTCGTTCACCCAGCCCAGGGCTGCGCCCTGGGCTGAGTTATTCTGCCCTTTCAGGGCAGCAAGCCTGAGTTATTCTGCCTTTTCAAGGCGGCAAGCCTGAGTTATTCTGCCTTATCAGGCAGGCAAGCTTAGGGGGCTGCCTGGGCAAAACCCTAAAGCGGAATATTTCCGTGTTTTTTCTTAGGCAGATGCGCCACTTTATTCTCGAGCATTTCGAAAGCCCGGATGAGTTTGCGTCTGCTCAGTTGAGGTTCGATCACCTCATCAATGAAGCCTCTTCTGGCGGCCCGGTAAGGATGAGCAAAAAGATCCTGGTATTCTTTTTCTTTTTCCAGCAGTGTGGCTTCGGGATCATCAGATTCAGCGATCTCCCTGCGGAAGATGATCTCGGAAGCTCCTTTGGCGCCCATAACGGCAATTTCGGCGTTGGGCCAGGCGAAGTTCATATCGGCGCCGATGTGTTTGGAATTCATCACATCGTATGCGCCCCCGTAAGCTTTGCGTGTGATCAGCGTCACTCGGGGCACCGTAGCCTCGCTGAAAGCATACAGCAGTTTAGCACCGTTAACGATGATCCCGTTCCATTCCTGATCAGTGCCTGGCAAAAAGCCAGGTACATCCACGAGGACCAACAAAGGAATATTGAAGCAATCGCAGAAGCGAACGAAGCGAGCACCTTTCTTGGAGCTGTCGACGTCCAAAACTCCGGCAAGGCTCATAGGCTGATTTCCGACGATACCGATACTTCTGCCGGCTATTCTGGCAAAGCCGACGATGATGTTATCCGCATAGTCCGGATGTATCTCCAGAAAGGAATCTTCATCTACGATACCTCTGACCACATCCCGCATGTCATAGGGCTGATTAGCACTTTCCGGGATGATATGGTTCAGTTCTTCCCTGATCTCTTCTCCCAACTCATAGGGGAAGCGAGGGGTTTTCTCCTCGCAGTTTTGCGGAATATAAGACAAAAGGCGCTTGATCTTTTCTAAACAGTCAATGTCATTGCCCGCTGTCAGGTGGGTAACGCCGGATTTGGTGGAATGAGCCGAGGCGCCCCCTAGTTCTTCCGCAGTAACGGCTTCGTTGGTAACGGTTTTTACCACATTGGGGCCGGTAACGAACATGTAAGAGGTCCCCTCCACCATAATGGTAAAGTCTGTCATCGCCGGAGAATAAACCGCCCCACCGGCGCAAGGCCCCATGATCGCAGAGATCTGAGGTACTACTCCGGAAGAAATGACATTTCGATAAAAGATATCCGCATAGCCGCCCAGAGATTTCACTCCTTCCTGAATACGGGCGCCGCCGGAGTCATTCAAGCCGATGACAGGAGCGCCGTTTCTCATGGCCAGATCCATGATCTTGCAGATTTTTTCCGCATGCGTTTCTGATAAAGAACCACCGAACACGGTAAAATCCTGAGCAAAAACGTAAACCAGCCTGCCATTAATGGTGCCGTAGCCAGTTACCACCCCATCACCCGGAATTCGCTGTTTTTCCATTCCAAAATCATAGCTGCGGTGAGCCACCAACATACCGATTTCCTCAAAAGAACCGTCATCCATTAAAAAATGGACCCGCTCCCTGGCGGTTAGCTTGCCCTTTTGATGTTGTGTATCAATACGCTTTTGGCCGCCGCCAAGCTGAGCTTGAGCAACTTTTTCTTGTAATAAAGATAATTTATCTTTCATGCTGCTTGGTTAAAGTGGTTTTTCGAAAATTCAAATAGCTTGGATAGAAATTCCCTTCAGTCCAGAGCCAATATAGAAAATTTTAGCTATTTCCAAGTATGGATGTCTGACGAAAAAGTAGCTTTTGAAGCTGTAATTCTATGTTGAATAAAATCGCGGGGAAATAATTAAATCCACAAAAAAAGCTTTTAACTTCACCTTTTTATTTTCACTTTTTATTAAAATTTAATCTTATGAACGCCACATCTATCTCTGCGCTTAGCGAACGCATCCAAAAGATGGAGGAATCCGCCACATTGAAAATGGCGCAGATGGCCAGAGATCTCAAAGCTCAAGGTCATGAAGTGATCAGCTTAAGCATCGGAGAACCTGATTTTGACACCCCCGAACACATCAAAGAAGCAGCCAAAAAGGCGCTGGATGAGGGTTTCACCAAATATACGCCCGTTCCAGGGTTACCAGAACTGATAAAGGCCATTCAAACCAAATTCAAAAGAGATAACCAACTGGAATACGACCTCGACCAGATCGTCGTGTCTAACGGCGCCAAACAGTCCATCGCCAACATCTTCCTTTCCTTACTCAATAAAGGCGATGAAGTGGTCATTTTAGCGCCTTATTGGGTGTCTTACTCAGAAATCGTAAAACTGGCTGAAGGAGTTCCCATTATTCTTCCAGCTTCTATCGAGGACGACTACAAAGTAAAAGCAGATGCCATCAAAAACGCCATTACCCATAAAACCAAGGCTGTTCTTTTTTCCTCTCCCTGCAATCCTACCGGCTCCGTTTATACCCATGATGAGCTAAGGGCCATCGCAGATGTCGTCGCTCAACATGAAGATGTTTACATCGTTTCGGACGAAATCTATGAATACATCAACTTCACCGGGCAACACGCCAGCATCGGCGTTTTTGATAACGTCAAAGATCGCACCATCACGGTGAATGGTTTTTCCAAGGGATTTGCTATGACCGGATGGCGTCTGGGATACATCGGCGCTCCAAAATGGATAGCCGAGGCTTGTGTAAAAGTTCAAGGTCAATTTACTTCCGGCGCTAATGCTTTCGGCCAAAAAGCCGCCGCTCATGCCCTGCTGGCTGATATGGGCCCTACCCATGAAATGAGGGCCGCCTTCCTCAAAAGAAGAGACCTGGTGATCGATCTGCTGAAGGAAATCCCCGGCATGAAAGTCAACCTGCCTCAGGGGGCATTCTACATTTTCCCGGATATCAGCGCCTTTTTTGGAAAATCTGACGGACAAACTACCATCACCAACGCTACTGACTTTTGTGAGTACCTGCTCTACCATGCTCATGTCGGCGTCGTAACCGGAGATGCCTTCGGCACTCCTGATTGCTTCCGCCTTTCTTACGCCGCATCGGAAGCCGAATTAAAAGAAGCGATCAAGCGAATGAAAGAGACTCTGGGAAGGTTGAAGTGATGAGGAGGTTATCGGTTAAGTAAGCAAACCATTTCAAATATAGGTTTTGCTGGCGCCTAAGGCGCCAGCAAAACCTATATTTGAAGATAATTTGCCGCCCAGGGGGGCGGCAAATTATCTTCAAATATTTTTGTGTGAGTACTTATTGGTATCGGTTGATGGTTGGTAATTTTGGTGCCGGAGAGGCAAGGATTTTGCGGTTTTTAATTATGATTAACTGCGAAAATCCCTGCCGGCCTCGCAAGCAGGAGCTAGATCAGCGTTCAATGTTTTTGTTTTTTATTTTAACTATGCAAGAAATTTTTAACTGAGTAAAATATTATTCTAACAATAAGACTCTAATCAAAAAGCATTTTCAGAACTTTTTCTCCCCAAAAAGCATTATTACCTTCGAGTTTCAACCAAATTTTCCTACTACTCAATACCCATTTATTCAATATTCAAGAACATGCAAGCACCAATCGCAAAAAAAATCCCCAGAGAACTGACCATCCACAATGACACAAGAATCGACCCCTATTATTGGTTAAGGGAAAGAGAGGATCAGGAAGTCATTGCATATCTGGAGGCAGAAAATACCTATACCAAAGAGAAGCTAAAACATACGGAAGCATTACAGGAAGAGCTCTTTGAGGAAATGAAAGGGAGGATAAAAGAAAAAGATCAATCCGTTCCTTACCTTGACAACGGCTATTACTACATTACGCGGTATGAGGAAGGACATGAGTATCCCATATACATCAGGAAAAAAGAAAGCCTTGACGCTCCGGAAGAGCTTCTGCTCAATGTTAATGAATTAGCTGAGGATCATGCTTATTACAACATCAGCAGCAGAAGTGTAAGCCCTGACAACAAGCTGCTGGCCTACGGAGAAGACACTGTCAGCAGGCGCCTGTACACCATCCGGTTTAAAAACCTGGAAACCGGTGAGATACTGGAAGACGCCATTCCAAATACTTCCGGCAAGGCGGTTTGGGCTGATGACAACGAAACGGTTTTTTACGTTAAAAAAGATACCGATACGCTGCGGGATTACAAGGTTTTTCGCCATAAACTGGGCGCCCCTTTGAGCGAGGATGTGGAAGTATGGCACGAAGCAGATGACTCCTATCTAACTTATATCTACAAGACAAAATCCAGAAAATACGTCGTCATCGGTTCTTACTACTCGAACAGCCAGGACTATAGAATCCTTCCTGCTGCTGATCCGACGGGCACTTTCCAGGTATTTCACTCCCGTGAAAAAGGACTGGAATACGATTTTGCTCATTTTGAAGACCATTTTTACGTGCGCACCAACTGGAACGCGCAGAATTTCCGCTTGATGCGTACTCCGGAAAAGGCCACCTCTAAAGAAAACTGGGTGGAAGTCCTTCCCCACCGTGAGGATGTTTTACTGGAGGACATGGATGTATTTAAAGACTTTCTCGTCTTGTCGGAACGGATCAGCGGACTCACCCAGCTGCGCATACGCCCCTGGAAAGGTGAAGAACATTATATCGCATTTGATGAGGAAGCATTTGTAGCAGGCGTCGGCATCAACCTGGAATTCGATACCCCTCTTTTGCGCCTTGGATATCAATCCATGACTACCCCGCCCACGGTTTATGATTATCATATGAAAGAGCAGACATTTGACCTGCTCAAGGAACAGGAGGTGCTGGGAGGCTTTGATAAGCACAACTATCACGCAGAACGGATGTTCGCTCCTTCTATTGGCGGAGAAAAAATTCCCATTTCGCTGGTTTATCGAAAAGGCTTTCAAAAGGACGGGCAGGGTCCTCTCCTACTCTATGCTTACGGTTCTTACGGCAACAGCATGGAGCCTTTTTTCAGTCCCAGCAGGCTTAGCTTGCTCGACAGGGGCTTTGCTTTTGCCATCGCTCATGTCAGAGGCGGTGAAGAAATGGGCCGCCGCTGGTATGAGGAAGGAAAAATGCTGAACAAGAAGAATACCTTTCACGACTTTATCGCCTGCGCAGAGTACCTGGTGCAACAGCATTACACCAATCCGGTTAAGTTGTTTGCCATGGGTGGCAGCGCCGGAGGACTGCTGATGGGCGCGATAGTAAACATGCGTCCAGACCTCTGGAAGGGGGTGGTCGCGGCAGTACCCTTCGTCGATGTGGTCACTACCATGCTCGACACCAGCATTCCACTCACTACCTTCGAATATGATGAATGGGGCAATCCTAATATCAAGGAATACTACGACTACATTAAGTCTTATTCTCCTTATGATCAGGTAGAGGCCAAAAACTATCCCAACATTCTGGTCACTACTGGTCTGCATGACTCTCAAGTCCAGTACTGGGAGCCGGCCAAATGGGTAGCTAAATTGCGGGACAAAAAAAGAGATAATAACCTTCTTTTGCTAAAAACCAATATGGAAGCCGGCCATGGCGGCGCCTCCGGGAGATTCAGAAGACTGAAAGAGCTGGCCCTGGATTACGCCTTTATCATTGATTTAGCAAAATAGCAGGAATTAGTTAAGCAAACCATTTCAAATAGAGGTTTTGTTGGCGCCTAAGGCGCCAACAAAACCTCTATTTGAAGATAATTTGCGCCCCCCTGGGCCGCAAATTATCTTCAAGTATTTTTTGTAAGGAATTAAACGCCTACGGGCATCATTTCCTTTAGCTTTTCAATTACGGTATCTACCTCTTCTATAGTGTTGTGATGGGAAAAAGAAAAGCGAACGGTCTTCCGCGGGGAATCCCCCAGCAGCGCACTCATCACATGAGAACCGGCATCGGCGCCTGAGCTGCAGGCGCTGCCGCCGGATACGCTGACACCGGCAATATCCAGGTTCAGTAATAACATATCTGACTTTACGGAAGGCGGAAAGGATACACTGAGTATCTTGTAATGCGAACGTCCGTCCCAGTCGCCATTGAATTGGACGTCCTCAAAACTGGCTTTTAGCTGATCGATCAGGTGTTGCCGTAATTCCATGATCTTATTGCGCCTGGCTTCCAGCTTAGCGTAGGAAAGCTCCAGTGCTTTGGCAAGGCCGAGAATACCGGCTATGTTTTCCGTTCCCGCACGCATATTGCGTTCCTGAGACCCACCGTCTATGAAAGGTTTTAGTATGTTCTCTCCGTTGATGTAGACAAACCCCACTCCTTTAGGGCCATAAAACTTGTGGGCAGAGCCGGTAATAAAGCTGATCTTGGTCTCTGCAAGGTTAATGTAGTAGTAACCGATGGTTTGGGTCGTATCCGAATGAAAGAGCGCACCGTACTCCTGACAGATTCTACTGATCTCATCGAGGTCGATCATCGTGCCTATTTCATTATTGGCATGCATCAGCGAGACCAGCGTTTTTTCAGAGGAAGCTGCTAAAACGGCCTTAAGCTCTTCGGGATCAATTCTTCCCTTTTCATCCTGATTCAGATAAACAACCTGTACCACTCCTTCTGCTTCCATTTTTTCCAGAGGATACAAGACCGCATGATGTTCGGTCTTTGTACTGATGATGCGTTTTACCCCGAGGTGTTGAACACTGCCCTTTAAGATCATGTTGTTGGACTCGGTTCCACAGGAAGTGAAAAAGATCTCACCGATAGAAGCGCCCAATTCCTGTGCTACCTGCTTACGAGCTTTCTCAATAGCTGCACGGGCCTGCCTGCCTTCTGCATGTATAGAAGAAGGATTTCCAAAGTATTGGCGTTGGGCTTCCGCCATCACCTCTAAAACATCAAAATCTATGGGTGTTGTGGCGGCGTTGTCGAAATAGATACGCATAATTAGGTTCATTCAATCACCCAGGGCTGCGCCCTGGACTGCCCTTTCAGAGCATTTTATGAATTTTCAATGTTCGGAGCTAGATGCGCCGACAAAACCGATGTTTAAAGATAATTTGCCGCCCCCTGGAAGGCAAATTATCTTTAAACATTTTTGTGTAAACACTTAAACCATTTCTCCACTAGTTTGGGTTCAAAGCCGACGTCTTTTTTGCAGCTGAACTCGTTGGTGTGCAGTTGGTATTCGTAATCTTCGGCCCAATCCTGATGGTGATGGGCCAGCGCTTCGACGGCATCGAGAATATAGGACATTTCTTCATTCGTAGTTGTAGGATGTATGGACATCCTTATCCAGCCGGGCTTTTTGCTTAGGTTGCCCTTTGCTATTTCGTCGGTGATGCATTTACTGCGATTGGGATCAACGTGTAAGAGATAATGGCCGTAAGTACCGGCGCAGGAACATCCGCCCCTGACCTGGATGCCGTAACGATCATTCAGCAATTTGACACCAAGGTTATAGTGAAGGCCGTCAATATAAAAAGAAATCACTCCCAGGCGATCCCTGTGTTGATGGGCCAGTACATGCAGATTGTCAATCCGGCTAAAGCGCCGCCAGATCATATCCAGCAGTTCATGCTCCCGCTGCAGGATGTTCTCCACTCCCATCTCTTCTTTAAGTTGACAACAAAGCGCTACTTTAATGGTTTGTAGAAAAGCAGGGGTGCCTCCGTCCTCCCGGGCTTCGATCTCATCGATGTATTTATGGCCGCCCCAGGGATTCGTCCAATCGACGGTACCTCCTCCCGGGTTATCGGGGATCTTATTTTTGTATAATTTCGGATCAAAGACCAGAATGCCGGTAGTAGCCGGGCCGCCCAGAAATTTATGCGGAGAGAAATACAAGGCGTCCAGGTGCTGCCATTCGTTCTCAGGACGCATGTTGATGTCAATGTAAGGGGCTGAGCAGGCAAAGTCAACAAAGCATAGGCCGCCATGCCGGTGCATCATTTCTGCTACTTCATAATAAGGCGTTCTGATGCCGGTCACATTCGAACATGAAGTAATCGCGGCAATTTTTGTTTCACGATCCTTATACTTTTCCAGCAGCTCCGCCAGGCTGTTCAGGTCCATTAAGCCCTCTTCATTTGGTTTAATGACCTCTACGGTTGCCAGTGTTTCCAGCCAGGAAGTCTGGTTGGAGTGATGCTCCATATGACTGACGAAAACAACCGGGCGTTGTTCGGATGGAACTTGCACATGCTTACGATGCTTTTCGTGCACCTTTAGTCCCAGAATACGCTGAAATTTATTGACCACGCCTGTCATACCTGAATTAGAAGAGATCAGTACATCTTTCTCCCGGGCGCCCACGTGCTTTTTAATGATATCCTTTGCCTTATGGTAAGCCATCGTCATGGTGCTTCCGGTAACGGTTGTTTCCGTATGGGTATTGCCTACAAAAGGTGCGATTTCTTCCATCATGAACGCCTCGATTGGAGCATACAGCCGACCGGAGGCTGTCCAGTCGGCATATATGATCTTTTGCCGGCCAAAAGGCGAAGGGAATTCCTGATCAATGCCGATGATGTTTTTCCGAAAAGCAGAAAAATAATGCTCAAGGCTGGAAGCTTTAAGTTGTTGTGGCGCCGATACTGACATAATCGCTAATATTTTCCATAAAATTAACAGAAAAAAACTAATTCAGCAGCTGATCCACTTCAGCCTTCATATTTTCCACAAGCTGTTGTGCGTGTTCCTGGGATCGACCTTCCGCGTATACACGAATTATGGGTTCGGTATTGGATTTGCGAAGATGCACCCAGCCATCTTCAAAATCAACCTTCAGACCATCGATCGTGTTATAATCCTCCTCCTTAAATCGCTCCTCCAGTTGACCCAGTACTTTCGTCAGGTCAATCTCCGGAGTTAACGCAATTTTGTCTTTAACCATGTAGTATTCAGGATAAGTAGCTTTTAGGGCTGACATAGACATCCCGCTCTGCGCCAGATGGGATAAAAACAAGGCGACTCCGATCAGGGCGTCTCTTCCATAGTGAAGATCAGGAACGATGATCCCCCCGTTGCCTTCACCGCCGATCACCGCCTTCACTGCTTTCATCCGGTTGACGACATTCACTTCTCCAACGGCGGCGGCGTAATAGGTTCCGCCATGTTTTTCGGTAACATCCCGCAATGCTCTGGTAGAGGAAAGGTTGGAAACGGTATTTCCTTTTTTATGCGCCAATACGTAATCGGCAATAGCCACCAGGGTATATTCTTCGCCGAACATCCTTCCATCTTCATTGACAAAAGCAAGCCGGTCCACATCCGGATCGACGACGATACCCAGGTCCGCCTTTTCCTGAACTACTTTTTCGGATATTTCCTTCAGATTTTCAGGAAGCGGCTCAGGATTATGAGCAAAATCGCCATGTGGTTCTGCATTGAGTAAGATGCAATCGACGTTCAGTTTTTTTAATAAAGCAGGAAGGGCCACTGCTCCTGAGGAGTTGATGCCATCCACTACGACTTTAAACCTACGCTCCTGAATCAGGTTGACTTTGACGAGAGGATAGGTCAGGATCAGATCCATATGCCGATACAGGTAATTATCTGCCTGGTGATAATTTCCCAACTGGTCGATGTCAGCGTATTTGATGTTCCCCTTCTCCAGCAGGTCCAGAAAGTCAGCGGCATCTTCGGCAGAGATGAACTCGCCTCGTTCGTTCAGTAATTTCAAAGCATTCCACTCCCGAGGGTTATGGCTGGCCGTCAGAATGATCCCGGCCCCTGCTTTTTCCATAGGCACCGCTATTTCTACGGTAGGGGTGGTCGACAAGCCGAGATCGACTACGTCAAAGCCCATAGCCAATAAGGTCTGAATCACTAGTTGGCTGACCATAGGGCCGGAGATGCGGGCGTCCCTTCCCAGGACCACCTTTTGGGCGGCATTTTTATTTTTCAGCCACTGAGCGAAAGCTGCGGTACATTCTACAATATCCTGGGGAGTCAGGTTATCTCCTTTTTCTCCTCCGATGGTTCCCCTTATTCCCGAAATTGATTTGATAAGCGCCAAGGTATTTGGTTTTTGCAAGATACTTAAGCAGGCATCTTTTGGTTAAAAAATAATTTTCCTAATGCTATTATACGCAGCTAATAAAATTCTTTTTGCATTTTCGCCGAAGAAAATTTGCAATTTTCTTCGGCGAAAATGCAAAAAGAACCTTATTAAGGCTGCCCGATTCCTATCTTTTGGACAGGCGTCCAAATATCTTTTTACGCAAGCCACCGAGGGATTTAGTTATTTTCCTAACTTTAATGACCGCAGAAAAGATCGTTTAAATATAAAAGAATGCTCCAATGACCAGGACCAGAGAAGAAACCATTTAAATGAACGCTATTATAGAAATCGACTACTGGCTGTTTAACCTTATCAATCAGGATCTGCATAATCCGATTCTGGATGCTGTTATGCCCTACTGGAGGGATAAGTACACCTGGATACCGTTATATCTAGCATTGGCTGTTTTTTTGATCGCCAAATTTAAGGCCAGAGGCGCTTATCTGATCATTGGGCTGTTGCTTACGGTTTCTGTAGCGGATAGTGTAAGCAGTCATATAGTCAAAAAGCAGGTCAGACGTGTACGTCCCTGCAATCAGGAGCTATTGAAAGAAGAAGTAAAGTTGCTTGTAAGATGCGGAACGGGGTATAGTTTTACCTCTTCCCATGCTACCAATCACTTTGCTATTGCTGTATTTCTGATCTTAACGATGGGGAGGATCTATCGCAAGATCCGATGGCCGTTGCTGATCTGGGCGGCCACCATTGCCCTTGGCCAGGTATATGTCGGAGTACATTTCCCTCTGGATATAGTTGCAGGGGGACTGCTGGGTGTGCTGATCGGCGCCGGAGTTGCTAAGGTGTACCACAGGTTTCCCGGAATTGCCCTTCAAAAGAAATCTCTTGAGCAAACATAACATTCAGTTTTCAACATTTTCCTTTTCCCAGGAAGTATTATGTAACTAATCTTCAACCGATTACATTCCTGCCCATGTCAGCTACCGTACCTTTTCCTAATATTTGGATAAAATTCTGTTTACAAAGGCTTAATAGTAAGTGAAATTTCACTAAATTGTCCCCACATTCAAAATAAATAAGGCAAACAGTACAGATTGAACATATGAAATTTTTATTTCTACCCTCTGTAATAACTTTTGTTCTATGTTTTGGGTTATCCCATCTTAGTTGGGCTCAGACTACTGTAAAAGGTAAAGTCATTGACGCCGGCACCGGAGAAGGACTGATCAGCGCAAGTGTGGTCGTCAAAGGCACCACAGACGGTATGGTTACTGACTTCGACGGCAATTTTGAGTTTACTACGGAAAAGTCTTACCCCTTTACGCTGGAAATTTCCTACGTAGGCTATCAAACCCAAACCATCAACCTGACAGAACCAGCCAATAACCTGAAAATAGAGCTGGCCGAAGACGCCATCATTACTGAAACCGTAGAAGTCAGAGGCCGCCGCATCTCTGAAAAACAGCAACAATCGGCTCTCACCATGGAAACCATGGATAACATAGCCATTAAAGAAACGCCAGCCGCCAACTTTTACGACGGGCTGGGCTCATTAAAGGATGTGGACCTGACGGCCGCCAGCCTGGGTTTTAAGATCATCAACACCCGTGGTTTTAACAGTACCAGTCCGGTGCGCTCGCTTCAGATCATCGATGGAGTAGATAATCAATCACCCGGTTTAAATTTTTCTTTAGGAAATTTCCTCGGCGCTTCCGAGTTGGATGTGAATCGGGTCAATCTGATCGTAGGCGCCAGTTCGGCCTTTTACGGGCCTAATGCTTTCAACGGCGTGATCAGCATGGAAACCAAGAATCCCTTTTTACATAAAGGATTAAGCACCATGATCAAGGTAGGCGAACGGAATCTGGTGGAAACGGGCATTCGCTGGGCGCAGGCCACCACTAATAAAGAAGGATATGAAAATTTTGCCTATAAGATCAATTTCAGCTATTTCCGCGCTGACGACTGGGAGGCCGAGAACTATGATGACGTATTCGACACGCCCACTGATGAATCTAACCCAGGTGGTTATGATGCGGTGAATATTTACGGGGACGAATACAACGCCGCATTTGACTTGTCGGACGCCCCCCTGGCCAATCCTGGCATAGGGACCTTTCACAGGAGGGGATATCGCGAAATTGACCTGGTGGACTACAATTCCAATAATACTAAAATAGGCGCCGCCTTCCATTTTCGTTTAAAGCCGGAGGAAGACATTCGGTCGCCAGAATTCATCATCGCCTCCAACTACAGCCGGGGAACCACGGTTTACCAGGGCGATAATCGTTTTAGCTTGAGGAATATTCAGTTCTTCCAACACCGGCTGGAGCTTCAGAAGAGGGATAAGTACTTTCTGCGGACTTACGTAACGCATGAAGATGCGGGAGATTCGTATGACCCCTACTTCACTGCATTGCTTTTGCAAAGAAACGCCAAGAGCGACGAGCAATTTCTAAGGGATTACATTAACTACTGGCAACAAAACATTACGCCTCAGTTAAGAGGGCAGGAAGGTTTTCCCAATCCAAGTGATTATATTGGAAGACCTGACGATTTCAGAAACGACTTCAACGCTTTTCTGGGCCAGCCGGACATCAATCAACTATTGTTTCAATGGCATGCACAGACCCAGGAAGTCGCCAATTTGGCGAATCCCAGGGTAATAGAAACGCAGGACTTTTTCGAAGTGGGCACTCAACGTTTCGAAGAAGAATTCAGGCGCATCACCACCAGTAAATCATTTGTAGATGGAGGAACCCGCTTTTTCGATCGCTCGGCCCTTGGCCACATTCACGGCGAATATCAATTTACCGATCTAGCTCGGGGAGGCTCGGTGACTGATCTGGATCTCCGCATTGGGGCGAACGCCCGGATTTATCTGCCGAATTCAGACGGGACCATCCTGCTGGATACTTTTGGCCGAGACATCACGAATTACGAATACGGTATTTATGGAGGCGGGACTTTGGAGTTTAATAATCGATTGAAGATCAGCGGCTCTATGCGACTAGATAAAAACCAAAACTTTAACTATTTGTTCTCTCCCGCCGCTTCTTTAGTTTACACCCCCACCCCGGATCAGACCATGAGACTTTCTTTTTCCTCTGCTATTCGCAACCCGACGCTTGCCGATCAGTATCTGTTTTATAATGTAGGGCGCGCTATTCTCATTGGCAATTTGGACGGATTCCAGAACCTGATCACTATTCCCTCTTTGGTTGATTATTTAAATACATTAGATGAAAGCCTGCTGGATTTTTTTGATGTTGATCCCATTAAGCCGGAAAAAGTGCGAACGCTGGAATTAGGATATCGAGCTACCTTAGGACAGCTTTTTGTAGATGCTACCTATTACTACAGTTTTTATACCGACTTTATTGGTTTTAACCTGGGAGTAGACGCCAGGTTCAGTCCCACCACGGGCTTTCCTACGGAAATTCAAGCCTACCGGGTGGCAGCTAATGCAACAGACCAGGTGACCACTCAGGGTTTTTCCATTGGTTTAAACTATTACTTCGCAAACTATTATGTACTCAACGGCAATTATTCCTGGAACAAGTTGAACACCCAAAGTGATGATCCCATTATTCCCGCCTTCAACACACCGGAACATAAGTTCAATATCGGCCTGAGTGGCAGGGATATGGTTGTCAATCTGGGTGGAATGCGCATCAGGAATCTGGGTTTTAGCATCAACTACAAATGGATAGATGAATTTCTTTTTGAAGGATCTCCACAGTTCACAGGGATCATCCCTCAATACGACTTATTGGATGCCCAAATCAACTGGACGTCGGACAAATTGAACACTACTTTCAAGTTGGGCGCCTCTAACTTACTGAACAATGAAACCTTCCAGACCTATGGCGGACCAACCATTGGTCGGCTGGCTTATTTTTCCGCAACTTATGAATTTGTTAAACGATAAATCAAATAAACAAAACCGAATTGTATGAAGCAGATTAACTTATTCATTTTATTCATCTTCTTCCTTACTGCTGGATTAACTGCGCAAACGCGATACCTGGAAGAAATTTTCACCAATGTCGATGTGGAATATGATATTGAGTATGCACAGAATATTTCCATTCTTACCGGCACACCAGACACGATTGGTCTTTTAATGGACTTCTATACACCAAGTGGAGACGACGCCACTAATCGTCCCTTATTCCTTTATTTTCACACAGGAAGCTTCCTCCCTCAGTACATCAACAATCAAATTACTGGAAACAGGAGAGACTCTACGGTGGTGGAAATCTGTAAGCGATTAGCCAGAAGAGGCTATGCAGCGGCTGCAGTTACTTACCGCTCAGGCTGGCTGCCAACGGCCGAAGAACAAGACATCAGAACCGGAACGCTTCTGGAAGCCGCTTACCGCGGTATTCTAGACATGAAAGCCTGCGTTCGCTACTTCAGAAGATCTGTAGAAGAAATGGACAATCCTCACGGCATCGATCCCAATCGCATTGGTTTGATCGGGCAGGGAACCGGCGGCTACATTGCTTTCGGCGCCTACCTGGATTCTTTGAGCGAAGCGCAAATACCAAAGTTCCTTGATTCCAGAACCTTAAGATTTTATGTTGAAGAAGAGATTGACGGTAATGTAGAGGGGACCAATAACACTCCTTTAAATATCGCCAACCACTTAGGTTACAGCAGTGACGTACAATTTGTCATGGAATTCGGCGGCGCCATGGGTGACCTCTCTTGGCTGGATGGAGAACCTGATAAAGAGCCACCTGTGATGGGCTTCCACGTCAGTACAGATCCTTTTGCTCCTTTAGCAGAGGGGGCGGTGATCGTTCCGGTCACCAACCAGTTTGTCGTTAACGTTTCCGGACCTCGTTCTATAGTAGGTAAAGCCAATGACACAGGCGTCAACGCCGTTTTTGAAACGGCTAATGCCGAAGACAATCCTTTAAATTCGAAAGTGGAAGCATACAGCCAATTGCCTTTCGATGAGAATGTATCTCTGGCGGTCGAAAACTTTTACCCTTTTGTGTTCAGGTCTGTTCAGTCCGGTCCCTGGGAATGGTGGAATTTTGAGCAATTACAAGCTGAGATTGAAGTGTTTAATCAAGTGACTGGTGAAGACATCAACGCCGCCACCCTTGACTTTACCGGCAAGCTTACCAATCCGGACATGTCCAAGGACAAAGCTATGCGCTACATCGACACCATTATGATGTATTCCATTCCCCGCGCTTTTTATGCCTTTGATCTGTTGACCAGTGTAGAAGAAGTACTGGATGAATCCCGTGTAGATTTGGAAATGTATCCCAATCCCGCAACGGATTATGTGGTTTTCAGGACCAATGTGGAAATGCCTATTCAAGACATGGCCATTTACAACATGGAAGGCCGGGCTATGCGTGTAGTCATGGACATCAATAATCACGCTTATGAACTACAGCGAAGGGATCTTGCGCCGGGCATGTATATTGTTCGAATGCGATTCGAAGATGGGATTTTGAGTAAAAAATTAGTGATAAGAGATTAAAAGAAAAAAGCTGCGGCGCTGCCGCAGCTTTTTTCTTTTCAGACATTTATTAATCCAAAAAAATCGTCTACTTTAGCGAACAGCCTATTTTTTCGAAAAACCACTTCTATAGTGATTGAAGCCAGCAACATACACAAGCGTTACGGACACTTGCACGTGCTTAAAGGAGTCAACCTTAAAATCGAAAAAGGAGAGTTCGTATCCATTATCGGAAAGTCGGGAGCGGGAAAAAGCACCTTGTTGCACATTCTAGGCACCCTGGACAGGGCTGATGAAGGAAGGGTTCACATCAATGGTGAAGAAGTCTTTCGTCTGTCCAAGAAAAAACTAGCCGGATTTAGGAATAAAAATATTGGCTTTGTTTTCCAGTTCCATCATCTGCTGCCGGAATTTACCGCTCTGGAAAATGTGACTATTCCCGGCCTGATCGGAAAATTCCCGGAAAGCGAGGTTCGAAAAAGAGCAGAACAATTACTAGACTATTTAGGATTATCCGGAAGATTGGAACACAAGCCTTCGGAATTATCGGGCGGCGAGCAGCAGCGCGTAGCAGTGGCCAGAGCTCTGATCAATCAACCTGCGGTCATTTTTGCAGACGAACCTTCCGGTAACCTGGATTCTGCTTCTTCTCAGGACCTTCATCAGCTCTTATTCCGTCTGCGGGAGGACTTTCAGCAGACTTTTGTCATCGTCACACATAATACCGATTTAGCTAAAATGAGTGATCGCATCCTGGAAATGCAGGATGGTATATTAACATAAAAAGCAGAAAGGCTGTCTCAAAAAACTTACGACCTGCAGGCAGGCAGGCGGGTTTAGTGCAGCCATTAATTTCTTTTTTTTTGGTTATGACTGAACAAACGCCCAACATCAAGCCCCCTGTTAAGTCCAACAAAACCATCGGAGAGCTTCTGGCGGAGCTTTGGGAGGCTACCGTAGAGTGGTTCAAAGATCTGTTAAACCTGAAGGAAGGCTCCGATCAGGATGACACGGTCATTCAAATCACCAATAACAAACGCATTCGAGGGGCTAACGCCTGGCTGCTGATGTGTTCCATTATGATCGCCTCGCTGGGATTAGACCTCAATTCGCCCGCAGTGATCATCGGAGCCATGTTGATCTCGCCCTTGATGTCCCCTATTCTGGGGCTTGGGCTGGCCGTGGCCATCAATGACAAAGAGTCGCTTTTTATATCTCTGCAGCATTTTTTTGTAGCTATCCTGATCGCTTTGGTTACCAGCACCTTGTATTTTCTGGTGACGCCTTTTGGGCAGCTGACCTCTGAGATTGAGGCCCGAACCGCTCCTACCCTGCTGGACGGCCTGGTGGCAGTTTTCGGCGGATTGGCAGGCATCATTTCCATTACGCGGAAAAATCCGTCTAACGCCATTCCCGGCGTAGCCATCGCCACCGCCCTGATGCCGCCGCTTTGTGTAACCGGCTACGGGATTGCTAATAACAATCCCACCATTTTGCTTAATTCCTTTTATCTTTTTTTCCTCAACTCCTTTTTCATTGCACTGACGGCCTTCATCATCATTAAGGTACTGAATTTTCCCATGACTCATTACCAGGATCCCCGCGAAGAACGGCGAACCCGCTGGATACTGGCCACATTCAGCTTGCTGTTGATCCTGCCCAGCGCCAATATACTCTACAACCTTTATTACCAGCGCCAATACGACCTTAAGGCAGAAGAATTCATCAATGAGCATTTTAAGGAGGAGAATGGAACCAAAGCTCTCGGGCATAAGTTCATCGAGCAGGATACCAACCGGGTATTGGTCCTCCAGTTGCTCGGACAAACCATTACCAAGGATTCTATCAAAAAATTGGAAAGTAAACTGCCTGATTACGGTCTGCCCGATGTGAGTTTATCCGTTATACAAAATTCCAATATCGGTCTGGAACAACTTAACCGCATGCAGCTGCAACTTCAAAATCTGGGAACCATCGCACAGCGCCTGGAAGACGTTAACGTCGCCAAATCAGAAAAAGAAGAGCAGATCGAACGGCTTACGGCAAGGCTGGACAGCATCGCCGGTGACACCATTCCCTATTTCAAGGTCTTTCGCGAAGCCAAGATTGTTTTTCCCAAACTGGACAAAATAGCTTTTGCCAAAACCAAAGAAATGGACTTTTCAGGGCCGGTTTCAGAGGTTCCTACCTTCCTTATACAGTGGAATCGCAGTAAAACCAGATATGAACGTAACCTTGATGAACAAAAGCTGTATAATTTACTGAAGGTCAGCGCCGAGTTGGACACTTTGCAGCTTATTGCCTATTAGTTGCCAGAAACCGGCGCTGGATCAAAAAAGTGGGTTGTCCGACTTTTTGAAAAAAATCAGGAGGTATTATGAACGTGACCTTCCTTGTCTACATTCTATATAAAAGTTGATACGTCATGCAAGCATTATTACTCGTCGATTTACAAAATGATTTCTGCCCGGGAGGAGCTTTAGAGGTTAAGCAAGGAAATGAAGTTATTCCGGTTGCCAACAAGCTTTCCAAACGTTTTGAGTTGGTTGTGGCGACACAGGACTGGCATCCGGCTAATCATCTCAGTTTTGCTGCCAATCATCCATGGCGTAAGCCGGGGCAAGTTATTGACCTTAATGGCCTGGAGCAAATTTTATGGCCCATTCATTGCGTACAAGGAAGTTTTGGCGCAGAATTTGAAAAAGAGCTGGATACTACTAACTTTGCCGGGGTATTTAGGAAGGGAACCGATCCTGAAATTGACTCTTATAGTGGTTTTTTTGACAATGGTCACCGTAAGGCTACCGGCTTGCATGAGTTCCTTCAGGAAAAGCAGGTGAATGAACTTTACATTGCAGGCTTGGCTCAGGATTATTGTGTTAAATTTACTGTCCTTGATGCCCTGGAACTAGGATACGCCGTAAATCTGGTCGTTGACGGTACACGCCCGGTGGAAATGGAAGAAGGTGACGGCTACAAAGCCCTGGAGGCAATGAAGTCGAGAGGCGCTCGATTGATCAGTTCGGATCAAATTACAGAGTAAATTAAAAACGAAAAAATAATGATGCACGACACTATGCTATCCTCTAAGGATCTTATTGCTCTGGAGGACAAATATGGAGCTCATAACTACCATCCCATCCCGGTGGTGTTGTCACGAGGAGAAGGGGTGCATGTATGGGATGTGGAAGGAAAAAAATACTATGATTTCCTTTCGGCTTACTCCGCAGTAAATCAGGGACACTGCCATCCTCGTATCATTAAGGCTCTAACAGATCAGGCGCGGCAGTTGACGCTGACATCCAGAGCCTTTTACAACGATATGCTTGGCCGGTATGAAAAATACATGCATGACTATTTTGGCTATGACAAGGTACTACCCATTAACACAGGAGTAGAAGCCTGTGAAACGGCTGTAAAACTTTGCCGGAAATGGGGCTATGAAGTAAAGGGGATTCCTACTAACCAGGCCAAGATCGTTTTTGTCACCAATAACTTCTGGGGGCGCACTCTGGCTGCTATTTCTTCCTCTACGGAACCCAATACGACACGCAACTTCGGTCCTTACATGCCCGGCTATGTCATTATTCCCTACAATGATCTTGAAGCCCTGGATCAAGCCCTGGAAGATCCGAACGTAGCTGGTTTTATGGTTGAACCCATCCAGGGGGAAGCCGGTGTTTTTGTTCCTGACGACGATTACCTGCCAAAGGCTTATAAATTATGCAAAGAAAGGAACGTGCTGTTCATTGCCGACGAAGTACAAACCGGTATTGCACGTACCGGTAAGTTGCTGTGCTGTGATCATCACGGCTTCCGTCCGGACATTCTGGTCCTGGGTAAAGCCCTTTCCGGTGGAGTATTTCCGGTATCTGCGGCATTGGCCGACGATGAAATCATGATGAACATCAAGCCGGGCCAGCATGGTTCGACTTTCGGCGGCAATCCCCTTGGTTGTGCAGTTGCCATGGAGGCATTAGAAGTAGTTAAGGACGAAAAACTGGCCGAAAACGCTTCCTTCCTTGGAGAGATCTTCAGAGAACGCATGCAAAATAACCTGGTGGAAAAATCCGAGCTCGTGGAATTAGTAAGAGGCAAAGGCCTGCTGAACGCCATTGTCATTAATGACACGGAGGAAAGCTCGACAGCCTGGGACATTTGCATCAAACTGGCGGAGAACGGACTGCTGGCCAAACCAACCCACGGCAATATCATTCGCTTTGCCCCTCCTTTGGTTATGAGGGAAGATCAACTCAATGAGTGCTGCGACATCATAGAGCATACGATACTTAACTTTTAAAAAAAACTCAAGAGATTGTGTAAAAAGTCTTCGTGCCCTTTTGCACAGCTAATCAAATTCTTTTTTGAGTGTTTTGCCGAAGAAGAAGGGCTGGCAGTCAGAGACTGCCGCCAACTCTGGCGATTTTGTTCGACAAAACACTCAAAAAATAGAATCATTTAAGCCGAGCAAAAAAAAGTAGCTGACTTTTTACACAACCCCTACTATCCGATTTAATGGATAACTCATATTTAGTCCTTCTTCTCTTTTTTATTCTTTTTCGCCTTCTCTTCTTCAATGATCTCCTCGACCACTTCTTTTCCTTTGGTAAATTGTTTTTGGTAGAACTCACGGAAGCTTTCCGGATTGATGTCTTTCAGGGTCCCACCACTATCAAAATGCTCTTTGAAAACAAGTCCGGTAGCGTAGGTAGAAGCCCCTGCAAAAGCAGCCAGTGAAGCCCCTCCCAACGCCCAGCCGATACCGGGCACACTTTTCAACGCTGAGCGAATGGCGTATGCCGGCAATCGGCCGCCTATGGTGTTAAATAAGGCCAGCGTAACGGCCTTTCCACGTTGTGAGCTGTAATCCTTTTCATACAACTCACACAATTGTTTGATCATATCGATCTGCACGGCGGATATGGCGGCCAGATCAATGAATGGCACCGGTATCCATCCCGGGACGACGGAAAACCATACGTGATTTTTGATGATCTTATCAGCCTGTTCTGCTTTAGTCATTAGATTTGAATTTTTCAGTTGAATGATTTTTAATGTTCTATTTTTTTTTTACAAGTTCGAATTATTTCGACCAGCTGGTTATTCTGCCACACGATCCTATAAAATATAACGATTTTTTCGTTACTACAACTAACCGTGCCTTGTAAAAAATGTCTTCTAACTACCTTGTGTAGGTTTATGGCAACATCTCAAAACGAGCAATTGCAATTTTTCAGCCTAACGGTTTTCCGAGGCTTGTAGTCTCTCGCATCACCGATGCCGAGTCGTTCTAACTGATTGACCATTTTGCGGTAAATTCTTCTTTCCATGAGGTCGGTGCCACATTCTTTCAATTTGAGCAGGTAATCGCAATCATTGTAGCCTCCACGAATGGCCAGGCGGGCTCTGTAGTATTCTTTGTCGTTACAGATCACTTTTTCGAAATGGTGGACATACACCAAGTGAATGTATTCTGTATATACTCCACGGCCGTAGGGAATGCCGAAAAACCATTCTCTTCTTTCCCATAGTTTGTTTTTCAAAGTTCCAAGGTTCTCTTTTCCACATTCTCCATTTTCAAAAGCCAAGAGGGCCTTCTGATTGGTCCGGGGTTCGTAGGCGATCAGTTGTTCATAGATGGAATGTTCAAATTTGGCTTTTCCCGCCGTTCTCCATTCCTCTCTGGGGTCAAGCCAGCTGAATAAAATAAAGAAGATCAGCATGCCGAGTCCCAGCAATACCATGCTGTTGTTTGTCCATCGGGTACTCATATGTTATTTGATTTTGGATGTTTAATTCAAAGATCAGCATAAATGTCAAAAAAGGAAAGGGGATGGAATAGACGAGTCAGCAGTACTTTCATGTCAAAACAAAAAATAAGCATTCTAGATAAAATCAAAATAAAATAATGGAATAATTAATAAAGAGTAGGCCGGCCGTGTATTTGCCGGCCTATGCTCCATTAACCGGTTAATTTTATTGTTTTCCTGGGTACATTTTCCATTTTCCTTGCACTATAAAAAATGTACTTGCTTTAGCGGCAGCAAACATCGATACTACTACGACGATGTGTTATTTTTTTATAATTTCGTCGCATATGAAGAAATGTAAATGGTAAAGCCGATCTGAGGAGGGAACAATCTAAAGGAACCCTTTATCGTTTAAATACATTAAGAATGTTAAAGCTTTGAGGCCAGGCAATAATTGCGATTACCGAAAAAAGAACCTGAAACCATAAAACACATTAACGTCAAAAAATAATCCTTACCATATGATGGCAAAAAAATATGTTCTGTTGTGGGGAATGGTATTGCTATCCACCCTGCTTTGCGCTCAGAAAACGACCATTTACACCGATGCTAACCGGGCCTACAAAGAAGGGCTTGATTTTTATGATAAAGGGTTGTATGCCCAGGCCCAGGAGAAATTCCGACAAGCTGTTACGATGCTTCGCCCGATCAACGAAACCCAGGCCCGCCTTCTGATGGACCAGGCTGAGCTCAGCGAGGTTAAGTGCGCGGTCAGGCTGGAACAAATCGACGGAGAAAAGAATCTGATCAACTTTATCCGGAATAAAAAGCCGGATCCTATTTATGATGAGGCTTTACTAGAGATCGCCACTTATTATTTCAATGCCCGCGAATACCAAAAAGCAAATGCTTACTATGACCAGGTCCCTACCCTGGGCATGAAAAGCGCTGAGCGAGCCGAGATCAAATTTAAAATGGGCTATGGTTATTTTGCCCAAAAACAATTCGCCAACGCCAAACGGACGTTCACAGAGATTAAAGACGTTCAGGGCGATTACTACTATCCTTCTAATTATTATCTGGGGCTTTGCTATTTTTTTGACGGCGACTATGACAGCTCGATCCGTAATCTGAAAATAGCGGGAACCTCCTCAGAATACGACGATGAAATTCCCTATTACCTGACACAGATATTTTTTGCACAGCGCCGCTTTGATGAGCTCATCGCCTACGCCGAACCCAAATTGAACGAACGTGGGCTGGACAACAAAAAAGAGATGTATCAGTTGGTCGGTCAGTCCTATTTTGAAAAAGGCAATTATTCGCAGGCGCTGACCTACCTGTCTTATTATGCTGAACAAACTAATAAACTGCGCGAAGAGGAATTCTACCAACTCGGCTTTGCACAATATCAGGTCGGGCAATACGAAGAAGCCATCAAAAGTTTCAAGGAACTGTCGGACGTTAACTCCCTGATCGGTCAGAATGCTATGTTCTATTTGGCGGATTCCTATCTCAAGCTGGGGCAAAAACGGAATGCGCTGACTCCTCTGGCTACTGCCAAGCGCATGGAATTCGACCCGCAGATCCGTGAAGATGCCGTCTTCAATCATGCAAAGCTGGCTTATGAACTCAATCAGCCTAAGATAGCCATTGCAGACTTACAGCAAATACAACCCGAATCACAGTATTATCTGGAAGCCCAGCAACTGATGGGAAGTATCTTCCTCAATTATCGTGATTATCAGCAGGCCCTGGACATTCTGGACAATATCCCTAATAAAACCCCGCAATTGCTGGAAACTTATCAAAAGGTCGCTCTTTACCGGGGGATGCAACTACTACAGGAAGGACAACCTAGCGTGGCCAAATCCTTTTTTGAAAAATCGCTCGAATATTCCTTTGACGGCCGTACAAAAGCCATTGCCATTTATTGGCTTGGAGAGATCGCGCATCGGGAAAAACAATACGCCGCCAGCATACAACTGATGAACCAGTTCCTGACTCTGGCACAGACTCAACGTAACCTCCCGGACGAGTCTTCTGTATTCACCGCCAACTACGTCCAGGGATATAACTATTTCAAGCAAGAAAATTATACTGCGGCGCAACAATACTTCGCTTTCGTTGTGGATGGCATAAAGAGGAACCAATCTTTCATTCGCAACACCAAGATCAGCAATCAGATTCTTGGTGACGCTACGATGCGGGCAGGTGATTGCCTCTTCAAGCGCAATCAATACCAGGCTGCTGTACAGTTTTATGATGAAGCCATTTCCAACCGCTACAGCGGATACGATTACGCGATTTTTCAGAAAGCCCTGATCGAAGGATTACGTGGCCGTACAACGGACAAGATCCTCGCCCTGGAAAGGATCCCCAAAGAATTTCCCAAGTCGGAATTTGCCGATGACGCTCTGCTGGCCCTGGGCGCCACTTACCAGGAAATGGGCAAACTCGGAGAAGCTTCGGCTCCCCTCCAAAGACTCGTCAGCGAATACAGTAAGAGCTCGCCCCTGGTCAATCAAGCCTATATGAGGCTAGGCCTGATCAGCTACAACGGCGGGAATCTGAATGCGGCGATCAATTACTACAAGCAGGTTTTGAATAACAATCCCGAGCCGACGGAAACCAGCCAATCTCTTGCTGCCTTAAGGGAGATCTATGTAGATGACCTGGGCCGGCCGGATGACTATTTCGCACTGCTCCGCACCACTGGGCTGACGGTCGACAATTTCGAGCGGGATTCATTGAACTATCAGGCTGCCCTCGGTCGTTATGAAACCGGCGATTATCAGCGCGCCATCACTGCCTTTACTAATTACATCCAAAACTTTCCTAATGGATGGTATTTGCTGGATGCTTATTACTATCGCGGAGAAGCTTACAGCTCCACACGGAGATTTGACGAAGCGCTGAACGACTATGAGTTTGTCATTAATAAAGGCCCTTCCCGTTTCTATCTTCAAGCGTTGGAGAAGGCCGCCATCATAGCCTACAACCATTCACAGAATTTCCAAAAGTCTTACGAATATTACAATCTGCTCGAGGTGGCGGCCACTGATCCTGAAAAGGTATTCGACGCCCAACTGGGGGCGCTGCGTAGTGCTTATCGCAGCAATAACACTCAGGCTGTGTATAACCTTTCTTCCAAAGTAGCCAATAATCCCAATGCCACCGTAGAACAGCGGGCATCCGCTAACTTCTACCTGGGCAAACTGGCCTTCGACCAGGGAGATCTGGACAATGCGCTGAGGGCCTTTACTCAAGTCACCCAAATGGTGAACAACGAACAGGCCGCAGAAGCCCGGTACCTCAGAGCTGAGATCTATTACCGGAAAGGTCAATTAGAGCAAGCCAAACAGATCACGCTAAATGCCAATAGCGAAAGCTCCGCTTATCCTTATTGGGTGGCTAAAAGCGTATTGCTGCTCGGAACCATTCTGCATGATCAGAATGATCTGCTCAACGCCAGAGCAGCTCTAGAAGCCTTAATTGAAAATTATAACGACGACCAGGAAATCGTTAACCAGGCCAGGATCAAACTTAATCAGGTCAATCTGAAAATTGAACAGAACAGCAGATTGAATCGAAATTTTGATTCCGGTAATATGGAATTTAATAATAACGGGAATAATAATTAGGTTTTGGGTTTTGAGTAAAAAATTGATTATCAGTCACTAACAGTTGAACAAACCAACAAACCAATTCAAATGATAAAAAGATATTTGTCTTTACTATTCATACTGCTACCGCTCTGGATGTGGGCACAAGACCCCGGATTAGGCACGGAGCAGGTAGAGGTCATCAAAGAATTTGAAGCGCGGCTGTTAAACACAGAAAAGGTAGGCCTTTCGCCGGAATTACCTTCTCTGGATACCGTCACCACCCTTCAGAATTATAATGTGGTTGCAAGAATGCTGAACGTTCAGTATTTGCCACCTGAAATACGCCCTCAATCTTACCGGGAATCCATTGCTGAAGACGTATACCGGGGATATGCTCAATTCGGCGGAGGCTTTCCGAAGGCCTTCTACGGAAAAGCGGGCTATCATTTAAGTAATGAGCAGCTGGAACTGGGAGCTGATCTCTTATTGAACGGAGCGGACAACAGCAACCAGGTGGAGAACCAAAAATATTTTACCGGACAAATAGGTGCAGACGGCACTTATTTCTTTGATCCCGGCTATGCGGTGAGTGGCCGGATCGGATACCAGGCCGACAATCTCTTCTACTACGGCTACAACGATCTGGCTGAGGAAGAGGGAAGGACCATTTCTTTTGAACCGGAAGATGTAAAACAGCATTTTCGCACCTTCAACCTTGGGGGCTCGGTCTTTAATGGAGAACGAACGGAGGCCGACTTTAATTACCGCGCCGACCTGGATGTTTATTTCCTGCGGGACAACTACGCCAGCAAGGAAAACGGTTATAAAGTTCAACTGGCAGCCACCAAATGGTTTGAAGAGACGCATTCGCTGGATGTGAAATTGATCACGGACTTTACCACCTATCGCGATACCGCCAGACAGACGCTGAACAACATCTTTCTACATCCCTCATTCACCTACCATTCGGATGCTTTTCAGGCACGAATCGGGCTGAACCTGGCTTCCCATCAAGATGAGTTCACCTTTTTCCCTGACGTCGAGGTCACGGTCAATGTTCTTGAAAAGGTGCTCACGGCTTTTGCAGGAGTGGAAGGTTCCTTACACAAAAACAATTACCAGAACCTGACAAACTACAACCCGTTTATCGTCCCCAGACCTGAGCTAAGGAACACCAGCTATTATCACTTTTTCGGCGGAATCAAGGGAGAGTATCAGGGTATTAACTATCACGCTCAATTAGGTTATAAGAATACCGATGACCTGGCTTTGTATTTATCCAACGGCGATACCGTTCCCCAATTTAATGTTCTATACGACACTGTCGGCATTTTCACCATCAGCGGCTCTTTGAGCGCTCCCTTATTTGAAAACCTGGAGATCGTCGGTTCATTTGCGCAGCATGTTTATTCTCCCAGCAGCCAGGATAAAGCCTGGCATTTGCCGAGCCTGGAAGTCAGCGTCGGCGCCCGTTACAAGACAATGGAAGACAAGCTGACTTTAAAAGGAGATTTATTTGTAGAGAATGGAGTGCCTTTTCGTAGAGCAGATGGCAGTTCGCAAAATTTGAACGCTCTTTTTGACATCAATGCAGGGGCAGAATTTCAATTCACCGAAAACATCGGAGGCTTTGTTCAGATCAATAACCTGCTGAATAATAATCGCCAGCGATGGCGCTATTATCCCATCATGGGAATTAACGGCGTAGTCGGATTAACCGCCAGATTCTGATATTTCAAAGATTCGGCTGAGCTGTTTAGCACGTAGATTTCGCAAATAAGGCAGATTTTTTATTACCACATGATGATTTGCATTATCAGCGAAATCTGCATGCTAAACAATTCGAAATACCCTCTTCTTTTTCATACCAAATTATCCTTCTTAAAACTTGGTCTTTTCTTTTTTTTATCCTAAAAAATATTTACTTTTCAAAACACTAGAGCTTCGAATTTAACAAGTCCTCTCATATTATTTTGTAAACAAAACTTCTTCAATATGAATATTACCTTCGAAGAACTGCGCGAGATCAAGCACAAGCTTCCTACCGGCAGCGTTAAGCGCATCGCAAACCAATTAAACTTAGATGAACAAACCGTTAGAAACTACTTTGGCGCCAACAACTTCGACGAAGGGAGCGTCACTGGAAAACATCGCCAGCCCGGTCCTGGAGGAGGGATCATCCATTTAACCGATACTACTATACTAGAATTAGCGAAGTCTATCATCACAAGTTCTGGAAAGTAAAAAGAAAAAAAGGCATTCTGTTCAGTCGGAATGCCTTTTTACATTTTCAGGTAAAATTCCCTGGTCAGCGCAATGTACGCTTCGGTCCAGTCATTACGCTCTTCTTTTTGGATAACCAACTCATCTTCTTGCAGCATTTTCGGCTTACATTCAAACTGCATCAATAAGCGCTCCACCGGCTTTCCTGCTTTAGGTTTGACGTGCGTAACCTTTGTACAATACAAATGATAGCTTTGGGCCAACTCCTGGAAGCGTAAACCTTCAATATAAGGCAGGATCAGGCAGAATTTACCGCTTGGCGCCAGAAGTTTCCTTACAGCCGAAAGGAGATCACCATGCGGCATTTTCACGGTATGCCGGACGCTGTTGCGGTCCTGCTTATTGGAAAAGGTGCCACCGGAAAAGAAGGGCGGATTGCTCACAATGAGGTCATAAGATCCGGCTTCAGGGTTTTTCGAAAATTCCTGTATAGACTGGTTAAACACGCGCATACGATCGGCCCAGGCCGCTCTCCGCATGTTTTCTCTGGTCTGTTCATAAGCTGATTCGTCGATCTCCACACCATCTACCTGGGCCTGTTCCGCCCGCTGCCCCAGCATAATGGCTATGACGCCACTTCCGGTGCCGATATCCAGAATGTTCTTTGCATCTGCCACATCAGCCCAGGCGCCCAGTAAAACGCCGTCGGTGCCGACCTTCATAGTGCATTTGTCCTGATGAATGTTGAATTTTTTAAATTCAAATGGAGCGGATGTTTTTGGTTCCATATCAAAATCACTTTGAAGGGATTGTATAAAAAGTTATGTTATCCGCTTGCGCGGCAAATAAAATTCTTTTTTGAGATTTTTGCAGAAGAAAATCTACGATTTTCTTCTGCAAAAATCTCAAAAATAAAATTATTTCAGCGGCGAAAACTGCCGGCCGGCAGGCGAGTAACTAGACCGACTTTTCATTCACCCCACTCGCTATTGAACAATAATATCATCAATTCTATAAGTTGTCGTTTGACTATCTTTATTGCCAATATACCTAAAAGCAATATAAATTTGACCGGAATAACCACTCAAATCAACTTCGCCGGAATCCACCCATTCGTAACGACCATCATTTGCTCCGGCCAGCGTGGCATTAAGCTCCTTCCAGGTGGCCGAGCCGATGTCCTGACCATTAAAATCATCGGAGATTAGCACCGCCAGCCCATCATGCACGTGAAAAGCCAGAGCACTTCTAAAAGTCAGCACTCTGGCCGAATCCGCCGGCAGAGCAGGACTGATCAGCCAGGTTTCCATCTCGGCATTACTGTCCTGAAAAGCAGTCGCCTGTGCAAACTTCTCACCGCTAAAAGCTTCTCCACGCCATACCCGGCTTCCCTTGATCGCCACATTCCTCCATCCTTCCAAAGCCAGATCTTCATCTTCTTCAGAACGATCAAAAGACTCCCTAAGCAATAAAGTATCCACCGGAACAGTTACCGTCCCCCCACTCACATCAGAAGCATCCCTGATCACCAGCTGGGGATCATTGAACCGAGAAACAATAGCTGTTAACTCCACCTCACCTGAAGGAATACTTTGTTGAGCAAAAGTAGCGCTATTGAAAGTAAAAAGCACAACCGAGCCCGTAGCATCCGTCACCGTTAAAGCACCACCGTAAACATTATTTCCACTAAGCTGTACTCCATTAATCCGCACCAAGGTGGACTCCCATACATCCAGGCTATCCAATACCTCACCTACAGTAGCTGTCCTTGGACTGATGGTTTGGCCTTTTTCCAAAACCATTACAGCAGAAGTTTCCATATTGTTCAATTGCAGCAGTCCGTTGAATTCGGAAAGCGCTGCTCCCGAAACCACCACCTCTAAGCGATCACCAAGATCAAAATTATGGTCTTCCGTGAACCGGACAACGATCCCTCTGCTCCCGTCCTGTAGGATAAGGTTTCTGCTGTTGAAATTGTTGGTCGTGCGATCAGAAATGACAATTCCCTGAATCTTTGAATTGGCGGGAGCGCTGCCTGCGCCGTTGTTAAATGCCGCTCTAAGGGATCCCACTGTCACCTGGGACTCATCCCCAGTGCCTGGAATACCTCCTCCCCCACAGCGATCTCCATTCATGATCACATCATCCAGGTCGCGTATATAGAGCTGCTTGGTGTTTCCAAACACGCTGTAGACAGCAGTCAAGGTTCCATTTCCCGAAGGGGTCAACTCAGAGGCAAAATCGGCAAAGCCGCTGGACCGAAGGATAATCTGACTCCCGTTGCAGTCCTCAATAACTAAATTGACAGAAAGCCGGTCAGTCGCATCAGCATAAGTTACATTGACATCCGAATCTTCGAACTGAACATTTTCTAACTGCACCAAGGTGCTGATCAGGTCATCAGATAGATCATCGATCGCTACTATTCCGGGGCTGACAGCCTCTTCCCGCTCCCCTGCTATCACATGACGCGGTATCAAAACTTCCTCGATGCCTTCTCCCTCGCTCCCGTTTAGCTGAATGACTCCGTTAAAATCGCCGATATACAGATCTTTACACCAGACAAATACTTCGCGCCCTACTGGGAAATCATTGTACAAACCGGTCGCGTTCAGTCGAAGTTCTATGCCGCCGGTTTCGTCCTGCAGGATAATGTTTTTGAAAAAATTGCCTGAACGATCATTCGCAACAACAATGCCATTGATGATGATATCCTCCTCGATCAGTCGATCCTGCTCTCCAATCGTGTGTAAAGCCTTCAGATCCGCTATAGTGGTATTAGCCGAAATATCCGGCAGAATGGGCACAGGCGGTTCGTCAAAATCCTGGTCCACGCAACTCCACATAAAGAGGCTTAGTGCTAAAAACGCAACTAATAGGCCGATTTGATTTAGTTTGTACATTTTTTGAGGTATTTAAAATTTGATGGTATTAGATGATTTATATCCTAAACGTCAAGCTGACAAAGTAATTCCTTCCAAATCCATAGAAATAACGGTTAGGAAAGCGATCCACATTTTTTTCTTCAAAATCAAACCGGAATTGTTCATAACCTCCGGTAATGAATTCCCGGTTGTCCAGGATGTTGTTGACCCCCACATTGAGATACAGAAAGACATCCCCGAATTTCCAGGATTTGCCCCCGAAGAAATCTAGTGTATAATTAAAAGGGGCCTTTTCCTGAAAAATTATCGATCGCCAGAGCGCTGTTCCGGGCTCCACTACCTGATCGCCGAATTCGGGATTATCTACAAAGGAAACGGCATCCAAGGTCCGTCGCGAGGGGTTGAAATCCAACCAGATATCATCGAAAAAGTTAACGCTTAGATTAGCAAACCAATATTTCGGCGAATTATACTTCAAGGCCAGATTGACAGCCGTCTGCGGAGTATTCGGAACGTAAAAATTCTTCAAATAGGCCTGATCACTGCTGATCTGTTCAGCTACATTGTCCAGGTAAATGGTTACATCCGGCCTGCTGTCAAATAGGTATTGCCCCAGTGCTGCCGCAGCGCTTACGCTTAAACCCGAAAAAAGCGTCAGCTCTCCTCCGAATTCCAGCCCCAAATGCTCCTTATCGATATTCTGCATGATATAGTTGACAAAACCACCGCGGGTTCCGTCTTCTGTGGCAATGGCATTATCCAGGTAAAAACTGCGATTGAAAAGCTGATCTTCAAATCGGGTGTAATACCCCACCAGCCTGAACTTAGCATAAGGAGAACGCAAAAAGTATCCTGCCTCAACCGAAGAGATGCGCTCATTTTTCAGTCCTGGAACGACTTCATTCCTCGTCCTGGGAGAAGTGAACGCATTTCTCAAAAAGGGCGCCCTGGAAAGATGAGCCGCATTGAGGATAAAATAGTTCCTCCCGTCGAGCTTATACGTTCCGCCGAGCTTCAGGCCATATTCAAAAAAATCCTCTTTTTCGGATTCTCCCAGTGAAGATTCCGGGAATCTGCCGTTTCTGACCAGTCCGGTCCGCCAGAAAGTCTGGGAAGCAGCTTGCAATCCTACAAAAAAATCAAACCTCGGCGTCGTCACTTCGGATTGCAGCCAGGCCGATCCTTTACGCATATTCATCTCGTACTCATACCCGAAAACATCCCCTTCCCGAACGATCCGGTTAGGAACATCCACGTTATTTTGAATAAAAGCATTGTTAGAAGTCGAATCGAACTCAGCAAATTTGTCGATGTCTACATAAAAATCGCCTCCCAGAAGGTCGTCCAGTTCTTTAAAAACATGTCCTTTCTGTGTTTGATAAAGGAGTCCGCCGCTGAGGTTGATGTTCTCGGCCAGGGTGGTTTCTATTGTGGTCGCAAAATTAAAACGCTCGGTGTCAAATCGCCTTTCTTCGATCACATACTGCGAACGCGCGCCAGTGACGGAATTGCCGGGCTGCCCATCGGCATTGTCTATGGTGACGATATTGTTCCTGTTAACATCATACATATACGACCAGTTGATCTGGCGGGCATTTATATCATTCTGCAGAACGGCCGCCACCTCTCCGGCCTGATCGTTTTGGATAAAACTGGGTAGCCGGCGGTAATAATCCGGTCTCGGATCGCGAGCATCGTACCAGTCCAGAGCCGTAGTGCCGTTCCGGCCAAATTGGTAGGTGAGGTTGGTTGTCAATTTTGTTTCGTTATTCCAACTCCAGTCATGTCTTAACATCAGGATAGGTTGGTGGATGTGTATTACCCTGGCGTTGCGTTTTTCCCCATTCTGGAAACCCCAGTTGGGGTTGTAAAAATTGGTTCCTGCCAGATCGTACATTTCCTGGGTGGCTGCGGAGCTTCTGCCCCGCTGATTGGGCGCACCTAATCCTGTAAAATTCAGCAGGTGCTTGTCTCCCAGCTTTTTATCCACCGATAAAAAGTAAGAATACGCGTCGTAAAAGGTTCCGGGGACAAAGCCTTCCTCTGCCCAGCGGCGGGAAGCAGAAACTGATATTGCCCAGCCTGCGGAGGTAAGGCCGCTGGAATACGTCGCCATGATCCGGTTGCGATAGGTCCGGTTAGACACCGCATGGGACACCCGTAATTGCTTGCGCATCAGGGAGGCACGGGTATCTATAATGGTAGCTCCTCCTACCCCGCCGAAGGTGTAGGCATTATAGCCAAGGCCAACGACGTTATCCCGGTTGCGCAACACATCATTAAGTCCGCCCCAGTTGCTCCAGAAGGCAAAGCCTGTTTCCAGATCATTAAATGGACTGCCATTGAGCATGATCGTGGTGTTGTTTGCATCATACCCTCTGATGTTAAAACGAGCGGCCCCAAAAGAAAAAGCGGCGGCGGAAACGAAAACATCCCGCGAAGCGGTGAGCAGACCGGATATGTTCTGGGCTCCTATACTCTGTTCCACTTCGGTTTCGATGGAAATGGTCGGAATGATGTCCTCTCCGCTGAACTGGTCCACATTCTCTTCCGGGTCCAGGCTTACAACGCCCAGGTCAACTTCCGGATCATCCACCACAGAAACAGACTGCACTTTAGTACGGTATCCTTCTTTGATGAAGGTAAGGACCCACTCTTCTGCTTTAAAAGGTACTTGCAGGTAAAAAAGGCCGTTGGGATCGGTATAGGTGTAGTTTTCCAGTAATTCCACCTTGACGCCATTCAACGGTTCGCCACTCTGCGCATCCTGTAGTTGACCTTTCAGGACGCGGGACTGAGCGGAGAGAAAAATGGGGAAAAAAACACAAATGAGCAATAAGAAATGCTCTCTTTTGGTTACTTGAAGCATGAATCAATGTTATTTTGGGGATTAAAAAACAACTGACCAATGAAATCACTATTTGCAGTACTTTTACTACTGTGCATAACGGTTTACACACTACAGGCCCAGCAACAGGCCAGAGTGGGCTGTATTGGTTTTTACAATTTTGAAAATTTATTTGATACTTTAGATCAAGTAGATAAGCTGGATGAAGACTTCACCCCTGAGGGCGCCCTTCAATGGACCGCACAAACTTACGGTAAAAAAATCGAAAATCTGGCAAAAGTAGTATCTGAATTGGGTGTATCGGTGACACCTGACGGCCCTGCCTTGTTAGGTGTGGCGGAAATCGAGAACAGCAGGGTCCTCGAGGATTTCGTGCAACACCCCAGTCTGGCAAAACGAAACTATCAGATCGTCCACTACGAGTCACCGGACGTAAGGGGAATCGATGTGGCCTTATTGTACCAGCCGAAATATTTCACCCCATTTGAATCCAGGCCCGTACCGGTCCAGATTTACGACGCAAATGGAGAACGCATCCTCACGCGTGATATTTTATTCGTCGGCGGAATTTTTGATCAGGATACTCTTTATGTAATGGTCAATCATTGGCCTTCCAGAAGAGGAGGCGCACAAGCTAGTCAGCCCTATCGCAATGCGGCGGCCATGCAATGTAAAATGATCAGCGATTCTCTGCGCATGATCAACCCCGAAGCCAATATTCTGATCATGGGAGACTTAAATGACGACCCGGTGAGCCCTAGCGTAAAACAAATTTTAAGGGCTCAAAAAAAAGTGAGAAAGGTAAAAACCGGCGACTTTTACAATCCCTGGCATGACTTTTATAAAAAGGGCATCGGGACCCTGGCCTATCAGGATGCCTGGAACCTGTTCGATCAGATCCTTTTATCGGCCGGACTTGTCGGGGAAGAACCGGGTGGGTACACCTTTTTCCAGGCGGAAATCTACAACCCTGCCTATTTAGTGCAAAAAACGGGTCGTTTTAAAGGCTATCCGTTTCGCACCTTCGCCGGAGGAGCGTATCTTGGGGGATACAGTGATCATTTTCCGGTTTGTGTGTATTTGATTAAGATGCTGGAATAAGTAAAGCGGCAATTTTGGATATTCTCAGTTCTGCAAAAAAATAAACGACCCTTGGCATTCGATAAATCACCATTAGAACTCAATCCCGATTTCACCTACGCGCTGGATCAGCTGGAGAAAGGTGCAAAAAATATGTTCATTACCGGCAGAGCCGGTACGGGCAAGTCTACCCTGTTGCAGTTGTTCCGGAACACCACCCGGAAGAAAACGGTCGTCCTGGCGCCCACCGGCATTGCCGCACTGAATGTTAAAGGACAAACCATACATTCCTTTTTCGGCTTTCCGCCCAAGGTGCTGACGTCCAAAGACATTAAAAAAAGACGCGACCGAAGGCTCTATAAAAACCTGGAGGTGCTGATCATCGATGAGATTTCCATGGTCAGAGCCGATATGCTGGATAATATCGATTATTTTCTTCGCATCAACCGGGAAAATCAGCGGCCTTTCGGGGGCGTGCAATTAGTATTTTTCGGCGACCTTTTTCAGCTGCCTCCGGTGGTGGCTTCCGATGTGGAAAGTATGCTTTTTCAACTTCACTATGAATCCCCTTATTTTTTCTCCGCTGAAGTATTCCAAAATCAACTGGACATGGAGTTGCTGGAACTCACCAAAGTGTATCGCCAGGAAAACATCCGTTTTCTTAAACTTCTCGACGCCATAAGAATGAATACGGTTGACTGGGATGTTCTCCAGGAATTTAACGAAAGGCATGATCCAGGCTTTAATCCGCCTCCTTTCTTCATTACCCTGACCGCCACTAATACAACAGCGGGAAGGATCAATCAGCAAAAACTTCTGGAGATACCTTTTCCGGAACGCACCTACAAGGCCAAGATCACCGGAAATTTCAAACCCAACATCTACCCTACTGAGGCGCTATTGAAGCTAAAGCTTGAAGCGCAGGTCATGTTCATCAAAAACGACCCGGATAAAAGATGGGTTAACGGAACGATCGGAAAGATCGCCGAACTGGGCAACTCTTCCATAAAAGTAGAGATCGAAGATGAAAAAGGGCAATCCAAAGTTGTCGAAGTAGAACCTATGGACTGGGAAATCCTCAAATACACTTCCCCGCCTACTGATCCCAGCAAGATCACGACTGAAACGCTCGGCACTTTCACCCAATTCCCCCTCAAGCTGGCCTGGGCCATCACCATCCACAAGTCGCAGGGCAAGACTTTCGACAAGGTGGTTATCGATCTGGGCAGAGGCGCTTTTGAGCATGGGCAGACGTATGTGGCCTTAAGCCGGTGCCGGACGCTGGAAGGCATTGTGCTCAAGCAGCAACTACGACCGAGGGATATTATGACGGATGAGCGGATTATTGATTTTTACAGAGCGTTTCGTGATGCTTAAATGCAATGTTCCACTTGTTACCCGGGACCTATTAAACCAAATTTAATTCTAACAAATTACCGAAACTACAGCTAATATCTCCCTTGCAAACTCAAAGTATTTTTTTTAATTTCACTAAACTACAGAAATTCAATCGAATACTTTAACCAAAATTTATTGATTATGTCTAGTTTGAAAAAGAGAAGAAGACAACAACAAGCTGCCGTACGTGATCAGCGGGAAGCCAAGAAGATTTTATTGATTGTTGCTGTTGCCACCATATTGTTGATTGCATTGATGTACTTGTCGTTTTCGTAGAAATGGTTGATAGCTGAGGGTTAAAAGAGCTTATCCATCATCCATTAACGCACAACCGCTGTTTCTATTTCCAAAGGTAGGGGTTTCCAATTCCGCTGTTTCGCTTTAAAATAGACGAACGAAAAGGCTGCCACCACCACTGTAAAGATGCCCATAGCATAGGCGCAAACGATGAAAAAATTAAGCCAGCTGACATTACCGGCGCCGAAGTTTTTATAAAACAGTATGGCTACGCTTCCCAAATAACCGAAAGCATCCGCCACATACATCAGATAACCGATATTGCTTCGATACTGGAACAATGCGATCCAGCGCTCGAACAGCATGGTGTGGTAAGAAATATAGGCCAGATACATTCCAAAACCGATCACGATCATCCATAAGGCCGGGTCGACCAACTGCCGGCTAAACAGCCAGGTCATTATCAGCACGACTAAACCGCCGATTAAAATGATCCATAGATTAGCGAAAAAAGCAACGCTGTTGTCTTTGATGAACATCATTAGGCCAATGATGACCAATACGGCTATGGCGATGGGAATTTCTGCGGTGACTAATATTTTGGGCTCATCTGCATATCCGAGGGCCGCCCATAGTTCCACAGCAAAGTTATCCCTGAGGTCCCGGAAAATGGTCAATGCGATGTATATGGAAACGGTAAGCATTATTCCCAGGGCAAATCTCGTAAAAAAAGCGCGCCTGTCCTTGCCGTTCATGGGCACACGGGCCGTTCTCAGGCTTTCATCCAGATGATCTGGCGGAGGAATCTGCTTCAGCATCCAGGCTCCGACCAGCAGCAATGGAATAAACAACATCCCTGTATAAAAGGGCATCCAGAATTCGCTGATCCCGTAGTTATCTGTCAGCGTTTTTCCTACTGATTTCACAAACCCGGAGGAAACGATAAAACTTGCGCTCATGCCGGCGCCCAGCAATTCCGTGAAGCGACGTCCTTCGAGAAAGCTGAAAACAATTCCCCAGATCATTCCCAGGGGCAGGCCGTTGAGAAAAAGAAAAATAAAGTTGTACGGATAAGGGGTAAGGCCGAAAAGCAACAAAGCCAGCCAGGCCACGCCAATCAGGATTAAAATCGCCGCTATTCTGCGGTCGGATCGCATCTCCGAAACCACCTTGATGCCAATGAATTTAGACAGCATATACCCCATCACCTGAGTGGTAATGAGGATGATCTTGTAATCTAGCCCCCAAAGCGTCAGATCCTGGTACATAGCGGCGGTAAAGGGCTTGCGAAAAGCATACATGCTGCAGTACGTGATAAAGGCTGCCGTCATCGCAAACAGGGAAAATAAGGCGCCGTTGGTCTTGGAAAGCCATTGTTGAACCGGCCTATGCATAAATTGCTATTTATTTTTTGTAAAAAAGCTGTTTGTCAAAAGAAAGCAACGTTCTTTTTTTCTCCGGATCAAAATAGCCCGCTTCCAGGCTCTGACCGCTGTAATCCTCAAAGTATTCGACCCTAATGCGATGGTATCCTTCCTCCAGGAAAACGAGCCCTTTTTTCATTCTTTTACTGTGAGACCCACCGTTGTCTACTATCAAACGATCATTGATCAACAATCTGGACCCATCATCAGAAATGGTAAAGAAATCGTAAAGTCCTGCCTTTTCAATTTTCACCATTCCGTCAAACCAGATGGCATAGTGATCATCCTTTTCTGCGATCAGCTCCGGATCAAAAGCTGTAGCAACACCGCTTTTAGTGGGTTCCATCATAGAAAAATCAGGTAAATCGGTGAAATGACCTTCGAAATATCGATAAGATAACCCATTTGACAAAGTGGAAACCTGAACTTCCTGAGCTGCCAATGGCGATAGTTTTTCAAAAAATTGCCGGTAGGTTCGACTTCTCGCCTGGTTGTCTTTTGTGAAAAAACGAGCTTTAAACGTACAGCTTTCCTCAATCATTATCGGCTCGGAATAAAGGGCGGAGGAAGCTCCCGGCTCCTGACCATCCAAGGTGTATCTGACGGACAGCTCAGGATAGTTGTGCTTCAATTCCACCATCATGCGATCGCCGAAAACGGTGTCTTCAGGAAATTCGAGGTTTAAACTGATCTCTTCAAGGTTAAATCGATAAGTCAGTTCCGTGCGGTCGCGCATAGCATCTGCAATATGAAAAAGGACATGCGGCGGATCATACTCGTTAGGATTCATCTGAATGTCCATCACCGTGTAGCTGTGTTTGGAGGTAATAACCGGAGACACTCTAAAAGGGTTGAATTCCGGTTCTTCAATTTGATTGATCCCGGAAAATTGGAGTTCTACAGCGTCAAAATCCATTAGATTCGGTCTTCTACAAACTTCGCCATAATGCTGATCACCGGTGAAAAAAAACACCTTTTCAAGCTGCTGCCGGCGAATCAGTTCAAACAAACGGCGGCGGGCATCCGGGAAGAAATCCCAAGTTTCAGAGCCCGCTTCTTTGGGTAACAATATCTGAAATCCGGAGACGATGATCCTGAGGTCGGCTTCTGCTTTCAATTGCTCCCCCAGCCACTTCCATTGCTGCTCCCCTAAAACATCGCCGTTACTATTGGGAGCATTCCTGTTGTAACGAACGTCCAGCATAATGATCTGAAGTTGCTTGTCTTCCACAGAAAAGGTTCGGGCATAGTAAATTCCATCCTGCTCAGCCGGAATTTGATCTTCCAATCTCCAGAACCTTCTAAACAAATCCTTGCTAAAAGCTTTCAAAGGATATTCCTTTCCGGCATCATTATAGCCAAAATCGTGATCATCCCAGGTGGCCATGAAATCATAGTTTTTTCTCAGCTCCTGAAAGGCGGGTTTTTGTTCCAAAGCCTGGTAACATTTCTCCAGAAAGGAAGGATCATCCTTGGTATCAGCATACACGTTATCCCCAACCCATATACACAAATCCGGATCGGTTTCCAGATATTTCACCAAGGCAGGCGCCGGTTCAAACTGTCGATGGCAACCCAGTACCGCAATGCGAAATACTCCATCCCGCTTAGGCCCGATCTGTGCTTTTAATGCGCTTAAATAGAGAAAGAAAAAGATGGAAATAAATAACAGGCTGCTATTTTTTGATGTCATCATTGATGGCTTATTCATGAAATAATTGATCGAAAGGAACTTCTTTTTGGTTTTCTTCAGAAGGCGCTTGAATGAAAAGTTGAAGAGCTTCTCCGAGGTAATCTTCAAAATAGGCAATTCGGATCGGATGCATGCCTTTTTTCAGCGCCACATAACCGGATCGCTGACGGGCGCTGTGCGAGCCATCATTGTCTACAACCAGTTCATCATGCAAATAAACCTGACTACCGTCATCTGAACGGATATAAAAGGTGTAAATTCCGTCTTCCGGTACTTCGATGAAGCCTTCGAATTCAAAAGCATAATGATCCTCGCGTTCGGAAAGGCCTTCTACATCGAAGTTCAGGCTTATTCCTTCTTTTTTAGGTTTTAACGTAGAAAAATCGGGTAGTATCTTATATTCCCCTTCGTAATAAGCGTATTTCAATCCCTTTTTGGCCTTTTTGACCCTGACCGGCTCTAGGGGCACGACTTTTTTATAGGTTTTCTCTAAAGAAGCAGTGGCATTTTCTGCTTCATCGAATAAGCTCACCTTTAGGGTAGCAGACTGGCTGAGGGAAATGGGGCCTGAATATTCAGGCGAATTTTTATTAGGTTCTTTTCCATGCAGGGTATATCGCAAAGTCATATTTTGAAAATCATGCTCAACGCTGACTTCATGCTGATCGGTAAATACATCGCGGGCGGTAAAAGTGATTTTTTCTTTCTGCAGGACTTTTGGAAACAAATAAACGCCTTCCAGCGAAAAGGGCGGAGTCAGCGGTTCCACTTTATAGCCGATGGTGTAATCCATTTCTACAGGATCTATTCTTTCCCAGGGAATATCTCCGGTGCTTTCCCAGTTGAGGATCACCTGCTCAATGCTTTCCGGAGCAATACGCAGATCCATTGCGCTCCGGTCAAAATTCAAATGATGGTTGTGATAGATGCGACCGGTGAAATAGATGGTATCGGGACCATCGTTTCGAATATTGAGAAACATTTTACCTGCAGTCTGGTCGCTGTTAAAGGTAGTCAGGCTATTAAAATTAAGGGCCTCTATCAAGGCCCCGGCCTTGGCAGCGCTGTTTTCGGTGACGATATCATGATCGACTAAGCCGTCTAATTTCAAGTTGATCACTTTGGGGCCATTATCGGTCATAGTTATCCAGGTGACGTGATCAAACTGGCCGAATCTGGGGCCCAGCAGCCGGCTCCCTCCCCCTGTTGTGGCCAGGACATAATAATTGCGATCCCGGCGAAGAGCTTGCATGTACCTGTGGTAATGTCCCGCAAAAACGGTGTAAGGGCGGTCTTTCAGAAGCTGCTCAATGCGATCGAAGCCGTTAAATTCCCTGTATTGCCAGATCGGATGATGCATAAAAAGGAAAGTCCACCTAACCTCCTCATTTTCCTGCAAGGCTTTTTCGAAATACTGCAACTGGTCTTCGCTAAACATGACTCCATCGCCGTCATTAGAATCGAAAGCCAGGAACAGCACATTTTTGTAGGTAAAATGATAATAAGACCTGCCGTACCGGTTCAGCCATTCCTGGCGCATAACGTCATTAGAAATATCGTGATTGCCGGGAACGTAGAAAAAGCGCATTCCGAGTGGGTCCAGAAGGCTATCGAATTCCGCCCATTGCCGATCTATCTCTTCCTTTTCCTCGGTATAGCCTTCGATCAGGTCGCCGACGCTCATGACGAATTCAGGCATCAGCAAGTTGAGCCGGTTCACTGCTCTTCCAAAAACGCCGGGGCGATGCCCGCCCGTCCGATCGCTGACTACAGCAAACTGAAAGTTGTCCGCATCATTTTCAAAAGATCTTCCGGTCCATGGCTTCAAATGGGTGTTCACGCTGGACTGAAACTCATTTTCCTGAGCTGAAACTATAAGGTTAAATAAGAGAACCAGCAAAATCAGGCAAACTTTTTCCCTATTCATAGGAGTAAATAATTAATGGTTTATGCTTAAAAATCCAGCTTAAACATAGCCAATTTGTGATTTTTCCAGAAACACAATCTGAAGATTTACAATTGTTTAATAATCAATTTACAAGCATTGAATACCTTGCTGAACAATCAAGAAAAGTTCAACACTATGAAAAGTCAATCGCGCTGGCTCACCTTTTCCATTATTTTCATTTTATTCAACTGTAATTTATCCCAACCGGACGAAGCGACTTCTCCTTTATTTGTTTTACAGGAATCCGAACAAACCGGCGTGCATTTTTCCAATAAAATTTTTGAGACGACCGACCTGAACATCATCAATTTTGAATACCTCTACAACGGCGCCGGTATTGGTGCAGGAGATTTTAACAATGACGGGCTTATAGATCTGTATTTTGCCGGAAATATGGTGGAAGGGAAACTCTATGTAAATAAAGGAAACTTTAAATTTGAAGACATTACCCCTTCCTCAGGAATCCAAACCAACGGCAAATGGGGAACCGGCGTCTCCTTAGTTGATCTCAACTCAGACGGGCTGCCGGATCTTTACCTCTGTTTCGCAGGCCCCTACGGCCCGGAACAACGAAAAAACCTGCTCTACATCAATAACGGCGATCTGACTTTTTCTGAAAAAGCCGCCGAATATGGCTTAGACATCAGCAGCCACTCCACCCAGGCCGCGTTTTTGGATTACGACCGGGATGGTGATCTGGACCTTTACCTTCTGAATAACATTACCGAAGAAATCGGCCCCAATGTAATCAGAAAGAAAAAGGTCAATGGGGAGCATCCTAACACCGATCAACTTTATCGCAATGAAAACGGATATTTTATCAACGTATCCAAAGAAGCAGGTATTCTCATAGAAGGATACGGCTTAGGCCTGGCCGTCGGAGACCTCAACCAGGACAATTGGCCTGATATATTTGTGTCAAATGACTACTTATCCAACGACTTGCTTTACATCAATAATGGAAACGGCACATTTACCGATAGAGCCGCTGATTTTTTTAAACACACCAGTTATTCTTCTATGGGATGTGATCTGGCGGACTTCAACAATGATGGGCGACTGGATATTGTTGCCGTAGATATGCTTCCACCGGATAACAAAAGGCGGAAATTGATGTTGGGCAGCATCAATTACCATCGATTTCGCTCTGAGCTGCTCACCGGCTATTCCCCGCAATACATGCGAAATACACTGCAACTCAATCAGGGGCCATCTCCTGATGGTGGTGGCTGGATTTTTAGTGAGATCGGGCAGCTAGCCGGCGTGCACAGCACGGATTGGAGCTGGAGTCCATTGCTGGAGGACCTGGATAATGATGGCTTCCGGGATCTGGTTGTCACCAATGGCTATCCCAGGGACATCACAAATCTGGATTTTGCTTCTTATAAAGCTAATGTTCTAATAAACAAACAATACAATGAAACGGTATTGCTCGACCTTATCAAAGCGGTTAATGAAGTTGATGGCGCTTACCTCCCCAATTTTGTGTTCCAAAACCAGGGTAACCTGACTTTCTCAGACCGATCCTCCGATTGGGGCTTTGATCAACCCTCATATTCTCATGGTGCAGTACTTGCTGACCTTGACAATGACGGCGATCTGGATTACGTTACCAACAACTCCTATGATAAGGTCTTTATTTATGAGAACACAGCCAGACAACAAACCTCCAATCATTATCTACAGGTAACGCTTCAAGGACCGGCGGGCAATCTTAATGGATTAGGAGCAAAAATCTGGGCCCATTCCGATTCGTTAAGTCTATTTCATGAACATTATCCCTTTCGCGGCTTTCAGTCCACCCTCTCTCCTGTTGCTCATTTTGGATTAGGGAACAAGGACAAAGTCGATTCCCTTGTCATTCAGTGGCCTGATGAAACAAGGCAGGTCATTTATGACGTTCAGGTCGATCAAAACCTAAAAGTTGCCTATACCCCCGCGTTGCTTTAGAAAACGGGGAAAACTATGAAGAAATTATTGACGCCTTCTTCTTTGACGCTGATCAGGATGGGGATCAGGACCTGTACCTGGTCTGCGGAAGCAGTGAATTTGAAGTCGGTTCCCCTTATTATCAAGATCAACTTTGGATCAATCAGGGTAACGGACAATTTTCCTTACAAAAAGACAGGTTACCGGAAATGTACACCAGCACCTCTTGTGTAGCGCCGGTGGATATGGATAAAGACGGGGATTTGGACCTTTTTATCGGAGGGCGTGTTTTACCTGGCAAGTATCCGGAAGCTCCTCGCAGCTACGTGCTCGAAAATGTGAACGGCTATTTTAAGGAGGTAACAGCATCCTGCTGTCCCGAATTAATACAGCCCGGCATGGTAACCGATGCCCTTTGGATGGATTACGACCATGACGGTTGGGAGGATCTCATTCTGTGCGGTGAATGGCTTCCTGTAAGATTTTTTAAAAATGAACAAGGAAAGCTGAAGGAAATCACCCTAAATACAGGATTATCCCATACTGTCGGCTGGTGGAACACGCTTCACCTTACAGATGTCGATCAGGATGGAGATCAGGACCTGATAGGCGGAAATCTGGGGCTCAACAGCCCATATCATACAAGCCAGGAAAGACCGGTAAGTTTATTTACAGGTGACTTTGACGGAAACGGACTAAATGATCCCTTGATTTTTTATTATTTAAAAAATCAGCAAGTACCCGCAGCTCTAAGGGATGATCTGCTAAAATGGATTTATCCTCTTAGAAAAACATTTCCGGACTACCACAGCTATGCTTTGGCTGAATGGGATGATTTTTTCCCTGATAAAGAAACTCAAAGAATAGAAGCTGATTTATTCGAAAGTTGTTGGTTTGAAAATATGGGGAATGGTCAATTTACCATTCACCCTCTTCCGATGGAAGCACAAATGGCGCCTATATTTGCTATCTTATCATCCGATTTTAACGGAGACGGAAAAATCGACCTCCTCATAAGCGGCAATACTCATGCCCCGGATCCGGTCACCGGCCGGTATGACGCTTTTAATGGTTTGCTATTGATTGGGGAGGACGAGCAGTCATTCCAACCGCAATCCCTGCAGCGCAGCGGTTTTTACCTGCCGGGAGAAGGCCGTGATCTGCAATTGGTCCATACAGCTGACGGGAAAAAACTGATCCTGGCTTTTCAAAATAACGGTCAATTAAAGGTTTTTGAAAAAAACTCAACGGAGCAATACCAGCTTTCCACTCTTGGTTCTGGACATTAAATCTCCCTGGCCATCGACACATTGTAATTCCATGGTCCAGAAATACGCTCCGGCAGCTAAAAACCCTGTAGGCAGATTCAGGAACTGATCCCCAGAAAAGGTCCCGGCCTTACGACCGGCGGCATCCCAGAGGGTTAGCGAAACAGCCGTGACCTGATCGGAAAGTATGAATGATAAATTACCCGTATGGGAGGAAGCGATTAATTGCGGCGAGCTAACCTTTCCCGTGCAAGCACATTCTTTTAGCGTCACTTTATAGTTGATTTCCGTTTCATTACAGAATTGCCGGCTGACCACCCGGTATTCACCGGCCCGGCTGACCCTTTTCTGAAAAGCCGTCGATCCATCTTGCCATTCGTAAGACAAAGCGCCCGGAAGGCCGGTTAACTCGATCTCTTCTCCTGTACACAACACGGTATCCCGATCAAGTATGAACGGACCAGGCGGCCCACAAGGTTCAACACGAACATCATCGATATAGTAATATACCTTTGGTTCTTCTGCGATATTGATCAACTGTCTGTTTTGATTTTCATCATCTGTAAAGGAGCCGAGTAAAAGGTATTCTTCCCCGCCTTCGGCAATAAAAGTTCCATGTATGTTTGTCCAGTCCGTTTGATTGGTCAGGAAATTTCCTCTTTGACGGGTAAGCTGAAGGTTTTGTCCTAACTTGAATACGCTGCCGATCTTATGGTCAGAATTGATCCTGAAGTAGTACCGCTCAAAAAAGGAGTTTTTCATCATTCCCTCGTCCTGGAAAAAACCGCCGGAAAGGGCAAAAGCAGAACGCTGACCGCCGCCCCGAAGGGTGAAGTCGTAGTTTTGAGCAAGGCCGGTGCCCAACAGTTCATCCTGCCAGTCGGTGAGCTGTGTCTGATACTGGGGATCTTCCCAAATCGGATTAATCTCAAGGCCGTCATTGAGGTAGCGCTCGCGTTTAAGCTGAGCCAGCGTGGGTGCGTCTAACACGTCGATCGTATTGATTGGACTGGAAGAACCTGCATAAGCATTCAGACTCACCTGGATGTTTTCGTTAAATTTACCTCTTTTGGTGGTAATCAATACTACACCGTTGGCTGCCCGAAGCCCGTAGATAGCAGAGGTGGAAGCGTCCTTCAATACCTCTATAGATTCAATATCGTTGGGGTTGATGTCATTGATCCCTCCGGAAGGAACGCCGTCGATAACGATCAGCGGATCGGCATTGTTGACCGTGCCAGTACCCCGGATGCGGATGGAACCACCATCCCCGGGAGCTCCTCCGTTTCTGACAACCTGAACGCCCGCCGCGCGTCCCTGTAAAGCCTGAGAGGCCCCTGCAACAGGAAGATTCTGTACGTCTTCTCCTTTTACAGAAGAAACGGAGCCCGTGATTTCCCCTTTCTCTTGTGTTCCATATCCAACAACTACAATTTGATTCAAACCAACGGCCCCGGTCGTCATCTCCACGTTCAAAACCGTCTGGGCGCCGACCTAGCGTTCCACCGGCGCATATCCGACATAGGAAAAGCGCAATACAGATTCCTGAGAGGGCACTTCAATAGCGTAATTTCCCTCAAAATCCGTGACCGTCCCCGTTGCACTTTCCAATAATAGTATTGAAACTCCGATAAGTGGATCGCCCGTTTCTGCCTCAGTTACCTTTCCGGTAACGGTAACGGTAACCTGGCTAAAGGCAGCACTCCAACCTAGCAACAGTAGCAGAGTAGTCAATACCTTAAAATAGGTAAATAAAATTTTCATAAGGTCAGTTAATTGGTTAAAAAATAAATGCTTCGCTCTTGTTAGAAATACACTAAATACATAAGACCGATTAGCAGTCTCTAAACTTTTAACAAAATTTAACTGAAAGGAAACAAAGAAATGTAAATTGAAATCAGAAGACTTGTTAAGTTATCATTAAATCTAAATAATATTTCACAAAACAATCTTTTACAGCATTTTACAAATAAATAAAATGTAACTAAAATTGCCTTTTGAAGGAAAACTACCTACTTTACTAATATGAAAATATTGATAAATCTAAGAGGAGAGGTTAAGTAAGTGAGCAAAATTACCTATAAAACATACACCGCCGGTGGCGGTGGCGGTGTATGTTTTATGAAATAACTTTGGGGTGTGCAAAAAGTAGAAATCTTATAATTTGATGCCCACCCGGAATGGATTCCGGGTCAGGGCGAAGTCGAAAGCTTCATTGACCCTGTCCAGAGAAAAGCCTCCTTTGACAAGTTCTTTTAAAGGAAACCGTTCATAATGCGCTTCCACGAAGTCAACGGCTGTAACCAGATCCTTCTGATTATAATTGTGAAGCCCGCGGATAGTAAGCAGATTTCGAACGACATACTCCGCATTAATGCTGAGGTCTTTTTCCGGATAAGTCGCTCCTACCCAGACTGCCGTTCCGCCGATGTCCAGCAATTGGAGGGTAGTTTCCATGGCAGTAGCCACTCCACTAAATTCCAGTACTTTGTGAATGGGAAGAGGATGGTCGAAGGCTCCGCTCAGGCTATTTTTGTAGTACTCAACTGTCTGATTGGAGAACAAGCCAAGGTCGGCACTGAAAATTTTGGCCATATTGATCCGCTCCTCGTTAATGTCGACTGCAATTATTTTATCAGCACCGAAGGCCCGACACATAGCGCATGCGACTATGCCCAACATGCCTACTCCGGAAATAAGGACATTTTTTCCCTGAATGTTTCCGGCAAGCCTGACAGCCCCCGCAACAGTCGCCACGGCACAGTTAATGATGGCCAACACTTCCAGCGGGATGGCTGTGTTCACTTTCACAATAGGGGTGTTGCGACGAAGCACTGTATACTCGCTCAAGCCACCGTGTAAGGTGCTTGTCGGCGTTATTTGTTCATGTCCATATTTAAAGAGGTCTTCCCCTTTCTGAGGAATACCCATTTCAGCGTATGCTGATAAAGGATCGCTCGCATAAATGGCCCAGGTGATGCGATCATCAATCTGTAAATTTTGGTTTTTCAAATCAAAAGAAGGACCTTCGGGGCCCTTGGCGGCTATCCTTCCCACGATTTCATGCCCTAATATCGTTGGCGTCTTTTCTGTCCGCTTACCGGAAAAAGTATTCAAATCGCTTCTGCATAAAGTGGTGTATTCGTTTCGAACAAGAAGCTCCCCTTCTTTCAAATCAGGAATTTTTTCCTGTCTTACTTCCATGGGGTTTTCTGCAGAAGAAAATACGGCTATGGCGCTGGTCTTCATTTTCGATTTTTCAATAAAAAAATTAAAAATCGCCGTTAATATAAAAACAATACCCGATTCTAGCGTGTATTTTCATTTGAAGAAAGTCTTATTTTTCTTTTTTAAATACGTATGAAACTGTGCTATTTTCATTCTGGTAGATTTTTTTTCTTATCGGGCGTACACATTTTCACTATATTTAACCTTAATTTGAGCATTAAAAAATGAATTTAGACTCGAGTTACGTAATACACAGGATAGGATCAAAGATCAGAGAGCACCGGAAAGCAAAAAACTTAAGATTAGTTGATTTGGCTGATGCCGCCAACATCAGCTCTGCTATGCTGTCCAAAATTGAAAACGGCAGGATCATCCCGACCATTCCTACCCTTTTTGACCTCATCCAGGTCCTGGAGATCGAACCACAGGATTTTTTTGCCGAAATTAATCACGACACCAAGCTTACAGATTACATACTCATCCGAAAAGAGAATTATGTTCCCTATGTAAAAGAAGAAAGCGCTGTCGGATTTCAATACAAGTCCATCCTCGAGTACAGTCTAAACGGAAATGCCTTCCAGATCTCCATCGTCACCCTTCAACCTGGAAACACGAGACCAAAAGTCTCCACAGATGCCTATGAATATCTTTTTCTTATAAACGGGGAAGTGAAGTATCATCTAGGAGAGGATGTGCTGACGCTAAAAGCAGGCGATTCCATATTTTTTGACGGCAACATCCCTCACGTTCCTATCAATGAATCCAAACAAGAAGTAACTTATATCGTCATCTACTTTTTCTTAAAAAAGAATGAGCAGGAAGAGGAAGCCCCAACTTCGACAAAAACAACCTCAAGGAATCAATGATATTACTTGGTGATGGTATACTTCACGATATCCAAATCATCATCCCAGCCGATCAACCGATCATTTTCCCGGTGAAATAAGTAGGACGAATCCTGCGGCCATTCTTCTTTGTGTAAATAAAGCCCCGTTCTATTTTTTTCCTCTACTATATTCACTTCCGAGAAGGAAGCTTTGCCGTAGACACGCTCCTGGTCAAAAGCCTGTTCGGGTTTTTGTTTCCAAAGAAGTAGTTCATCGTCGTAATTGCTCAATTCGGCAGCCCGTTCTATTGCAGTTTTGACCACTCCTCTCCTATTCTCGATCAATGGCATGAATTGCACATAAAACAAAAAAGTGGCCAGCAAACCTCCCCAGATGGTCCCGACAACCACATAGCGTTTGTTGATCCCATACAAGCCGATGACGGCCATAAAGGCCGGCATCCAGTAGCCGGTTGTCACTGCCAGGGACGACCGGAAACCTGCAGCACGAAATTCGAGGAAGTTGTAAATGGTCAACACCACAGCCACCGTAAAGGCGGCCACCAGGTGAAGAATAGCTCCCGTTTTTACAAATGCCCGATAGGGAAAGCGTTCGTTGAAATACATGATCATCTGGCGGCCCACTATCATCGCCAGGATGCCGTGGAACACAATCGCGTGTCCAATTACCGCACTGATCATTCCGACCCCTAAAACGATGGTTAATTCTTCCTTACGCTTCCACTTATTGACCATTTCCCGAATCCCTCCCAGCACAAATCCCAGAAAAGGCAGCCACCCCAGCAAAGAAACACCTATAAATTTCAGATAACCGGAAGAAGCGATACTCCAGTACGCCGTTTCGCTTTTCCAGTCTAAAACACCGGTTAGATAAAATAACAATGCAGGCCCTAACAAACCCGCCACCGGATTAAGCTGAATGAGCGATCGTCTTTGAGGATGGAAAAAATACAATCCTACGGTGTTCAGGCTTATAAACAGGATCGTCTCCAGAGGTTGTATCCAGACCGCCAAGCCCAGCAAAGCATAGAAAAGCAACCGCCACTGAAGAGTAGGTTGTTTTAAAAAAAGCAACAAAATCAGCCAGCTCATCCATTGAGTCGAGAAGGCCCAGGCGTCGCTGCTGGCTAATTTGCTGGTATGTACAATGAAAAAAGAAGCTCCCAATGCCAGTAAGGCATACTGGCTGTATGACTGTCCGAACAGCTTTCGGGCGCCGAAGTAAAAAGCGACCATCGCCGAAATTAGGATGACTGCCGAAGGCAATCGCCACCAAAACGTCCAAATGCCTTCTTCTAAAGACCAGAACGCAAGTAGATCACTCGGCAGAAAAAAGCTGGAAGTCAGAGACCGAAGAATCATATCGCTTTCCGCACCGCTCCATACGCTTATCAGATCATTGGCGATCAGCAGATTGACGACCACCAGCATCATCGAACCGGTAAAAAACAATTGATTTTTTTTCACTTACCTGTTTCGTTTGTGTTCGGACAAAGGTAAATAATAAGAGGCTATTTTGGCCTGGCAATTATCGCCAGGCCAAAATAGCCTCCTGCAGTCGTTATGAAAATTTCGGGGTATTCCAATTCACCCATATAATATCTGAGGATTAGTCTTCACCAAACTTCTCGTTGCGATACTTCGCATTAAGGATTTCATTTCTTCTTTCTACCGATGGTTTAGTGTAATGTTTTCTGCGACGAATCTCCTTGATAATGCCTATTTTGCGGTGTTTGTTCTTATACCTCTTCAAGGCTCTATCGATAGATTCACCGTCTTTAACGTTAATAATGATCATATATTAATTTTAGTTTAAATTTTATAAATGATAGAAATGCTCAGCAAAAAAAACCGAGCATAAAATACTTTCTCGAGCGCACTAGAACGAAGGAATTAAACGGGAAAATCGAATCGAATCTGTTAAGGAAGAGAATTCAGCTTATCCGCAACCGACAATACTATCCTAGCGGGTACAAAGATAAGGGTATTCAGGGTAGTTTACAAAAAATTGTATCCTTCTCTTTAATCCCCTTCATTGTGATCAACAGAAAAAAAAGAAAAATAGTTCATTATCAGGATGTTGGGAGCAATAAAGATGGCACCGGGATGAACCTGACAATACCATGAACTTATTTCCCCGGCGCTCTCTTTGTTTTTATTGCTTTCCCAAAGCTTGGAGGATTTTATTATGCACCTCTTTATTGTCGTAAATTCCGCGGAACAACTCTGCGCCCGGACCAAAAGCAAAGATCGGGACTAAAGTAGCCGAATGATGAGGTGTGGAGAAAGAAGGGGAAATAATGCTGTAATTGGCTTGTCTTCTGATGTCAGCTGCAGAAAGGGAAAATCCGCCTGTTTCATGATCTGCCGTGACAACGACGAGCGTTTGGCCATCTTTTTCTGCAAAATCCAGCACTTCGTCAATAACCGTATTGAAATCGAGTACTTCACGGATGAGGTAATTTGCGTTATTGGCGTGGCCGGCCCAGTCGATCTGGGAGCCTTCCACCATTAGGAAGAAGCCCTCTTCATCCTGTTTTAAATAATTGATGGCTTTTTTAGTGGCATTAAGCAAATAGTCTTCACGGCCGTCGGTCATTGGAGGCATGCCGTCTTCGGCCAGCAGATAACCATATTTTTGTCCCAGCTTGCCCCTGCCAAAGTCGTCAAGGCTTTTCGTGGATAAATTTACGCCCTTTGCTTTTAAAGTATCGAGATAATTACGCTGATCTTCGCGCTGGGCAAAAAACTGGGTTCCGCCGCCGGCAAAGAAATCGACATCGGCATAGACCAGTTGACGGGCGATCTCCTCGTATTTATTTCTGGAGTCGATATGTGCATAAAAAGAAGCGGGAGTCGCGTGAACGATGGAAGAAGTAGAGACCAAACCGATACTGAAGCCCTGCGGCGCCAGTTTTTCCACCAGGTTCTCAAGTTCAGCGGTATCTACGTCTACGCCTATGGCGCCGTTGTAGGTTCTTTCTCCGGTAGCATAGGCTGTGGCGCTGGAAGCACTATCCGTAACTTTTTCCTTTGCCGAAGAGGTATTGAGCAAACCGATCTGATTAAAACGGCTGAAACTAGGCGTTTGCCCCTCCTCACCATAATAATAGCTGGCCGACACCTGCGCCAGGCCCATGCCGTCGCCGATCAGAAAAATAACGTTTTTAGCTTTCTGCCCCTCCTGAATCTGCTGAAGGCCGCTATTACAGGCGCTGAGTAAAAAGACCAGGAAAAGCCCGGAAAATAAGTTTTTATTGAACAGTTGATTCATTGTTGCATACATTTGTTTAACAGCGCTAAAGTAATTTAATTTGCAGAATTTTAGTCCATACCGCTTTTTTTATCTAAGGTAGTATGGAAAAGTTTAAGCTTGATTTAACATGGATATTGCCGGAAATGGCCTACTGGAATTGCACTACCTACCTTGTATTCAATACATCAGTAAATTCTGCCTGCATCCTAATATCTGGATCGAACAACATGAGCATTACCAAAAAGGTAGCTATCGCAACCGTACACACATCGCTTCCGCTAACGGATTATTACGCTTGTCTGTTCCCCTCATCAAAGGCAAACACGAACAGCAAAACATACGCGACGTACGCATTGCCTACCACGAACCGTGGGCAGCTCAACACTGGCACAGCATACAAACCGCTTACGGCAACGCCCCCTTTTTTGAATATTACAGTGAATACCTCAAGTCCGTTTTTGAAAAAAAACCGGCTTTCCTTTTTGATTTGAACCTGGAATTGTTAAAAATCCTGCTGGACCTTTTGTCCATTGATCAGCAGATAAACCTCAGCCCCGAATATTATAAGGACGTGCCCGCGGACTGGAAAGATTACCGTGGAGCAATTTCACCGAAAAATGAACAAACCACCTCTGATCCAATTTTTAAAGAAGTAAAATATGTCCAGGTATTTGAAGAAAAACACGGATTTATTCCCAATTTAAGTATATTGGACCTATTGTTTTGCACAGGCCCGGGCGCAGCCATGCTGCTGGAGGCTTCCATAAACAAAAATTAAAATACTATACCGGTGTCAAATTTAATCAATCAACACCTACAATCATATCGAGCCCAGATCGAGGAAATCGTCAAAGACCTGCACGACTTAACGGTAAAGATCGGTCATGAAGAATTATCAAAAACGGTAAGCGAGTTGCGCAACCGGATACACGAGCCGTTCATGTTCGTTATCGTGGGCGAAGTCAAATCGGGAAAAAGCAGTTTCATCAACGCTTTGCTGAATACCGGCCGGGAAATTACCAAAGTGGCTCCGCAGCCTATGACCGACACCATCCAGCAAATCCTCTACGGGGAGGAAGAAGAGATCATCACCATCAATCCTTTCCTGAAAAAGATCCTCCTGCCGGAGGAGATCCTCCGGGAGATCGCCATAGTCGATACTCCCGGAACCAACACCATTATAGAACACCACCAGCAAATTACCGAAAGCTTCATTCCGGCTTCCGACCTTATCGTTTTCGTTTTTGAAGCCAAAAACCCGTACCGGCAGTCGGCCTGGGATTTTTTCAACTACATCCATTCCGATTGGCGAAAAAAGATCATTTTCGTTTTACAACAAAAAGATTTACTTCCTGAACAAGACCTGCAGGTCAACCTTCAGGGCGTGGAAGAATATGCGCAGAAAAAGGGCCTGAATAAGCCCCAGGTCTTCGCCGTCTCCGCCAAAGATGAACAGGAAGGGCGAACCGAAATCAGCGGCTTCGCACCTGTACGCGAATACATCCGCGAACACATCACAGGCGGAAAGGCGCCGGTGCTCAAACTACAAAACACCATCCAGCTGTCCCAAACCCTCAACGAACGCATCGCTACCGGTCTGGAAGATCGCCGAAAACAGTGGGAAGCAGATACCACTTTTCGCAAAGATATCAGGGAAACGCTCGATCATCAGGAAAACAAATCCTACAAACAAGTCGATCTACTGAGTGAAAACCTCCTGGCGGGATACGACCGCATCACACAAAAAAAGGAGAAAGAACTCACCCACGGCCTTTCTTTCTTTACGCTGATCAAAAGATCTTTTGCTTCCATTTTCAGCAAGAAACAATCTGCTAAGGAATGGCTTGAGAACCTGGCCCAAGAGCTGGAGGATCAACTCAATACCGAACTCAAACAGAAACTCAACGACGGCGTGGTCGATCTGGCCGACAGTGTGCAGCAAATGGCGCAGGTGATCGACCTGAAGATCCGCACCAGCACCACCATACTGAAAAATGACCATGACGTATTCAGTGACATTGCCGAAAAGCGCAATCGCATCCTGGATGAATTACAGTCCGCCTTCCGGGGCTTCGTCAGCAAATCGGAAAGTTTTACAGACGAGGAGCTTTTCCCCGATAAAAGCACGCTATCCCCTAACCTGGCCACAGGCAGCGGCATTGCTGTTATCGGCATTATCCTCGCTACCGTAACCAACGGCGTGGTGTTTGACATTACCGGAGGTATTCTGACCACCATCGGTCTATTATTCGCCGGCTTCGCTACTCGCGGCAAACGCCGTAAGATCATCGAGGGTTATCGGGAAGAAATTCAAAAAGGCAGGGAGCAACTGGAGTCTGAAGTCGACACTCAACTAAAAACCTACATCAAAAATCTGAAAAACAAGATCGATCAGACCTTTGCCCGCTTTGATGTCATGCTGCAGAATGAAGAAAAACAGATAGAGCAACTGACCAATCTGTACCAGGATATTGATGTACGCCTGAAGGAATTGGCGGATAAAATATCGGGTGACGCTAAAATCGGGTAGCCATTTTAAGTCTCCACTCCCCGAAACTTATCCCAGAGCCAATCTTCAGGAAGTTCGGCCTCAAAATACACTCTTTCTTTTTTCACGGGATGAATAAATTCCAGCGAGCGGCAATGCAGATGGATGGAGCCGTCACGATTGGCCTGTTTGAAACCGTATTTTACGTCTCCTACTATTGGACATCCGATCTTGGCCAGCTGAACGCGGATCTGATGTGGCCGACCGGTTTTGAGGGTTATTCTGAGCAAAGAATAGCCATCCAACTCCCCTATGAGTTCGTACTCCAGAACTGATTTTTTAGCATTTTTAGCCCGGCTGCTCTTGGTATCGTATGCTTTGGCGATATTTTTGAGGGTATCCTTAACGACATAATGGGTCAACGTGCCGCTAATTGGTTTTGGCCTTTCCTTGGTAATGGCCCAGTATATTTTTTTTACTTCTCTTTCTTTGAAGAGCTCATTCATACGGGCCAGAGCTTTGCTGGTCCGGGCAAAGATCATCGCTCCGCTTACGGGCCTGTCGAGGCGGTGAATGACGCCGAGGAAAACTGCACCGGGTTTATTGTACCTGATCTTGATGTATTCTTTTATGTATTCTCCGATGGGCACATCACCGGTTTCATCTCCCTGCACCAGCAGCCCCGCCGGTTTATTTACCCCGATCAGGTGATTGTCTTCGAAAAGTACTTGAAGTCCCTGCATATGGATGTTTGTGTCTGTATCGTTGTAATATAAATAATGCAATATAGTGATTAGCCTTGGAGTTGTGTAAAAAGTCACTTTCTCCTTTTGTCCGGCTTAAATAATTTTCTTTTTATTAGCTGAGCAAAGGAGCGAGATGCCTTTTACACAACCCCATATATTAAGTTTCGGCAAACTGAAGTTCGACCCGGTTTTGGCACACTTATTGCTATTTTCTTTAATATAGGTTTTAGGTTAAGATTGTAAAATTCGCAATTCAGCTCGTGCAAGCCACGAGCTTTTTTTATTTTTAGCCCGATAAACACATTATCAGTAAAAACAATCCAAATTACCTAATCAAATAATGCATTTAAAATGATCATTGGGGTACCAAAAGAAATTAAAAACAACGAAAACCGGGTCGCGTTGACTCCGGCCGGCGCTTTGGAACTGACCAAAAGAGGCCATCAGGTATATGTTCAATCTACAGCCGGCATAGGAAGCGGCTTTTCGGATGAGGCATATGAAAAGGCGGGCGCCAGTATCCTGGACACGATCGAGGAAGTCTATGACATTGCTGAGATGATCATGAAGGTCAAGGAACCGATCGAGCGGGAATATCCACTGGTTAAGGAAGACCAATTGGTATTCACCTATTTCCATTTTGCTTCCTATGAGCCGCTGACTAAGGCGATGATGGAGAGCGAAGCCATATGCCTGGCCTACGAAACAGTAGAACTGGAAGATCATTCACTTCCTTTGCTGGTGCCGATGTCGGAGGTAGCGGGAAGAATGGCTGTGCAGGAGGGTGCAAAATACCTGGAAAAACCGATGATGGGTAAAGGTATCCTGTTGGGCGGTGTCCCTGGCGTAGAACCTGGCAAAGTACTGATCCTGGGTGGCGGCGTCGTCGGCACTCAAGCCGCTAAGATGGCCGCCGGACTTGGCGCCATGGTAACCATAATGGATGTCAATCTGGCTCGCCTGCGCTACCTGGCCGATGTAATGCCCGCTAATGTTAATACGGTCTATTCTAACGAGTACAACATTCGCAGACTGATCAAGGATCATGATCTGATCATCGGCGCGGTGCTTATTCCCGGCGCAAAAGCGCCTAAGCTGATTACCCGGGATATGTTGAAGGAAATGCAGAAAGGGACGGTCCTGGTGGATGTAGCCGTTGACCAGGGCGGTTGTATCGAAACCTGTAAACCTACCACACATGCAGAACCAACCTACGTTATTGACGATGTGGTGCACTATTGCGTAGCCAATATGCCGGGTGCGGTGCCTTATACTTCCACCATTGCCCTCACCAATGCGACGCTCCCTTATGCCCTCCAGCTGGCCAATAAGGATTGGAAAAAAGCCTGCGCAGAGAATGAACCGTTGAAGAAAGGATTGAATGTGATTAAAGGAGAAGTGGTATACCAAAGCGTGGCGGAAGCTTTTGATCTGCCGTATACGGATGTTGAGAAATATTTATAAACACGGTGACATCCCGGAATTCCAAGGCTAATTTAACCAATTGATCTTCAGCAAGTAAGCAGACCATTTTAAAACAGACGTTGTTGGTTCCTGAGGCGCCAACAACGTCTGCTTTAAAGGATGAGTTAATGTTTTAATTTCTTACTCTTGTCATTGTGCCGTTTTGATCCAAAACAATAAAAGCCCCTTTAAAGCCCGCTGCTTGCACGGAAGGCAATGCCCTTTTTGCCGCATCCAGACTTTGGAAGCCCGCCAGCAATTTCAGGGTCAAGTCCCCTTTTTGTCTTTCTTCCACATATCCGAGCCCTTGCACCTTACTCGGGTCAAAACTTCCTGGATTGCGATAAGCCCCTAATTGAATCTTATATCCGGTTCCAAAGCTGGAACTGGGATCGGGTGGATTGACCGGAGGCTGTTGTGTCTCACTTCCGCCGCCGCGGGAATCAAGGTTTACACCTGATTCCGACACGACAAAGGCTGTCGGATGCCCGGCCCGTTTAATACTATTTAAGGCGGTCTGAGCTTCCGATTTCGAAGAAAACACCCCAACTCTGATCTTATACTTGCCGTTTTCCAATTTACTATACACGTTGCCATAGGAAGCCAGATTGGAAAAACGGGCTACATTATCATTGCTCAAGGCTGCTACCTGAACGGAGAAACCTGAAGAGATGATCTCTCCTCCTCCGCCTGTGCCGCCTCCGGTACCTGAGCCATCAGGAAACAAAGTGATCGAGCCCAACAGGTCAGGATTATATCCACCGAAGGTGTTGATCACTTTACTGACTTCCTGGTAGCCCGAACGATTGAAAGTCACATAATAGGTTCGATTAGACTTCAGGCTTAGGTTGTAGGTTCCGGTATTGTCGGTAAAGGCTTGTGTAGTACCTCCTTCGTTTTGGTCAAGAGCAGTGATGGTCACCCCGGAGATCGGAAGTCTGGAGTTGTAGTCTACGATTTTGCCCTGATACTGGGTGCCCAGCCCCGGCCCTCCAGGCTGAGTTGAGGGATTCAGGTAAACGGTAAGTTCTGGTTGGCTCACCAGCATATTTCTCGAAATCCGGATCACTTCCTGATTAAATCCATCCCGATTAACTACTACCTGGCAGTCGATGTTGGTATTTTTCAGAGGAAAATTATAGATGCCGTCGTTATTGGCAAAATAAGTGCCCAAGCCGCAATCAGAAAAATCCAGCATGGCGTTCGGTATCGGACTGCCGTCAGCGGCATTTCTGACCCGGATGATGGCTTGAGAAGTGGAAGTAGCGTTCCGGGTTATTCGGTAGATATCTTCATTACCTTTGCCGCCTTTGCGATTGGAGGTAAAATACCCCCTGTCCTGAAAACTATCGAAGATCAGGCCGTAATCGTCATATCCGGAATTGATGGGCACCCCCAGGTGATAAACCTTATTCCATCGACCGGACTCCTGTTCTGCTCTGAAAATATCAAATCCACCCAGTCCGGCATGCCAGTCGGAGGCGAAAAACAACTGAGAGCCATCGAAATAAGGAGAGACCTCATGTCCCTGTGTATTGACTACCGCCCCCAGGTTAATAGGGGTGCTCCAGGATTGTCCGGTGCGGTAGCTGACATACAGGTCGAAGCCCCCATACCCTCCCGGGCGATCGGAGGCAAAGAACATGGCGCTACCGTCCTGAGAAAAATGAGGATACCCGGTAGAGTGATTCTGTCCGTTATAAGTAAACGGTATTTCATTGACCCATTCGCCGGTCGGGGTTACTTCGGCGATAAAAATGGACAACTGCAGCCCTGCTGAAGGGATTTGCCGGGTGCCATCCGTAAAGTTGTTTTTAGTATAGGCCACCAGGCGGCCGTCCGGTGAAAAAGCAACGGGACCCTGGTTGTACACATCGGATTGTTCTTTTCGCAGGAATTCGGGGTTTTGCAGGGAACCGTCGCTGTCTACAGTAGCCACAAACAGCTGGTTGTCGTTCTTGCCGGTCCAGTTGATATTAGAACGCTGCAGGTCCAGGCTGGCTGAAGAATAGACCAGGCGGTTGTTGTAATAAGCCGGGCCGAAGTCGGAGGAAGTTGAATTGATGCCTGCATTAATAGCAAAGAAGCCGGTATTGGCGTTTTGCTGAATCTTGGCATAGTCACAGGTCTGAGCGTAGTGATTTCCAACGGTCGGATTATCGGCCTGGTATTCTTCGTACCACTGTTTGGCTTCGTCATAACGCCCCAGTGTTTTAAGTACGTGGCCGAATTGCAAGATAAAGTTCCGGTCGAAGTTCTTTTGGCTTAGGGCTTCGGCGTATTTGGTGGCCGCCTCTTCCATCCTGTTCAGATGACGCAGGCAGTCCGCCAGTTTACCTAGTGCTTCGGCATCGTCAGGCCGTTTGCTGAGTGCTTCCTGATAGGATTCTATAGCCAGGTTGAAGGCTTTGAGTTCGTACTCCTTATTAGCCTTTCTCAGGAAGTATTTGAAATTTTGTGCTGAAGCAGGCAGGCTTATCAGTAAAGCTATGGCAATCAGTAAAGCTCGGTTAAAAATAGTCATAAGTTTTATGTTCGTTTCAGGATGGATAATGCTGAGGTATTGGCCGATTTTTGGTACAACCGGGAGGAAGGCTGCCAAAATCTGTTTTTTTTAAGACATAAATTTAACAATAAACGAGATAAAGTTAATCCTTATTGGAGAATAAAACAAAAAGAGGCCGGCCCAAAAGTTCTTCGAACTTTTGGGCCGGCCAGCAATATTTTAATTTTCTTTTCTTTTCTTATTGTACCTGTACTGCAGGAGCACTATCCTCAGCAGGATTCACATCCCCCTCGATGTAGATGAAGGTTTGTGGAGGGTTGGTATTGGCAGTGATGGTCACTTTCTGGCTCTTTCTGCCACGCTTACCTCTGGTATTGAACTCCACGACCATTTCGCCTTTATCGCCTGGAGCGATCGGATCAGTTGTATACTTAGGTACGGTGCAACCACAGCTACCCTTGGCACGGCTGATGATCAAAGGCTCTTTACCGGTGTTGGTAAAAGTGTAAGTATGCTTTACGATCTCGCCTTCTGTTACCTGACCGAAGTCAAAGCGCTCATCTTCAAATGCGATAGTGGTAGTTGGACCGGTAGGAGCGGTCATTTCTTCGTTAGCTGCAGGCTGAACAGGGTTTTGAGGCTGGACCTCTTTGTTTGTGATGCTGCTTAGTGCATCCTGACGAACGTCTTTGTCACTATTGCTACAAGCGAAAGCGGATACCAGCAGCACCGCCATAAAACCGATTTTGAATTGCTTCAACATAACTTTTTTTCTTTAGGATTAATGAAAAGTTTGCAGATGATCTGGAAACGATGAGTTTGCTCGGTTGTTGTACTCATCCTTTCCATTTTACGAATACAAATTTAACAAATGGAAAGGAGTTTAGATTTAAGAGGATTTGAATTATTGTTAATGAGGCGTTAACGAACGCCCAAATTCGGCAACTCCCAAACAATTCACACACATGGAGGCCGTCAGTCCTCCTTTCCTGGCCGAGGCCACCCCATACCGAATGTCCTTTACGCCCTCCTTGCTATGTGCATCCGGATTAACAGCGATCTTCACGCCTTTTTCCAGGGCATAAGGGATCCAGGTCCAGTCCAGGTCCAGGCGATAGGGATTGGCATTGAGCTCGATGACTAAGCCGTTGGCCGCGCAGGCGTCGATGATCTTTTTGTGGTCGAGTGGATAGCCCTCGCGAGAAAGCAGCAGCCGGCCGGTCGGATGACCGAGTATGGTCGTGTAAGGATTCTCGACAGCCGTGATGATTCGCTGAGTAGCCTTATCAAGGTCCATACGCAGGTTGCTGTGTACAGAGGCGATGATGAAGTCGAATTGGGCCAGCAGCGCATCGTCATAGTCAAGGCGACCATCGTTAAGAATATCGCTTTCTATACCTTTGAAAATTTTAAATGGCGCCATTTCGGCGTTAAGCCGGTCGATTTCCTGGAATTGCTGAAGCACCCGGTCTTCCTTCAAACCGTTGGCATAGAAGGCCGACTGGGAGTGATCGGTAATGCCGAGGTATTCGTAGCCCTGATCCCGGCAGTACCTGGCCATTTCTTCTAAACTGTGCAGCCCGTCGCTATAAGTGGTATGTGCATGGATGACGCCTTTGATGTCTTTTTCTTCGATCAGGTCGGGCAGCTGGTTCTGCTCGGCCAGTTCAAGGGCCCAGTCTTGCTCGCGCAGTTCCGGGGCAATGAATGGAAGCCCGACTTTTTCAAAGACCTGTTCTTCTTTTTCTAAATGACGAAAATCGACACCCTGGTATTTTTGGATAAAACTATGGAGAAAATCTTCAGCGGCGGTGTAGCGAAATTGTTTGCTTCCGAATTGTCCGGGCTGGCAAAAGTGAATGGCTACCGGCAGCTCATTAGCGGTCAAAGCGGTAATGTTGTCTTCCTTTTCTATGATGCTTTCAAGGCCTGCTTGTTCAAGAGCCGCTTTTATTTTCTCGGGCTCATCCGCAGCGATTAGATCAATGGTGGAAAGCGTATTCGTCTTTCTTCTGATGGGACCGGTCAGTTCAACAGGGCTCGACAATAAGCCGGTTAGCTTTTCCAACAAAAGCAGGGCTTCCGCTTCGAGGGTGGCGAAATGAAATAAGTGGCGCGATTTCTGATAGTATTCCAGCTTTTTTTTCAGATCGTCCTGCGTTTTTTTCCCAAAACCTTTCAACTCGATCAGGCGGTTTTCATTTACGGCATAGAGTAATTCACCTACGTTTTCCAAGCCCAGTTCTTTCCAGATGACCATGATTTTCTTAGGTCCGAAACCTTTAATGTTCAACATCTCCTGTATGCCTTCAGGAGTCTGGCTCTTGTATCTTTCCAGTGTGGCCATTTCTCCTTTATCCAGCAATTCTTTGATCTTTCCGGTAATGGCTTTGCCGATGCCCTTGATCTGGGCGATCTCGGCCTCTTCCATCTCTGTCAGTGGCCGATCCAATTTTCGCAGCGTCAGGTAGGCATTTTTGTAGGAACGAATTTTGAAGGCATTTTCGCCATGCAGTTCCATGAGGTTACCGAGCAGTTGAAATTGCCTGGCAATGTCTTTATTGCTTAGTTTTTCCAATTCCAAAAAAATTTAAAAGCATGGAAGCTTTGCTATTTAAAGTATTCAATAATGCTTCTCACCTGGGCTTCGGCGAATTTTTCGATCACCTCATCATTCATTAGCAGGAGGGCATCCTGATAGTTATCGAAAAAGAGGTGTTCGACCAGCATGGCCGGCATGACGGTATTCTGCAGCACATAAAAATTAGCCTCCCGGTCTTGGTCGCCATCACTCCTATCGGAACGCATGATGATGGTCCCGTCTTTTCCTAACAGATTGTTGACATTGTTCCAGTGTAATTCGGCCAGTGTATCGGCGCCGGTAGGTCCGCGGCTGGTATAGACTTCAAAACCACGCCCCAGATGAGAAACGGAAGCATTGGCGTGATTAGAAATAAAGATCCCTTTTTTGAAGTTGCGGTAATACCAGTTGGCTTTATCTACGCGGTAGGCCAGGCTGGTATCCAGATATTCGTGGCTGACGATGATATGCGGGATAGCCAATTGAGTTAATTTAAGCGAAACACGATCGGTTAGTGTCCTGTTCCAGACACCCTCGTAAAAATTGCCATCCCCGTGAAAAATGCCTACGGCGTGTCGGAAACGCTTTCCAGGGGTCACGTACTGTCCGGAGCGGTCTAATCCGCCGTGGCCGGCATCAAGGAAAACACAAATATTGTCTTTCATCATTTTCAAAATTATTAAGGGATCTATCCATTTTATTTGGGTAGATATTCTTCAGTGAACTTTTTTGAGGCTGCCAAAGGTATAAGAATGCTTTTGAGACAACCTCAAAGCTTGTATTTGTCACTTCAAAGCCAATAAACGATCAAAATAAAAAAATCCCAACTTACTTGCAGGATAATCGCTATTTTTGCAGCAAAAGATAAAGAGCTTTCACAAAAATTTCTAGGCGCATGAAAATCAGAGGAATTTTATACCTGTTGCTATTATCCGTTCTGTCCTTAGGTTGTGGAGACGATCAGACGCAATTTGAGAAAGACCTTGAGAAAATACAAGACTATCTAAATGCCAATAGCATTGATGCGATCCAACATCCCAGCGGCATTTTTTACACTATTGACCAGGAAGGAAGCGGCAACTCTCCGAATCAATTTGCCACTGTGATCGTCAAATACCAAGGCACCTTATTGGATGGGACTGTATTTGATGAAACCATGGGTAACCAAACTGCACAATTTAACCTTAACGGCACTATTCGAGGCTTCCAGATCGGTGTGACCTTGCTCCAAAGAACCGGCAAAGGCACTTTTTACATTCCTTCCGGACTGGGGTATGGCCAAAGAGAGCAGGAAGACATTCCCAGCAATTCTGTTCTAATCTTTGAAATAGAATTGATCGATTTCATCAATTAAGCTTATGAACAGCATTCGCCTCTAGGTTCAGACACTGAAAAACTAATAAAACAATTTGATCTCATCGCGAGGACGCGAAGGGAACGCCAAGTTTTTGCGTCCTTAGCGTCTTCGCGGTGAAATAGTTACGCCTGTGCTTTTGGCGTATTGAAATTGAAAGGTGGAAAGGGAGGGCTATCACTTCCATCCACAGCGCCGAACTGTGCTTCATATTTCTGCAGGTTATCGGCCAGTGCTTTTAGGAGGCGTTTGGCATGTTGGGGGGTCAGAATGATCCTGGACTTCACCTTAGCCTTTGGCACATTAGGCACCAGGCGGATAAAATCCACTACAAACTCTGAAGGAGAATGCGAGATCATAGCCAGGTTGGCGTAAACTCCTTCTGCAATGTCTTCGGGCAACTCTATGTTGATCTGATTTTTTTGTTTCTTTGGATCGTCCATGTTGTACTGCTTTTTTATTTTGTGCTTTTCTTTTTGGTGGATGTCTTCTTTTTAACGGCTTTCTTTTTCGTCTTGCCTGCATCATTGAATGCATCAGGGACTTCAGCTTCGATGAACTTTTTCACCTGCTCCAGGGTCAGCTCCTGGGCTTGTTCGGTGGTTACCCGGGAGCTGTCTTTATTTTTGGGTATTTTAATGGATTTGCGCTTGAAGCGGATGAAAGGGCCCCAGCGTCCGTTTTCCACGGATATTTTTTCGTTTTCCCAGTTATGAATATAGCGGTTAGCTTCTTTTTCTTCCTTTTTGGAAATCAGTTCGTGCATTTCCTCCTCACTAAGGTTATCGAAGTCATACTTTTTGGGTACGTTCACGAACATGCTATTCCACTTTAAATAAGGTCCGAAACGTCCCTTACCTTTGGTTATGGGTTGGCCTTTGAAGGTTCCTACCGGAGCATTTTCTTTCATTTTTTGCTCCACCAGTTCCACTGCACGTTCAAAAGAGATGGATACAGGATCTTCCCCTTTTGGGATGGAGACGAACTTATCGTCGTAGCGCACATAGGGCCCGTAACGCCCCTGGCCTACGGCCAGCTCCATTCCCTTATATTCTCCGAGGTCTCTGGGCAGCTGAAAAAGCTTCAGCGCTTCTTCGAAGGTAATGGTATCGATGGATTGTCCCGGCTGGAGGTTGGCGTATTTGGGTTTTTCATCCTCATTCAGCTCTTCCGGTGCGCCGATCTGCACGACAGGACCAATGCGGGTCATACGGGTCAGCAGGGTTCTTCCGGATTCCGGGTCGGCTCCCAGGATGCGTTCGCGGGTTGGGCGTTCTGCATGCTCGATGGTTTCTTCGACTGTTTTATGGAAGGGCCTGTAGAAGTCATCCAGGATTTCCGTCCATTTATCATTGCCGGAAGCGATCTCATCAAAGCGTTTTTCGATATCGGCGGTAAAGCTGTAATCCATGATGCCCCCGAAGTGTTTATCGAGGAAATCGCTGACTGTGATGCCCATATCGGTGGGAAATAGCCGATTCTTTACCGTTCCGGAGATCTCGGATTTTTCCTCTTCTTTGATTTTCCCTTTGGCCAGTGTCATGACCTTGTATTTTCGTTCTTCCCCTTCGCGGCTGTCCTTGATGATATACCCCCTGCCTTCTTCCATGATTTTGCTGATAGTCGGGGCATAAGTAGAGGGCCGTCCGATACCCAGTTCTTCCAGTTTTTTCACCAGTCCGGCTTCGGTATATCTGGCTGGGGGGCGAGTGAAGCGTTCGAGGGCTTCCATATTCCGAAGGTCCAGTACTTGTCCTTTTTTCAGGGGAGGCAGCATTCCCTTGGCTTCTTCTTCGTCCTCATCGTCCTTTGATTCCAGGTAAACTTTCAAAAAGCCATCAAATTTGAGTACTTCTCCGACGGCATTTAGGGTAGTATCCGGGATGGTGGAAATACCGATTTTCACGGTAGTTTTTTCGAGTTGGGCTTCCGCCATCTGGGACGCTACTGCTCTTTTCCAGATCAATTCATAAAGGCGCTGCTGATCCCGGTCGGAACCTACATTGTGAGCCTGAATATAAGTGGGGCGAATAGCCTCGTGCGCTTCCTGAGCGCCGGCGGATTTGCTTTTGAACTGCCGGGTTTTGACATACTCCTTGCCGTAATTTTTTTCAATTTCACTGGCAATGTTCTGAATGGCGATCTGACTTAAAGCAGTAGAGTCCGTGCGCATGTAGGTGATATGTCCGGCTTCATACAAGCGCTGAGCAACGACCATGGTCCTTTTGACGGAAAATCCAAGCTTACGGCTGGCCTCCTGCTGGAGGGTGGAAGTAGTGAAAGGAGCCGTTGGTTTGCGCTTAAGCGGCTTGACTTCAATATCGTTGATGGCATAGGTAGCCTCGGCACATTTTTCGAGGAACCGGCGAGCCTCCTCACCGGTGTCAAACCGCCCCGGGCCGTCAGCTTTAAGGGCAACTATCTTGCCCTGTTCATTTTCTACGTTGAAAACAGCACTGATGCGGAAAAAAGGCTGCGGTTCGAATTCTCTGATCTCCCGTTCTCTTTCTACAATAAGTTTTACAGCCACGGATTGCACTCTTCCGGCCGATAATTTTCCCTTTACCTTTTTCCAGAGTATCTCAGACAGCTCGAAGCCCACAAGTCGATCGAGTATGCGGCGAGCCTGTTGCGCATTTACCAGATTGATATCCAGCCTCCTTGGGTTCTTGATGGCATTCTGAATAGCGGGTTTGGTGATTTCACGGAAAACGATGCGCTTGGTTTTATCCTCATCTAATCCCAGAACCTGACACAAATGCCAGGATATGGCTTCGCCCTCCCGGTCTTCATCCGTTGCTAACCAGACGTCGTCCACCTTTTTCACCCATTCTTTCAATTCTTTGACGACTTTCTTTTTCTCCGGAGAGACGACATACTTAGGGTTGAAATTGTTTTCTACATCTACAGCACCGTTACCTTTGTCCAGATCCCGCACATGTCCGAAACTGGACTTCACCTTGAAATCTTTTCCCAGATATTTTTCAATCGTCTTAGCCTTTGCCGGCGACTCTACAATTAACAAATTTTTCGACATAATATTTAAGGGGCATTTAAATTCTCAATGGTCATTGGATGTTGGCAAGAGCAGTTGAGGCCCTCCTCCCTAAGTACTTACGGATATCAATCGGCCTGCCAACGGGCGTAAACATAATGGATTTTTTTCTAATCGACTTATAGTTAAAAATGGGTAGCGGACGGGTTTAGTTCAAAAAATGAATTTTCTACGCTACTTTTTCCTTCCTGCTTTGAACTTCATACAGTACGAAATATGCAAAAAATTGTTTGATCCTTTTTTTGAAAAATTGACCAACTTGCAAAACAAGAAAAATGCTGATTTGGCATTCTTATAATGTACTACAGAGTTACGAAACCACAATCTACTATATATCAACTACTTAACTAAATGCCATTATTCATCTGCAATAATAAGTCAAGATTTTCTTTTTGGCAAGTGGTGGAGATAAGCATTTGAATTTTTCCCTGAAGGAAGTCAAAAGTACTATTTTTTTGCCCTGTTCAAAACATTGACTTATATTACCGTCCATTTTTATATCAAAAGGGGCAATTATGAAAAAGATCTATGTCGCCGCCACCGGACAACACGTAGGAAAAACCACTTCTACCCTCGGGCTGGTCGCTAATCTTAAAGCCTTAGGCCTTTCCACAGGATACTGCAAGCCGGTGGGCCAGAAATACTTAACTTTGAAAGGCATGATCGCAGATAAAGACGCGGTTTTGTTCTCAGAGGTTATCGGCTTCGAAATGAAGCCTGAATGGCATAGCCCGGTCATTATTGCCAGAGGGGTAACCAAGAAGTACATAGAAGATCCCTCCCGATTTGATTTTGAAAAACGTATAGAACATGCTGCGGAAGTATTGGATAAACAATATGACGTAGTCGTGTACGAAGGCACCGGCCATCCGGGGGTGGGTAGCGTATGCGATCTTTCCAACGCCCGGGTAGCCAGGATCCTGAATGCAGGCGTGGTCATGATCGTAGAAGGAGGGATCGGTCGCACCATAGACAAATTGTGGATGAGCACCGCCCTGTTCCGGGAAGAAAAGGTACCCATATTAGGCGTTATCGTCAATAAGGTCAAACCGGAAAAGATTGAGGATTTGTCCTACTACCTGGAAAAAAGTCTGGATAAAATAGGTATTCCATTGCTGGGTATTATACCCTATGACCCCACCCTCTCCTTTCCCATCATGGAAACGATCAAACAGGCCATTCATGGAAATGTGTTGTTAAATGGACATCGCCTGAATAATAAAGTCGAGGACATCATTGCAGGCTCCCTGGTCGACGCCGAAGAATTCAGCACCCACCAAAATATGTTACTCGTAGCCAGCATCAAAAGGTTGAACGAGGCCATCGACAAGATCGAAAAGATCAGCCGGCTTAAAAACCTTACCAAAACCCCCCTTTCCGGCGTTATCGTTACGGGTGACGGCAGACACGCCAAGTGGTATGACGAGGCTGACCTGAACAATCCGTATTTCAGAAAATACAACATACCGGTCATTACTACTAAACTGGATACCTATGGGTCTGTAAAAAAGATCAGCAGGATAGAAGTTAAGATCAACACCCGTACTCCCTGGAAATCAAAAAGGGCTATCGAGCTGATCAAAAAACATTTTGATTTTGACCTTTTCCTCAAACAATTGAATATCCCCATCAGCTCGTAAGGGATAACTTTTGAGGCTGTCTCAAAAATTTATGCATCAGGGAATTTTTATACCATCCCAAAAAAATCAAAAGCTTCGTGTTAAACCTTATTTTCCCCCAATTGTATTACTTTTGTCCTCTCAAAAAATAAAAGAAAAGGTATGTTGTTTGCGATTTCTCCTGTTGACGGCCGGTACGCCCATAAAACACAGTCTTTACAGGAATATTTCTCTGAGTTTGCCCTCATCAAATATCGCGTATTGATCGAGATCGAGTATTTTATTGCCCTTTGCGAACTCCCTCTTCCCCAATTGGCAAATTTTGACCAGGAGCAGTTTTCCGACCTAAGACGCATCGTCAACCAATTAGACGAACAGGAAGCGCTGAAGATCAAAACCATCGAACGTACAACTAATCATGACGTTAAAGCGGTGGAATATTACATCAAGGAAAAGTTTGAAGAACTCGGGCTTTCCAAATACAAAGAATTCATTCATTTCGGTCTGACTTCACAGGACATTAACAACACGGCCATTCCGCTATCTTTGCTTCATGCGATGGAATTTGTTTTCATCCCCGACCTGAAAGAGGTGATCAAAAGCATCCAACGCATTGTCGATAACTGGAACAGTGTTCCCATGCTGGCCCGTACGCACGGACAACCTGCCTCGCCTACCCTGATGGGTAAGGAGATGAACGTCTTCATCAAACGCCTGGAAGAACAAATCCGCCAGCTGAAGTCGATCCCGATCAGGGCTAAATTCGGGGGTGCTACCGGCAATCTTAACGCTCATTTCATCGCTTATCCGGATATTGACTGGCATGAATTCGCCAAAAGCTTCGTGGAAAACCAGCTGGGATTACAGAGGGCTTTCCCTACCACTCAAATTGAGCATTATGATAATCTGGCCGCTGTGTTCCACGCCATGTGCCGGATCAATACCATTTTGCTGGATCTGAGCCGGGATATGTGGACGTATATTTCCATGGATTACTTCAAGCAGAAGACCATTGCAGGAGAGGTGGGCTCTTCCGCCATGCCGCATAAAGTCAATCCTATTGACTTCGAAAATGCAGAAGGTAATCTAGGGATCGCCAATGCCGTCTTCGGCCATCTGGCCGCCAAATTGCCGGTATCCAGATTGCAAAGAGACCTTACCGACAGCACCGTGCTTCGCAACATCGGCGTCCCATTGGCGCATACGATCATCGCCTTTCAGTCTATCATTAAAGGGATGAGCAAGGTTCACCTGAATAAAGAGATCATAGACAAAGACCTGAACGACAACTGGGCGGTAGTCGCCGAAGCCATTCAAACGGTCCTCCGCCGCGAAGGATATGATCAGCCTTATGAGGCTTTAAAAGCCTTAACCAGAGGAAAAAACCACATCAAAGCTTCCGATATCCATGAATTTATCGATACCCTGGCAGTGGAAGAAAAGATCAAAGAAGAACTTAAAAGAATTAGTCCACAAAATTTTATTGGAAGATAATAGAAAACAATATGAACTCACTGCGAGGCTTTGAAGTCTTCGCGGTGAAAAAATTCAGTTTCTTCAATCCGCCATTCTCACGATCCTGGGATAAAATAGCCCTACAATATCCACCAGCGCTTCCTGATGTTTCATAACCTGGTGAATATCTTTGTATGCAAAAGGCGCCTCATCCAGGTCTCCACCGATCAAATCGACCTTATGCTGAAGCAAATGCTCCTTAAATGCTTTTTTGGGGATGCTATCTTTGGCTTGTCTTCTCGACATCGCTCTACCTGCACCATGTGAAGCCGACTGCAGTGATTCAGCACTTCCTTTTCCACTGACGATGAACCCGGGAGCAGTCATAGACCCGGGAATGATCCCTAATTCTCCCTTCTTTGCCGGAGTTGCTCCCTTACGATGAACGATAACTTCTTTTCCATCCGGCAACAATTCTTTCCAGGCAAAGTTGTGATGATTTTCTACCCTGGCGACAGCTTGTTCTCCCAATGCTCGCCCGATGCGGTAATGGATATGATGATGGCAGGCCGAGGCATAATCCCCAGCCAGGTTCATGGCCAGCCAGTATTCCATACCTTCTTCCGAATCCAGCCCCAGCCAGGCCAGATGCCGGGCTTCTTTAGGCAGCGGCGTCTTTTCCATAGCGAGGCGGGTGTAGTGATTTGCGATACTAGCTCCTAGTCCACGAGAACCACTGTGGGACAATAACGCCAGATATTTGCCCTCTGGCAAATTCAACGCATTGGGAAAATGGTCCAGGGTAATCCAGCCGAATTCCACAAAATGATTGCCCCCTCCGGAAGAACCGATCTGGGCTACCGCCTTTTGTTTTAGGGATTTGACCACTGCTATTTCTTCGAATTCCGAGCGGCTGAAAATATCGTCGTCCATAGGTTGCTCGAAAGCCTCCAAACCGAAGCGGGTGTTCTCGGCCAGCATTTTTTTCAGCTTATTGCGGTGGTTGTCTAAAAATTCGGCAGGACGATCATAAACGCTCAGACACATCCGACAGCCAATATCTACGCCTACGCCATAAGGTATAACCGCATTCTCTACCGCTAGTACGCCGCCAATGGGAAGGCCGTACCCGTGATGCGCATCAGGCATCAACGCGCCGCCTACAGTCACAGGCAAGCGCATAGCTACGTTCATTTGATTCAATGCTCCGCTCTCGATATCTTCTTTTCCGAAAATGGGATAATCCTCAACAGATGCCTGCAAAGAGATTTCCACTGTCTCCTCCCCTTTCTTCAATTCCTGCACAACTCTACCCAGTACTTCATCCTCTGCATAGGCCTCAGGGCGTTCCAAAAGATCCTCTAAAACAGACAAGGCCCATTCTTTAGATTTTTTTCCATGGTGCTTCAACATCATGTTAATGGCCATGCCTATAGCTGGTCCTTCCGGATAGCCCAGTTTTATCAGTTCTTTCCCTCTGAGTTTTAATTTTGCCATAAATAAGTATAAGAAAACTACAGTTCCAAAAGTCCTTCGGGAAGGCGCATTTTGATCTTTTGTCTTTCTTCCTGTATGTCTATTAGAAAATCCCGGACGAATGGAATGAGCAATTCGCGGCCTTGATAGGCCACAACCGCAATAAGTTGCATGGGCATGTCCACAAACTCAATAATGGGACCGATAAGCCCTACTTCCTGAGTCCAAACGCTGTAGCCGACAAGCGCCTCCAACTGTTCCTCTGTCCAGCGAATATCCTGAACGGGCTCCGACAAATCGGTCTTCCTTAAGTAAACCGATTGATTCGATAGAGGAGCGGCTTCTTCTTTGGCGCCTACCTCTTCGAATTTGATGAGTACGTCCGTGCCTTCTTTAATCTCTTCGATAAAAAAAGGAACCATCTGCCCTTTTATCTCCACAAATAACACCTCAGCCTCCAGAAGATCATCCCAGAAAGCTTCTTCAATATCCAGGCGAAGTTCGCCCTGCAAGCCAAATGTTTTTTTTAGCTGCCCGATGCGGATGAGTTCCATTGTTGGTTGTGGATTGTCAACAATTAAAATTTATTCAAAAGAAATCAATTTTTTATTCAGTACAAACCCCTCTTCCGCCTTTTCGGCCCAAGGCTGACCGACACAGGCGGTGCATTGAGTGTTCATGATATTCATGTTACGCTGAATCAGGCCAACGTTCCTGGCATAAAAAGCATTTACCTTCCTTATCTCGAGCAGGTTTTCGTAGTTGACGACTTCCACTTCTATCACATCTTCATAATCAACACCATTGACGGTAAGGTCAGCTACCCGTCGAACGAGGACATAATCCTCCCAGCCTTTGAATATTTCGATCGGCTCTCCTGCCACTCTGACGACGGTGAAGGGATCGATCAGCGCATTTCCCTGCCAGCGGCTATTTTCTTTAACAGGAAAAACCAATGGAATAAACCGGAAATTATTTTCCTCGCGAAAGGCTCGTGTACTTTCTCTTTCGGCAGAAAAAACATATTTAGACGCCCAATCCTGCCCTGCCCTTCGTTCTTCATACAAGATCCGGTAAGTTAGCCCCCCCATCTCATTGCTGAAAGTATCGGTGATCGTTTCTCTGATTTGGAAAGAAACGGTGTCTATACGGGTTCCGTTCGGAGCAGGATCAAAGATGACTGAATCCGCCTGATAGACCCAACTGCGACCTATTTCCAGCGGAAAAAATTCGTAGCCATAATCCAGCTGAAGGTCTTCAACTTCACTTTTTTCGCAAGCCCAGAACAAAAAGGCAGCGAAAAAAAGAAAGAGCGACGTTTTTACACATTGATCCATCACAGAACACTATTAAAATGAGTCTAAAATTGAAGGCTGCCCAGAATGATCCCGCCTCCGATCACATCGTCCCCTTCGTAGAAAACGGCCGATTGACCTGGAGCCACGCCACGCACATTAGCCAGGAACTCAACCGAAACCTGGTCTCCTGTCTGGTGAAGCTGGCTTAAAGTACCTTGATCTTTGTAACGAATTTTAGTGATCGCCTCCAACCCGTCGGGTATATGTTCGTACTTCATCAGATTGATCTTGCCCACTCTCATTCCATTGCGGACCAGTTCGTCCACTGTTCCCAGCACCACGGTATTGGTATTAGGAAGGATTTCGGTGACGTACATGGGTTCTCCGAATGCAACGCCCAGACCTTTACGCTGTCCTACGGTATAGAAAGGGTACCCTTTGTGCTGACCGATGATTTCCCCTTTGGCGTTAACGAAATGCCCGCCTGACACCTGATCTTCCAGCCCTTCCACCCTTCTTTTGAGGAAGCCTCTGTAGTCGTTATCCGGGACAAAGCAGATCTCGTAGCTTTCTCCTTTTTTTGAGAGGTCAGCATATCCCCAATCGAAGGCCATTTGACGGACTTCCGGCTTGGTGTAATTGCCGAGAGGGAAACGGCTGCGCGACATACATTCCTGGCTCAGTCCCCAGAGGACGTAAGACTGGTCTTTTTTCTCGTCTGCTGCTCTGGAGATGTATTTCCTTCCATTGGTTTCCTTTATTTTTGCATAATGGCCGGTAGCTATGAATTCGCAATCCAGCGCATCGGCTCTTTTGAGCAAGGCGCTCCACTTGATGTGTGTATTGCACAAAACACAAGGATTGGGGGTGCGGCCGGCCAGGTATTCGTCTACAAAATTATCGATAACATAATCGCCAAATTCGTCTCTGATGTCGATAATAAAGTGATGAAACCCCATATCGACAGCCACCTGACGAGCATCGTTGATAGAATCCAGGCTGCAGCATCCGGTTTCCTTCTGTGTTCCGCCGGAGTTGGCATAATCCCAGGTTTTCATGGTAATCCCGATCACTTCATAGCCTTGCTCATGCAACATCATGGCTGTAACGGTACTGTCAATTCCGCCACTCATCGCTACCAGTACTTTTCCATGCTTGCTCATGTTGTTAATTGCTCCTTGTTGGTTGATAAATGTTTAGAGAAACTATTTCAAATACAGGTTTTGCCGGCGCCGGCAAAACCTGTATTTGAAATAGTTTGCTTACTTAAATGTGAAATGGCGGCGGCTTCGGCGGCCGCCATATTTTTCCTAAAACAACAACAAAAGTACACTTTTTGGTGTGGAATAGTTCATGAAACTGCGGTAAAAACCTAAGGGTTTCAGGAATAAGCAACCAACCCGACCTGTTCACACAAAGAATTTTATTTGGTTTCATCGCATCCAAAACACATTTTAAGGCCATTTTTATCCGGCTGACCAAGTAAATGGTCGAAAAAGCGGTAAAAAGTAGCATTAAAAGCGTCAAATTTGTAATATTGATGAATATTGTAAATTTGTGCACAGGCATCAAATTACAATTGGTTCTTTTAATCTTTACGTATTTTAGAATTGTTTTATTAAGGTAGTATAGGATTTAAAAAACCTATGAGAAACCACACTTCTGCATTTCATGCAGAAAAAGAGTGGGTGACAAATAAAACTCTTATGGTTGCCATTTACCCATTTTTCGCATTTTTTATAGCCTTGGGCGTAAGCTTTGGTAGCGCCATACCCTTTGGTCCAATCAATCTGTCGGTTATCGACACCACCATACGCAACAATTTGAAATGTGGGGTTTTGTTTTCTCTTGCAGCAGCGCTGGTTGAGATTGTTCAGGCCATGATTGCGCTTTTCTGTAGTGCGTGGATAGCTGATTTTTTCACACAGAGCCCCAACATTAAGATCGGCGCCTTCGTTTTATTTCTGGTGCTTGGTTTCTTTTTTCTTTTCAAAAAAGACATCAAGAGGCAAACCGACAACCCCAAGGGAAAAGGTCAGGTTGCCAATTTTTTCAAAGGCGCCCTTATTGCTCTGGCCAATCCACAAACCCTGCCTTTCTGGATTTTTGTACTCACCTATCTGGAAACCGTCCAGATGATTCCCATAAACGCCAGTCAGCCCTGGAGCATCATCATTGCTTTTGCGATCGGCGTTTCCGTTGGAAAATTCCTGGGCTTGCTGATCTTTACCTTTCTGAGCCACCGGATCAGTAAAAAATCGAATAAGATCACCAATGTAACCAACAAATTGATCGGCTATTTCTTGATTTTTATCGGGATAATTCAAGGCATTCAGGCTTTCTTCATGTAATTTATTTGTTAAATTGCTCGTTGATAATTAAATCGCCTTTTTGAAAAATACCCTTGCTTTGCAGCATCAGGTATATTGCTGTATTTAATCTAAACCAACATGAAGTACTTCACACTCTTACTGTACTGTATCGGATTTTTTTGCATAACAACGACAACCGCTCAGGAATATGGCCTTGCAGGAATGTACGATGACAAGTTTCACGGCCGGCGAACCGCCTACGAAGTCGTTTATGACAAAAACAAACTTACCGCCGCACACAAAAAACATCCAGCCGGAACCCAGCTTCGCGTCACCAGACCCGATAACAACAAGTCTGTCATTGTGGTAGTAACCGACAAGGGCCCTTATACCTACGGTAAGATCATCCAGCTGTCCCGCGCGGCAGCTGAAGCCCTGGACATGCTCTCTGTGGGCGTTGCCGAGGTCAAAGTGGAGGTCATCGGCAAGAAGGAACTGACCCCAGCAAATGTAACCAGCCGTTCGGCTGACGACGTTCCACAGACAAATACTTCCCGCCGGGAATCATCGACTTCCGAGCGGCCAGACGAAAACGTCAGAACGTATGAAAGTACACAACCTTTAAAAGAGACCCAAAACGAAAAAACCAGCACCCGCAGCCAAACGATCCAGGAGGAAAAACAAACCGACAGGAAAAAAGAGGAGACGACGACAACTCCGGCCACCATCACGCCCAACACCGTAATCGTTAGCGCCCGTTCGCCCATACAGGGTGAATTGGAAGGAAAAAACTACCAAAAGTATGGTTTGCATAAAGTAGAGATCACCCGCCCGGAAAATACGGGATATGGCGTGCAGGTCATGGCGCTTAATTCACACGAGCAGGTATTTTCTCAAATCGCAGAATTCCAGGGCAGAGGGTTTAAAGAGCTATACCTGAATATTGATCCTGCACAGCCAACTTACCCTTACAAACTAATCATCGGAATGTACCCTGAAGAAGTTTCGGCTAAACGATACAGCAGCGATCTGAGATCAAGATACAATATAAAGGGCTTCGTAACTGGTAGTGAGTACACAAACTATTTCTTTAAGATCAACCTTTTTAAACCGGAAATGCAAGGCTATGGCGTACAGGTGATGTCGCTGGCTTCTTATGAAAATGTACTCGATCAGTTGGCCGACTTCAACCGCAGAGGATTTAATGACATCTATGTCAATGTAGAACAAGGCACCGGTGGCTCGATCTATAAGATCATTCTGGGTTTATTTGACAATCCGGACTCTGCCAACCGTTACAAAAATGACCTGAAAAGGAAATACAAGGTAAATGGGTTTACGGTGGATTTAACCAACCGGCCTTAAACTTATTCCGGGCGGTGGTATTGATACTATTTCACTACCACACTACCAGATACGCCATTCAGCCCAATGACCCGTTCCTGCTTATTTACCACTTCAAAGGGTGTAGGCTCAGGGCTGAATTTTATTTCCGATCCGGATCCCATTTTTCCTTTTACCCGGAAACAAAGCTGATAGATTACGGCCCCATCACTTAAACTAACCCCCTGAAGGGCATTATCAATCCAGACAAAGGTCAGAATGCCTTCGGAGGTCCTGGCCAACCCAAAATTATTGTTGCTCAGATGTGGCAGGTTAAAGTTTCTGACGCCTTCGAAAGCCAGCACTTCTTCATCCCAAACAAGAGAATACTGCATCGATAAAAGATCGCGAAAGTCAGCTACGGAAATATTCACACAAACCGTTTCGCCGTTTCTGGCTGTCTGATGATCAGCCATTAAGGTCAGGTCAGCTGAAGATGGAGCAGCTAAAAAAAGAAAAGGAAAAAAGATCGACAAGAAAGTGTTCATAGGTATGAGTCTTATTTTTTGATCATTTAGTGCGTTGTAAAAATAAATATGGGCCGGAAAAAAACGCGAAGTTTTTTTTAACCGGCCATACATTAAAAACGTCCGTTGTCTTTTTTAGTTACGATCTCTCTTGTTGTTTTTCTTTCTGGCGACGTTACGGCTGGCTTTGTTCTGGTGGATGTGCAAGCCGGCACGTTCTCTTTTGGTGACTTCGCCATCAGCTTTTACCTTTCTTTTGTGCTTTTGCACATTTTTTTGTTGTTGTTGAAGATTTTTAACTTCCGCTTTGGTCAATTCGCCGCTGTTAACTCCCTCTCCGATTCGTTTTTGTTGATTTACCTGACGATTGGTTACTTTAGGAGTCTCTGTGGACTGAGCCTGGGCGGAAATGGCGAAAGCTGCCAGGAAAAGACCGATAAAAAGGACTTTGAATTTCATAATTGATTGATTTTGGTTTTATTTATAAATTGGTTGTTTAAATTGTACATCCTTTTGACCATCAATTATTCAAGAGGTTTACCTGCGATTTGTTAAAAAACACTTAAATTCGATTTCTTACCTTTGTGAAAAATGTATATAAGATGAATAGGACCATTGTGTATTTCGCTTATTTTCTGGCCGTTTCGATCGGTCTGTTCGGTTGTGTCTCTCAGAGTAAATACCTGGAAATGAAAGAACAGAAAGGCTTTTACGAGTCCGCTTACGCCAATTTTGATTCACTGGAAGCCTTAAACCAGGAACTTAGACAGGAGAATCAGGATATGGAATCCTATCTGAGGCAAGCTTTTCAGGAGGTGGAAAAACTAACCGTTGCTAACCAAAGCTTAAACCGAAACTATCAGGAATTGCGAAAGCGATACGACCAGATCGCTCAGACCAATAACTCGGTGGTGTCCAATTCTTCTTTTGAAAAACAAAACCTGCAGGAACAACTGGCCGCCAAGCAAGCTGAACTGGACCGCAAAGAGGCTTATCTGAATAACCTCGAAAAAGAACTGGCCATCCGCCAGCAACAACTTAACCAGGCACAAGCCAATACTTCCAACCCGGCGCCTTATGAGAACACCAGCGGCAGCAGTGCCCAACTGGACTACCAGGTCAACGTCGTCAATAACCAACTCCAACAACTCCGGCAGGCTATCGGGCAGGCTTTCTACGGAACCGCAGGTAATGAGCTGAGTATTACCCAGGAAAACGGAAAGATCATCCTGACCATGGCTCAAAGCCTTTTATTTCCGAATAATACCAACGACCTGATCAATAACCGGGGGCTTACCCTTCTTGCCCGCCTCGCTCAGGTGCTGAACAGTAATCCCGAGATCAGGGTTATGGTGGAGGGGCATACCGATGCGGATGGAGACCCTAAGAGCAACTGGGACCGTTCCGTCATCCGTGCAGCCACAGTAGCCAAGGAACTAATTGCGCTGAACATAAATCCGGCAAGAATCACCGCTTCAGGCAAAGGTTCTTATGACCCCGTAGCCAATAATAATTCGCCACAGGGACGACTGGCCAATAACCGTACTGAGATTATTCTTTCGCCGGATTACGACATCATTCATAACATCATTCAAAAATGATTAAACTGCCCAAAATCATAATCTTTCTTTTTTTAATAAGCGCTTCAGCCTGTTTTAACACCCTAAAACCCCGGAACTTAAAAAATGAGCAAAAGTTAGTAGCATTATCCAAAGGTCCTTGTTTTGGTAATTGCCCCGTTTTTACACTTACCATTTATGAAAACGGCCTGGCCACTTTTCAGGGCAAAGAGCATACCGACAAACAAGGGCTGTACATGAAAAAAATCGGTAAAGAAGCGGTCAAGCACCTCACTAACCAATGCGCAGCCGCCAATCTGTGGCAATTCCAGGGTCTTTATAAAAGCCAACTGGCCGACCTGCCCTCTGTTACGCTTACTTATTATGAAGGGGAAAAAAGCAAAACCATCACCGGAAAAAAAGAGCGACCTGAAGCTGTGTTGGATATAGAGGCCATACTGGATGATATTGCTTTTTCCAAGGGTTGGCAACAAGTCGAACCGGCTTCTTCTGATCTCGCTCCCGGGGTGATCCCCAATGAATTGATCATCAAGCTGAATCGAGGCATCGAAGCCCTGGCCTGGTCAAAAAGCTATGTTGAGCAGGAAGTTTCCCTGAAAAAGAGCCTTTCGGCAGATAAAACCTTTTGGCTCATCACTTTTAATAGCAAGCTCATCAGTCCTCAGGAAATGGTCAATTTACTCAAAAAGGACCCCGATGTTTTCAGCGTGCAGTTCAATCAAAACTTTTAATAATAACGATTAGTATGAAAAGAAGAAATTTTCTGCGCAACGGTATACTCGGAGGCATTGCCCTCCCTGCGCTCACGACCAGCTCCTGCACCACTGAGGCTGAAGACAGCGCCTCCAGCCTTTCCCCCGAAAATGATCAAACAGACAATTTCACCTTCAATGAAATTACCATAGCTGAGCTACAGAAAAAAATGGAAAGCGGAGAACTGACCGCCAAAAGCCTCACCCAACAATACCTTGACCGTATACAAGCGATCGACAAAAGCGGCCCCAACCTGAGGTCGGTCATCGAGGTCAACCCTGATGCATTGGCTATTGCTGAACAATTAGATCAGGAGCGAAAGCAAGGTCAGGTAAGAGGAGCCCTCCATGGCATTCCCATTTTGATCAAAGACAATATCGACACTGCCGATAAAATGATGACTACAGCCGGGGCCCTGGCCCTGGAAGGAAATATTGCCCGGCAGGATGCCTTCATTGTACAAAAACTCAGGGAGGCCGGGGCTATTCTGCTCGGCAAGACCAACTTAAGCGAATGGGCCAATTTCCGTTCTACACGTTCCTCCAGTGGATGGAGTAGCCGGGGCGGACAGGTCAAAAACCCTTTTATCCTGGACCGCAACCCTTGCGGCTCCAGCTCCGGATCGGGAGCTGCAGCTTCCGCTAATCTTTCTGCCATCACCATCGGCACGGAAACCAACGGATCCATCGTTTGTCCCTCTTCCAGCAACGGAATTGTAGGGATAAAACCGACTGTTGGTCTGTGGAGTCGTTCCGGCATCATTCCCATTTCTTTCACCCAGGACACGGCCGGACCGATGACACGCACCGTCAGAGACGGGGCTATTTTACTGGGGGCATTGACCGGGGCCGATCCTAAGGATGAAAAGACACAACTTAGCGTAGGCAGATCCTATATTGATTACGCTCAGTTTCTGGATGAAAACGGCTTAAACGGTGCCCGACTTGGTGTAGGCAGAAGCTTCATGGGTTTTCATGAAGAAGTTGATAAAGCATTAGAAGAAGCCTTCGAACTAATGAGAAGTAAAGGCGCTACCTTGATCGACCTGGAAGAGGTTGAAGAATGGCAAGGATTGGGAAATGCCGGGTACCAGGTTTTACTGTATGAATTTAAAGACGGCGTAAACAAATACCTGGAGACCGCATCGCCGAAGACAGGAGTTAAAACCCTAGCCGACGTGATCGCTTTTAACAAAGAGAATGCGGAGCGGGCCATGCCCTATTTCAAACAGGAAATCCTCGAGGCTGCTCAGGAAAAGGGCGACCTGAATACGCCTGAATACCTTGATGCGGTCAAAAAAACGGTAGAGCAATCCAGAAAAGGGATCGATCGCATTATGCGGGAAAATCAGCTGGACGCCATTATTGCCCCCACCGGTGGTCCAGCCTGGGTAACCGACCTGATTAACGGCGACCATTTCGGGGGAGGAAGCTCCTCTCCGGCAGCCAGAGCAGGATATCCGAATATAACAGTGCCGGCAGGTTTTGTTCATGGTTTGCCCATTGGGCTTTCCTTCTTCGGCGGCGCATTTACGGAGCCTACGCTTTTAAAAATAGCTTATGCTTTCGAACAGGCTTCCCTGCACAGGAAAGCTCCCGGATTTAAGGCTTCCCTGTAAGCCAGGTTTTGTTTCATCCGCCTGTACCTCCGTTATGAAGTTTCCATGAGCTCATCAAGAGGCGGATGAAACAAAAACAGGGAAATATTAATCCAGCCAGTCTGCCTTACTGACATCATAAGGTGCATTTTCCTGGATGTGTTTTGCCATCCTTCTCAGCAGTTCGTCATAGCCATAAGGACGCCAACTATGGCCGCCGCGGGCGCCATAGGTAAAAGAGCCTTCATAATAAGGATCGGTAGTACTTTCCAGGAATTCCTCCATGTGATATACCCCTACGTTCAAATAAAAGTTATCCATATGGCCGCAAAAAACGTGCAGCTTACCTTGAAGTTTAGGTCCTATTTTAGACCAGTTTTGTTCTAAATAATGCCTCAGATCATAGTTTTCCTTCCAGAATTCCGCCACTTCCGGATACATTTTCCCGGTCCGCTTATCGAACAAGGGTTTGAAATAACCATCCTCTCCTACCGGTCCGAAGACTGCACTCCAGATGTCGAGCTGTTCACCTGATCGTCCTTTAGTGCCATTGACCAATTCCATAAGGTTTCGTTGCTGAGAGGTCAGGCGAACAGCGCCCGTTTCCGGCACCCTGGTGTTGATAATAGGCGCCTCGTATAGGCCCTCATCTCTGAAAAAGGCATTTTCATCTTCATAGATGTTGATCCCTTCCACATTTCTGAAGTCCAGCGGGTCGGGTGCAAATGACCAGGTCCCGCCGTAAAAGTCAGGATAGAAGACCTGAAGAGCGAAAGACTCCCATCCGCCGGTGGATCCCCCTGTCAGCAAACGGGCATACCCTTCGGGAATGGTTCGATAGCGCTTTTCGATCTCCGGGATCAGTTCCTGGTGAATGGCGTCGCCATAAGGCCCGTTATTCGCGGAATTAACGGCATAAGAATCATCGAAATAAGGTGTGGGGTGCTGTAGCGTAACGGCAATGAAACGAGGAAAATCGTCCGACATCCAGGCATCATACAGATCTGTACCTTCACTGAACCCCAGTGGCGCTCGCATTGAAAAGTGCCCCTGATGATAAACGGTTGGATAACGCACGTCGGGATTGATGTGATAGCCTTTGGGCAACAGCACGGTGGCGCCAAGATAAATGGGGTGCCCCCAGAATTCGGTCAGTATTTGGCTTCGGATCTTAAACCGCTGCACCCATTCGGTATTTTCGGGTATTTCGACGGGTGGAATTTCGGAGGTTAATTCAATTTTTACGGTTTGTTTTTTATTGGGATCAAAATCCAACTCGATCACCTCACTGATAAGGTTGCCGGGTGAGCGCCGCCAGTTTTGGCCTTCCCACTGATCCATGTGCATCCATAGCGTATGTCCGTCTGAACGCTCAAATTTAGTGTATTTATTGAGTACTGCCTGGAGGTAGTATTTTTTAGCCGGAACATCCTTTAGGGCTTCCTGGGGATATCCCAGGGTACTTCCATCAATGGTGACGGTTTCGCCCGGCATCAGGTTCTCAAAATCTACCCCAAAGAACTGCACACCATAACGGCCTACTTGTAATCGGGGATCGCGCTCGTTGTCTTCTCCAAAAGCAAGGAACATACGCCCGGTGAGTGGACCTTCGTGCAAAGCTTCAGGATAAGAGATCTCGAAAACGACAGGAGAAGGCTCCGAACCCGCATCTGAGGTGCAGGAATTAGAAAAGCCAGCTAGTAAAAGCAGACTTAAGAGGTAATAGAAGAATTTTGTTTTCATGTGATCAGTTTTTCCCTTTAAAATAACAAAAGGTCCTTAGACCTCAAAGGTCTTTAAGACCTCTGAGGTACCTGCAATTTTCCGGCAGGACAAAAGCGGACACATTTACGAGGTCTGTGATTTTTTTAACACTATGTAAAATACTAAAAAACAGCTACTTAGAGAGTGCTTTTGTAGTGTATTGCAGTTTTTTCTCAAAAATCAACCTCAGAGGTCTTAAAGACCTCTGAGGTCTAGGGAAAAAATAAGCAAGTTTTAATTTATTGCCGGCAGTGGAATGATGATGGTGATGTTGTGACATATTTTATGATTAAAAATTCTTCGAATATTTTACTTTTGCACTCTTAAATAGAAAGCAAAGCCATGAAAACTGATATACCACATATAAATCTTGCAGACTATCAATATGTGCTGCCCAAAGAGCGAATCGCACAGCATCCGCTCCCTCAACGAGATCACTCAAAACTGCTCGTCTATCGCCAAAGCAATATTACGCACGATCGGTTTTACAACCTGGCTCAATTCCTCCCTCCTTCTGCTATCTTGTTTTTTAACAACACTAAGGTCATCAATGCTCGCTTGTTCTTCCAGAGACCAACCGGAGCCACTATTCAACTCTTTCTGCTGGAACCACTAAAGCCTTTTCCAGTACAGCTAGCCCTGGAAGCCACCGACTCCTGCACCTGGCAATGCATGATCGGTAATAAGAAAAAATGGAAAGAAAAGGAATCCCTCCAACTGGAATTGCCTGATCACGACCTGACCCTGGAGGCCAGTTGGGAAAATTACACAGAAGCCATCGTTCGCTTTTCCTGGAATCGGCCGGAGGTATCCTTCGCTGAAATTATTGATGCAGCAGGCAATATCCCTCTTCCTCCGTATATTGAAAGAGCACCCACCGATGCCGACCTGATCCAGTACCAAACCATTTATTCCAAAGAAAAAGGCGCAGTAGCCGCTCCAACAGCAGGTCTTCATTTTACCGATAAGGTATTCGAAACACTGCGGCAAAAGGGTATTCAAACGGATTTCGTCACCCTGCACGTAAGCGCCGGTACTTTCCGTCCCATCAAAACGGAGAAAGTCCAGGACCATGATATGCATTCTGAAGACATCATCATTTCCAAAAAAACCATCGAAAACCTATTGGAAAAAGAAGGCCAGGTGGTAGCCGTCGGCACCACTTCTATGCGGGTACTGGAATCCCTTTATTGGTTAGGCGTGGATTTGATCAAAGAAAACGCCCCCATATTAAATTTTAATGTAAAAAAATTAGCCGCCTACCAACTTCCGGCAAGTGAACTCCCCACTTATCAAGAGGTTTTTTCGGCGCTGCTCAAAAAAATGGAAGCAGAGCAGCTCCATGCCATTTATGGAAAAACTGAAATTTTCATTTTTCCAGGCTATACATTTAAGGTTTGCAAAGGCTTAATCACTAACTTTCACATGCCGCAAAGTACTTTGATCTTGCTCATTGCCGCATTTATTGGTGAGGATTGGAGAAAAGTCTACCAGGAAGCACTGGACGAAGGATACCGCTTTTTAAGCTACGGGGATTCTTCTTTATTGATGCCCAATGCTATCCCTTCTTCTTAAACGAATACCGGTTGTAGATGATAGCGATAAAAATGATCGCCACCACAATAAAGGGCAGCCAGCTACCGATCTGGTAGCCGATCTGATATCCAATATCAGTTGTATCTGCTTGCAGCAACATAAAATAATTTTTTATCCGAAGGGTTGTTTTTTCTATTCACTATCTTCCAGTTGCAATGTAGCTTCCTCCCAACACTCCATTTCTTTTTCTAGGGCCACCTTCAAGTCTCGGTACTTTTGCATTTTTTTATCGGCATCCGGAGACTCGTAGAAAGAAGGCTGCCCCATTTGTTCCTCCAGCCCGGCCAGTTCCTCTTCCAGTTGTTCAATTTTCTTCTCGGTATTGCTCAGCTGTCTCATCAAGCGCTTGCGTTCTTCGTAAGACAATACCTTCTTCGGTGCTGCCGAAGACAATTTTTGACCATTTTCTTCACTTTTTTCCACCTCACGCATATTGTCGAGCTGGCGTTTTTCCAGAAAAGCATTAACATCCCCAATGTATTCATGCAGCTGGCGGTCTCTGAATTCAATGGTGCGATTGGTTAGATCCGAAAGAAAATCGCGATCGTGAGACACTACGATCATACTGCCGTTGTATTCATTGAGGGCTTGCTTGAGAATATCTTTCGAGATAATGTCCAGGTGGTTAGTAGGTTCATCCAGCACCAAAAGGTTGAATGGGCGCAGCAATAAGCAAGCCAGGGCCAAACGAGCACGTTCCCCTCCCGATAATACCGACACCTTTTTATCCGCATCCTCACCGCTAAACATGAAAGCACCCAGAATACTGCGGAGCTTCGTGCGCATTTCCGGAGGAGATTCGGCTTCCATTGTCTCCAGTAAAGTACTGTTCGGATGCAACGCCTCTGACTGGTTCTGGGCGTAATATCCGATGCTGACATTGTGGCCGAGCCTGCACTCGCCTTCGGTCAGGTTAAGCTCGTTGACGATAATTTTAGCTAATGTGGTCTTTCCCTGACCATTTTGTCCGACAAAAGCCACCCGGTCGCCACGATCTAGTTTAAGATCGACCTGGTTGAGGACCAGTTTTTCACCATATCTTTTAACGAGATCTTTCGCTTCCACCACGATCTGACCAGAACGGGGCGCTTCCGGGAAGTTCAGTTTCATCCCGGCCAGATCAGCCTCGTCTATTTCGATCCGCTCAATTTTGTCCAGTTGCTTCTGCATCGACTGCGCCATCTTCGTCTTCGTCGCCTTAGCCATGAAACGGTTGATGGTCTTTTCTTTCTGAGCGATCACACGCTGCTGGTTTTCGTAGGCCGCCCGCTGTTTTTCCCGCCTTTCTTCGCGCAGCTGTACGAACTTGGAATAAGAAGCTTTATAATCAAACAGGTTGCCTAGCTCGATCTCCACTGTTCGTTCCGTCACATTATCGAGAAATTCTTTGTCGTGGGAAATGACGATCACCGCACCGGGATAATCCTTTAAGAAGGACTCCAGCCAGAGAATGGATTCAATATCGAGGTGGTTGGTAGGCTCATCCAGCAGCAGGTAATCCGGTTTTTGGAGCAACATCTTAGCCAGTTCGACCCGCATTTGCCAGCCCCCGCTGAAGGTATCGGTCAGGCGTCCCAAATCTTCGTCTTTAAAGCCCAACCCTTTTAGCACTTTTTCCGTTTCGCCCTCCATAGCCTGCCCACCCATCAACTGATATCTGTCGTTAAGATCAGAGAACTCCTGCAGCAGTTGAGCATATTCAGGGCTATCGTAATCGGTCCGGGTAGAGATGGCTTCATTGATTTCAGCAATGCGTTTTTCCATTTCCTTCACCTGATCGAAAGCACGCATGGCTTCCTCCTTAACGGTTCTGCCTTTAGGCAGGTTCATTTCCTGATGCAAGAAGCCCAGCGTAGCCCCGGACGGTCTGCTGATCTTTCCTTCCTGCGGACTGATATGGCCTGCAATCAGCTTTAAGATCGTCGATTTTCCGGCGCCGTTCCTGCCGACCAACCCCACTTTGTCCCGTTCGCCGATCACAAAGCTCACCTTATTGAGAAGAATGCGCTCGCCATATTGTATGTAAAGATCTGAAGCTGAAATCATGCCGGATGTACGTTTTTAAAATTTTCAGCTGCAAATATAGGGGAAATGACAGGAAAAGGAAATAGCCGCACCCTATGCTATTGCTCCTTATTATTTTGCTTTTTCCAGGGTGAATCCGAAAGTTGATCCCAGCTTAGGAGTACTGCGCACGTTAATGGTTTGATTATGGGCTTCTACGATGTGCTTGACGATCGAAAGTCCTAACCCGGAACCACCCTGACTGCGCGATCTGCTTTTATCCACCCGGTAAAACCGGTCGAAGACATGAATGAGGTGTTTTTTAGGAATACCGATCCCATTGTCGGCGACTTCGATCAGGATATTCTTGTCCATATCGTAAAAACCCACTTTGGTATTGCCCCCGTTATGTCCGTATTTGATGGAATTGTAGATCAGGTTGATGAGCACCTGCCGGATGGTTTCCCGGTCGGCCCTAACCTTGTAGGCCTGAGAAGCGCCGTCTTTGAATTCCAGTTTAATATTTTTTTCCCTGGCTTTAAAGTCCAGTTCCTCGAAAACATCGCTGACCAGTTCCTTCAGGTCAAAAACCTGCATTTCCAGGAGCATCTCCCCGGATTCTAATCGGGAAATGGACTCCAGGTCTTCTACTATATTCTGGAGCCGGTCGATATTTTTAGCTGCTTTTTGTAGAAAAACGCGATTGACGGTATCATCCTCCAGGGCGCCGTCCAGGAGGGAATGAATAAAGCCTTGTACGTTAAAAATTGGGGTTTTTAATTCGTGGGAAATATCCCCGACAAATTTGCGGCGGTATTCGGCCCAGGTTTTGTAGCGGTTGATCTCCTGACGCTGGGTGTTGGCCCACTCCTCCACCTCCTTTTCCATGTCGTCAATGATGTGGGAATCCAGATCGATGCGCTTGGTTTTCTCCTTTTTTTCAGCTGACAGCTTTTCTTGGTGAATAGTTTTGTAGATAAGCTTTATCTTGCGATAAATGTATCTTTTAAGGTAAAAAACGGCCGTAAAGTAGGAAATCAGGAAGATGCAAATCGTCCAAATGCCCAACCTGGCCGCGAAAGCGATTTCTGTTTTATAAAAAAGGACGATAAAATAAGAAAGCAAAGACGCCACCGAGATCACCAGCGCGGAAAATAAAGCGATTTGTTTGGGTGTCGGATTTTTGAGCATCAAAATTCAAATTTATATCCTATGCCTTTTATGGTTTTTATGTAATGATCGCCGATTTTTTCTCTTAACTTCCTGATGTGCACATCAATGGTGCGGTTTCCGACAATTACATCCGTGCCCCAGACTTTATTGAAGATTTCCTCGCGGGAGAACACTTTCCCCGGTTTGGAGACCAGCAAATAAAGCAGTTCGAACTCTTTTTTGGCCAGTTCGATAAGCTCATCGCCTTTTACTACGCTGACCTTCTCTTTGTCGATGGCCAGGTCCCCTACCCTGATAATACTTTCCTCTTCCATTTCCTCTTGCCTTTCCGAACGCCTGAGCAATGCTCTGACCCGACTGAGAAAAACCCTGGGGCGAATGGGCTTGGTGATGTAATCGTCACCTCCTACATCCAGGGCGGCGATCTGGGAGTAATCCTCCTCACGCGCCGTGAGAAAGGCTATGACGGTCTTATCGAATTCCGGTTTACTCCTCAACATGCGGCAGACTTCCACCCCATCCATCTTCGGCATCATGATGTCCAGGATGATCAGATTAGGCGCCTCTCTCTCAGCGATCTGTATCCCTTCTTCTCCGTTAGAAGCCGTTGCCACTTCGTAGCCCTCCTTAACCAAATTGTATTTCAGGAAATCCAGAATATCCGGCTCGTCATCGACGATTAAAATTTTTACAGGATTCATCAGAAGGTATTGTTTGTTTTTTCCAAGGCCCAAAATATAAAAATCTAAGAACATATTTCGGGTTTGTGTCCTTTTCTCCTCGGGGAGCCTTTTTTAAGCACTCAGGATTTTTCCTTATTTTGTCGTCTGGACTTCAGTTATTCAATAGGTGCATTGATGGAAAAAGTTCATCTTGAAAAAGAGGCGCCTTCTTGGGTACCGATGCGGTCTGTTGTGTACCAAATGAAAAATTGTTATTGTGAAACATCTACGCTTGCTCGCTTTTCTCGTGCTTTCTTTTTCAGGGAAAATAGAAGCACAAGATCCCTTCTATACTCATTTCTATGGTAATGAAGCATACTTTAATCCTGCTTTGGTTGGCTTAAAAGGTTCTTTTTCCCTGAACGCCAAGTACAAATCACAGTGGCCGGCCGATAATGTGTCGCCTTTTGTATCGGGAATGATCAGCGTGGAGGAGAGTATGCCGTGCAATTTATTTGATTACGGCCTGTCTCTGAACTTTGACGAAGAAGGCGCCGGCCGGTTCCGCACCTATGACTTTGGCTTCCGCTTTGCCGGCACTCCTGCTTTTACGTTAGGCAATTCCGTTCATAACATCAAACTGGGCGCTGCTTTTCAATGGAGCCTAAAAACAGTAGATTATTCCAAATTCATCTTTTCCGACGAACTGCATCCCAAATACGGAACGGTGGATGTATTCGGCAATGATTTGGCAACGGGTTTTGTTCCGCCTAATGAAGGGGAATCCCATGTATTTTTCACCCCGGCTATCGGCATAGCCTATAACTGGCTGTCCAATGAAGACAGCAAAAAAGCCACCAGCCTGCTTATCGGAGGGGCCGTACACAACGCCTTTTCCATTGGAAACGATTTGTTAGGGAACGAAGAATCCATACTCGGGATCGGCACAAAGATTCCCGTCCGAATCAATGCCTTTGCCCGAGCGGAGTTTATATTATCGAATAACAACCGGAACTTCTGGAGCATGGGGCCTATGCTTTTTTATCAGCAGCAAGGACTGCTCGAATATGGGGAGGCGGGCTTTTTCACTTCTTTCAACCGAACGTTGAGAGGGGCTGTACTCTATCATTTTTCGCCTCAAACACTAAGCGGCAATTCCACCAATTGGTTTAGCTTCAATGTCGAATTCGGAGGGCGTTTGTCTCAAGATCGCCGGGTCGATCTCGGACTGTCCTATTCCAATAACTTCAGTGGTCTGCGCAATATCGTCGGCCCGATATTCGAATTTTCCATCACCTACCACCTGGCCGGCAGCCCCGTCTGCGGCTGGATGGGCCGTGGGGATGAGGTGCCTTATGGTAAAGGACCGAAGTGCCCTACAGCGGCTTTTTCGCCGGGTAGAAAGAAGATGTATGAGAATATTTGGTATGAGTAAGAGTTGGATGCTGTGATGCTGGATGCTGTGATGCTGGATGCTGTGATGCTGGATGCTGTGATGCTGTGATGCTGGATGCTGTGATGCTGTGATGCTGGATGCTGTGATGCTGTG
>CAZJQS010000013.1:92989-93301 GCA_964548175.1 uncultured Saprospiraceae bacterium
ATGCTATGATGCTGGATGCTGGATGCTGGATGCTGGATGCTGGATGCTGTGATGCTGGATGCTGGATGCTGGATAGCCTGTCCCGCTGGAACTGGTTGGCGGCAGTCTCTGACTGCCAGCCCTACATTAAAGTAAAAAGGAACCATATGGCCTTCGGCAGTCTCTGACTGCCAAACTTAACTGTAGTTTAGAAAAAATATTTTAAGCTCCGAACGAACGTTATATGATATAAATAACCTAATGTATGAAGGTTTTATACTGGTTGGCGGCAGTCTCTGACTGCCAGCCCTACATTAAAGTAAAAAGGAACCA
>CAZJQS010000013.1:93401-99389 GCA_964548175.1 uncultured Saprospiraceae bacterium
AAGCTCCGAACGAACGTTATATGATATAAATAACCTAATGTATGAAGGTTTTATATAAAAAAATAATACTAGCCTCCATTTTAGGCGTATGGGCATATCCCCTTTGGATACACGCTCAATGCGACCCTACCCCCCAGTTATGCAACCGGAATGAATGCAATTTTGAAAATGTCCAACTGGCATTGGTGGCGGAAGGGCAAAATATTTTCTGTGAGGGCGAAGAAGCCGTCGTGGAAATCGATGAATCCAGGTCCTTAAATTTTGATTTTTTGGTCTATTACTGGTGCGATGGCGTTGTCGACACCATTGGTTTTAATGAACAACCTGCCAGACACGTTTACAACATCTCCGATGAAGACCGGTGCAATAATACCGAAAACTTGTTTTTTGTCACGGTCATAGGATTCAAAGAATGTGCTGAGGGCATCACCTGTCGGTCGGTGGCCGCCACCGTCACCATAAAATACAAACCGCAGGCGAACTTCAGCATTCCCAGCCAGATATGTATTACCGAAGATTTACCCATTACCGACGCCAGCTGTAATGGCGAATCCTATCGCTGGAATTTTGGAGACGGCGCCACATCAGACCAGGAAAACCCTTCTCATCGATACAGCCAACCTGGAAATTATACCGTCCGACTCGAAGTCACTAACAGCTGTGGAACTGATATCGTTACCCGCAACGTACAAGTCGTCGGCGAACCGGATGCGGCCTTTTCCTATACCTCCACTCCTGCCAGCCAATGTGCGCCAACTACTGTAGACTTTACCAACCAATCCAATCAATGGAGCAACACCGTCTGGACCATCAGCCCGAATGACACCACGGCCTGGAGGTTTACCGACACCAGCATGAGCCTGGGGTCAAGAAACATCTCCGTTCGTTTCCTCAGACCTGGAGAATACACCGTAACCCTCTCCGCCAATAACGTCTGCCAGGATTCCGACGAACAGGAAGAGACCATCACCATCAATCAGCCCATCGGCATCAACCTGCCCAACCCGGGCGTTTTCTGCGAACCAACCACCCTCAACTTCCGCGACCTTAATCCAAGCATTACCGGAGATGTAGATACTTATCAGTGGACCTTTCAAAACGGGAGCATTCCCAGTTTTAACGGGGAAGAATTTCCCGACGTCACCTTCAACCAATCGGGCAGCATCACTCTGACAGCCCGTGGGCCTTGTGGAGAGGTTACTCGCTCTGTACCCGTCAGTATTGCTTCAAGCGAACCCATCGCTTTCGGCGATAATCCGGAACAACTCTGCAGCAATGGAACGACCGTTCAGCTGCAGGCCACACCAGCGGGCGGTATCTGGAGCGGAACCTCTAACGCCTCTGATGACGCCATCAGCCCGGCAGGCCAGTTAGACCCCAGCCGACTCAATCCAGGGACCTACACCTTTCGCTACTCGGCCGGCTCCGCTGAATGTCCCAACGAAGATCAGTTAACCATAGAAATACTGGAACCGCCGACCGTAGACCTACGCCCGATCGATCCTGCCTGCGAAAGTTTAACCTTCAACGCCCAGGGGCTGGTCCGCTACAGTGGAACCATCGACACTTATCAATGGACCTTCACAGGCGGCAACCCCGCTACCTCCTCCGATCCGACGCCTTCCGGCGTTACTTTCGCCAATCCCGGAACAGCAAAAGTCGTTATCGAAGTAGACGGGGCCTGCGGCGCTCAGGCCGACTCCATTGAAATAGACATACAATCCAACACGGCGGTCAGTATCGATCCGGTAAATGGTCCCATCTGCTCCGGATCTTCACCCATCACCCTCAGCGCCGACGTGCCCGGCGGCATTTGGACGGGCAACGGCATCAGCGACCGCTTTGACGGCATCTTCGATCCGGGCAGGGTAAATCCCGGGCAAACTTACACCATTACCTATACCATCGAAAACGGGGCCTGCTCGAATAGCGCCACTACTGACATTCAGGTCGTCGCCTCCGAAAATGTGACCATACAGGATGCCTCATTTTGCGAAGACAGCGCCCCAAGGGCGATTCAGGTCAATCCGGGCGGTGGGACCTGGTCGGGCAGCGGGATCGAGCCAACCACCGGGGTTTTTGATCCCGCTTCTGTGGGGCCGGGTAACTATACGGTGGAATATATGTTCGTCGACGCTAACAATTGCGAAGTCACCGGCTCAGCCGAAGTACAGGTGGACGCCTTACCGACCATCAGCACACTGGACACACTGGAATTGTGCGAGTCCGATTTCGACCTCAATTTGCCGCAGGCTTTCAACTTCCAGGTCGATCCTTCCGGCGGCAGCACAAGCTGGAGCGGCCCCGGAGTAATTAACAGCAACGGGACTTTCAATGCGTCCGATGGCGGCCTATCCCAAGGAAACTATACCCTTTTCATCCGATATACCCGAAACGAATGCGTCGTAATAGACAGCGCCGTCGTCAAGATCATTCAGCCTGAAGCATTAATGGTTTCACCCGACACTACCGTTTGCGCCGACGGCAGTCTGCTGCAACTTGAAGCCAACCTAAGCGGGGGCGTATGGTCGGGGCCTGCCGTCAACCCAAGTGAAGGAACCGTAGATCTAGACAGAGCAGGCGGCGGCACTTTCACCTACACCTACACCTTCGGCCAGAATACCAGCTGCGAGCAAAGCGCCAGCGTCCGGGTAGAGATCATCGATCTAAGCGAGATCGTAGATGCCGGAGAAGATATACAAATCTGTGAAGGACCCGCCTCCTATACCCTGCAAGGCGCCTCCCCGGCCGATGGAAGCTGGAGCGGCCCCGGACTGATCGACAACCTGACCGGCGAGATTGACCTTGCCCAACTTGAACTCAACCGGGAATACACCTACACCTATTGCATCGAAAGCGATCGCATCGAAGCCTGCGAGGCCTGCAGCGAGCGTACTTTCGTGGTTTATTCCAATCCCATCGCTGCTTTTGAACTCGACGGACTTGCCTGCGTCAACGAAACCTTTCGGATGATCAACAATTCCGAATTCGGCAGCCGGTATGAGTGGAATTTCGGCGATGGCAATTCCAGTACTTTACGCGAACCCGAACATCGCTATTCCAGGCGAGGAACCTATACCATCACGCTGACCACCATCTCGCGGGAAGGCTGCCGCGACCAGGCCAGCCGGGAATTATTCATCACTACTGCTCCCAATGCCGCTTTTGATATCGCCGAAAAAGAAGCCTGCGCCCCTCTGGAGCTAGATCTAACCAACCGCAGCACAGGCGATGACATCCGCTTCCGCTGGGAAATTGACGGCATGTTTTACGACACCATCGTTCCCGAAAATGTGGTGCTGGATCGGGTGACCCAAGATTCCATGTTTGCCATCAAGCTTAATGTGAGCAATCTTTGTGGAGAAGTACAAGCCGTAGACAGTGTACTGGTTAGGCCTTATCCACTGGCAGGATTCGGCATCAGCGAGGACGAAGGCTGCTCTCCTTTAGAAGTGAGTTTCGCCAATGTCACCCTCGGCGATCCCGACTTTCTGGAATGGGACAACGGCAAGGGACAGACCTTCAGCAGTTTTAACCTGCCGCCGCAGATCTACACCACGACCGATACGACCGTCAGCGAATACACCGTCACCTTACGAGCCTCCAATGAATGTGGAGCCGATACTTTATCCAAAACCATCACCGTCTATCCGCCCGATGTGGAGGCCTTTATCGAAATGGACACGCTTCGAGGATGTGATCCCTTGGAATTGCAGGTCAAAAGCTTTTCCACACCCGGCTCCCGCATCGGCTGGCAGTTCATTGATCCCTTGGGAAAGGTGGACGGCAGTACCGAAAAGGATCCCGTCTTTGTGTTTGACGAACCCGGCATCCACACCATTATTCTTTTCGCCTCTCAATGCGGGACAGACACGGATACTGCCACTTTGGAAATTCTGGAAGCCCCGGAAGTCGAATTCATGCACTCCGATTTTGTTTGTGTAGGCGACAGCATCCTTTTTATCAATAATTCAGAAAACATCACCGGGAGCGAATGGGATTTTGGAGATGGGAATTTTTCCGATCAGAACAGCCCCTTTCACACTTTTGATTCGGCGGGGACTTATCAAGTCAGTCTGACCGGCTATTCCTCCTTCAACAACTGTCCGGCCACGGCCATCAGCGAGGTGGAGGTCATCGCTAATCCGACGGCCCGTTTTTCTCCTTCGGCCATAAACGGCTGTAGTCCGCTAAGGATTGATTTCACCAACAACAGCACCGGAAATACCGAGCTGCGATATCGCTGGCGTTTCGGGGACGGGAGCTCCGATAGTTTTGAAGAAAATCCACAGCACACCTTTGAAGAACCTGGAAATTACACCGTACAGCTGATCGTATTTGACGATTTCAGTTGCTTTTCCGACACCTCGGTGGTGAATATTTTTGTATACGACGATCCGGTGGCTGCTTTTTCTTTTGAGGAAAAAACGTATTGTCTGGGACACGATGAGGTCGTGCTCCTCAATGAATCGGAAGATGCGGTGGCTTACAACTGGCAGTTTCAGGGCCAAAGCGCCACACAAGAAAATCCAATATTCACCCCGACTGATTTCGGCACATTTGACATAGAACTGATTGTAGAGAACACCTTCCAGTGTCGGGATACGATCCGGCGAAGGATAGCCATAAACCCCTCTCCCATCGCCAGTTTCAATCTGGATTATACCGAAGGTTGTGAGAACCTCCTGGTAGGCTTTTCCAACAGCTCTGACCGGGCGGACACCTACTTTTGGAACTTCGGAGACGGAGGCACTTCCACCGACGAATCCACCTCTTATTTGTTTGAGGAACCTGGTGTCTACGAGGTCGTACTAACGGCCATCAATTCCAACGGCTGTCCAAATGATCAGGCGGATAACACGATTACTGTTTATGAAAAACCGACGGCCGATTTTGAATTTGACAAACCTGAAGTCTGCGGCGCTCCGGTGGAGGTCAATTTCCAAAACAATTCGATCGGCAATGCAGACAACAGCTGGACTTTTGGCGACGGCAGCCGATCTGACGCTACCAGCCCCAATCATGAATACGTCGATATTGGCCCTAAAACGGTCGAATTGATCATTGCTAATCTGGAAGGTTGCAGGGACACCATACAAAAGGTAGTGGACATATTCGGAAAACCGCTGGCCAGTTTTACGCCATCGGTCTTGCGAGGCTGTGAGCGGCAACCCATTCTTTTTACGAATAATTCTATTGAGGCAAATCGCTACATCTGGAACATCACCGGCAGGGAACCGATTGAAGAAATATCCCCTTCGGTTACTTTTGAAAGCGAGGGCAGCTATGAAGTTGAGCTGATCGCCATTTACAACGAGTTATGTCAGGATACGACCAGGCTGGATGTTCCGTTGCAGATTTTCCGGACGCCTGTGGCCGACTTTACCTTTCAGGTCGACCCCTCGCCCGAGATCATAGGCGACGTACAGTTTTTCAATCGATCCTTTTTTGCCGAGCGCTACGAATGGGATTTCGGTGATGGCAACCGATCTACATTGGAAAACCCTTTGCACGAATATGATGTAAACGGCCCGTTGACTGTTATGCTTATGGCCTTTAACGACAACGGCGGCCAGTTTACCTGCATCGACACCACGAGCAGGGAGGTCAATCCGGAGGCCATTGCCACCTTTTTTGCGCCCAATGCCTTTTCGCCGGAATATGGTCCGCAGGGCGTAAGGGTGTTCAAGCCTGTAGGTTTAGGGCTAACGAAGTACAAGATCAGCGTTTATTCCCCTAACGGCCAGCTTGTCTGGCAATCGGACCGGCTGGAGAATGCCCAACCGGCAGAAGCCTGGGATGGGACCTTCGGCGGAGCGTTACTACCGCAAGGGGCATATGTGTGGATGGCGGAATTGGAGTGGGCAAATGGAGAAAAAAGGATAAGGAAAGGGACGGTGACGGTGTTGAGATAAAAAGTAGTAGCGGCTCAGGTGTGTATAACAAATTGCACATTCAAGCAGCGGCTGCGATAATTTCCTTTATGAT
>CAZJQS010000014.1:0-51263 GCA_964548175.1 uncultured Saprospiraceae bacterium
AACCCAAAACCCTGAACCCAAAACCCTGAACCCAAAACCCTGAACCCAAAACCCACTTCACGGAATAGCCAGTATCTTATGCGTTTGCAAACTGAGTCGCCATTTGGGGTTTTTCAGGCAATATTGCATAGTCAGTTGTATGTTACGCTCCTGTTCCGGGCTGTCCATCGGTTGAAGGAAAAAGTGATCAAAGTCTAACTGTTCATACCTTTCCGGTTCGGCCCCTTTTTGAGGATATACTAACTTGAGTTCATGTCCTTTCGTCAACACGATATCTGTATTGGCTTTGGGGCTCATGCATATCCAGTCAAGCCCTTCAGGTGCTGTTATGGTGCCGTTGGTTTCTACAGCTACTTCCAATTCTTTGTGGTGGAAGGCTGCTATCAAAACCTCGTCCAGTTGCAACAGCGGTTCGCCTCCTGTGCAAACGACATAAGGCTTACCCCTTTTCGACGAATCCGGCCAGAGGCTGCTGACTTTTTCGGCCAGTTCTTCGGCGGAATATCGACCGCCGTTTTCTCCGTCCATCCCCCAGAAGTCGGTATCACAAAATTGGCAGATTGCTTTGTGGCGGTCTTCTTCCCGTCCGCTCCACAGATTGCAACCTGTGAAACGGCAAAAAACGGCCGGCCGGCCGGTTTGGGCGCCTTCGCCCTGGAGGGTGTAGTATATTTCCTTGACTTTGTAGGTCTTTTTTGATGTGTCCACGTATTCAAGTGTTCAAGTTATCCTGGCCGGAAGCTGCCTGCCGGATAATGGCTTTTTCAATATCGATTTTTTCGATGTGACTTTTTTTTCAAAATACACATTAAACAGCAAAAAGGTTTCATCCTGCCTGTATACCAATTTTAGCATTCCCATAACTTTCTATTGTGCTAACTTTTCCTATGTTTGCAAATCAGTGTATATTCATCAGACACATACTTAATTAATCATACAGAGATGCAGTTTCTCTACCCGACATTTTTATTTGCCCTGGCAGCGTTAGCCATCCCCATCATCATTCACCTGTTTCATTTCCGGCGTTTCAAGAAAGTATATTTCACTAACGTACGATTTTTGAAGGAAGTCAAAGAAGAAACCAGCGCCCGCTCAAAGCTGCGTAATTTACTCGTGCTGTTGGCTCGGCTGCTGGCCATTCTCTTTCTGGTGCTGGCTTTCGCTCAGCCGTTCCTCCCTCAGGATACTGAAGTACAGAAAGGACAAAAAAACGTTAGTGTCTATGTTGACAATTCGTTCAGCATGAGTGCGTTGAGTAGTGATGTGGCCCTGCTGGAAAAAGCCAGGCAGCGCGCCCGGGAGATCGTCGAAGCCTACCGGGAGGAAGATCGCTTCCAGTTGCTAACCAATGATTTTGAAGGCCGTCATCAGCGACTGATCGGAAAAGAGGAAGCCCTGGAAATGATAGAAGAGATCGAGATATCGCCAACCGTCAGGTCTCTGTCTAATGTATTAAATCGACAACAGCGCATTCTATCCCGGGCTACCACGGGCAATCCCATTGCCTACTTGATTTCCGATTTTCAAAAGACCACCACGGATCTGCAAAACTACCGGGATACGACCATGGAGATCAACCTGGTGCCGCTCCAGGCCGTGCGGGAACGGAATATCAGCATCGACTCCGTTTGGTTCGAGGCGCCTGTTCAGATGCTTAATCAAACCAATGCCGTTGTTGTCGAAGTACGCAACCTTAGTGAAGATGATGTAGAAAACATCAGACTAAGCCTTAAATATGAAGGCCAGACCAAGCCTGTCGGAACATTGACTATCCCCGCCCGGACCAGCGTTCTGGATACCGTTAACATCACTGTTCTGCGCAATGGATGGCACGAAGCGGTCCTTAATATCACCGACTACCCGGTGCAATTTGACGATCAGTATTTCTTCGCCTTTTACGTTTCTGACGACATTAAAGTACTGGCCATTAATGAAAACCTGCCGAATCGATTTGTCGATGCCGCCTTTAAAGGTATTCCTTATTTTTCTGTAGATAATCGTCAGTCCCAAAACCTGGATTACTCTCAGTTCGGAGACTATCAAATGATCCTGCTTAATGACCTGGCCAGCATCTCCTCCGGTCTGGCTTCCGAGTTGAAGTCTTTTATGGAAAACGGAGGCAATGTGTTGGCTTTCCCTGCTAAAAATGCAGATATCCCCTCTTACCGCCGGTTCTTGAGCTCGCTTCCTGCAAATGAGATCCTCAGTTATGAAGAACAGGAAAAGCAGGTTTCCCAGGTCAATACTGAAGAGTTCGTCTTTAAAAATGTTTTTGAAAACCGTTCCGCCAACCTCAAGCTGCCGACAACTCTGGGAAGCTTTTCCGCCAATAGCTCAAGTGTTCGCCGCGAGGAGCCCTTACTCACTTTCAGGGATGGCAGTTCGTACATTTCCAAGTATCAGATCGGAGAAGGAAACTTTTACTTCTCCTTGTCGCCTTTGAATGAAGAGATCAACGATCTGGTGCGTAACGGAGAGATCTTTATTCCTATGGTATATAAAATGGCCATCTCCTCCGCTAAACAAAATCGCATTGCCTATACGATAGGCGAAGATGAGATTATCGAGAAAAAACATAAGAGTAATGCAGAAGATCTCGTCTATAAAATTAAAGGAAAAGGGGAGGGGCTGGAATTTATTCCTGGCCAGCGAGTGATCGGCTCCAAAGTCTTTCTCAGCATTAATGACCAAATCAAACAGGCTGGCTTTTACGAATGGTTGCTCAACGAAAACGAACCCTTAGGGACCCTGGCCTTTAATTTCGATCGCGAAGAATCCGATCTGACTTATTTCAGCCAAAGCGAACTTTCCGATATGGCGGGTAACCTGATGAGTATCATCGAGGTTAATGATCGTTCGGTACTTACCGCTGAGATAGAAGAGCGAAGCCAGGGAATCGTTCTATGGCGCTTGTGCCTGATCCTGGCCCTGTTGTTTTTAGCCATAGAGATCTTATTGCTCCGATTGTGGAAAGTCTGACGGGAGGCCCCACCGGCATACCTCCAGCACGCTTTTTGCGCTTAAAATTGAAGAAAAAAGAAATTTTTCCTCAATTTTGCCGCAACAACAAAAAATGAATGTATGGAGCTCCTCATCAAACAAGCCGTCATCGTCGATCCGGATAGCGATCATAACCGCCTGGTAGCTGACGTGCTCATCAAAGATGGAAAAATAGCCGAGATAGCTGGTCATATCGAGGCCGGGAAAATCAAAGTGGTGGAAGCCCCGGGCTTACATCTTCTTCCCGGTCTTATGGATGTGGGCGTGGTTATCGGAGATCCCGGGTTTGAACACAGGGAAGACCTTCAGTCAGCCGGCCGGGCGGCAGCAGCAGGCGGCTTCACAACAGTTGTTTGTTATCCGAACACTCATCCGGTCATCGATGCCAAAGCGGGGGTTCGATACATAAAAAATAATGCCGGGGACCTTCTGGTTGATTTTTACCCCCTTGGAGCAGTGTCTGAGGGATGTAAAGGCAAAGATATTACTGAAATGATCGATATGTATCATGCCGGCGCCATCGCTTTTTCGGATGGATTGCGTTCCTTACAGCACAATGGCATGATGATGCGGGTCCTGCAATATGTAAAATCCTTTGATGGAGTGATTCTCAATCATCCCCACGATCAGTCCATAGCCGGAGAAGGACAGTTGAACGAAGGGCGCGTCAGTACAATGATCGGCTTAAAGGGAATCCCGAATATGGCCGAGGAATTGATGGTGCAAAGGGATATTTACCTCGCCGAATACACTGGATCCAAAGTACACATCTCTAATATTTCCACAAAAGGAGCTGTTAATATGATTCGACGAGCTAAAGCGGAAGGAATACAGGTTACAGCTTCTGTCGCCGCCCTGAACCTGTTCTATACGGATGAAGAGCTGCTCTCTTTCAACGCTAACCTCAAGGTGTTGCCTCCTTTGCGAACAGAAGAAGACCGTCAGACCTTGATCGAGGGACTGAAGGACGGCTCCATTGATTTTATTGCTTCTAATCATGTGCCTCTCGAGGAGGAAGCTAAGAAAAAAGAATTTTCTTTTGCCGATTTTGGCGCCGCCGGTCTGGAAACTGCTTTCCTCATTAGCTGGGAAAGCTTGAAAGAACATTTTTCACTCGAAGACCTGGTGCGCTTCTGGAGCAAGGCGCCCAGAGCATTGTTCGGTATGAAGCCGGTTTCTATTCAGGTAGGCCAGACAGCAGAGCTAACTCTGTTCAGCACTGAAATCCGCTGGTCATTAACTCAAAAAAACCGGCGCTCCCGTGCCTATAACGACCCTTTTCTGGGACACCAATTCGCAGGCGCAGTGGTAGGAGTAATTAACCGGCACAAATCCGAATTTTTTGGGTTTTCGTAAAAAAAAATGGTTACCTTTTCTTACTTTGTATACATTCCTGCTGCAATTCATTAACCATTTTATCACAAACGCTCTTAAACCATGACAACAATTGACGAACCCAACACTTATGTGGATCCTTCAAAAGTTCCTTACTTTCAAACGGCGCTCCGCTACGGACTTATTGGAGGGCTTATTCTTGTGGTATGGGGACTGATCGCACAGATGACCGGTCTGGCTGACCCTTGTAAAGCTATGGAAGGCGGAGGTTCTTCCATGATGATCGGTATTCTCAGCTTTGCCGTTTTGATCGGCGTGAGCGCGCTGGTCGGGTACCTCGCTATTCGTCAGCATACGACTGATCTGGGAGGTTACATTTCTTTTGGCCGGGCCTTTATTGTGGCGCTGGTGACCCTGATCGTCTCCGGCATTGTCAGCGGCCTGTTTAATGTGCTGTACACCAACGTAATCGATCCTGACATGACCAATCGAATCATGGAGTGCCTGGCGGATCAATATGAACGGCAGGGTATGGAACAGGAGCAGATCGATGCCGCTATGAACATCATGAAGACTATGTATAATCCTTTCCTTCAGGTGTTGACCAGCATCTTTTCCTCTGCTTTCTTTGCCGCCATCATCGGTTTGATCCTTGCCGCCGTTTTGAAAAAGAATCCTCCGACTTCCATATAAAGACCAGTGGTCAACTATTTTTTCTGTCCAATGCCTTCCGGCGCCTGCAGGCGCCGGAAGGCATTTAATTTCGTATTCCTTGCTTATTTACCAAAAAAAATTTAAGACCTTTGCAGCCAAAATCAAGCAATAATCATTTATGAAGGCGTCCACTCGTTTTGGTCTTATCGCAGCAGGCATAACCCTTGGTGTATATTTCCTTTTTTATTTATTGAACAAAAAGATCACGGTCGGCCCACTGACCCACTGGCTGACGCTGGTCGTCGTCGTGGTGTGTATGGTCCTGGCCGTCCGAACCGAACGCTCCCGCACAATAAAGGCTTACCCTTTTAAAAAGGCGCTTAAGGCGGCATTTGTCGTTTTTTTAATCACTACCGTAAGCTTTCACATTTTTTATTATCTCTTTTTTGCTGTCATTGATCCTGAATTGATAGATTTGCAGATGCAGGAAAACCTGAAATGGACCAAATGGCTGGGAGAAACTACCTTCGGGCTGGATCCTCAAGATCCGGCTTATCAGGAACTGGAGCAAATGGATCATCAACTGACTATCGGAAGTACCTTATTTAGCTTGTGCAGGAGCATCATCGGCGGTTTTCTTATCGCATTGCCGATAGCAGGCATGTTTAAAAGAGATTTTGCACTGGGATCAGAAAGCAGCGATGCTTAACAAAGCGTGGAAATAATTTTGTCAAATAGCACCATGGATATATCAATCGTTATACCACTGTTGAATGAAGAAGAATCCCTGCCCGAACTGGAAGCCTGGATAGATCGGGTGATGAAAACACATGACCTGGACTATGAACTCCTCATGGTCGATGACGGCAGCACCGACCGCTCCTGGTCAGTGATCGAACAACTCACCGAAAAGAACACTCGCGTCCGGGGTATAAAGTTCCAGCGTAACTATGGGAAATCAGCCGCGCTGAACGTTGGCTTCGGCCTCGCTCAGGGAGATGTCGTCATAACCATGGATGCCGACCTTCAGGACAGTCCGGAAGAGGTGCCGGAACTGTATCGCATGATCACGGAAGAAGGCTACGACCTGGTGTCGGGTTGGAAAAAAAAGCGACACGACCCTCTTTCTAAACGGCTTCCCAGTAAAATATATAATTACCTGGTTCGAATGATCACCAAAATTGATCTGCACGATTTCAACTGCGGCCTGAAAGCCTATAAAAAAGCCGTGGTGAAGAGCGTGGAAGTTCACGGTGATTTGCACCGGTATATTCCCGTACTGGCTAAGATCGCGGGTTTTAAAAAGATCGGAGAAAAAGTCGTTCAACACAAGGCGCGTAAGTATGGCGTCTCGAAGTTTGGCCTGGGTAGGGCAAGAGGCATGTTCGATCTGCTGACCCTTTCCTTCATCGGCCGGTTCGGGAAAAAGCCTATGCATTTTTTCGGGACCCTCGGAACCCTTTCTTTTTTCTTGGGTTTCGCTATTTTGGTCTACCTCAGCATCGCCAAATTACTCTATCAGGAATATGGGATCGCCGACCGGCCGCTGTTCTACTTCGGTATCTTGATCCTGATCGTCGGCGCTCAGTTATTCCTAACCGGCTTTTTGGCCGAACTGATCATCAGAAATAATCAGGATGACAGCAAATATGTAATCGAAAAAACCATCAATCCCTTAGCAAAAAAAGCCTGAGCCTTGGATACACAACCCAACACCATCGTAATTGTCGGCTCCGCCTATCCCCTCAGAGGAGGACTGGCGTCCTTTAATGAACGACTTGCCCGAGCCTTCTGGGAAAAAGGCGATCGCGTGATCATCTACACTTTCTCACTCCAATATCCCGGCTTTTTATTCCCAGGTAAAACGCAGTATTCCTCCGATCCTCCTCCGGAAGATCTCGATATCCGGGTGAAGGTAAATTCCATCAACCCCTTTAATTGGGTAAAAGTGGGCCGGGAGATCAAAAAACTGCAACCTGATCTGCTGCTCGCTAAATTCTGGCTGCCGTTCATGGGGCCTTGCCTGGGTACTATCCTGAGAAGAGGAAAGCATAAAAAAACAACCGTCCTGTCTATCATCGATAACATCATCCCTCATGAAAAAAGGCCGGGTGATGAAGCGCTGGCCCGCTATTTTGTTAAGGCCGTGGACGCTTTCGTCGTAATGTCAAGATCTGTGGCAGAGGATATGAAAAAATTTATCGATCAACAGCCGGTAAAATACATCCCTCATCCTATCTACGATAATTACGGTCCCATTACAGATCAAAATGAAGCCCTTAATCATCTTCAACTTTCTGCTGATTATTCTTATATCTTATTCTTTGGCTTTATCAGAGATTACAAGGGCCTGGACCTGCTGCTGGAAGCTATGGCGGACGACCGCATCCGGCAGCTGCCCGTCAAACTGATCGTAGCCGGAGAATATTATGCTAATGAAGAAACCTATCTCGACCTGATCAAAAAATTTAATATCGAGGATCAACTGGAATTGCATACGGATTTTATCCCAAATAGTGAAGTGCGCCATTATTTCGGCGCCGCCGACCTGGTCGTGCAACCTTATAAATCAGCTACCCAAAGCGGGATCTCTCAATTGGCCTACCATTTCGAAAAACCGATGATCGTTACTAATGTAGGCGGCCTGCCCGAGATCGTAGAGCATGGGAAGGCGGGCTACGTGGTGGATGTAGATAAAAATAAAATCGTAGAAGCTATCCTCGATTTTTACAAAAATAAAAGAGCAGCTTCCCTGACTGAAGGTGTCCGCGAAGCTAAAAAGCGGTTTTCCTGGGAAAATATGGTGAAGGGAATCTGGGAGTTGGTAGAAGGTATAAGGTAGAAGGTATAAGGTAGAAGGTAGAGGGTAGATACTACCCAAAACCCTGAACCCCAAAACCCAAAACCCAAAACCCTGAACCCAAAACCCAAAACCCAAAACCCAAAAACTCAAAACCCAAAAACTCAAAACCCAAAACACACATGATCATACGAGCAAAAGCACCATTAAGAATAGGACTTGCGGGAGGGGGTACAGACGTCAGCCCTTATTCCGATCTATACGGCGGAGCGATCCTGAATGCCACTATAAACCTGCATGCCTATGCGACCATTGAGCCTCTGAATAACGGCAAGATCGTCCTGGATGCGATTGATCTGGGAGAACAACTGGAGCTGGATACGGCGGAAGAATTACCGATCAATGGAAAATTGGATCTGCTGAAAGGCGTATACAATCGGATCGTCAAAGACTATGCACATCGCCCCTTATCTTTCAAGCTGACCACTTACGTGGATGCGCCTAAAGGATCGGGCATGGGGGCTTCATCTACCATTACCGTGGCTATTTTGGGCGCCTTCGCAGAATGGTTGAACCTCCCTCTGGGCGAGTACGATCTGGCACATCTGGCCTTTGAGATTGAACGCATCGATCTGGCCATGGCAGGAGGGAAGCAAGACCAATACGCCGCTACTTTTGGCGGTTTCAACTTCATGGAATTTTATGCAGACGATAAGGTCATCGTCAATCCGTTGCGCATTAAGCCCGAATACATCAGTGAGATGGAGTTCAGTATTATCTTATATTATACCGGCACCAGCAGGCTGTCGGCTAAGATCATTGAACAACAATCGTCTAATTTTACCAGAAAATCAGAAAAATCCCTCGAGGCAGCCCATAAGCTAAAAGAGCAGGCCGTCAAAATGAAAGAAGCCTTGCTCACCGGCCGGCTGGATGAACTGGGGGGAATCCTGGATTTCGGCTGGCGATATAAAAAGCAAACCGCAGCAGGCATTTCGAACCCGGTGATCGACGAATTGTACGAAGCAGCTAAAAAAGCAGGCGCCTCCGGAGGTAAGATCTCCGGCGCCGGAGGCGGAGGCTTTATGATGATCTATGCGCCGGATAATACCAAATATAAAGTCCAAAAAGTATTGGAAAGCTTTGGAGGGCAAATCTTCCATTTTACATTCTGTCCTACAGGCTTGAACAGTTGGAGAGTTAATTCCTGAACCCTGAGATTGTCAAAAAAATAACGATCATGACAGAAATACAAAACATCTTGAAGGCAAGCATTAAAGTCAAACAGGAGATACTGGGGGATGCCTCCTTGCTGGAAAGAATACGCAGTGCGGTCGACATCTGTGTAGCCGCCTTTAAAGCTGATAAAAAAGTGCTTTTCTGCGGCAATGGCGGAAGCGCTGCCGACGCCCAGCATCTGGCGGCCGAATTCTCCGGACGATTCTATAAAGATCGAGAACCTTTGTTTGCCGAAGCACTGCACGTCAATACTTCTTACCTGACTGCGGTGGCGAACGACTATTCCTTTAACGATATCTACGCCCGCGCTGTTAAAGCCAAAGGCCGAAAAGGAGATGTGCTGATCGGCCTGTCTACTTCCGGCAATTCCGGCAACGTCATTTCTGCCATGGAAGAAGCTCGCAAACGCGAAATGGTCATTATAGGTTTTACCGGACAAAGCGGCGGTAAGATGAAACATTTATGCAACATATTGCTTAATGTACCTTCTTCGGATACCCCTCGTATACAAGAAGCGCACATCACCATCGGACATATAATTTGTCAATTGGTGGAGGAACAGTTGTTTTAACTATACCGTTTCTATGATAAATACCGCAATCATACTAGCAGGCGGTTTGGGTACCCGACTTAGGCCGGTAGTGTCTGATCTGCCCAAACCCATGGCGCCCGTGGCCGGGCGGCCCTTTCTGGAGTACTTGCTGCTTCATGCCCGGAAACAGGGGGTTCGGCAAGCGGTGCTTTCCGTCGGATATAAATTCGAAGCGATTAAAGCCCATTTCGGCGATGCCTATAAAGAAATAAGGTTGAAATATGCTATTGAAGAGGAACCACTGGGCACCGGAGGCGCCATCTGGAATGCCTTTCCTTTTTGCGAAAGCAAAACGGTCGTGGTCTTAAACGGCGACTCCCTCTTTGAAGTGGATTTTAAGGCGTTACATGGGTTTCAAAGGGGAAAAAACGCCAAAATGGTATTGTCGCTAAAGCCTATGGAAAACTTTGACCGGTATGGAGCCGTGGAAATCGATGAAGAACACTGCATTCGGCAGTTTCAGGAAAAAACTTTCCGCGAAAAAGGCCTGATCAATGGCGGTGTCTATTGCCTGGATTTGAACTGGGCGGAACAACTTCCTCTTTCCGGGAAATTTTCTTTCGAAAAGGAGGTGTTGGAAAAATACGTAAAGAGCGGCGAGTGCTACGGATTCGTTTCCTCCGCCTATTTTATCGATATCGGTATTCCGGCGGATTATGAACGCGCACAAATCGAATTTTCAGAAAAATTTCAGCTATGATTCCAGTGGATACTTCCTGGACCTTGTTTTTGGATCGCGATGGCGTGATCAATCATCGGCTCAAGGATGATTATGTGAAAAACTGGAGTGAATTCCAGTTTGAAAAGGGGGTGCTGGAGGTGATGCCGGTTTTAGCACAAGCTTTTGGGCGGATTATTGTAGTGACCAATCAGCAAGGCGTAGGGAAAGGGTTAATGACTCAACAGACCCTGGACGCCATCCACCGGCAAATGCAGATAAGCGTCGAAGAAGCCGGTGGGCGAATCGACCTCGTCCTTTCTTGCCCTGATCTTTCCAGCCGACCCGGCAATTGCCGCAAACCGAATCCCGATATGGCCTACTGGGCTAAGGAACATTTTCCTGAAATGCAATTCGACAAGTCGGTCATAATAGGGGACTCTATATCCGATATCCAGTTTGGAGAAAAATTAGGGATGACCACCGTCTGGGTTCGGGGAAAAGAAGATGAATACCACCGTCTGCGAGAACTGGAGGGGAAAATTCGCATCGATCACCGCATCAACAGCCTGGCTAACTTCATCCGATTATTACCTCAGTAGCACCATAGCCGTACCTGGGGTGAAACTCATTTTTAAAGTCCTGAACATGATCCATCTGCTTCAGCAGATTACTGATCTCCTTTTTTAACTTTCCCTTGCCAACGCCATGAATAATAAAAACACGTTCAACGCCCAGCCGAATAGCCTTGGACATATATTGCTCAAAATGGAAGAGCTGGATGCGTAGTATATCGGCATTGCTTAATTTTTGATGGTTTTGACTTAGTTTTTCAATATGCAGGTCCAGCTCCGGATCGAAGGAAGCAAATTCCATAACATCGATAGAAAAGCGCTCCTGAATATTGTCCCAGTTAGCTGCAGGGCGCAGATTACGTTTGGTGTAGGTGTGCAGGTCTTCGTCTTTTTGAGGACCTTCTCCTCTAAGATCTTCAAAGACCTTAAACAAATGGACTTGCCTGTTCAGCAGGGGCGCCATGGTGGTTTTCTTAAAAAATTGCTTGGGTTTAATTCTCAGGGATTTGTGCCTGCGCGTTTCGGTGCCCGCTGTAGTGACCCTCCAGCATTCCACTTCAAAAGCCGGATTGTCGTTCAACTGATCGAACCAGAGTTCTCCTACCTCATAGATGGACATGCTGCTGATCTTTCCATTGTAGCGCTGATCCACCCGGTTTTTTAGTTTAAGCGTAAGCGTGAACAGGGCTTCATCCTTAGTGTCGTTGATGAGAAAGATCTTATAGCGCTCAGCATAAGCATCTTCACGCAAGACCGGATCGAAGGCCAGTTGAAGGCCCTTCGATTTTAGTATGGTATACTGAACTTCGGGTTGCGGAATATCTGTCTTGCTCAGCTTATTGGCCCTTTTCCCCGGAACGATCTTTGCTTTGATCACACTGAATTCGTCGATTTCTTCTTCCAGCCTGACCAGATCGTCCAGAAAAGCTGGGATCTCCATGTCGTGCTCCTCCAGCAAAATACTGACCATGCCGTTATCCAATAAAGCAGTGACTACTCCTTTATCATTAGTGTTGACAAACTTGACGCGTGTTCCTATAGAAAAAAGCACAATCGTAATTTTTTAATAATAACTGAGTAGTGGGCATAAATTTAGGTTCCCCGATTATTGCCTGAAAGGGCAAAACATTTGTAAAGCCCTTATAGAGCAGTAAAGAAGCCCCGACTTTATGCTTACCCCTCAAATAATAACTGCAAAAATAATGTATTGTTGAAGATAAGTTCTTAGATAAACATATTTGAGACAGCCCCGGTAGCCAACCACTCCTAAAATAGGTGGTTCAAATTAAAGTCCTATTTATTTGCAAAAATAATATGGTAATCGAATATAAGTCCCGTTTTTAGTTTTTGCGTTTTGATGATGTCGAACTCATGATCCTGAAGCAATTGTATGTAGTCCTTCAGGTTCTGTTGGTGAGGATGGAGAACATCGGCAGGAATCAGTCTGAAGAGCCATTTAAGGGCCTTCCACTTATGGGTGTCGACAGACAGCGCCAGCCGGCCGTCTTTTTTGGTGGCCTCTGCAAATCGTTTAGTCGCTAACTGGAGGTCGCGCACATGATTGATCGCATTGAGGCAAAAAACCAGATCATAAGCGGGCTCAGAAACAAATTCTTCCAAAGATTGCCTGATAAAATGAACATTCGGATGGTTTTTTTTGGAAAAATGAGATAATTGCCCATCATAGTCATCGATCAACGGGTCTAAAGCGTCCACCCTTTGTTGGTCCAAAACAATAAAAATTCCCGCCGGGCCACAGCCGGCATCCAGCACTTTTTGTCCTTCTTTTAGCTCAAAAGGGCATTCCAGTAATATTTTTCTCCAGTATTGCTTCTTATTACTCAGATAAGTCTCTACTTCCTGTCTCCCGAGATACCGCCGCCACCACCATAGTTCGAAATACTGTGCGAGTTTCCATTTTAGGTTCATGAGTTCTGAGTTTTGGGTTTTGGGTTTTGAGTTTTGGGTAGTATCTACCTTATACCCTCTACCCCTGACTTCACTCCTCTAAATTCAGTTTTGCGCCGGCCAGTTCGCTCAAAGCATGCTGATCGCCGGCTTTTTGAGCGGCCAGCATGCCGGTGGAATAAGTATCCAGGGCCTTTTCCAATTGGTCCAGTCTTTCATAGAGTTTGCCTAGATGGTAATAGGCGCCTACATAATCCGGGTCTCTTTCGAGTAATTTCAGGTAATGGCCGAGTGCTTCCTCATCGTTTTGCAGCTTTTCATATTCCTTGGCAATGGCAAACAAGAGGAAAGAATCGTCAGGGGTGCTCTTCAATAGTTGCTGAAGTGATTGTAATCGGTTGCTCATAATTTTGTCAAATTGCTAGCGAAAATTCGCTGCTGCTTTGATTTTTTGACGTTAAAATAACTATATTTGCGATATTACAAAATCGATCCATTAATGAAGTTACTCGTTTGTATCAGCAAAACTCCCGAAACGACTACCAAGATAGCCTTCAACGAAGATCAAACAGCCCTGAAAACAGATGGTGTTCAGTACATAATGAATCCATATGACGAATGGTATGCCCTTGTCAGAGCTATAGAATTGAAAGAGACCGCCGGCGGAACAGTAACTGTAATCAATGTTGGCCCGGCTTCTAACGACACGGTGATCAGAAAAGCGCTGGCTATTGGAGCTGATGATGCAGTACGCATTAACGCGGAGCCCCAAAGTGCTCTGTACATTGCCAGGCAGATCGCTGAATTTGCAAAAGGCGAAGAATTCGACCTCATTTTTACAGGAAAAGAAGCTATTGACTACAACAGCTCTGAGGTAGGGGCTATGGTGGCGGAATTACTCGACCTTCCCTTTATTTCCTATGCTAATCATCTGGAATTAAACGACGGCATGGGAACGGTCTCACGAGAAATTGAAGGAGGTACGGAGAAGGCCGAAGTCAAACTTCCCTTTGTACTCAGTGCTGCTAAGGGATTAGCCGAACAACGGATCCCGAACATGCGTGGCATCATGATGGCTAAACGCAAGCCACTCAAAGTAATCGAACCGGTCGCGTTTGAAGATCCTGTGGAAACGGTCGCCTACGAATTGCCCCCGCCCAAATCAGAGGTCAAACTGATCGACCCTGAAAATATGGACGAACTGGTTCGCCTGCTGCACGAAGAAGCCAAAGTCATATAAAAATGGTGGTCGAAGTCAACAACGCCATTTCTCCTATCAACCAACAATTATCAACTAAACAACCATGGTTCTAGTTTTTGCAGAACATTTAAACGGAAAATTTAAAAAAACAGCATTCGAAGCTGTTACTTACGGATACAGAACGGCCAGTCTGATGGGAACCGAATGCGCAGCTATTGTGCTGGGCACGGCGGAAGGCGCTGAGGAACTGGGGGGGTACGGTGCTTCGAAGGTATATCAGCTAAGCGATAAGTCTCTTGACCAGGTAGACAGTCAAGTGTATGCCGCTGTACTGGCGCAAGCTGTAGAACAAATAGGCGCCAAAGTAGTAGTGATGCCCCACACCTCCACCGGCAAGTCTGTAATGGGACGTTTATCCGCTCGTTTGTCTGCCGGCTCTGTCTCAGGAGCGAAGGAAGTACCCACTATGGAAGGCGGATTTAAGGTTAAGAAAAATGTTTATTCCGGTAAAGCTGTTGCCACTGTTCTCATTAAGTCGGAGATCAAGCTGATCTCCGTTATGGGCAATTCACTGCAGCCTGAAAAGGTACGAGAAGCCGCATCGGTGGAAGAGTTGTCGCTTTCTATTCCGGAATCCAGCGTTAATATCCTGTCCGTTGACCGGATGGAGGGCCGCACTCCGTTACCGGAAGCCGATCTGGTCGTATCTGGCGGCCGCGGATTAAAGGGGCCCGAGCATTGGGGCGTGCTGGAGGAATTAGCGGAAGTTCTCGGCGCAACGACGGCCTGCTCCAGGCCGGTATCCGACGCAGGATGGCGTCCTCACCACGAACACGTAGGACAAACGGGCATTGCTATTCGCCCTAACCTCTACATTGCATTAGGAATTTCGGGTGCTATTCAGCATCTTGCAGGGGTCAATAATTCCAAAACCATTGTGGTGGTCAATAAAGACCCTGAGGCCCCTTTCTTTAAGGCTGCAGATTATGGGGTGGTGGCTGACCTGTTTGAGGTGGCTCCGCGACTGACTAAGGCAATCAAGGATTTTAAGGCAGATAATCAATAGAAGTTCCAGGCAATAAAGTGTTTTTCATGCGATTACCGGGGTTCTGTAAAACATTTTTCCCTATGGTCGTTAAATTATTGGCCTTAAGGTTTCAGATTATTTAATTATTCCTTACCTTTGCACGGCTAAAAAGGAAAACAAAAAAAGATAAAAAATTTATTGCATTACGATGGCAGTTTATTATTCAAAAGAAAAGAAGGAAGAAATCTTCCAGGAATATGGTGGAGATAAGAACAACTCAGGCTCTACCGAAGGGCAGGTAGCTTTATTCACTTACCGGATCAAGATGTTATCCGAGCATTTGAAGACGAATCGCAAGGATCATTCCTGCCGCCGCGCACTTTTAACACTGGTAGGTAAGCGTAGACGCCTGCTTCAATACCTGGCAAAGAAAGACATTCAGAGATATCGCGATCTTATTGACCGTTTAGGTATCCGTAAGTAAAATAAGCCTGAAGGAAGTATTTCGGTATTGAAATACTTCCTTTTTTGGTTGAGCTTTCCTAATTTAGGCCAAAGAAAACTTTTTAGAACTGCGACCAACAAGAATAACAGAGTAGACAAAGCATTTGGAAAGGAAAACAACCAAAAATATTAACACTTTTTCAAGTTCCCTTCATCCGTTCTTTCCTTGAGCGACACTCGATTACGAGATATTTTTAACTCGATGCACAAATGAAAGGGTGCTTTTTATTGATGTAATCATTCTAAATTTAATTCCTAAAAATGGGACATAAGATTCCAATTACTACTTCCTTTAATTTACCCGATGGAAGAACAGTAAGCATAGAAACAGGCAAACTCGCCTCCCAGGCTGACGGCTCTGTAGTGGTAAAAATTGATAATACGATGATTTTCGCCACCGTCGTCTCTTCAAGAGAAGCTAAAGAAGGACAAAGTTTTTTCCCACTCTCAGTGGATTATCAGGAAAAATTTGCGGCCGCCGGCCGTATTCCCGGTAACTTTTTCAGAAGAGAAACAAAGCTGAACGATTATGAAGTGCTGATCTCCCGCTTAGTAGATCGAGCCATACGCCCCCTCTTTCCCGATAACTACATGAATGAAACTCAGGTGATCATCAACCTGATCTCCGGAGAAGTAGAAGTGTTGCCCGATGCATTCGTGGCCCTGGCGGCTTCCTCAGCGCTCTGCATTTCAGATATTCCCTTCGGCGGGCCAATCTCGGAAGTGCGCGTGGCGCGGATAAAAGGGGATTTTCACATCAATCCCCATCGCTCCGACTTGTTGCAGGCCGATATGGATTTTATCGTGGCAGCCGACATGAACAACGTCATCATGGTGGAGGGAGAAGCCAAAGAATGCTCGGAAAAAGATATGGCCGAGGCCATTAAATTCGCCCATGAAGCCATTAAAGTGCAGTGTAATGCACAGTTGGAACTGGCCGAAAAAGTCGGCGACAAAGCCCGCGTAAAAAGAGAAGTGCCCGAAACAGAAGAGGACCTCGAACTGAAAAATATGGTCAGCGAACTTACCAGAGACAAAATCTACCAGATCGCAAAAGGCGCCCTCGATAAAAAAGCACGTAAAGAAGGTTTCAGCGAGATCAAAGAAGCGCTGAAAACGACCCTCGAAGAACAAAAAGGGGAGGAGTTCCTGGAAGAAAAATGGGAGATGGCGAAAGCGTATTACGACAAGATCAAAAAAGAAGTTATCCGCAATATGGTGCTTGATGAAAAGATCCGCCTCGACGGCCGTAAACCTAATGAAATTCGCGACATTTGGACCGAGGTCAACTACCTGCCGTCCGCTCATGGCTCAGCGATCTTTACTAGGGGAGAAACCCAGTCGCTTACTTCTTTGACTCTTGGAACCAAGCTGGATGAATCTATGATAGACACCGCCCTGGAAGTGGATTACGAAAAATTCTTGCTCCATTATAATTTTCCCGGCTATTCCGTAGGTGAAGTGAAGCCGCAGCGCGGTCCCGGCCGTAGAGAAGTGGGCCACGCTAACCTGGCCTCGCGCGCACTCAGGCAAGTATTGCCTAAAGAAGTTCCCTATACCATCCGCCTGGTGTCCGATATCCTGGAGTCTAATGGCTCTTCTTCCATGGCAACCGTATGCGCAGGTGCACTGGCCCTCATGGACGGCGGGATTCAGATTTCTTCCCCCGTCTCCGGAATCGCGATGGGACTGATCAGCGACGGAGAACGCAGCGTTGTTCTTTCCGATATCCTCGGCGATGAAGATGCTCTGGGAGATATGGACTTTAAAGTTACCGGCACCGAAAAGGGAGTCACAGCCGTACAAATGGACATTAAGATCGATGGTCTGCCTTATGAACTGTTGATCGAAGCACTCGAACAGGCCAGAGAAGGGCTTCTTCATATCCTCAATGAGATGAAGAAAACCCTTGCCGAACCAAGAGCCGACGTTAAAGACCACGCTCCAAGAATAGTAGAGATCCGGATCGATAAAAGCTTCATCGGCGCCGTCATCGGCCCCGGTGGTAAAGTCATTCAGGAGATCCAACAGGAAACCGGCACTACCATTAATATCGAAGAAGTGGGTAATGAGGGCATTGTCAGCATTGCAAGCTCTAATAAGGAATCCATCGACGCAGCACTCCAGCGTGTGCGCAAAATAACTTTTGCGCCTGAAGTCGGCGATGTGTATGAGGCCAAGGTGAAAACCGTCATGCCTTACGGCGTTTTTGTCGAGTTCAATGGAAAAAGCGGATTGCTGCATGTGTCCGAAATTTCACATTCCCGGATCGATAATGTGGAAGAGGTGTTGCAGGAAGGAGATGACGTTAAAGTGAAATTGATCGGTATAGATAAAAAATCCGGCAAACTACGCCTATCCAGAAAAGCCCTTTTGCCCAAACCTCAAAGGAATGGCGATGAAAAAGGAGGAGATGGCCGCGGTGGTAACGGCAGACCTCCAAAAAAGGATTAACCATTAAAAGCAAAGATCCCCTGCTTACGCATCTTTTTTGAAAGGGATATAACAAAACGCCTTCAAAGACAAATCTTTTTCGCTTTGAAGGCGTTCTTTATTTTATGCTTGTCAAAAAAGGAGTAATTGCTTAAAACCCGCTTTTTTTATACGGTAAAACTCAATAATAGCCAAAGAATTTGTTGCCGATCAGTTAAATTTAATATTTTTGTTTTTTACTAGACTAACCTGCATATTTATATTTTTTCGGGAAAAAGTCAAGTTTTTCTTTGGAATGGAAACTATTTTAGATTAAAAAACGTATTATCCTATGAATATGGAACTATTAAAATCCCCAATCCGATGCGTCAGTTAAAAATTACCAATAAAATCACAGCCAGAGAAAGTTTGGCTCTTGACAAATATCTAAACGATATTGGCAAAATCCCTATGCTAAGCGCAGACGAGGAGGCGGATCTGGCCAAACGTATTCGCGCCGGTGACCAGGAAGCCCTGGATAAACTGACTCGCTCTAACTTGCGGTTCGTGGTTTCCGTAGCCAAGCAATATCAAAATCAGGGTTTGTCATTAAGTGATTTGATAAATGAAGGGAACGTGGGCCTGATGAAAGCAGCCAAGCGTTTTGATGAGACCAAGGGCTTTAAGTTCATTTCCTACGCGGTATGGTGGATCCGTCAGTCTATTCTACAGGCCATTGTGGAGTATTCCCGCATAGTAAGATTGCCTCTGAATAAAGTAGGTTCCTACAACAAAGTGAATGAGGCTTTCCTGTCTTTCGTACAGAAGTTTGAGCGGGAGCCTACCCATGAAGAACTGGCGGAGTTGCTGGAGATGACCCCCAAAGAAGTGGCCAACATGCTGAAAGGAAATGGCCGCCACCTTTCTGTAGATGCACCTCTCAGCGGTGAAGACGGCGATTCCACTATGCTGGACGTTATCTCCAGCGACGAGGGCATGTCTCCTGACGGTGACCTCATGGAGCAGTCACTAAAAGAAGAAGTCCAACAAGGCCTCTCCATCCTTTCTCCCAGAGAAGTGGAAGTGCTTTCCGCTTACTACGGCTTAAACGGCTACAAGTCGTTGACCCTGGAAGAGATCGGCGAAATGTACGGCTTAACTCGTGAGCGGGTGCGCCAGATCAAGGAACGCGCCATCCGACGCCTGAGAAAAGCTTATAACAGAAACGCACTGAAATCTTACCTGGGATAAAGCATCAAACCGTGCTTTAAAAAAAGAATAGGCCGCAAAGCCGGAAAAGTCAAAATTCTACCTGCAATTTTGACTTTTTTCTTTTTCCTTATCCGATCAAAATTTTTTCACCCTTGAAACACGCTATCAGATTTTTCCTCATCCTCATGCTATTCGGGAGTTGTCAACAAGAACAACCGGTCAAAAATGAAGCAACCAGCGCTTCAATAAGCCCTGAGGCCGCTAGCGGACAGGTGCTGAAAATAAAAACTGCCGGCGTTTTTCTGCGAGCCTCACCAGGGATCGAAGGCGATGTTTTGGCGGAACTCCCCCCGCAAAGCATCGTTTATGACCAGGGGAAAGTCAGCCCTTTCTTAACCACTATACGGGTTAAAGGTCAGGAGTATTCCGCACCCTGGGTTCAGGTGCAGACACCGCAGGGAGATAGCGGATGGATCTTCGCGTCACCGGCCGCGATCACCACTTCAAACGGACCTTCTTTTTTCCTCGAAAAACGATTGCAGGCGGCTTTTGATAAAACTGTCTTCCAGCTTTTTATGGATTATCAACAGCAAAAAGACTCCATCAGGAATGACACCGCTTTTTTGACCGCTTTTCAAAAATTGAAACGGCTGCGTACAGAACTACAGCAAGCCGTAAACTCAAACCCGGCACAGACCGATTATTTCTGGATAAGCGAAGTGCTGCCGGAACTGGTGCCTCAGCTTGACCCTTCCGATCAATCATTGGATTTGTATATTGACTATCGGTTCTGGCTAAAGCAGACTAAGCAAACGAAAGCAACTACTGATGATCAATTCATAGAGCTTTGCCTGACCGCATACCCGGAAGACAGCATCGAATATCGCTTCCCGGCCTGGTTTTTTCAAACCTCAGCAAATAACGGGCATAGTCTTTTGGGAAGAGGTATTCATCTAGAAATGTTTGAACAGATCGATAATCTGTACCATATTAGCGAAGTGTTTCAACCTGAATTGGAAATTTTTAAACAAGCATTGGTAGAGGATATCGTATTGCTTAATACAACTTTTTGGGAGCCGGCCGCCTTAGCCAAAAAAGAACTGATTGCCCTTATCGGGAATAATTATGCTTTTCTGGATGAGTCAGATCATTTAGCTTTGCAAAAAAGACTGGCCGATTTTGAGGAGACTGAAAAAAACGGCTTGCAATTCAACCTGAAAGCAGGAGGACTTTAATCATCGATAAATTGAGCCCCTTCAGCGCCAATTAAATCGATATAGAATAATAAATAAACAAATAGAAAATAAAAAAATAAATACACATGGGATTATTTGCATTATCAACCCTTCTGGTAGCAGGCGCCGGCGTGTACCTGTTGTCCAGAGCTTTTCCTAACTTTCAGCCCGGTAATAAAAAAATACAGGCTGACCTTAAGGTGATGAGAGAGGAAATCAAGGAACTTGCCGGAGACCTCATTGAACTTTCCCCTAAAGAACTGGAACTGATCTCTCTTCAAACCACTGACACCAGGACTAAAAAAGGGTTTGTCAAAAATTACAAGGGAAAGATCCAAACGATCTTTCACGAACCGGTAGCTGCATATTATTATCGTCAGTATCTCTCCAGGGGTAAGGCCGAAAGTGCACTCTTATTTATTCAGATGCTGGACCAACAGTACTATTATTGGATCAAAACCAACGTGATCCGCGTAGTAGTCAATGATCAGTTTTTGGGGATCATTAAAGATCACTCGAAACTGCTGGCAGGTAAAAAAGAAACGCTAAAAGGATATATCGATAAAAACAAACAGGACTACTGGCCCGTAGTGGTGGAAGACAGAGAAGTGGCTACTCTTTCCAGCGGCCTCAAATCAGGTAACAAGGACCTCACCCAGCGAGCTTATGAATTCGTCGCCTCAGAACTGTCTCGCGAAGAAAAAGCAGTATTACTGGCGTTTACCTTTTTAGAGATCATCCACCAGCAAGTACAGAAAAAATAATAGTGATTGGATTCTCCTAGGTTGAGTTGACTTTGTCCAGGCACTACTTACTTGTACCGCCTATTGGCCAGCCAGTGCCCGGCTTTTGATAAAAAAGATTTTGTAAGTTCTGAAAGTTTATTGTAGTTTTACTGAAATATCCTGGCCAAACTTATCAACCAAGTTCAATTTTTTTTGTTTGCTTTTAAATCTGCAAAAAGACTGTTTTGCCTGCGCTCAGGCGAATCAGCTAAAAATTCAAGAATATGGGGCTTAGTAAGAAGGTTAGTTTGATTATTTACCGGTTTAAGGAGAAAGGGCTGGAAGTGTTCCTGATCAATGATGAAAAAGAAGCGGATAAATGGGCTATTCCCAATGGCCAGCTTTCTTCCTCTCATCCTGAATCGCTTAAGGAAGATGACCGGTATATCGAACTTGACCCTGTAAAAATAGAAAGTGGCCAGGAAGAGGAGGCGCTAGCCGTTGAAGGCGAATGGCACGATATCCCTTCCCTGAAGGGCATGCTCTACGAAGATGCCGTGAAGCTGAAAAGCGTGGTCAAATCAATGGAAAAGGGAACCTATTTTGTTTTTAAAGAGGCCCTGAAAAAGGTCATGCCTCATCAATACGAATTCCTAAAAGAACTTAAAGACATTCTTACCGACAGGAATTCCTTGAAAAACCTTTAACTGGCAGGCGGATTCCCCTGCCAGTTAAAGGTCGTTAACTTTTTTTCAACTCCCTCATCAAGCCATCCAACAACCAATTAATACCCCAACTTCACGTTTACTATATGCTTTAATTTTTCCCCCTTTATTAGACTCAGATAATTGTCCGCAATCTGCCTTGCGGCAGTTTTGGGATTAGTAACACTGGCTACATGCGGCGTGATCATTATTTCAGGAATATCCCAGAAAGAATGATTCTGTGGTAAGGGCTCTTCTGTAAAAACATCTAAATAAGCCGCTTTTATCTTTCCAATTTGTATGGCGTCAATCAGATCTTGCTCAACCAGTTGCTGTCCGCGCCCCACATTGATGAGGAAAGATTGATCGGGGAGTTTGTTGAAAAGGTCTTTATTCAAAAGGCCCTTCGTCTGATGGGTAAGCGGCAGCACGCAGATAAGCGTATTGATGCCGGTGAGAAAAGTCTCCCATTCTCCGGCTGCTTCGCTCAGGCAAGAGATACCTGAGAGTCGTTTGGGTTTTTTGCTGAATCCCAAGACCTTAAACCCCAACTGGTGAAGGTGAATGGCAATATCAGCGCCCAATACTCCGAGGCCAAGTACACCGGGAACGATATCGACCTGAGCATCCTGTATATGCCCCCATTGTTTTTGTTCTCTTAGGTTGAAAAAGTGGAAAAAGTTCTTGTGAAACTGCAAAACAGCCATGCAAACATATTTCCTCATACCTATGGTGAGATCCGGGTCGACAATCCTCGTGACCAATATGTGTTCTGGCAAAAACGGATCAAAGATCAAATGATCAACCCCTGCGCCAAAGGAACAGACCATTTCAAGGCCAGGTAATTCTTTCCAGATTTGGGCGGGATGATTCCATACTACTGCCGCCCTGATCTTCTCCGGTTCGGGGAGCTGCGGATAGATATAAATGTCTTCGCCGGGCAGTAAGGCCTGCAGACGTTGCTGAAGCTTATCCATTTTTCTTCCGGGAATAATGATCGCTAGCGCCATGAAAGAAGTTTTTAATAACAATAAATGTTAACGGTCGTCAGGAGTTATTAGGATTTGTTGTTCTTTTGCTTCAAACAACAATGAATTGCAAAAGGCAATAAAATCTTTTATTGCCAGAGTGGCCACATACTGGTCCCGGTCGATCTCACGGAATTGCGCTGGAGAAAGGCGCCAGTTTTGTAGACTGTCCTTAAGTGGCCTTTCGATCAGTTGAAGTCCCAGCCTTTGTTTTTGAATGGCCAGCCGAATCTGCTCAGGCTCGGGCTGGGTAAGGCATGCCCGGGCGTTAAGATAGTAGCGGGAGGCTATGTCAAGGTTTTTTTGGATATAAGCTGCTTTTTGACTCTTGGTCAACGATTCAGAAATCAGTAGCTGCTGAATTTTTCCGCCAATATTGTAAATGCCGGGGTCAGTTTGAAAATCGCTAAAGTATTCCTGAAGTGCATACAGATAAGATTTGAGTTCCTGGTGCATGGCCCTTTTCTCTGTTTTCCAGTGTTCTTTGGGTTGAATGGCATTCAGTTGAGAACGAAAATAGTCCAACTGCTGGAAATAATCTTTTAATTGCCCTGGCCGATAGTATACCACCGTATCTGACCGGCTAATCGGCTGATGAAAGACTTCCGTGGGAAAAGATCGATCTACATCCGCTGCCAACCGGTCCAGATCGGCATAAGGAGAACAAGCTGCCGATCCGAAAAGCAGCAGATAGGGCAGGGAATGAAGAAGAATATAGCGTAAACGGTTCATGCTTGATCATTTCATACGTTCGCCGGCCAGGGCGAGGATCATGGCCAGTTGTTCATTTTCGGTAAGATTAGTGTTGTCCATAAGTACGGCGTCTTCAGCCTGCAAAAGCGGGCTATCCACTCTGTTGGAGTCAATATGGTCGCGATGGCGGAGATTGTATTGGACTTCTTCCAGGCTGATATTCTTACCTTGTTGTTGTAATTGGGCCAGGCGCCTTTGTACCCTTACCTCAAAGGAAGCAGAAAGAAAAATTTTCAGTTCTGCTTCGGGAAAAACCACTGTTCCGATGTCTCTACCATCCATAACAATCCCTTTGTCCTTTCCTGCTGCCCTTTGGATGGCCACCATAGATCGACGTACGGGGGAGATGGCCGCCACCTCACTAACCATGCCGGAAACGGCAGCGTCTCTGATCTCAGATTCAACATTTTCGCCATTAAGGAAGGTAGTGTTTTCTCCATCGAGCCTTTGAAAAGTGATGCTGATATTTTTTAAGGCTTGTTCAATGGCTCTGTTGTCCTCCAGGGCTATATTCTGCCGGATAAAATAGAGCGTGACGGCCCGGTACATAGCCCCGGAGTCTATGTAACTGTAATTCAGCTCTTGGGCCAGACACCGGGCCAGGGTGCTTTTCCCACAAGATGAAAAACCATCAATAGCTATAATAATCTGCTTCAAGAGGGCTGTTTTTGATAAAAAGTAAAGGCTTTGCAATAGATAAATATGCAAAACCTTTATGTAGTATCACTTTGTGTTGAGCGGCAGTGGGTTAAGCTGCCAAGAACGCCTCGTGTAAGCGAAGTGGCTCAATACTCGTCTTCGTTGAACAGGAAGTCGTCTTTACGAGGATAATCCGGCCAGATGTCCTCTATCCCTTCGTAAACCTCTCCCTCGTCTTCCATTTGTTGTAAATTTTCAATCACTTCAAGAGGAGCGCCTGATCGAATGGCATAGTCGATCAGCTCATCCCTGGTGGCCGGCCAGGGCGCATCTTCTAAGTGATATGCTAATTCTAGTGTCCAATACATATAAATGTTAATTTGAATGAAACTAAGCCCTTAATATTCTTAAGGATTTTAGTTTGAAAACCAAATTTTGTTTTTGCTATTTTATAATCAGTAAGTGAGTAATTAAAATCAAGGTAATTGGTAGTCCTCTAATGAGTAAGTTAAAGTTGAATAATATACCTGATTTTTTCACCGCTAAGACGCGAAGAGCGCGAAGACTTAGCGGCCTTAGCGGTGAGTTCATACAGTTTTCTACTATTTTAAATATTCGAACCTGCTGGGGGGCAAATTACCTTTAAAAATTTTTCCTCACTTGTTTAATGAAAAAGATTTTATCAAAAAGCCGGGTGTTGATCAAATTTTTGCGACAAAAGTAACAAACCTATCAAATTACCCAAAGTAATTTGGGATAGATTATACAATAAATTTCAGCCTAGCCCAAAATAACACACCCGTTCAACGGTAGGGAGTTTAAAAAAGTTCGGTTTTTGGCTTTATTTGTAATAACCGATGATGTTAAATCTTTTGTTTTCATATCCTTGAGGAAACTTGCCGATCACATCAGAATTCGCAGGACCGGTCGGATCACAAACATAATAAGGCTTGCCTTTAAACCAGACAGCGTCCCCTCCCAATTCCCGGCTTGCCACGCCTATGGTCAGATGATCTTCATAAGCAATGGCGACCATGGGAAGATCCAGCAGCACTTTTACCAACTGATAGAAAAGGGCGGATCTGTCTTCACAGTCAGAATAAGGGTAATATAGTACTTCATCTGCGATCATTGGCTTGCTTTTTCCGAAAAAAGACTTGTCTTCCTTATATTTAAAGGAGGAACGCGTAAAGGCGGCCAATAGTTGAACAGCATCCGGGTGGGCTTTACCGGTTATGACTTTTTTCAATTGAGGGATCAGGCTATTGTAAGAAATACTGGAAAAAGGGACTTCCAAATATTGAGATTCCGAAAAATAGGGATAATCTTCCATGATCTGCACGATCGTCTGATCCACCTGCACAGTAAACAAGTGATCTGTTCCGCGATAGGTGAATTTAATGTCCTTTTGAACGATTTGCCTGGGAAGGTCAGGATGGCGGATGAGGTAAAAGGAAAATGGGCGGCCGTCCGCAACAGGGCGGAACTTAAGCAGGAAAAGCTCCTGTTTGACCGATGATCTTCCTAGTCGATAGCTCGTCAAATTGGCAAAGGTGCGAGCGCCATCTTTAATAAGTGGGATCTCAAAAAGCTTGTCCTCCGTATAAACATAAAGAAAGATCCGGTCATTCAGGTAGGTCAGTCGCGTATCATACCCTAGCTCTGATAAAAGAAACCAGCAGAGCAATTCTTTCTCGAGGTCTCCTTTTGAGTGAAGCATGTCTTCAATACCAGTATAAATGAGCTTGTAGAACAACCAGTCATTCAGTCCAAGCTTATTCTTGTAAAAACGAAGGTCTTCCAGTAAGTTTTGATGGGTTCCCAACTGCAGAAGCTTGTAATAGCCGCTGATGCTCTTTTCGGATAACTCGGTGCGATAAGAGACCAGTACATCCGCAGAATATCTGAGTCGGATGGGGGAATTATAGAATGAAAATTGCGAGGTCAGGGTCGTCTCACTGGGCACGTCTGCCAGGATTTGCCCGGCCGGAAGGGAAAGCAGGCACAACCAAAAGCACAGAAAGAACATGGGGGGAAATCTTCTTTTCATGGATCAGGGAATTGTTAAGATTCGTTATGCTTGGCTGTTAAAATAATCTTTTCCGCTCAAATCCCTAAATTCTTTTTTCGAGAAGTTACGGTGCTTACCAGGATGACGGCAACTGGCCGCCATCCTGATCTTTCATATGATCATCATAGCGTCACCGTAGCTGAAAAAGTTATATTCTTCTCTGACCGCCGTTTCGTATGCCTCCATGATCAGATCATAGCCGCCGAAAGCACAGACCATGATCAGCAGGCTGGACTTCGGGAGGTGGAAATTTGTCACCATCGCATCCGAAATGCTGAAATCATATGGAGGATAGATGAACTTGTTCGTCCAGCCTTCTGCTGGTTTGAGCAAATGTTCCGCAGAAACAGCCGTTTCTATGGCGCGCATTGAAGTAGTACCGACAGCACAAATGCGGTGCTTGTTTTCTTTAGCCCGGTTGACAATGTCCGCGCAGTCCGCTGGAATGCGAAAATATTCAGCATCCATTTTGTGCTTGGACAAGTCCTCCACGTCAATGTTTCGAAAAGTCCCCAGGCCGATGTGCAAGGTGAGCTCGGCAAATTCAATTCCTTTGATTTCCAGGCGCTTCATGAGTTCACGGCTGAAGTGCAGCCCGGCAGTCGGAGCCGCCACCGCACCGACCTCCTTGGCGAAGATGGTCTGAAAGCGTTCTTTATCCAGTTCTTCCACAGGCCTTCCTATAGATTTTGGAAGCGGCGTATTGCCCAGTTGGTTCAGTTCCCTTTGAAACTCTTCCTCCGTGCCATCATATAAGAAACGGATAGTCCGACCACGTGAGGTGGTATTGTCCACTACTTCGGCAACCAAAATGTCATTATCGTGCTCATCGCTGAAATACAGTTTGTTGCCTACCCTGATCTTTCTGGCTGGGTCTACTAGTACATCCCAAAGCCTCGACTCCTGGTTCAATTCACGAAGCAGAAAAACCTCGATCTTGGCGCCGGTCTTTTCCTTCCTGCCGTAAAGGCGGGCGGGAAAAACCTTGGTATTGTTGAAGATCATGACGTCTCCTTCGTCAAAAAAGTTGAGGATGTCTTTGAAGATATGATGTTCAATTTTGCCGGTATCCCTGTGTATCACCATTAATCTGGACTCGTCCCGGTTTTTGGCTGGATATTTTGCAATTAATTTCTTCGGCAGATCAAAAGAGAATTGAGAGAGTTTCGTCCTCATTCTTAATAACGATTTTTTCAAATGAAAGGCAAAGTTAATAATACTTTACAGAAATTTTATCGAGATGTTGCTGGAATAGTTGTGCAAACACTATGTTAAATACATACTTGCCGCCAAAAGAGTTTTCCATATTCCGAAATTGGCAGAAAAAGCTCCTTACTTCATCGAATGTTTGCTGCTATTTTGAGGCTAATCGTTAAATTCATGCGCAATAAGCAGTAATTTTGCGGAAGCCTCAAAAAATAATTCAGGTTTTATGGTCACCATATTAAAAATCATCAACGAGGGGGTCATGCAGGCACTTCAACAGCTTAGAGCCAATAAGCTGAGAAGTTTCCTATCCATGCTGGGCATCTCGATCGGCATCTTTTGCATCATCGGTGTACTCTCAGCAGTGGATTCTCTGGAGAGTAACGTGAGAGGCAGTATTGCAAAACTGGGAGAAGACGTGATCTATATCCAGAAGTTCTCCTGGAATGAAGATCCGGGCCGCAACTGGTTCAAATGGATACGCCGGCCGAATATCGAGTTTGACGACTATGAGGTCATTAAGGCCAAAATCGATAATGTTGATCTCGTGGGTTTTTACACCGGTATCGGGGCCCGAACCGTAAAGTATAAATCCAATAGCGTTGAACGGGCTTACCTGCTGGCGGGATCCTATGAAATGGGTGAACTTTTTAACTTCGAATACGCCGCAGGGCGGTATTTTTCCCCAGTGGAATACCATACCGGGGCCAACAGGATCATCCTGGGCCATAAGGTCGCCGAAGAATTATTTGGAAACGTAGACCCGCTCGGTAAAAAAATGAAAATGGACGGCCGATACCTGGAAGTGATCGGCGTACTTGAAAAATCTGGCGAAAGCATTATCAATGTGGCCAACTTCGATGAGGCAATGATCATTTCCTACGAACTGGCCAGGAAGATCGTCAACCTGAAATCCGCCAGTTCGTTCGACAGAACGGTGGCGGTAAAAGCCGGCGATCAAAAAAGCACGAGGCTGGTAAAGGATGAAATTACCGGCGTTATGCGGGCCCATCGTCGATTGAAACCTAAAGAGGAAAATAACTTCTCCCTGAATGAGGTCTCCATCTTGTCAAGCCTGTTGGATAGCTTTTTTAATGTGTTGAACATGCTGGGCTTCATCATCGGTATCTTCGCCATCATCGTCGGCATGGTCAGCGTGGCCAATATTATGTTCGTATCAGTCAAGGAAAGAACCAATATTATAGGGATAAAGAAAGCCCTGGGCGCCAAACGATACTTCATCCTGCTGGAGTTTTTGATCGAAGCCGCAATTTTGTGCTTGTTTGGCGGCCTGATGGGCCTGCTGATCGTATATGTCGTGATCAATATCCTGGGCAATGCCATTGACTTCGACCTCTTCCTTTCTGCCGGAAATATTATCTTTGGTATTTTGGCTTCTATGCTCATCGGAATATTAGCCGGTTTGATTCCCGCTATTCAGGCGTCCCGAATGGATCCGGTTGAGGCCATGAGAAAGTGAGCGTGTTCAAAAGTCTTGATGCTGGTTAACAGTTATTCGAACCCTCCAATTAACCCAAAACCCCAAACCCAAAACCCAAAACCCAAAACCCAAAACCCAATAAATCATTGATAAACAGCTGATAGCAAAAGCAAATGCTTAAGGACCGTCGGCTTCCCCCAAATTAGGGATAAGGTACATTTGTTCTAATCTTCTATTTTCCTACCGTAAATTTTTACTAAGCTTCCGGATAATAAAAATCACAAAATTACCATTTATATAATGCATTGCTCACAGCCAAAAATTATAACTTAGGGCCGTTTCAAGAAAAACTAAGCCTGCTGCTGCACCTGGCGCTTTAGAAGATGTTCTTGTGAACACCCGAAATGTCTTTTAATAAATTATGCAAAATTTTAATATTTCACCATTGCCATAAAAAAGCACCGGCTTGTAAACCTAATAAAAAGAAGATATTTTCTTTTTATAATAAAATTTTAAATATTTTTCGTCGTTTTTTGAAGCGACGACGTTAAGGAAAATATGTTAAAGTGCAATAAGTTATTTGAACTTGCTTTTTATATTCGCGAGCCAAATAAGCATTTACAAAACAAAGTCTGTAAAAGAAGGGCATGAGAGGCTGAAATCATTGGGATTTGCCAATTGAAGACACATTATCTGTTGAGGTTCGGCATGGAAGAAGGTATATGGCCCTTACTTTAAGCCAAAATTTGCTGTGTGGTTTTTGACGGTTTCGGCGGTCAATATCCGTTCATCAGTTTGAAGCTAATAACCTTATTGGTCTTATTATAAATTTTAAGATGGAGTGTTTATTAATTTGCGCATCTCAAAAACTTTTCCCATGACCGGATTACGTTTACTTCCGATTGTGTTCTTTTTGACGACCTTTGCTCTTCAAGCTCAGCAATTGCCTATTTTCACTCAATATCGTGAGAATTTAGCCGTTATCAATCCGGCAGCCCTGGAGGGAGATTTCCTGGCTTTTGGTAATAATGTGACTGTCGGGCTTTCTTATCGCGCCCAATGGGTGGGATTATCCGGAGCACCGACCACTCAGACTGTAAGAGGATCTTACGTCAACACAGAATGGAGCGGCGTCACTCTTATGGCTGGCGGCCATTTGATCAATGATCAAACGGGCCCCACCGGCTTCACCGGCTTCTACGGCAAGATCGGGGGCATACTCACCAATGATATCGAATATGGAGGACTAGCCGTGGCGCTTACAGCCGGCTTCGTGCAATTCAGAGTAAGAGCTTCTGAAATAAGACTTCGTGACCCGAATGATAATATCGGGACCATCGATCAATCTCAATTTTATCCTGATCTTGGACTTGGAATCTACTTCTATCAAATGCTGGATGGCGCCTTTGACGGCGACTACATTTATGCAGGCGTTTCCGTTCCTCAGATCTTTGGATTGGACCTCACCTTCCAGGATGAAGAAACAGGCGAATACACCATCGGTAGGGTACAGCATATGTATGGTATGCTGGGCCTTTATAAGTTCTTCGATAATGGAGGATTTATAGAGCCTTCCCTTTGGTTCAAATACGTAGCCAATGCCCCTCTCCATGCAGATGTGAACATCCGCTATCAATTGCCCTCAGCGCTCTGGATCGGAGCAGGCGGGGCGATTAACGGCACTGCACATATTGAGGCGGGCCTGACACTTGGTGACAATGTGGGCTTTGACAACACCCTGAGGATCGGCTATGGATTTGACTACTCCTTCAGCTCCTTCGGTCCAACGGCAGGAAGTACGCACGAAATTAACTTGTCCATGTCTTTTGGTGGATACTGATCAGAAGATCACTCCGCTTTTCACTTACTTTAAATAATTTGAGCAGAATTGAAATATTTCAAAGGAAAATATCCCAAATTCAATAGTTTCATGAAAAGGATAGTCGCGCTTTTAGTGCTGGGTTGGGCTTTTCACGCATCATTGCTGGCTCAGCCTACTGTTTCAATATCATCCGCCACACCCGAGGTCGGAGAGCAATTTTGTCTGGATGTTACGGTAGTCGATTTCACGGACATATTATCCATGGACTTTACCATCCAATGGGATTCCACCGTCCTGCAATTTGATGGCATCGATAACATAAATCTCGATAGACTTACGGAGGGTAATTTCGATCAATCCATGGTCAGCTCAGGTGTATTGCCGCTCAGCTGGCTATTTAATGAATGCGAGGTAGGTTTGCCCGGCCTTACCCTGGATGACCAGGCCGGAAATAGCCCGGTCCGGATTTTCTCCCTTTGCTTTACCGCTATCGGTGATTACGGCGCTTCCACAGAAGTCAAAATAACCAATTCCCCTCAGGATATACGCGTAACCAGGGTCAATGCTTGTCCTAATAACATCGGCCTCTTTCAGGAGGATGGCATCGTGTCTACCGGTGTGCGGCCGTTTACACTGGTCGCTTCAGAAGAAGAGGCGAATGAGGGAGACCTGGTTTGTGTGGACTTTAGCGTAGAGGGCTTTGATCAATTGACCAGCTTCCAGTTCTCTGTTAACTGGGACCCCACCATCCTGGAATTCGATAACGTCATCCCCCTCGAAAATTTGCCGAACTTGTCCAGATCCGGCTTCGGCACACCGGACGGCGGGAACGTCAGCCCGGGAAATACAACAGTCTCCTGGAGTTTCGTCCAACCTAACCAGCCGGGGATCAGCCTCGACGACGGAACCGTCATCTTTCAGATCTGCTTCAGAGTGGTCGGAGCCTGCGAAACACAATCAGCCATTAAGTTCAGCAGCATGCCGACAGCCATAGAAGTGACCAATACGGTCCAGGCTGGATTCAATATCACAGCCGTATCCCGAGAGGGTAAGGTACAAGTGTCGGATTGTGACCCGACCGGATTGTCTATTATCGCCAATTGCCCCCCTCCGGCCAATGTGAATGATGAAGTGTGTGTATCGGTCACTACCAATAGTTTCCAGAATATTACCGACCTGGCTTTTTTGACCGAGTGGAACCCTACTATTCTAGAGTTTAAAGGAGTAAGAAACCTCACCAATAAGCTGTTTGGCTTTAACAATGCTTTTGACAATTCCAATGTTGTGAATGGAATTTTGGGTGTAGACTGGGAGGCGCCACTGGGATTGTCCGGAACAATGAACGAAGGAGAAAAATTATTCGATGTCTGCTTCGATGTAGTCGGCCTCGGAGGTAATAGCCCCATTCGTTTTGGGGGGCGCCAGGTGGCAAGGGTGAACAACGGACCGAATATCGGCATTGCCCCAACAAACTGTGAGATCGAAGTCATACAACCGGATGGGGTAGCCATCGCTATTGACGATGCAGAAGGACGCCCCGGCGATACCATTTGTGTCGGTTTTACCGTAAATAACCTGGCGGATGTCACGAATATGCAGTTCTCTCTTTCTTTCGAGCCTAACCATGTCAGGTTCCTGGATATTCCTGTGATCAATATCCCCGGCGTCACTGCCGCCAACTTTAACACCGAGGGAGCTGAACTGGGCGCTATTACCTTCCAGTGGAATCCCAATACCCCTCAAACCGTAGAGGACGGCACCGTCGTCTTCCTTATGTGCTTTGAAGTGACAGGCACGCCCGGCGACTGCCAGATCCTGCAATTCCAGGATCTTCCTCTGGAGAGCCAGGTGGTCACCTCCGAATCGAACGGAAACAATGTCGGATTGGTCGGACAGAACGGAGAGGTCTGCGTGCTGGAAGCAGAAGGCTTTGAAATATACATCAACGACGAAATTGGATACTTTCAGGACACTACCTGTACTTCCATCAGGGTAGCTGACTTTACCGGCATCACCGGTTCGTCATTTAGTGTTAACTGGGATCCCTCCAGCCTTGAATTTGCCTCCGCTGAGCCGTTTGGAGTCCTGGGAATCACCCAGGATAATTTTAACCTGGCTTCCGTAGACGTAGGCCTTCTTACGTTTAACTGGGATGATCCTTCTGGACAAACCCTTACCGATACCACCGCGATCTTTGACGTTTGCTTCACCCTGATCGGCGCCCCTGAAGAATGTTATCCGGTAGGCGTCAACTCAGGCGCCACGGTGACTACCGTCAACGGCAGGGGAGATGTCAAACTGGTTGATCCTGGTGAAATATGTATTCGGGATACCATCATCATTGAAGAAGTGATCATCACGCCCGTTACCTGTCCCGAAACCAACGATGGGACCATCACCATCAGAGCCCGAAAAGGAGGACGGGGGCCCATTTTCTTCGATTGGAAAACCACTCCTAACCAAAGGGATTCTATGGCGCAGTTCCTCCCTCCGGGTCAGGTGGCTGTTACGATTTTTGATATTACTTCAAGCCCTATCATTGAAATAGATACTGTTTTTGAAGTGCCGATCACAACAGACCTGCCGTTCGCGAATGCAGGAACCGATAAAGTGCTTTCCTGCGATCCCCCCATCGTCCTGCTCGAAGGAGATGGCAATGAGGAAGATAACTATTCGTACCGTTGGACAACCTCCAATGGTTCCCTTCCCGGGCAAAAGGATCAGCTCTTCGTTGCCGCAGGAGCTCCGGGAACTTATGTGCTGGCCGTTAAAAATGACGATACCGGTTGTACGGCGCGGGATACGGTAAGGGTGTTGCCGGCCCCCAGGCCGGCTGTTTCCGCAGGAGCAGATCTCACATTTACCTGTATCAACGATACCGTTCGCCTGAACGGCTCGGGAACTCCACTCGCCGATACCCTTACCTTCCTTTGGAGAGCAGCAGGCGGCGGCGTGATCGTAGAGGGTGAAGATACGCTCCTTTCTCCCCGGGCGGCAGCCCCGGGCATGTACCTGCTGGAGGTAACCAATACCAATACTTCCTGTTCAGCCCTCGATACCGTAATGGTCATAGACGGCCGAGTAACGCCAAATGTGGAGGCCGGTGATGATGTCGAACTGCAGTGTACCCAAACCAGCGTCTTACTCGATGGCTCCGGCTCTCAGAATGAACGTCCGGTGCGCTATGAATGGCGAAATGAATTGGATGAGTTGCTGGCAACAAGCGCGGCCTTTGATGCACCGGGCCTGGGTACTTATTTTCTGACAGTGGTAGATGTGGAGAGCGGTTGTGCAGCCCTTGATTCCGTGGTTGTTTTCCCCACACCGGATTTCCCGGTAGTGCAAATATCGGCAAGAACAGAACCGGTCATCACCTGCGATAGAGATACTTTAACCCTCGTCGGCGGATTTCCCGGGGAGAACACCTCCTTCCAATGGTCCGCCCTGAATGGAGGAAACATCGTTCCCGCCACGATCAATAGCGTCACTCCCAGGGTTACGGCTCCGGGCATTTACCAACTCAGCGTAACCGATAATACCAATCAATGTACGACCACAGAGTTCATCGAAATAACCGAAGATAGAATTGCTCCTTTTGCTGAAGCCGGAGATGGTTTCGAATTGACTTGTATTGACACCTCTTTCGTACTGGACGGGACAGGGTCTTCGGAGGGAGGCAACTTTGTGTATACCTGGTTTAATGAACAAATGACAGAGGTAGGTAATGCGTTGCAGGCGGAAATCTTCAATCCAGGAACCTATACGATCCAAGTGCGCAATACGATCAATGGTTGTACGGCAACCGACGACGTGGTGGTCACCATTTCCGGTGATCGCCCGGCGATCAGCTTCGGAGCCGTCGATCCTATAACCTGTGAGGTCAGTTCGGTAGATGTGGGGGCCGTAGTAACGCCTTCCTTTGCTTCATACAACGTACAATGGGCCATAGTCGAGGGCGAAGGGAATATCACCAATATCGACTCCTTAAATATTTCAGTAGATCAGCCAGGTAATTACCGACTCAGGGTCATCAATTTTGAGACGGGCTGCGCCACGCAGAGCGATGTCACCGTCCCCATCGATACCGTATCGCCCACAGCAAATGCAGGGATGGACCAGGTGCTGACCTGTGTGGTGGAAACCGTTATTCTGAATGGTAGTAATTCCTCTGCCGGTAATGAATTTTCTTACAGCTGGGCCGCCATACAAGGAGGAGAGACGCCGGCGCCTGCCAATCAGTCGCAAGTCCAGGTCGCTGTTGAAGGTACTTATGAATTGACAGTTCGAAATAGTGATAATGGTTGTACTGCCACAGATAGAGTAGATGTTTTAACAGACGTCCAAACACCCACAGCTTTGATCGAATCGCCAAGAGAACTGACCTGCCGGGATACCGTAGTACAGCTGAACGCCACCCAATCTGTGGCCTCCAGAGCTGCAGCCAGCTGGACCGGGCTGAGCGGCCAACCCGTAAGCAATACCAATAATCAGTTGATCGTTGAGATCACTCAGCCAGGTTTTTACGAAGTGCTTCTGACCGACACCATCAGCGGCTGTACGGATACGGATACTGTAGAAGTAATGCAAACGGTAACCCCGCCGACAGCAGACGCCGGGGCTGACGTCACCTTGTTCTGTATCGGTCAGGCCGTTATGCTGGATGGTTCCGCCTCTTCTGAAGGGCCGGAATTTACCTACCAGTGGAGCAGTTCTAACGGGGGGAACATCGTTGACGGCACTACGCTGAATCCTACGATAGATGCTCCCGGAGTTTATCAACTCCAAGTCACTAATTCAACTACCGGCTGCGATGCTATCGCTACTGTTAATGCTCTGCTGGACGATTCTCTGGTGGATGCTGAAGCAGGAACGGGAATCGACGGAACCTGTGAGGATACAGAATTGCTCTTCGGCAATCCCTTGCCGCAAGGAACGACCGGCCAGTGGACCAATAACCAGGGCGTATTCATCGAGACCCCCGATATGTCTTCAACTGCCGTTACTGGCTTGGTGGAAGGCGATAACGTGTTTTTCTGGACGCTTTCCACTGCCGACTGCCCGGAATATAGCCGCGATTCCGTCATTATTCGCAGGGAAGCAGCTCCTAATGCACAGAATGACCTGGTGACGCTTCCTTTTGGACAAACTTCTATTTCCTTCGATCTGGTGGCTAATGACGATATTCAAAATACAGCAGGATTTACATTGACTTTGCTTGGAGCACCACAACTGGGTAGTATTGATACCCTGAGGAACGGAAGCATCATCGATTATTCCGTAAAAGGGGGCTTGTTCGGTGAGTCTGAATTCGACTACCTTATCTGCAGCAATGACTGTCCGAACTTCTGTGACACCGCTACTGTGATCATAGAAGTACCGGTCGATCCGGATTACGTTGCTCCCGATGAACCCAACACCATCACGCCTAACGACGATGGTGCTAATGAGACCTTTGTTTTTGAAGTATTAGACGGAGTCAGCCCTGACTTTTACCCGGATAATGAGTTGATCATCTTTAACCGCTGGGGGGATATCGTCTACAGAGCCAAGCCCTATCTTAACGACTGGGACGGCAGGTCAGAAACAGGGAATATGCTGCCGGATGGTACCTACTATTACATTTTAAGGCTGGATATCTCCAATGGGGTGATAAAACGGGGGGATATCACGATTATTCGATAAGTGCTTATACAAAAATATTTAAAGATAATTTGCCGCCCAGAGGGCGGCAAATTATCTTTAAATATAGGTTTTGTTGCCGTATAAGGCGCTTGTGTGTTGAGCGCTTGAGTGGAATCGTTCCGAAAGGCAGTGCCAAATGAGACGACAATGGCGTTTCAAAAAAATACTATCCTGAGCAGAATCTTTCAGGCTCCAGAGGAGCCTAATGCTGTTAGTACGTCAACTTTTTCTATGGCTGCTAGCAACATGAGGCTCCTCCGGAGCTTGATACTACAATTTCTATGGCTGCTAACAACATGAGGCTCCTCCGGAGCCTTCACATTTTTTTTCAAATATGGCTTCATATATATTTAGCCTCTGTTGCTTTAAAGGACAGGCCACCCTATCGGAGCGATTTAGTATAGGCGCTAAACACATATTAAGACGTCAGCAAAACCTATATGTGAAATGGGTTGCTCGTATCAATGTTAAAAAAAGAGGGATCACCGGTGATCCCTCTTTTTTTAGCCTGTCTAAACAATTTATTCATGACTCTATGCGAGTGAATAAATTTTATATTTAAAAAATATTAATACGACTATGATGTATGTTTATTTTTAATAATATAAATTTAAAAGACTTTGATAAACAATAGGTTACAGACTTGTTTTAAGTTTTTTTTATTTTAATGGGACATAATGAAAAATATTCATATATTTGTTTTTGAAAGCTGCTAACAATCATAATCAGTAATAACACTTTAAATAGCTGTACAAAAGGTTTTATTAACCGGTAACGGCATATAACACTTGAACTTACACCATCATCAAAAAAGGAGAGGATTAGCTCCTTTAACGGCTCTTCAATTCACTTCCCTCATGAAGAGTTTGCGTTTCCAAAAGATTGTTAGTAACTGATTTGAGATAGTGATTTACCTGATGCATGGCTAAGGTATGTTGCAGGACAATAATAAATCAATAAGCCGAGACTATCCGGGCAGGTTGTATGCCTTGTTTTAGATTGTTCGGTATTGATTATCCCATAGAAAGACCCAAGCATTTCAATTGCTGATCCAGGCTAAGGGGTTCTGTGATAAGTCAGTTGCTCATCCCGCCTATCCGGCCGGCGAGTATAATGATTTTTTACACAACCCCCGGTTGAATGATCAAGTTCCCCTTTTTCCCAGCCGATTATTCGACATTAAAGGAAACAAGAACGCAAAAATTACACAGTATGTGGGATAATTTAATTGAATTGGTGCATCTCAACAGTTCAAAGAGTAGCCGGATTACCGCTTTAATCGAGTTTTTCAATCAGGAAGATGCTGAACAGAGCGTCGACCTTTACCAGCGATTGCAAAAAGGGAAATTAGGCAGAGATGAATTTGACCATCTTCTAAAGGATGGGGCTTCCAGTCAGGCACTTGGGAAGCTGGATGAACAATTTATTCGTACCTACTTTTTTTCCAATTTGGAACGTTCGGGCTTCAATGATTATCACAGCGCTGAGGTGGAATGCTGGAAAAACTGGGTGGCTGTAAGGTTGTTATTTGGCCGCAGCGCCATGATCTTCCCTCAAAAAACCTGTCTAAAGATCCTCAAGCAAGCGGATCGTTTTGGTTTTCATCGGCTGTCCATCGATATTGCCAAGCAATTGCGCTTGTATTACGGCGCCCAGCTAGGCGATGTCAAACGTTTTAAAAAGTACGATGATCTTATTGTTCAGGAAAAACAAAAGCTTTACTGGGTTAAAAAAGCCTCACAGGCACTTAAACAGGCAAGGCTGTCTCTGCTGCGTAGCGAAGCTGTTGTAGATATAGACACTCAACTTGCCGAAGTGATAAAACAACTTGAAAAAGCCCCCTCGACACAGCACTCCTTTCAATTAGGATATCACATTTTCCTTTTAAGGATCCAGCGCAGTCTCTTAACCCGGCAATGGGCTGAGTGCGCCGACTTATGTAAGGAAGCGGCTGCCTATTGTTCCAAAAAACTCAATCGCAGCAAGGGAAGTATCGATCATTTTTTTCTGCTTTTGCATGTTTTTTCGCTGATGAAAGAAAAAAAGTTCAGTAAAGCCGGCGAGCTGTTGAAGAAAATAGAGCGCTTTGAGAAAAAAGGTGCCCCCCTTTGGTTTGATAACCAGAGATACGCTTTCATACTGGCACTGCATCAGAAGGATTATGAACAGGCAGCCGCCGTATTGGACCAGGTGCGGGGGCACAGCAAATTCAGGATCCTCCATCCCATCAAAGCGGCCTGCTGGCTGCTGTTTGAACGCTGCCTCCTTTTTCTCCAGGAGATAAAAGCAATGCCCTTATCTGATAATTTGTCCTTAACAGAAAGCCATTTAGGATTATCCAGAACCGAGGTTTTGAATGCCGGCCCGCTCCCGTTAAGCGCACACGAGCATTTGCTGTCTCTGATGTCGGCTCTGGCGAAAGGGCGTTTAGAAAAAGCAGGTAAATTAGCTTCCGACAGTGCAAAAGAAATTTCCGGCTTGAAGAACAGAGGCTATCTTCGCCTGGCCGCTATGATTGAATTCCTGACGAACAGCACGTTAAAAGCCTCAAAAGGAAGTATAGAGCAAGGTTCGATACCTGAAAGCCTGGAAGATTATCCCCTGATCGCAAGCATCAATCATTGCTTTTTTGAAGAATTACTGCCCTTTGAATTTTTGTTCGGACAATTGAAAAAGCAGGGGCCGCAATCGCAGGCCGCCCAATGACAGCGCTTAGTTACTAACTTTAAACAAAGACAAGCATCATGGATGATATCAAAGAACTTGTACTACTGACAAAGGATGAAGAAAAGGAAATAACCACCTTATTGAACCTTTCAAGCCGGGCCCCGGAAAAACTGCTGTCCTTCTATACCCTGCTCAAAGATGGAGAACTCCACAACGATATAGAGGCTGCTCAGCGTTTTTTCGATGATGAGCCTTCCAATACCAACTACCAAAAGCTGAAATCCGACCTGCTCAGAAGATTGATCATCATTTTTTTCTCCTTAAATGTAAAAGACCAAAAGGAGCCGGATCGTCGCAGCAGCTTCTATCGATACTATTTTCGCTGGGCTACCGCCGTTAACCTGATCAAAGACGGAGCTGAAACAGCCCCCTTTGTCCTCATCCGTGAAATTTATGAGCAAGCCAGAAAGTATGAATTCACCGACCTGGCGCTGGCAGCTTCAGAAGTCCTGAGTGAGCATTACCTCGATTATGAGCAAAACCTGGAACAATATGAATTTTTTCAAAAAGAAGCAGCATACCTGGAAGAGATACTTGATGTCGAGGACGAAGCAGAACTGCTTTATGCCCAGCTTGCTGCGGACAGGGCTAACCAGCGATCCTGGTCGGAGGAAACTCAGGATAGAACAAAAGAAGCTTATGAAAGAATCAAGGCGCAAATCGAAAATATATCCACCTACCGCTTCAGACTATGTGCCTATCTGATCGAGTCCGGTATATTCCTGGCCGAGAATGATTACGAAAAGGTCAATCGAATCAGTGAAGAGGCTATTCAGTTTTTCTTTAAAAAGCCTTACGATGTAAATGTTCCGCTACAGATCTTCTTTTACCAAAAGCTGTTAGGTCACATCCAGCTTCGACAATATGAAAAAGGAAAAACTACCGCTCAGGAATGCCTTCAGCATCTGGAAGAAGGTACTTATAACTGGTTCAAGTTCCGGGAAGCTTATTTCCTGTTGCTCACCCATACCGGCAATTTTAAGGAAGCTTTCGAGCTACTGGAAGATACCTGTTCCAATGAACGTTATACTTATCTGCCCGAAAATATCCGGGAGGTCTGGAATGTATATACCGCTTATGTCAGCCTCCTGGTTAAATGGCGGAAGGTCGATGCCGGAAAAAGGGAATCCTTTTATCAAAATTATGAAGTAGAAAAACTGCTGGGGCACGTCAGTATTTATTCGAAAGATAAGGAGGGGATGAATGTGGCGTTGACCATCATTCATCTGCTGCACTTGGTGCAGGCTAAAGAATATGATATCCTGCTCATCAGGGAGGAGGCGCTGAAAAAATATACTTCGCGTTACCTTAAGGGGGAGCATAATGCGAGAAGCGCTTTGTTTGTGAAACTATTACTTTTAGTCCCCCACAGACCCTACGAGCCTGAAAAGTTTGAACAAAAAGCACAGAAAATTTTGGAAGGCCTAAACGCTATCCCTTTCGATATCTCCAAGCAATCTGCCGAGATCGAGATCATTCCGTTCGAACAACTCTGGCACTGGGTCCGTAAGGCAGAGTTGTAGCTCCGCTTATAACATATTATAAAAAATTATATTACATATTTTGACTTTCCGATTTTTGTGTTAACTTTGCATTAAAGTTACCCCTAATACGTTTCTCCCTTACAAATTGGTAGTAGGTTTTTTCGTATAAGTAAATTTCAAATGGGTTGAAGTTTGCTTAATGTCCTTTTTCTTCTTGCCGCAAAAGGGGATTTTGTGTGCAAGGGTGGGGAGTATTTCGTAATAAAAAAGATTCAAAAAAATGCAAATAGACAAGCATTTCCACCTTTCCCCCCATACAGCGTGGTCATTCGAGCCGGTAAAAGTAGAGGTCGTTTTTGGCAATCCGAAAAAAGGATGCAGTGGTTCAGGAATATGTCGAATGAGCACCGCCCATTCTCCGGTGCAGATAAAGGCTTCCCTGAGGTCGTGCCGTAAAGCTTTAGGAAAGGTGAGCTTAACCGAAGAAGGTAAACTAAAACTGGAAGTATATAAATATTCTCTGTGCAACCGTACTTTGCGTATGCAATTTGGGAAGTCTGTATTCCTGGCGCCGGAGTCTTTTCAAGCAAGACTGAAGCCCAATGGAGAAGGCCCCGAATTCCACCTTACTATAAAGGCGGGAGCTTATGACCTGGAGGAATCTCAGTATTCCTATCACCTGGTTTTTGACATGCATGTCCATGACATGACCTGTTTCCGCTAGGGTTCCCGCTTTATTTAAGTGCATCGAATAAGATGTTGTTTCTTCTTCGATGCCGCTTTCCCTTTCTTTTCCTGTCTTATTAAATAAAATATCAATTAGTGGAAAAAAATATATATGGGTTGAGCTCATATTATTGTCCTTTCTTATCCGCTAGCCTCCCCTTATCTTTACAGCAGTTAATAACAAATCATAACACACAAACGAGTAATCATGAAAACTAACAAAGGCGTAATCGTCGTGGAAATCAACGGCGTTTAAGAACTATTTCCGTTTCCCTCTTGCTTAAAGACCCTGAAAAAGGGGCAAAATCAAAACACACATTTTCTATTTTCCTTCCAACCGATTCAAACCAGCATTTACAATTTAGTTTCAACCGTTCAATTGTGCTTTATTTATAATGGTGTTGAGGAGCCGTTTGCTTAAGCTCGACGGCAGCACTCAGCAGTTTTATGCTGCCTGTGCAGGGCCTTCTGACGGCTCCACACCCTCTTATTGCTGAGCGCTTTTGTGCCTTTTCCAAATTCCTCATAGAAAAGGAAAAGGAACAAGCTGAAATTTAGCTATGGTTTGAATGCAATAAACTGTCCTTTTCTACGGACAGGTCAATCTATATTTTTATCATATGAAATAATTTTTCATTTATTGCTTCCTTTTAGTCGCATAAATGATCAACTGAAATAAAATATTTGAGTATTTAACAATATACTTACGTGTTGTTTTCAAGCGTAGGCAACCTATTCCTCCTTTCGGGTGAAACGAACAGGAAATGGGATTGTATGCTCAATAGCTACCGTAATTTGTAAATGAAAAAATAGAACACATGAGACTGACTTGTTCCCGGGTCAGATGGGGCGCTTGTGTCTTTTCCGGTGTGAAACAATCCGGGGAAAGATCAAAAAAACGTACAGTAAAGCTGGACCGACGTTTGCTTTGTCAATATACTACTATTAGTGAGATTGAAGATTATATGAACATGAACATATTACCATAGAAGCTATAGCCTTCAGCTGGAGGGTTATGGCTTTTTTAATTTGAAGACGACTTAACCGAACAAATCTGAAAATACGACCTAATTACAAACTTTAACAAATCATAACTCATCATGAAAAGACCTTTTACATTGAAGAACATGGTCAGGACAGTCCTCGTGGCTGCCCTTTTTCTGCTATATGCCTGTCAGCCAGGTAAGCAGGAAAATCCTTCGGAGGTCCTTCAGTTTAAGGTGTCTGTATATGATCAAAGCCTCCTGGTGGAGGCTCGTGATTATGCACTGGCCCTGGAAACTGGCAAGATCGCCATACAGACCCCATCCCAGTCGACATGGGAAATGCAATTGGAGAACGCTTTAGTTACTCCGGTCCATGAAAAAGAAAAAAATGAAGTTCGCTATCCAGAAGCCTTTGAAGAAGTTGACCTTCGTATCTATGATAAAGGAGAAGGTCTTTCAGGCTATGATTTGAACCTGGCGCCTGGGGGTGATCTCTCAAAGGTATGTATTCGCTTACACGGTGAAGGAGAGCCTTCCATTAATGCTGCCGGGGCATTAGTACTGCCGGTAGATGGGGGCGAGATCCGCCATTCTGCGCCTTACTCCTATCAGATGATCGAGGGTGAAAAGGTGGAGGTGGAAAGTGCCTTTGCTTTTGTTGATCGCTGCCTGTCCTTTAAAGTAGGAGCATACGATCCTGCCTATGAATTGGTCATCGATCCGACCATCAGCTTCGTCGCGCATGCTTCAGGCGCCAGTCAGCAAACTGCTCACAGCGCAATGGAAAAAATGATGATGCTGCCTCCTGACCTCCCATGGCCGGGTTCCATGGTCGGCGGACAACAGGTGATCCTTCAACCAGGGATCGCCTTTGTCTCCTGCGGTACAACTACAGGTGTGCCCATGGCGGAGCAGTACACCATCGGGACAATCGATATCTCCAATGCCATTCCTGCCAGTGGCCGTTCGGAAGTTACTTCCACCACGCTAATGTATCACCACAAAGACTGGACCGTGGAAAAGATCGGAAACATCTTCGGCGTTGCCATCAATCGCAGAACAGGGGATATGTATGCCGCAGCTTCCGCCAATTACGGATCTGGTTACCTGACTCAGGAAGCCGTCGTTGGTTATGGAAGCATCGGAGGTGGAGTGGATGACCTCAGTGCAGCAGGAACAGTATACAAAATCGATGCAGTAACGGGGCAGCCTACCGTTTTCGTCCAGCTTCCCCAGCAAGCAAGCACCTTTACCCATCAGGATTGCGAAACCGATGAGTTTAAAACCCGAACTACCGGTCCTGGACTGGGCAACATTACTTATGACGAAGAAAACGATCAATTCTTCATCACCAATATAGAAGACGGCCGCATCTATCGCGTCAGCAGCGCCGGTGTCATCCTGGATTCCTATGATCCCCTGACATACGATAACGGAGCTGCCGGAATCACCAACCTGGAGCAAGTCCCTTATGGTATCGTTAAAGAGCCGGGAAGAAACAGATTATTTTTTGGCGTCATCGATGTAGTGCCGGGCCCCAATAGGTTTGCCTCCGCGGGGGTGCCTTCCGTTTACAGTATTGATCTTACTCCAAGCGGTGGGTTTGCAGGAACGGTAGACAACACCTATCGCCCCTCCGGCGCTACTTATGACAACTATGTGGGTACCGAAACTTTTCATGTCAGCATACCAACCGGCCAGGGCTTTTCCTATGCGTCGGACTATGTTTACATCATTTCCAGCCTCGATTTCTCTTTTGACGGAGAATTACTGGTAGGTATCCGGGTGGGGTGTAATGAATCCTTCTATTCTTCTTACAACCACTGGGGAGAGATCAGCATCGTCTCTAAAAACTCAACTACAGACCTCTATGAGGATAACGTTACGGAATTTGATATTACCTTTTTTGGTGATGCAGGCGCCGAAGACAGCTACGGTGGAGTAGGTTATTACCTTCTGAATGATGGTTCCGGAACTGTGCAATACGCCATCAGTGCAGGCGACATCCTTAACGAAAAAGGACCTCACGGGATTGCCGTTTTCAGTACAGAATCATTCGGCTCACCGGTCTCACCGCTGGGCGCCATTTCCTATGGCCTGGTGGATGACCTCGGAACCAGCTTTGGTCAGGGTGACCCCAAAGGAGTGGGTGGGGATATCCTGGTGTTCAGCGGCTGTGTACTGGATTTTCTCTCTATTACTCCAACGGATTGTAGCCCTGACGGCACCTACGCGCTAAATGGAGAGGTCGTCTTTACAGGAGCTCCCCTTCCCCTTGGGCTGATCACCGTGGAAGTAAATGATAATGGTTCAACGACGACCATCCAGTTTGATCCCAGCGTATCATCTACCTTCACAGTACCTGGTTTGCAATGTAACGGGGAGTCAGACGTGAGCGTAACCGCTACTTTTGACAACCAAACCAGCTGTATGATCACCGATACGTATAACGAACCAACCTGTGGTCTGGATATCGCAATTACTTCTGTGTCAGGTTGCAGCAACGGAACGTATACCGTAGAAGGAACGATCGCGGCCACTAACCCCGCCGCAGGTGGTTTGACGCTTACCCTCACCGAAAGCGGTTCTCCTAAAACGATCAACCTGCCTGGTAATGCAACTACGTTCCAGTTTATAGGCCTGACTTGCGACGGCGAAAACAACATCTCCGTCAGCGCCAGCTTCGACAATCAGCCTGCTTGTTCTGCTTCTGAAGCATACAACGAACCTTGTTTGCTCGAGATAAACGACGTGATCGTCACCGATAATTGTGCGGACACGGAAACCTATGATCTGGAAATCATCTACACCGTATTAAACGCTTCAGGTGATATTACCATTGAAGGTCCGGAAGGAGATGTGGTCATTGCGGTAGCTGCCGGATCGGACATCATCAACGGATCTGAAACCTTGACCCTGGATTGCGCTTCCATGGTCGAGGAATTTACCTTGAATGTATATTCCGGAACCTGCTCAGGTGGAGGTGGATCATCCAGTTCCTCCTGTGTGCCTTTCGAAGCTTGTGCCGATGGCAGTTGCCCCCCGCCGGGCGATTATCCTTCGGCTCTATTGCCTACCGGTCCGCCGGCATCCATTATCCGCGGTACCGATGCTAACTTCAACGCCATCGTAGAAGGAGACTTTACCGTAACCGACGGCGCCGAAACAGAAGGCCGGGTGGCAGTAGGCGGCAATTTTGTGTTAAATAGAGATTATTACGGCGTAGGTACTTCCGGTGGAGGAACCTACGTGATCGGGCCTGACGGAGAAAACAACCTTATTGTTCGTGGCGACATTCAAAGATCGATTCCCGGAACCGGCACTATTGGCAATGCTCAGGGCGGCACTTCAGTAGTAGGTAATGTTTTTGTCGGCGGCTCGATTTCTCCAAACGTCAATACCAACAGCGGCAATCCTGCAACGATCACAGCCAATCAAGGAACAACTGCTGTGGAAAGTTTATTTGATTTTGCCTCCATTTTTGCAGGCTTGGATGCCCAGAGCGATTGTTTTGCAGCTTTAGCGCCTACCGGTGCTCTTAACTCTTTTACTTTGGAAGGTGACGGCGCCTCCCCTGTTCAGGTATTTACCTTAAGTGCAGCCGAGATCGCAGCGCTGGCCGGGCAGAACCTGTTATTCGATAATATCCCTGCCGACGCCACCATCATAGTTAACGTCACTGCCGGCGGCGCCATAAACTGGAACATCGCTAACGTCATTGCCGGTGTGGCAGGTGATCCCGGATATGCTACCTTCGGAGCTCCGGATCCCGATGTCCGGGTTTTCAATCTCTTGTTTAATTTTAATACAGCAACACAGGTTAATTTCAATACCTCCGTTAACGGATCCGTATTGGTAAAAGATGGAAACGTTATACTCAACGGCAACCTGAACGGCCGCCTGGCCATTGGTGGTGATCTATTGCATTCCGGAAGCGGCACTGAAATTCATAACTACCCTTACCTGGGTGAGTGCAGTTGCCCCGCAAATGATCCCTGCGCCGATGCTTGCTTCGATAGCGAAATTTTTGAAATCCCGGCTGTTCCTTCCTGTTTTGTAGCAGCAACGCCGACTGCCAATTCCCCTTGTGAAGGCCAAACTTTGACCTTAATGGCCAATGCTTTCGGCACTTCGGGTAATTATGTTTATGTATGGAGTGGCCCTGGCGCGCTTTCTTCCACAACGGAAGCCAATCCTACCATTGCATCCGCTTCCTTGTCGGATGCAGGGACTTATAATCTTACAGTTACCGATGCGAATAATCCCAACTGTACTTTTTCTACCTCTCTCAATGTAGTGGTGAATCCGAATCCGGTGGCCAATAACGTTACCCTTCAACTTTGTGATGACGGCGACGGCGAGGTTGTCTTCGACCTGACCGATGCACAGTCGGCAGGCGCCGCAACCAACGTTACCGATACCGACGTGGATAACGGCACTACTAATATCGTGACCTATCATACCGGAACCCCCGCAGTACCAGCCAACCTGATCGCCGATCCGGAAAACTATGCTGCTGGAGATGGAGAGCAGGTATATGCCCTGGTGACTACCAGCGCCGGTTGTACCGCTGAAGCTGTGATCAGCTTGAACGTCCTGCCTTTGCCTGTCGCCAATAATGTGGTCTTAGCACTTTGTGACGACGGCGACGGGGAGGTGTTCTTCGATCTTGAAGATGCCCAAGATGCTGCCGCTTCGACCAATATTAATGGCACAGACCTCGATAACGGAGCTGACGGCAGCGTTACGGTGAACTATTACACCAGCCCAGGCCTGGAACCGGTTTCCCAGATCGCTTCCGTCGGCGCTTATCTTGCTGAAAATAGCGATGTCGTCTATGCTGAAGTAACTAATGCAGAAGGATGTAGCGTGGTGGCTTCCGTCACCTTTGTAATTTACAACCTGCCGGCCGTAGCGCCAGAAGGAGACGAAGTGTGTATAGGACAATCAGCCAACCTAAGTGGCAATGAGGTAAGCGGAAGCGGCAATATTGTCGTTCGTGAATGGACGGTTGTCAGCACTGGCGGCACAGGCCTCTCTAATGCTGACCTCGGAAATACGGAAGATATAATCGTCAATACCAGCGGACTTTCACAAGGCACAGCAATAGTCCAGTACAGAATAGAAGACGAAAACGGCTGTTCGGCTGCTGAAACTACCGCACTGATCATAAACAATAACCCTGTGGCCAATCCTGTCACTTTGGAATTGTGCGACGATGGCGACGGAGCGGTGGTCTTTGACCTGACTGACGCTGAAAGCACCGCTTCATCGAGCAATGCAACAGGTACCGATGTGGATAATGGCACTACCAATACCGTTACTTACCATACCGGCACGCCGGCTACCCTGGCTAACCTGATCGCTGACCCTGAGAACTATTCCGCTATGGACGGTGATCAGGTGTACGCTTTAGTCACTAATGACGCGGGTTGTGAAACAGAGGCTCTTATTACGCTGGACGTACTTCCATTACCACCGGCCAACAATGTATTACTGGCCTTGTGCGATGATGGTAATGGAGAAGTGATCTTTAACCTGAGTGACGCCCAGGATCCGGCCGCTGCCACCAACGTTAATGGGGTAGACCTGGATAATGGCGAAAACGGAAACGTTACAGTAAATTACTATACGGATTTAAGCCTTGATCCGCTCACTTTGATCAACAATATCAGCACTTATCCAGCTGAAGACGGCGACGTAGTGTATGCAGAAGTGTCTAATGGCGATGGCTGTACAAGCGTAGCAACCGTCACCTTTGATGTTTATGAATTGCCTGAAGTCGCCCCGATAGGCGATGATGTCTGCCAGGGGGTTATTGCCAATCTTGAAGGTAATGCTGTTCCAGGCGCCGACGGCCCCATCATCACGCACACCTGGACGGTTATCGATGGAGGAACAACAGGCCTCGCTGACAATTCCATAGTGGGGAATACAGAAGATGTTTCCATCACAACGACTGGCCTGATGCCGGGAACCGCCCTTATTGAATACGAGGTGGAGGACGAAAATGGTTGTGGTGCTTCGGCTACGACTACCCTCACCGTCCTGTATGTTCCGGAAGCCAATCCTGTAGCTTTAGTGGAATGTGAAACGGTAGAAAACGGCGTAGGAACCGGTACTGCGATCTTTGATTTAACTGCCTCGAATAATACCATTACCGGAGGGGTCGCCGGCGTATCAGTAGAATGGTTTACAGATGCGGGCCTGACTAATCTCATTCCTAATCCTGCGACTTTTGAAAGCGCCAATACGACCGTGTATGCCAAAACGACCTTCTTGTCCAGCAATTGCATGAACAGCACACCGGTACCCCTTTCGCTGAACTCAGCGCCGGATGCGGATCCGATCGTGACCACACCGATTTGTTACGGAGAGGACCTTTTATTTGACGTTTTGATATTGAGTGTGACACCAACCGCTTCGTTCTCCTGGAATGGGCCATTTGGATTCAGTTCAACAGCTATGATGCCGACAATCAGCTTCGGTGATGCTACCTATCCAACTGAACCGGGAACATACACCTATGAAGTGACCATTGAGGATGGCAACATGTGTACCATCGTTAAGGAGATCATGGTGACCTTGTATTCACTCGACTTTGGTGATTTGCCCGATCCGGCAAATGGCATAGCCATGATGGATTATCAAACACGTTTGGATGACAATGGTGCTCGTCACTGCGTGACTCCTGACCCGCTCATTTACCTGGGGGATCGCGTTGACGTTGAACTGGACGGCATACCCGATATGGACGCCGGGCTGGAAAATGGCGGCGATGATAATGACGAGGATGCTGATGATGAGGACGGCGTGCAGATACCTGCCATGATCTTTGCCGGTGAGAAAACGACTTTTGAAGTAACTGTCGTAAACAACTCTGATGATAACGTTTACGTATATGGCTTTGTCGATTGGAACAAAAACGGTTCCTTTGATCAGCCTGCCGACATTAATGAAATAACCTCTGCTACTGTCAACCCGAATACAAGCGGGACCGTAATGCTGATGTTCGATGTGCCCCAGAATGCGGTCATCAACGAGTTTCTGGGGGCTCGCTTCAGAGTCGGAACAAATATTGCAGAAGTAAATATCGCTTCCGGCTTAGCACGTGATGGCGAAGTGGAAGATTATGTGGTGAAAGTGAAGGGCGTTGACTTTGGTGATTTACCTGCTGGCTATCCTGTAGTAGATGCTGAAGGAGGGGCCAAGCATGGTATTCCCGAAAATCCACAATTATTTATGGGAAATGCCCCCGATCCCGAAAATGACGGATCAGAAAGTGGCGATGCCCTTGCTGATGGTGGCGACGAAGATGGCGTATTTTTACCTTCCATGATCTTTCGTGGTGAAGAAACAACCATTGTTGTCGATATCACTAATGAAACCGGTCTGGCGGCCTACCTTTACGGCTTTATTGACTGGAATGGAGACGGTAGTTTCGATGATGAAGGCGAAGTAGCTAGCGCCATTGTTACAGGGAACGGCTCCGCTGAACTGATCTTTAATGTTCCGCTGGACGCCGATATCGACAACTTATTAGGCGCCCGCTTCCGGCTAGGTAGCATTGAGAGTGAAGTCAACCAACCAACCGGCTTTGCCATGGACGGAGAAGTCGAAGATTACCTGGTTGAAGTCAAAGGTCTTGACTTTGGCGACCTTCCTGAGGATTATCCAACCGCATACGAAGATGAGGGGCCCCGCCACGGAGTCAGCGATGATCCGATTGTATTCCTTGGCTCAGGTGTCGATATTGAAGAAAATGGACAACCGGACGATGATTCCGGTGAAATAGACGGAGGCGATGAAGTCGACGAAGACGGAATCGTTGAGCCCGCTATGCTCTTCCGCGGCGAAAAAGCAACCTTTACCGCCACCGCTACGAATGAATCCGGCAATACCGCGTATCTGTATGCCTTTGCCGACTGGAACGGCGACGGTGATTTTGAAGATGAAAATGAGGTAACCAGCGTGGAGGTGCCCAATGGTACAATCGATGAAGAGTTCATGCTGATGTTTGACGTTCCTGTAGATGCAGTGATCAACGAAGATCTGGGTGTGCGCTTCCGCATCGGTACCATAGAAGACGAAGTCGGTTCACCAACTGGTTTCGCCATGGATGGTGAAGTGGAAGACTATCTGGTAGTGGTTAAAGGTCTGGACTACGGTGACTTGCCCGATATACAAGATGGCGTCAGCACTGGTGATTATCAGACTGTATTCAATAATAACGGCCCACGCCATGGCGTGCCGGAAAATGTTTTACTGGCCATCGGAAAGACTGTTGATGTCGATCCCGACGGCCAGCCAGATCTGGGCGCCGGTGAAGACGGCACCAATGGTGACGACGATGATGGAAATGACGACGAAGATGGTGTAGTGAAACCAACAATGATCTTCCCCGGCGAAGAAACTACTTTCGTAGTCAACGTCTTGAACAATACTACTGAAACGGCCTACCTGTATGGATTTGTGGATTGGAACGCAGACGGCAATTTTGACGATCCTAACGAGATAGTAAGTGAAGAGATCCTTCCAAACGGTATAGTAAATATTATTGTGGAACTGACTTTCGATGTGCCTCTTGACGCAGTGGTCGGTCAAAATCTTGGCGCCCGCTTCCGTTTAGGCACCATAGAAACGGAAGTAAGTGAAGCTACCGGCTTTGCTATGGATGGCGAAGTAGAAGATTATCTGGTGAAAGTCAAAGGGCTTGACTTCGGCGACTTACCGGCGCCATACCTGACGACAGATGCGCAAGACGGCCCTCGTCATGGAGTGCCCGATCAGCCGGAAATTTACCTGGGCGAATTGGTTGACGGAGAAGGTGACGGTCAGCCGGATGACGATGCCGGAGAAGAAGCCGGCGGCGACGATGGCGATGCAGATAACGATGACGAAGATGGTGTAGAAGAGC
>CAZJQS010000014.1:51363-98258 GCA_964548175.1 uncultured Saprospiraceae bacterium
TCCGTATCGGTACGGTACAGGCAGAAGTAGAAAACCCAACCGGGTTTGCCATGGATGGAGAGGTAGAAGACTATCTGATCCAGGTGAAAGGCCTTGATTTTGGTGATGCTGGCGAAGATTTTCCAACGGTTTATGAAGAAGACGGTCCACGTCATGGCGTGCCGGAAACACCGGAGTTGTATTTCGGCGATGAGCAAGATGTGGAAGAAAATGGTCAGCCCGATCCTGAAGCGGGAGAAACCGGTGGTGGAGACGGTGATGATGAAGATGGTATTGCCTTTGTTGATGCTGAGGGTAATCCGACTATGCTCATTACCTGCCTGGAAACTACCGTAGAAATTAAAACGGTCATTCCAGCGGAGACTACTGCTTACCTGCAAGCCTGGATAGATTTCAACGACGATGGTGACTGGGAGGATTCGGGCGAGCAAGTTGCTGCAGATGTGGCTCTGACTGACGCTGATGCAACTTACTATCTGACATTCACCGTCCCATGTGAGGCAACCATTACAGACAAGACCTTCCTGCGCTTCAGATTGAGTACAGAGGCAGGCTTGAGCTATACCGGCTTTGCCATGGATGGGGAAGTAGAAGATTATGTAGAAGTGATCAAAGGCCTTGATCTGGGTGATCTGCCGGAGCAGTATCCGACCGAACTGGCTGAGAACGGACCACATCACGTGCTGGATCCAACTGCTGATGACTTATTCCTCGGTGAAGCAGTAGACGCAGATATCGATGGCGAGCCTTCTGAAATGGCCGATGGCGACGACAATGAAGAAGACGCAGATGATGAGGACGGCATTACCTTCATCACACCAGTCATGGAAAATGAGGTAGCCTGCATAAAAGTGGATGCCGTTAACGACGGCTCAGAAACGGCGACGTTATATGGTTTTGCCGACTGGGACGGCGACGGTATTCTGGAAGCCCTTGACTTTGTCGGCGGAAATCCTGAAGTGCCAGCCGGCGGACTGGATGAGGCGACCTTCTGCATCAACGTTCCTGAAATTGATGAAGAAGCCACCAATGGTATGATCTACTTCCGCTTCCGTTTGAGCACTGATGATGCGGCGGCTGAGCCGACCGGCATTGCGATGGACGGTGAAGTGGAAGACTACAAGCGCAATTTTGCTAAAGTAGGTAATGTGGTTTGGTTTGATCGCAACTACAACGGCATTCAAGACAACGACGAAGCGGACAACGGTCTGCCCGGAATCGAGGTGAATCTCATTTTCACCGATGCCGATAATGTGGAAAGAACCTACACTACTACCACTGATGAAAATGGCGAGTATTATTTCTGCGGTCTGATCGAAGGCAAATACACGATCGAGATCGACAATCCTGCGATGATGATGCCTACTTTGGCCAACGTCAATGAATCGCTGGAGGATGATAAAGACAGTGACGGCGAGCCTGTGGAAGACGGCGGGCAGATTACCGGCATCATGGAGATGTTTACCATCGAAGATGTGCTGGATAATCCGACGGATGAAGAGGGCATCGAAGATCAGGAGATTGTGGCCGGCTTCCCGACTAACGATGTGGAAGGCTATCCGGACAGCCAGGTAGATCAAACGCATGACTTTGGCTTTGTCGCGGCTGACTTTGGTGACTTACCCGAAAGTTTTGCCACCTTGCTGGAAGACAACGGTCCACGTCACGTGATCGTACCGGCGCCTTTCCAGGCGTTGCTTCCGGAAATTCCAAACCTGTATCTTGGTGACAACGTGGATATCGAGATAGACGGGCAGCCTGCCGCCATGTCTGACGGTGATGACAATAATGATACAGATGGAGACGGCACACCTGATGAAAATGATGAAAATGGAGTAGAACTGATCAAGCCACTGATCCCGGGCTATGAGTCCTGCGTGAAAGTCACCAGCACTATTCCGGTAGGCGTTACCGGGGTGCTCCAGGGTTGGATCGACTTTAACGGTAATGGTGTATTGGATGGCAACGATCAGATCATAAAAGACAGAGTATTGTTGAGCGGTACGAACGTGGAAACAGAGATCTGCTTCGAAGTTCCTGAAGAAGCTGCTTTTAACGAAGGCATGGCCTTTGCTCGCTTCCGCTTAAGCCAGGCGGCGGGACTGCTGCCGACCGGCGGTGCTCCTGACGGGGAGGTAGAAGACTACAAATTCCCTCTTGGCAAGCTCGGCAATCTGGTTTGGGAAGACTTTAACTTTGACGGCTCCCAGGATGCTGAAGAGCCGGGCATTGAAGGCGTAGAAGTAAGCCTGGTGTGGCTGGGTCCGGACAACACTTTGGACACCAAAGATGACGAAACTTATGAAACGATTACTGATGAAAATGGTCTGTACTACTTCTGCGGTCTGATCGAAGGAGACTACAAAATCATCGTCAATACGCCGGAAGACATGACGCCTACTCGTCCTGATGCAGGCGGCGCTGCTAACGATGACGAAACAGACAGCGACGGTCAGATCAGTGATGATATGGACTTCACTATGGTGATGACCGAGATCATCTCCATCGAAGAGGTGACCGACCTGCCAACCAATGAAGCAGGTAACGAAGATCAGGGTATCGTTAATGGGTTCCCTGATGAGCAGGTGGACGAGACCTATGACTTTGGCTTTGCAGGCTTGGATTATGGTGATCTTCCTCAGGAAGAACAGGATGAAGCCTTCAATACCACTATGGAAGAGAACGGACCTGTTCATGTTATTCAGCCGGAATTGCGCCTTGGATTGTGTGTCGATGCAGAGCAGGATGGTCATCCTGATGACGATGCCGGACAGTTTGACGGCGAAGATGGTGACAATGACCTGGGCGACGACGGAACGGAGAGTGAATTCTCCAGCCCTGAAGCCTGCGAAGATGATGAAGACGGTATTGCATTCATCACCCCGCTGGTCCCTGACAACCAGGCCTGTATCCGGGTGACCTATACGGCCCCTGCCGGAGGAGCAGTGTTGCAAGGCTGGATCGACTGGAACAGCAACGGCGAGATCGATGAAGATAGTGAAACGCTTGATCTGACCGCTAACGGCGTTCTGGCTGCTGGTGTGGATCAGTTAGTAGAACTCTGCTTCGAAGTACCGTCAACCGCTAGATTCAATGAGGGTGTAGCCTACGCCCGCTTCCGTCTGAGCGAGAACGGCGGGTTGTCACCTGATGGTCCGGATAAATATGACGAAGAAGCAATCGTACCTGGCGGTGAGGTGGAAGACTATCGCGTGAAACTCGGCAAGGTAGGTAACCTGGTCTGGGAAGACCGCAACCACAATGGTCTGCAGGATGAAGAAGAGATCGGCCTCGGCATCAACGATGTAGCGGTACAATTAATCTTCGGTGGTATCCGTGCTGACGGAACTTTAGACGAAGTAGGACCACTGGGTCAGGTTGCCGATATCGCATTCGATACCGTAACCTCTGCCAGGACCTACATGGATGGTTCAGAACTAGCCGGCTTGTATTACTTCTGTGGCTTGATCGAGGGTAATTACGAGATCGTGGTAATGGATCCAAAGGATCTGACGCCGACCAAGTCTAACAACATTAAGAATGCCAACGAAGAAGATCGCGACAGTGACGGTATCATTGTGGAAGGTGAATTGAAGGTGAAAACAGCATTTACCTTCGCGGATCAGATGAAGCTGATGAATTTAGCCAGAGATGAAGAAGGCATTGGCGATCAGGATTTGGACAACCTGCTTGATCCGAACATGGTAGGCACTTTTGCGGATAATCAGGTGGATCAGCGCTTTGACTTTGGCTATATAGCGATTGACTTCGGCGATCTTCCGGTTGCTGAGCTGGGTGATCAGTATCAGTATGAAACTGAGCTGCCGCTTGGACCTAAGCATATTGTAACGCCGGATCTATATTTGGGTTCTTGCGTGGATGCAGAATTAGATGGTGATCCAGACCTGGAGGCCGGCTACAAAGGTAACGGTAATGATCTGGGTGATGATGCTACAGATACCGATCCTGAGAGCTGGAAGCAGCCAATGGGCACGGATTGCACAGATGATGAGGATGGTATTGAGTTCGTTACACCTTTGATTCCGGGGTACGAAGCGTGCATTGAGCTGGATTTCACCGCTATTGATAACTTTGATGGCCCGGATGCTTTCCTGAATGCCTGGATAGATTACAACGGCAACGGACAACTGGATGCCGAAGAGCATATCGACTTTACCAAGGTTAACGGTAAAGAGGCGTCTCTGGAGCCGCTGACAAAAGCACTGGAATTGGAGAACGGTTTCAAACTGAACGGCGATCCGGTAACGATCTGCTTCGACGTACCTGAGGAAGCACAATTCCTGGAGGGCGCCGCCTTTATCCGCTTCCGTCTCAGCTTTGATCCTCGTTTAGGACCGGACGGTATGCTGCCGAATGGCGCTATCCCATACGGAGAAGTTGAAGATTACTTCCTGCCGTTGACCAAGGTAGGCAATCTGGTCTGGGAAGACCGCAACTTCAACGGTCTGCAGGATGCCGAAGAAGCCGGACTGGGCATCAACGGAGTGCCTGTAGCGCTGATCTTCTCCGGTAAAGACGGACTGGTTGAAACCACTGACCTTAACAACCCACAGGGTGATGATAGAGTATACGAAACTACGACAGACAATATTGACGATATAGCCGGATTGTACTACTTCTGTGGCCTTATCGAAAACAATAGTTACGATTATGACTACAAGATCGTTGTACAAACACCAGAGGACATGACGCCGACCCGTCCGGACAGAGGCGGCGATGATGTGGTGGACAGCGACGGTGAAGACGGAACCTTCCTGGCGGGTAACAACCAGGACGGCATCATCGACGATGTGTTGTCCGGAATGGTGATGACGGAGTTTGAGATCGTTGATGCAGACGGTCAAATTACAGATGAGTACGGTCTGGGTGACGATCACGGAGACGCTCCGCAGGTGGTCCTGACCTTCCCGGATGAGCATGTGAACCAGACGTTTGACTATGGCTTTGCCGGACTGGATTACGGCGATCTGCCTGATGATCCAGAGAGTCCTGATGACTTCAATACTTTGATGATGTCAGATGGCGCGGTACATGTTATTCAGCCCGGTAAATATCTGGGTGATTGCGTGGATGCCGAGCAAGAGGCAGCGCCAGAAGACAAAGCCGGCCTGGAAGAAGGCGGTGATGACAATACCGGCAGTGCTTTTGCAGAACCGCAGGCATGTGAGGACGATGAAACGGGCGTTAAGTTGATTACTCCAATGATTCCTGGCTACGAAGCTTGCTTTGAGGTGACCTTCAACTGGCCGCAGGATGAGGAAGCCTATTTGACAGCCTGGATCGACTACAACAGCAACGAACGCTTCGATGCCGGCGAGCAGGTCATCTTTAGAATAGGCGGCTTTAACCGTCAGGAATTGAAGTACATTGGTACTGGTGAAGCTCAAACGGTACAGCTGTGCTTTGTTGTTCCTCAAGGGGCGACTTTCCCTGAAGGCAGAGCACACGCTCGCTTCCGCCTGAGCGACCTCAGCGGTCTCGGCCCTGACGGTCCTGCCAAGTACGGAGACGAAGTGATGCCTGCGGGTGAAGTGGAAGACTACCTCTTCCCGCTCTCGAAGGTGGGTAACCTGGTCTGGGAAGACAACAACCTGGATGGGATCCAGGACGGCGAAGGCGCCGATCCATCTGAGCCAGGCTTTGAAAAGGTAGAACTGACACTGGTTTACGCCGGCTTCGACGATGATGAATTCGGCGATGGCGACGATCGCACATACGTAACGACAACCACTGAAGATGGGCTGTATTACTTCTGCGGATTGATCCCTGGTAACTATCAGGTTTTCATCGAGAAGTTCGTAGAATGTGTTGAAGGTTACGAAGAAAAGAATCCTGCCCGCTGGATACTGACTGTTCCGAATAACGAAGTAGGCGATAAAGGCGACCAGTTCGATAGCGATGGCGCCCCTGCAGCTATGATCATGATCCCTGATCCGATGGATCTGGTTCGTGAAGAAATGGGCATTGGCGATACACCGGGTCTGGTCAACGAATATCCGGATAGCCTGGACAACCTGACCATTGACTTTGGCCTGATCGAGGAGCCGAATATTGAAGCAATACTGAATGACGTGGGCTATGACTATCCAGCCAGCTTTGAGTGCGGCAATATGAATGTGACCCTGGATCTGTGTATTAAGAACACGGAGCCGGTTCCTTTAGAAAAGCTGCAGGCAATGCTCGATCTGGAGAGCCAGTTTGGTCTAGCCTTCGTACAGTTTGTCAGCGCTGAGGTGCTGGAGCAGGAAGGAAAAACCGTAGAGGAATATCCGGTGATCAACAGCGCTTATGCTGGGGGGGCAGGAAATATCCTGGATGGAGAAAGTGGATTGCTGTATCCTGAACAGGAGGTATGCATCCGCATTACCGTGGAGATCGATCCGGATGCTGGTGGAGCTATGGACCCATTAATGGCGCAGGCTTCAGTAAGCGGTAAAGCTGTTAACTATCAGGGAATAGCGATACCAGACTGGTGCAACGGAGGCGAACAGTTCATGGTCATGGATCTTTCCAATGACGGGCTGTACTTCCAGGGCGGTTATGACGATTTTGACAACAAAACCAACCTGAGCGACTGTTGGAAAAACATCCACCTGATCGCACAGAACGATGTGGTCTATGTACCAGTGGATGAAAATTGTCAGATAACGATCACGGCCGATATGCTGCTGGAAGGCTTTATCGACCGTTGCAGCGATGAGTTCTTCCCGGAAGGAGGCTTCTATCGAGTCAGGTACAATGACGAAGAATTGCTGGGTGAGTTGAAGATAGATGTAGCCGATTACAATGTAGGTGAGCCGCTGGTCTTCGAGGTCAGAACCGTATCCGATTACTGTAACCCAGTTTGGGGTTATGTGATCCCGGAAGATAAGTCAGCAGCTACGATCCCTGAGGTGAATGGCGAACTGATGCTGGTATGCACAGATGTAGACAGCATTAAGAAGTACTTCCAGTCTGATATCCGACAGGATAAAGATGACTGTACCTTCAGCGGCGTAAGCTGGGATCTGCTCAGAGAAGCCGGGGTGTTCAATATCGACGAACTACAGGACGGCTGCTTCGATATCTGTCATCTGGACATTGCGGTGAGTGATTTGTTTATGCCGGGAGACGCTTGCACAGGATCTATGATGCTGCGCACCATGCGCATCAAGGACGCCAAAGGCAATGTGTCTACTGTTCAGATACCGATCCGTTTCAAGCCAATCGAATTGATCCTGGATGAGATCATGGAAAACAGAGAACTGGATCTTTGCGCCTATCCCGGAGCTGATGAAAACGAGCTGCTGCGTCTGACCGGAGCGCCCTACTACATCAACGGCTTTGGAGATAAGGTCTATATCGATCAGTCGATGATGGATGAAAATAATGGGGCAGGCCTCTGCAACATCAGTATTTCTTACAAGGATCATACAATAACAGAGAATTGCGTAGAAAAAGTAGAGCGTACCTGGACCATCTGGGATTGGTGTAAGAGCTCTGAGCCGGTTACCAAGGTGCAACAGATCAAGTGGGGTCAGTTATCTGCGCCGCAGGTGAGCTGTCCGCCAAGACACACCGATACCGTTAGCACAGGTGCTTTTGACTGTACAGCGAGTTTCATCGTACCGAAGCCGATCGTGGCGGGTTGCGTGAACAATGAGTTTGACTATACCATCAAAGTATACAGAGAACAAATCAAGCGTGATCCGACCGGACTGCCGGTAGAGCCTCGCGAACTGGAGACCGTATTGTATCCAGCAGTTGTACAATCACAAGCTGATGGTACCTATCTGGTCGGTGGACTGGAAATCGGCACTTACTATATCGGCTATAATGTTACGGATGCCTGTGGCAATGTAGCGGAAGAAGTCAGATGCAAGTACATCGTGGCCGATCTGACCGAGCCGGTAGCGGCATGTAATGACGAACTGCACGTATCAGTCGGTGGCGACGGCATTGCTCACATCACGGTAGATGATGTCAACGAAGGCAGCTGGGATAACTGTGAGTTGGTGGATGTGAAAATACGCCGCGACCTGGATAGCTGCTATGACAGCTACCTGAATGAGGTATACCAGATCGCAAGTATTGATGAGTTGCATGAGATCGAGACGGTAGATAAACTAGGTAATCCGATGTACCTGTACTATAGGGTAGAGGGTGGAAGAGACACGCTGATCATGAAGCAACTGGCTAAAGACAATGCTTACCACTACTATACTTACTGGAAAGACGAGCTTTGGTTTACTTGTTGTGACATCAGCAAGTCTCCCGAAGATTACGTCAGAATAGAGCTGAAAGCCACCGATAAGTACGGCAATGAGAACATCTGCTGGCAAGATCAGCTGGTGGAGAACAAGCTGACGCCAATTTGCTGGGCGCCTGCCGACACAACACTGGATTGCACCACGCTTGACTTCGACGCCACCGACCTGGAGGCAGTCAGAGCGAAATTTGGAACAGTGGAAGCGTTATTGGCCAGCGGCGAATTGGCTGTAGACTTCAACTGCGACTTTGTCGTCACCGACACCATCGAGTGGGATTCTACGGCTTGTTCAACCGGAACGTTGAAGCGTATTTTCACCGTAACCGCACCTTCTTCTCAGGGCATCATGAGTTCTACTTGTGTGCAGACCATAGAAGTGCTGAAGAAGAACGATTTTGTGATCCAATTCCCTGCTGATGCGGAGGACGATTGCAGGGGTGACGGAGGAGAAGATCTGGAGCTGACTACCTTTGCCTGCGATGTATTTGCAGTACAGCGAGATACCTCCATCTTTGAGGGCTCCGGCGATGAATGCTTCAAGCGCTACATCACATATCGCGTGATCAACTGGTGTGAATATGACGGCATCACCTTAGAGCCGTCCGTCATACCAAGGGATTACGATTGTGACGGGAATTTGCTGGAGCCAACCTGGGTGAAAGTAGACGATGCAGGCGACTTCATCGTAGATGACGACGCAAGTGTAGCCACACCAGGCGACATCGCTTCCATCGTAGAGGCTGAGCTCAGCGCCGGTGATAATAACTTCAGAGCGACTACCTACAATCTGCCGATTGTAGACGGCGCTTACAATTTCGATACTGAATGTGACGACAAGACCTACGCCTACACGCCAGGCTACTGGGAGTACACTCAGGTAATTAAAGTATACGACGACGAGGCGCCGATCATCAGCGCAGACACTTTTGAATTCTGCGCCTTCGGACCAAGCGGAGCAGCAGACTGCAATGCTGAGGTGATGATCCCTGTTGCTGTGGTGGATTCCTGCACTGAAACGGTGGATATCAGAGCAGTACTGATCGACGTAGACGCCGACGGAGGCGAGGTGAACGCCATCGATGATCTGTACACCGCTACCCTTGACGGCGATACCCTGAGAATTGCCAGCATTGCCGGCAAAGGCTTGCCGGTGGGTAACCACAAGTTCATCGTACGCATCGCCGACCTGTGTGGCAATGTAGCTAATAGAGAGATACCGTTCTCTATCGTTGACTGCAAAACGCCGGCTCCGATATGTAAGTCGATTTTGAGCGTAGATCTGATGCCGGTGGTAGAGAACAAAGAAGTGATCGGCGGATCGAATGTGGTTTGGGCGACTGACTTTGTGGCCAGCGGAATTGTAGACTGTACGCCACATCCACAGGCTGATGTGATCGCCAACTCTGAGAATAACGTACGTTACTTTGCCATCCGTCAGGATGAGGTCATGGATTCCCTGAGCGTTGAAAGACCTACTGCTGAGGAATTGGCCGAGTACATGACCAGCGGCGGCAGAGACTTCGAAGATTACCGTGATGTCTTCTTCGATTGCGCCGACAACGGAGCGGCGGTGACAGTCTTTGTGATCGCTATGGACGGCGCCGGTAATCTGGATTATTGTACGGTAATGGCCAATGTACAACCAGGCTCAGATCCTGATCCATGTACGGGCGAGCCTGCAGAAGGAGAGCGGGCGACCATTGCGGGTCTGATCACAACTATGGAAGATGAGATCGTAGAGGGTGTAGAAGTGCTGCTTAGCGGAACGAGCGACGGACAGCTGCGCACCGGACTGGACGGCAGCTACGCCTTCGAAGAACTGCTGATGGGCTACGACTATTCCATCACACCAAGACTGGATATTGATCCGATGAACGGAGTAAGTACGTTTGACCTGGTGAAAGTCACGCAGCATATCCTGGGCGTTGAAGCGCTTGGCCACCCGCTGCGAATGATCGCTGCTGACGTAAACAACTCCAAGTCGATCACGACCTTAGACTTGATCCAGTTGCGTAAGATGATCCTGAGCATAGACGACCATTTTGCCAACAATACCAGCTGGCGCTTCGTTGACGCGAATTACGAATTCCCAGAAGGTACAGACCCATGGTCGGCGCCATTCCCTGAGATCGTCAACATCAATGACCTGGATGGTATGGAGCTGAATGTTGACTTCTACGCCGTTAAGATCGGTGATGTAAACATGAGTGCGACGGCCAACACCTTGTCTCTGGATGAGCGCAATGTAACCGGCCTGTTCACCATGAAGACGGAAGATCAGTACATCGAAGCCGGTCAGACCTATGAGGTTACGCTGAGCAGCGAAGAGCTGGATCAGATACTGGGTTACCAGTTTACGCTGACCTTCGACAATGCAGTGCTTGAACTGAAAGACATCCAGTACGGACAGTTAGGCAAGCAGAATGTCGGTCTGACGCATCTCGAGGAAGGCGTGATCACGGCCAGCTGGAACGATCCAAACGGAAGAGTTTCAGGCACAGCCACTGCTGACCTGTTGACTTTGACCTTCAGAGCTTATCAATCCGGTCAGTTGAGCGAGTTGTTGGGCATCTCTTCCAGATACACCATGGCGGAAGCTTACGACCTGAGAGGCAACCTGAAGGATGTAGTGATCGACTTCGGCGACGGCAAAGTAGCCGGACTGGGATACGAGTTGTACCAGAACCTTCCTAACCCATTCATGACGCAGACAGTGATTGGTTTCAACCTGCCACAGGCAGGCCAGGCTGAAATGGTGCTGCGCGGCGGCAATGGAGAGGTACTGCAGATCATCAGAGGTGATTATACTAAAGGATACAACATGATCAGAATTGACAGAAACCATCTGCCGACAGGAGTGATATACTACACGCTGAAATCAGGTGAATATACCGCAACGAGAAGGATGATTATTGTAGAATAATTGTTTCCTCTTACTAGGGGGAGGAGGGCCTTTGGGCTCCCTCCCACTTTGATCATAGCAATGATCTTTCCATAAGATTAGACCGACTTCAAAGAAAAGTGTTATCATTGATTATGATTTGTTAGAGCCCTGGCTGACGGCCAGGGCTTTCTTTTTGCAGTCCACTTCCGACTCGAACGGAATCCCCCGGTGTCAAAGACCGGTGCACTGAACCTGTTATGCTAGTGGACTTTTTTTTTTGAGAAATAGGCGGTCGGAAGATCACCTACCTCTTATTTCATAATGACAAAAGCCTTATGGATCCATCCATAAGGCTTTTGTGATTAGCAACATTCAGTTCCAAATACATCAACACCTCATAGATGGTTCTATGATCTTTTGCGGTGGTTGTGATATTTGGATATTTGCTTTCATGTGTTTCTAAACTGATGCTTTTGGGAAATAGTTCCAGGTGACATTAAAAAACTATCTGTATAAACTATTTTTGTTAGGTTTAGTCACCAAGATTTTCTTTCAGCATTACTCAGGTTTTATTTCGTCTCATCCATCAATTCTACTTCAACATCTGTTCCTTCGCACACTTTTTTCAGCACCTTAGTTTCTTTTCCCACATAAGACATAACCAGATCGGCGCAGGAATCGGGTATTTTCAGGGAAAAATTGCCATAGAAATCCGTTATGGTGCCGTTTTTGGTGCCCTTAATGATGATGTTGACCCCAATCAACGGTTGTTTATTACTATCCAGGACCGTACCTGTAACGAGGGTTCCATCATTACTTATTTTTTTGCGTTGGATAGACTTTGTTTCGGCCCCAATTCTATTTTTTTCCATTTCTTTCTTCTGGGCCTCTGTTAAGTATCCTTTAAGGAAAATTTCGATCACTCCGTTTTTACCTTTTTCTCCAAATCTTTTCACTGCTTTTTCTCCTTTCCAGACGATTATTCTTTCAATTTTATTGGGGTTAATTTCATTTAAGGGCTCCTTACCACCGACGATCTTGCCGTTAACTATGAATATGGGCACTGTATCCTGTGGCATTAAGGGCATCACCGGGATGCTCATATCGCGTTCTATATTTGCCAAGGGCTTTAGATCCATTGAAGTATTTTGGGTGTAGAGTAGCGATGGACCAGTCGAAGTGTCGAGAATATTGTTTTTCTTCAGTCCAACAACTTCATTTTTCTGTTCGGTATCGCTTTCAACTCTAGTCTTTGATTCCGGTGCTGAAGTTTTTTCGGCAGCAGTTTCCAGTTTGCTTTCTGTTTGCTTTGGTTCAGGCACAGGAGAAAAGTCATTATCCTGATTATGGGAAACAACAGGTATTTCTACTACCGACAAAGTCGAGTTGCTATCCTTTTCTATTTCGGGTAAATAAAACGCCTGAGCCAATACGGCCGTCAGTAACAATATCATTAAAATACCGCTTTTGAGTAAAGAGGGCCGTTGATCATATTGCCCGAACAAACGGAATATACGCTTGCTGAATGTTCCTTTTCTACTATTTGCAGACATAGCCAGATTTGTTTTAATTAATGAATGTTGTGTGTGAAGCCGGGTAAGGGTTTCGGCGTACAAAAAAGGATTCTGTTGTGTTTTAATGACGAGGTCATCACAACCATACTCTCTTTCCTGACGGATCTCACCCGACATCCACCAAATGAAAGGATGATAGAAAAACAACACTTCAATCACAGATTGGACAATATTTACCAGGTAATCTTGCCTGCGGATATGAGCCAGTTCGTGCAGAATCAATACTTCTATCTGCTCGGGATTCAGGCCTGTAAAAAGAGCCGCGGGGAATAATATGACCGGCTTATAGAAGCGAAAGGTAACGGGTACATTGATGCGATCCGTTAGTAAAAACCGCACTGCTCGCTTTACCTTCATTTGCCGGGCTAATTGCTCTACTCTATCCCTCCATAGCTGATTCTCCGGAATCTGTCCGGATCGCTGAAGCTGCGAAAGGAAATTAAATCCCAAGGCCATTTTAACTAAATAAAAGATCAAGCCTAATAACCAAAGGCCTCCGATAAAAGGGATGTACGGGCCTAGTTGCTGATGGATATCTTCCACAAAGGTCCAGATGGACTTAGAATCCTGAAAAACGAACAGGAAATAGGCGCCCGAATTAATTTGGATATCTACGCTGCCCTGGGCGATTCCTTCGCCAATTTGAGGAGCACTCATTTCAACCCAATATCCGGCAAAAGTCACAGAAGACCACACCAGAGCTAGTAGCAATCCTGTCAGCAATACCCCATATCGCACCCTGGCCTGCTGCCTTCCAATCATCCAAAGTAGCAGACGCAAGGCCAGTCCGATCAAGGTGATCTGCCATAAGCTGTGGACGATTGTCCAGCCAAAAGCCTGCCCCAATGGGAAAAAATCCGTCCAAATCGAATTATTCATCGCGTTGCTTTTTTTGTTCTTCCAGAAATTTTTGAATCTCTTCAATTTCTTCCAGCGAGGCTTTACTCTGCCCCAGGGCATCCATGACCAAATTTTTGGCTGACCCCTTATACGCTGTATTCAGCAAACGCTTAAACAAAGACTGTTGGACTTCTTCCTCTCTGGGCACTGCAGAATAGTAATGGGTTTTACCTTTTTTTTTCCGGCTTACCATCTGCTTGTCGGTCATGCGTTGCAATTGCTTAAGAATAGTGGTGTACCCCACTTGCCGCTTGTTACTCAACTGCTCATGAATGAACCGTACACTGGACGGCTGGTGCGCCCAAAGCACCTGTAAAATCTCCAGTTCTGACTCCGTTGGTTGATAAATATTTGATTCTTCCATAATTGAAAGTTTCTTTTCCCACCCATCGATAAAGTGGAATAAAAAAGGAATATGATCATAACCTGGAGACAAATATAAACGACACTTGTCGTAGATGCAAATAAATCTACGTCAATTGTCGTATTTTAACATTTTTTTACGAATCGAGGCAGGCTGCAGTATATTTTAATTCAACCGCTCATAAATCCCGGCAATACCTTGTCCGCCACCTACGCAAGCTGTCACCATGCCGTATTTCAAATTCCTTCTTTTCAATTCATTAAACAATTGCGTGGATAGTTTCGCTCCGGTGCATCCCAGCGGATGACCCAGGGCAATGGCGCCGCCGTTGACATTCACGATCTCCGGATTGAGGCCGGCTTCCTGAATGACGGCCAGTGACTGCGTAGCAAAGGCTTCATTCAGCTCGATCAGCGCTATGTCCTCCAACTTCATATCCGCTTGCTTCAAGGCCTTTGGAATGGCCTCCACGGGGCCAATGCCCATGTACAGAGGATCCACTCCACCTACCGTGCAGGACACCAGGCGGGCAATAGGCTGTAAATTCAGCTGTTTGACCATTTCTTCGCTTACGACCAGGGTAAAAGCCGCCCCATCAGAAGTTTGCGAAGAATTACCGGCCGTCACCACACCATTTTTTGCAAAAACAGGACGTAGTTTAGCCAGTACTTCCGGCCTGGTGTCGCGACGTACGCCTTCATCCGTATCCACCACATGCGAAGAAGCAACGCGTTTATTGTTTTTGACAAAAACTTCTTCAACTTTTACAGGTACGATCTCTTCTTTAAAATAGCCCCCATCGATGGCTCTGGCCGCTTTCATGTGCGATTGATAAGCGAATTCATCGGCAGCATCCCGGCTGATGTTATATTTTTTGGCTACCGCCTCAGCTGTAATCCCCATACTGACCAGATAATCCGGCGTACTGCTGGCCACCTTGTAACTGGGCGCTAGTTTGTAGCCGGTCATCGGGATCATGCTCATGTTCTCCGTCCCACCGGCCACGAAGATATGTCCCATGCCTGCACGAATCTTGGCCGTAGCTATGGCAATGGTTTCCAGGCCGGACGCACAATAGCGGTTCACGGTCATGCCGGGTACGTCCTTGCCCAAGGCTCTCAAAGAGATCTGACGTCCGATCTGCAGGCCCTGCTCTCCTTCAGGATTCGCGCAACCTACGATAACGTCGTCTACTAATTTAGGGTCTACCTCCGGTGTCTGCTCAAATAAATAGTTGATCACATCCACCGCCAGGTCATCCGACCGATAATGGCGAAAACCGCCTTTGTTGGCTTTTCCTACTGCTGAACGGTAAGCTTTTATGATGTATGCATCCATGTTTGTTGGTATTGTGTATTGGGTAGTGGGTATTGAGACCCTTTTTCGACAAAAAGATCTTTGGCCTTTTTATCAAACATTAACTACCCATTGATTTAATTAATTTATAGGTCATTTTCTGTAATACGTGTATCTTCTTTTCCAATATGTCAAAGGATTCTTTGTCAGTCATTCCAAGTTCGTAAGAAACGATTAAATGCGTTTCTAATTCGCAGGAAGAGCCATAAGACATTCTTAGAAAGTTGACAAAATCTTTGTCAGAACTCCCCCGACCTGCGCCTTCTGCTATATTTGAAGGTATTGAGACTGCACATCGGTTCATCTGTGAAACCAACCCGAATTTTTCTTCCGAAGGAAAGGTTTTGGTCAGTTTGTAAACCTCTTTTACCAAATTTATTCCCTCCCTCCAAACTTTCAATTCCTTAAAATTATGCATAATGTTCAATTTAACATCTCAATACCCACTACTCAATACCCACTACCCACTACTAATTCCTCAGCGGCTTATTCGTCTTCAGCATATGCTCGATCCGCTCCAGGGTTTTCTTTTCTCCACACAAACTCAGGAAGGCCTCTCTTTCGAGGTCCAGCAGGTATTGTTCGGAAACTTTCTGCTCGCCCGTCAGGTCGCCGCCGCAGAGGACCCAGGCCACCTTATGGGCGATCTTGATGTCGTGCTCACTGGCGTAGTTTCCGAGGAATAATTCATTGGCGGCGGCATAAAGCGAAGCCAGTCCGCCGCGGCCAAGTACATGCACATCATCACGCTGGATGGGCTGAATGTAGCCTTCGGAAAGCTCCAGCACCTTTTTCTTCGCTTCGGCAATATTGCGATCTTTATTGACGACGACTTCATCTTTGCGAGGTAATAAGTAGCCGTAATGGAAGGCCTCATGCGCCGAAGTCGCCACACTGGCCAGGGCGATGGTCTTAAATTTCTCGATCAGCGTAGGGATCTTAACGTCGCCTTCATGGAAAGCATCAGAGGCACGCAGGGCAAATTCCTTCGTGCCCGCTCCGCCAGGGATCAGACCGACACCCACTTCCACCAGTCCGATATAAGACTCTGCAGCCGACATGGCGGCGTCACAATGCATAATGAATTCACAACCTCCGCCAAAAGTGTAGCCCTGAGTAGCCGCCACTACTGGAATTGCGGAATAACGGCAGCGCATGCTCGTCTGCTGGAATAAATTGACCGCCATGTTCAGTTCATCAAATTCCTGCTGGTAGGCAAACATAGCTATGAGCATCAAATTGGCGCCTACGGTAAAATTGTTGGCATTGTTGCCGATGACGAGCCCCTTCCAGTCTCCTTCTTCTGCGATCTGAACAGCTTCGTTAAGGCCTCTGAGGACCCCCTCACCAATGGAATTGTGCATGCTGGTAAATTCCAGGCACAACACCCCATCGCCAATATCATGTAAGACTACCTCACTGTTTTTCATCACGGGCGAACGATCGTGGTAATTGTCCAGAATAATGAATTCTTCCGTGCCGGGAATCGTTTTGTAAGATTTGCTTTCAATGTCGTAGTATTTACGCTTGCCTTCTTCGCTTTTGTAAAAACTGGTATGTCCTTGCGCCACCATCTCTTTAACCCAATCGGCTATCGGCTCGCTAAGGTTTTCAGCCCGCTTGATGCCTTCTTCTACACCAATGGCATCCCAATACTCGAACGGCCCCATTTCCCAGCCAAAGCCGGCGCGCAGCGCATCGTCAATGCTGTACAAATGATCGGCAATTTCAGGAATGCGATTCGAAGAATAAGAAAATAAGCCGACCAGGGAACGCCTGATTAGCCTGGCGCCTTTGTCTTCCGCCTGGAAGAAAGATTTGATGCGACGACTAAGGTCGTCAATCTGCTTGGATTGTTTTAAGCTGGGAAAATCAACCTTTTTCTGGGGAACGTATTCCATTTTCTCCAAATCCAAAGAGAGAATGACCGACTTGCCGCTTTCGTCTCTTTCTTTGGTTTTTTTATAAAAACCTTGCCCCGTTTTGTTACCCAGAAAGTTATTGTCCAATAAAAATTGCATAAAATCAGGGACGGTCAGTTCCTGCGCCTGGGGATCATCCGGGCAATTCTCCTTAATGCCTTGAATAACGCGGGCGGCGGTGTCCAACCCTACAAGGTCCCCCAACCGGAAGGTGCCCGACTTGGGACGGCCGATCGCAGGCCCGGTCAACTTATCCACTTCTTCTATGGCCAACCCCATCTCGCGGGTGAGTTGATAGATCTTGCCCATGGCATATACCCCGATCCGGTTGCCGATGAAGGCAGGAGTGTCCTTACAAAGTACAGTCTGTTTGCCTAGATTGATATCTCCAAAGTCCATCAGGAAGTCAATTACTTCTTGCCTGGTCTCAGGAGTTGGAATGACTTCCAGTAAGCGGAGATAGCGGGGCGGATTGAAAAAGTGAGTGCCGCAGAAGTGCTGCCTGAAGTCGTCAGAGCGGCCTTCCATCATCAGGTGGATGGGAATGCCCGAAGTATTGGAAGTAATAAGGCTGCCCTTTTTACGGTACTGATCTACTTTTTCGAATACCTGCTTTTTAATGTCCAGCCTTTCGACCACCACCTCGATGACCCAGTCTGCCTCCCTGATCTTGTCAAAATCATCCTCAAAGTTGCCGGTGGAGATGCGCGAAGCAAAGGATTTGTCATACAAAGGCGCCGGTTTGGATTTCACGGCAGCCTTGAGGGCTTCGTCCGCAATTCGGTTGCGCGCCTTAGGATTGTTCTGTTCTTCTGCTGACAAGTCGCGGGGCACAATATCCAGCATCAGGACTTCCAGTCCGATATTGGCCAGATGACAAGCAATACCCGAGCCCATAATGCCAGAGCCAAGTACCGCTGCTTTGGTGATTCGTCTACTCATTGAAGTGGTTATTTCGATTGTTGAAAATATGTTGAGAAAAATGGGTACCTTTTCCTTTTTAACCGCACCATACCAATAAGCTCTGCAAAAAACTTGTTTTGTATCTGGTAAAACAGTGCAGTTAAAATTCAGGTTTAAAGCTAGCGAATTTTCGCTAAAACTTAAAATGGAATGGTTGATAGTTGTTGGTTGATTGGTCTTATCAACTATCAACTATAATAATTTACATAATAATTTTATTTCTTTTAAATTCGTTCTGAAAACAAAGACAGGCGCCATATGCGCCATAACCTAACATTCAAACAAAAAAAAGCTTCATGTTCGAAAAGACTATCCTACTTTTCCAGACAGCGGATCTGGAGCGTGAAAGTGAAATGGCGAGCCAAAGCGCCTTTGACGTAATCATAGAATCCGGTCCATTAGCCATCACCATTTACCTGGTATTGCTGGTCTTATCCGTTATTGCCGTATACATCTTCGTAGAGCGATTCGGCGCTATCAAGAAGGCGGGTCGGGTCGATCAAAGTTTTATGAGCAATATCCGGGCCAATGTGGCCTCCGGTAATATCCACGGGGCTAAAGCCTTGTGTCAAACCACGGATTCACCTGTAGCCCGCATGGTGGAAAAAGGCATTCAACGGATCGGTAAGCCATTGCGCGATATCGACGCCGCCATCGAAAATGTAGGTAACCTGGAATTGTTCAAGCTGGAGAAAAGCTTGTCCACCCTGGCCAGTATCGCCGGGGCAGCTCCGATGATCGGATTCTTCGGAACCGTCACCGGTATGATCCAGGCCTTTTACAATATGTCTACGCAACAAAACGTGACACCTACCGTCCTGGCGGGCGGTATCTACCAGGCTCTGATCACTACTGCCCTCGGTTTATTCATCGGTATTTTTGCTTTCATCGGCTATAATATCCTGGTGGCCAACGTGGAAAAGGTAGTCTTTAAAATGGAAAGAACAACCGTGGAGTTTATGGATCTGCTGCAGGAACCTTCTGCTTAAAAAGAAAGGAGAAGAGGAATGGCATCTTCCTGCGGCAGACGGGGTAAGGTTGAATTTTCTTAAAATGATGATCAATGGGTTTAAAAAAACGAAATAAAATCAGCGCAGAGTTCAGCATGTCGTCTTTGACGGACATCATTTTCCTGCTGTTGATCTTTTTTATGCTGACGTCCACGTTAGTTAAGATCCAGCCCTTTGAGTTGCCAGAGTCCAATTCCAAAACGGTGGCTTCGATCTCTATTGTGGTGTCGGTTGATAAACAGGGAACGCATCGGTTGAATGACCTGGAACTGCCTGTCTCCAGACTGGAAAGCCAGCTGAGAAGAAAAGTGCGTGAATCAGAGCTGAAAGAGAACGTGAACATCACCATCGTTGCCGAAGTCGGCACTCCTTTCGATTACGTGATCAATATTATGAAAATTGCAAGTAAGCTAAAGGTAAAAGCGATCATCGCCACTCAGCCGAAAGAATCGTAAATAATAGTCTGGCGCCTTGACCATAAGGCCGCCCGGACGATCAGATCATTAAATATATGGGTTTAAAAAAACGAAATAAGGTCAGTGCAGAATTCAATATGTCGTCTTTGACGGACATCATCTTTTTGCTGTTGATCTTTTTTATGCTGACGTCCAGCCTGGTGGCGCCCAATGCACTCAATTTGAAGCTTCCGGGAAGCTCTCAGACCAGCAGGGTGACGGCCGATAACATCGATGATGTAACCATCAGCAGGCAGGGGCAGTACTTTTTTAATGGCCGCAGGATCTCTCTGGATGACCTGGAGAAAACCCTTAGCCGAAAAGTGCGCACGTCCTCAAAAAAGATGAATATGACCATCTCTCCAGCCCCGGGTGCTCCTACTGAGTATGTGGTGGCCGTAATGGATATCGCTATGCGTTACAACATTAACGGCATCCTGGCAACAGAGAAAAGGTAGTTTTTAGAATTTACCGGTGGATTTTAACAGTTTTTTTTGTGTAATTATCGGTTAAAGTGCATCATGTGGAAAATAGTTGATAGGTCTTATCGACCATCAACCAAAAAACCAAACAAGATGGATATTTCTGTAAATAGCGATAAAGAAAAATTTAAAAGGCGTGGGTGGGCGATCTCGATCGTCACGCACATTCTCTTTTTGATCTTACTGCTGATTCCCTTTTTAAGGTATCCGGATCCGCCCCCTGGGCAGGAAGGGATTACCGTTAATCTGGGCTTGCCGGATTATGAGGCGATCGAGGAGCCGGCGCCTTCGGCTGCTGAGCCGGAAACGCAACCGGTAGAAGAAGAACAGCAGCAGGAGGAAAGGGTGCAGCCCGATCCCCCCGAACCCAGGCCGGATCCGGTTCAGGAACCGGAGGTGATCGAGCAGGAAGACCCGGATCAGATCGCTTTAAGGAAAAAGCAGGAACAAGAAAGGCAAGAACGCCTGCAGAAGGAGAGAGAAGAACAGGAAAGAAAAAAAGCCGAAGAGGAAGCACGCAGAAAGGCTGAGGAAGAGCGCCAGCGTGCAGAAGCAGAAGCCGCCGAAAACAAAAGAAGATTATCTGAGCTGCTGAACCAGGCCGGCAAGGGGGAAGGAAATGAGCAATCCGGTGGAGATCCCGAGGGCGAACCTGATACCGGAGCCCTGGAATCGATCAGTACCGGCGCAGGAAAAGTAGGCGGAGACCTGGCGGGAAGAGGTCGTCCTACCTTCTCTCCTAAAGTCACCGATAATTCCCAAAAGCAGGGCACCGTGGTCATTAACGTCTGCGTCGATCCGGACGGTAGCGTAGTCAGCGCCCGCTTCACCCAAAGAGGGTCAACTACCAGTGACGCCACCTTGAAAAGCCTGGCCGAAGCCAATGCCAAGAGGTGGAAGTTTCCTAAAGGCTCTAGCCGGGACTGCGGAACAATTACCTATACGTTTAAAGTGCAATAAGGTGGAAAGTAGAAGGAGCTTTCCTGTCTTTAGGATAGCAGTACTGGAAGCCGATTCGCCGAACACGAATCGGCTTCCAAAAAAAAGTACATGAATACTAATCAACCACTCACCACATATCAGGAAGCATTGGATTATCTGACCGAACAGCTTCCTATGTTTCAAAAAAAAGGGGATGTCGCCTTAAAAAAAGGCCTGCGCAATATCGAAGCCTTGGACGAGTTTTTGGATCATCCTCACCGGCAATATCCTTGTATTCACATTGCCGGGACGAACGGCAAGGGATCGACCGCCCATATGCTGTCCGCGATCTTTCAGGCGGCGGGCTTCAAAGTAGGGCTTTATACTTCTCCACATTACCGGGATTTCAGAGAACGCATTAAAGTCAATGGTCAACTGGCAGACAAGCAGTTCGTCATTGACTTTTTAAACCGGATGAAAACCCAGGTAAAGGAAATACAACCTTCCTTTTTCGAACTTAGCGTGGCCATGGCTTTTCAGTATTTCGCCGAGGAAAAAGTCGATATTGCCATTGTAGAGACCGGCCTGGGCGGTCGTACCGATTCTACCAACATCATTGTGCCTATTCTGAGCCTGATTACCAATATCAGCTACGATCATCAAAACGTATTAGGAGACACGCTCGAAGAGATAGCCGGTCATAAGGCCGGCATTATTAAGACAGGTGTTCCTGCCGTTATTAGCGAAACGCAATTGGAAACCCGGGAGGTCTTTCTCCTGGAAGCCCGACTTAAAAAAGCTCCGCTTATTTTTGCCGATCAACACTGGCAGGTCGAAGTAATAGAGCGAAACCTCTATCTGACGACCTATCGGATTTTTCACCATAACGAGATATGGTTGGATCGGCTGTCCTGCGAACTCCATGGAGATTATCAGCGTTACAACATGCAGGCGGTTATCCAGGCAATTGCAGTAATCAACGAAGGGGCTTTTTTTACAAAAAAAATGGAGCCACTCCATATCCGGCAAGGATTGGAACGCGTCCGGGAGCTTACCCGGTTTATCGGTCGTTGGCAGATGCTAGGGGAAAAGCCTTTAATATTGGCGGACAGCGCTCATAACATAGGAGGTATGACTTATGCCGTTCAGCAACTTTCAGGAATACCTCACGAAAAGTTGCATTTTGTACTTGGCATGGTAAAAGATAAAGAAGTGGAAAAGGTACTTAGCATTTTACCCCGAGCGGCAATTTATTATTTTGCCAAAGCAGATATCCCCAGAGGCCTGGAAGCTGAATTGCTGGCGGAAAGAGCGAAAAAGCATCAACTGGAAGGGAGGGCGTTCAATTCTGTCGCGGCGGCACTGGAAGCCGCCAAAAGCCGGGCAGGGGAGAAAGACCTCATTTTTGTAGGCGGGAGTATTTATGTCGTCGCCGAAGTCGTCTAAACTTTCTTAGGTGATGTCAAAAAAAAAGGTACTCCTCATGGAGCACCCACATAAACTATAAACAAACAAAAAACATTAGCGATTTCGAAACTGAATGCCTAACAACAGTTAAGGGAAAGGGTTCAAAAAATTATTCATTTTTTATTTTTTTCTTTTCCCGCTGCTTTTGCGTAAAATTGAAGAAAGAATGATGCTACATGAATGATAATAACATCAGAATCATCTATGTCATTGTAGGCGTCTTGTTGCTGGTCGTCATGCTCAGATTTATGGTCGCTTTCCGCTTTGTACTATTTGCCGTTCTGACCCTCGGAGGTCTGGGTTTTGGGGCATACTGGCTTTATCAATATTTGCAGAAAAGAAAAAAAGAGCGAAAGTTCAGAGGAACCACCGAAGGGCGCATTACTGCTCGTCTGGAAGAATGCCGAAATTTACTACAGGAGAATAAAGAAGAAATGGAGGATATCCGGCAGAATATCCAGGAACTGGAAACGGAACAACGCAAATATGATACTAAGCTGGCTACTAAGAACTGGAAAGACCTGCAAGAGTTGATCGGTGGATTTAAGGCGGAGCTGGAACTGCGAAAATCCAAAATGCAGTTCTATCAACGCTGTATCGAAAAACTGGATCAGATGCTGGCTAACCATCGCCTGGCTAAAGCTTTGGAAGCTAAAAGGAATAAGCTGGAATCTATGCAGGACGAGCATTATGAAAGCCTGGCAAAACTGGAAGAACTCAAATCAGATGTGGAACTAGATGTTTTTTACCTGGATACCATCGAAAATCTTTCTCAGCGTATGCTCACCAGCTCAACCGTTGATGATGCCCTGCAGTTGAAACAAGAACTAGAAGAAATGACAAGAGAATTGGAATAAGAAAAAACTGGGGTTGTGTGAAAAGTCTTCGTACTCTTCCCGCCTGTCGGCCGTCAGGCAGGAGAAGTAGCTGACTTTTTACCCAACCCGCGTTTTTTCTTATTTGTTGTCTATGGCTGCTTGTTTACCAACATCCTTCAAAAAATCAGAAAACTGTTTGTTTTTATAGTGATCTCCTCCGATGAACTTCAGTTCCAGCAGCAAGCGGTTGCTGTCTTTATAGCCTGGCGATACGGTGATGCGCCTTTGTTGTTCGTCCATAAATACAAAGGAAGGGTAGCCCAGGCGGCCGTCGAGTAGAGAAGCCGCCAGTTCGTGATAGCCCCTGCGGCCGCTGTCTACAAATTTAAATACATGCCCGTCATAAACCACATCCTCTTTTTGTTCGGCATCGAATTTGACCGCATAGAAATGTTGGTTCATGTAACTGATCACCTCCTGGTCCTTAAAGGTGGTGGCGTCCATGCGTTTACACCATCCGCACCAATCGGTATACATATCGATGAAGATCTTTTTGGGGTTTTGCTCTGCAGCAGCAATCGCTTCTTCCCAGGTCATCCAGTTGATGCTTTCTTCCCGGGGCTCTTGTTCAGGAGTGGTAAATGCCAACAGGCTAACTAGCCCAAGTGATAAAACGCTGAAAAGAAGGATATTTTTCATTGCCCGTAGTTTTTTGTGATCAATAATACCGAAATATTGGTTAAGGCCGCCGCGTATTTCAGGGGAATATGCTAACCTGTAATCGGCAAATAAACGAATAAACAAATTAAAAATAGCTGGTTCGCCCTACTATTGCCGGAATTAAGGACAATTTAAAATATTTTTAACGAAAAATGGTTCGGAAGGGGACATTTGAACAGGATTTGAAAAATTGCCATAGAAATGCGAACTTTGAACGGTTTTTGAGAAAAGCTTGAGGTGGCAGCTCGTGTCCGTCACCTCATTTTGTTTACAAATCATTCGACATGTTAAAAAAATTAATCCTATCGATTTTCATCAGTCAGTTTTTTTTAATCACAGGGTTAACAGCCCAAAACTCAACATTTATGGATTCAGTAAGTTATAGCCTGGGGGTATTAGTGGCCAAAAGCATTCAGTCTCAGGGATTTTCCGAAATTGAGACCGATACCTTTGCCAAGGCCGTGGAAGATGTGCTTAAAGGCAATGCCCTTCAGATCGACCCGAATCAAGCCAACGCCATTATTCAGCAGTTTGCGCAAAAGAAAAATGAAGAGCAGTTCGCTCCCGTCATAGAAAAAGGAGAAAACTTTTTAGCAGAAAATGCAAAGCGCGAAGAAGTCCAAACGACTCCTTCCGGACTGCAATACGAAGTCCTTGCCAAAGGAGAGGGTAGTATCCCTGCAGACACTAACCAGGTAACCGTTCATTATGAAGGCTCCTTACTCGACGGCTCCGTTTTTGACAGCTCCTATAAGCGCGGCGAACCCGTTACGTTCGGCGTAACTCAGGTCATTCCCGGATGGACTGAAGCCCTCAAACTTATGCCCGCCGGCTCTAAGTGGAAATTGTACATCCCTTACGATCTGGGCTACGGCGCCAGAGGAACAGGACAGGACGGACCGATCGGTCCTTATGAAACCTTGATCTTTACCGTAGAGCTACTGGAAGTGAAGTAGTAGGGTTATCGGTTAACGGTTATGGAGTTGTGTAAAAAGTCTTCGTACTCTTCCCGCTTGACGGCCGGCAGGTTTGCGCAGCTAATAAAATTCTTTTTAAGTTTTTTTGCCGAAGAAAATCACCGATTTTCTTCGGCAAAAAACTCAAAAAGTAGAATCATTTAAGCCGAGCAAACCTGTCGGCCGTCAGGCGTGAGAAGTAGCTGACTTTTCACACAACTCCATAACCACCCCCCCCTCACTGACATCTAAAACGAAATTCCCTTTTTTCCGCCTTTAAGGCTTTATCCATAGCTTTGATCTCCAGCTCTTTAGCTTTACGCAGTTTTTCCTCCACGCGCTTTTCGATGCGCTGTTGGATCTGCCAGGCCAGCACATTGTCCATAGCCGGTGAATCGAATGTTAAGTGAGAAGTAGTTGGATGATGAGGTGATTGAAGATAAACATCCTGCACTCTGCCGATGATGATGCCCAGCATGAAGCCCAGCGAAGCCAGCAGGATAATCGCGGTTTTGAGATTTTTATTCATGATATCGGGTGATTTTGGCTAAAATTACATTCTTTTGCTGCTGTAGTCAATCGCGTTAAGGTTCTTTAAGGATTTTTAACAGGTCTTTTAATAAAGACTCTGCAGGAAAAGAATAGTTACAGCATTTTAGAAGAAAAATATGAAAATAGACATCATCACCGTACTACCGGAATTACTGGAAAGTCCTTTCCAACATTCTATTCTTAAGAGAGCTGCGGACAAAGGGCTGCTCGAAGTACGCGTACACGACTTGCGCGAATTCGGACTGGGTCGCCATAAACAAGTCGATGATTACCAGTACGGCGGCGGCGCCGGCATGGTCATGATGATAGAGCCGTTAGCCAGCTGTATCGAACACCTCCAGCAGGAAGTTGCCTATGACGAGATCATTTATATGACGCCCGACGGTGAGCGCCTACAGCAATCTATCGCCAATCAATTGTCCTTAAAAGAAAATCTGCTCATCATTTGCGGCCATTACAAAGGCATTGACCAACGCATTCGGGATCATTTCGTTACTCGAGAGCTCTCCATCGGCGATTATGTGCTTTCCGGAGGGGAACTGGCGGCCGCTGTTCTGGTGGATACTATCGGCAGATTGATTCCCGGCGTCCTTGGTGATGAAACGTCTGCTTTGACCGATTCTTTCCAGGACAATCTCCTGGCCCCTCCCGTTTACACCCGGCCCGCAGCATTCAGAGGCTGGAAGGTTCCGGAGATTTTACTTTCGGGCAACACGCTGAAGATTGAAGAATGGCGGTACGAGCAGGCATTGAAGCGGACGGAGGAAAGGCGGCCGGATTTGTTACAATAAAGAAGGGAGTTGTGGGGATGGTGTAAAAAGCTTGTCGCGCTTACTTCTTCAACTGTTCCACCGTTTTAAACAAGGCGCCATCTTTAGATATCAGCGCACCATTTTCCATCAATTCGAATAACTCCATCTCCCGCAGCTTCCTGTATGCCCGCTCTCCTTCGTACATTTTCAGGCTGGCGCCCGATAGCTGCATCTGTTGAAGCATCTGTTCCGGGCTTTGGTTTTGGGTGAAATCCAGCAGGGTTTCTCCTTCCACTACCAGGCCCAAAACCCTGATCTTATCTTCCACACAGTGAAAAAGCCGGATCTCCTTTCGACTTTTTTGCTCCAGGTATTCAATATTCTTCAGCACTTTATCGAAGACGATGTCGCTAAATTGTTCAATGAGCAGCTCCGCTTTTTCGGGCTGTTTTTCTTTCATCTCTTCCCAGAGGTCGCTTGTGATGGATTGAACAGAGAGGAAGGTGATGAATTCCTGCTCCATTTCCTGGAGCTCTGCCATAGTAAGTTTTCTGTACTTCATGTCGCAAAGTTATTGGTTCTGTGAGCTTATTTGATTAAAATTGCGTCAAATTATTTCGAACCTCATAACACCCACAACATGGAATTCGTAATGCCCAATCTAGCCAGCGCCGAAGTTTGGATGAGCCTGATCACGCTTACCTTTCTGGAAATTGTACTTGGCATCGATAACATTATATTCATTACTATCAGCGCTAACCGTCTGCCGGAAAGTGAGCGCCCCAAAGCCACCAGTATAGGACTAATCCTGGCCATGGCCCTAAGGATCGTTCTGTTATTCGGGGTTTCTTACCTGGTAGCGATGGAAGAACCCTGGGTGGAATTCCACTGGTCCTGGGCTGAGGGTGGGTTCTCCGGACAAAGTCTGATCCTGATGGCGGGTGGAGTCTTCCTTTTATATAAAAGCACTACCGAAATTCACCATAAACTGGAAGACGATTCGCATCATTCAGGGGAAAAGAAAAAGAAAGTATCGACACTTTCCCAGGTCATTTTACAGATCACCATCATCAATATCGTCTTTTCTTTCGACTCCATTCTGACCGCTGTCGGCATGACCAATGGAGTTACCGGCGCTTTGGTTATCATGATCGTGGCAGTGGTGCTTTCCGTCGTCATTATGATGCTGTTCGCTAACCCGGTGGGTAATTTTGTTAATAAACATCCGACGCTCCAGATGTTGGGCCTGGCTTTCCTGATCCTGATCGGCTTCATGCTGATCGCCGAGGGCGCACACCTGGCTCATCTGACTATCGGAGGGGCCGAAGTAGGAGCTGTACCTAAAGGCTATCTGTACTTTGCCATTGCCTTCTCTTTATTCGTCGAATTCCTGAATATGCGTATCCGTAAGCAGCGTTCGGCACCGGTGCAGTTGCATGGTTATCAGGAGGAAGCGGTGGAAGAAGGGATCTATTCTAATGTGGATTAAATGAGAATAGGAGTCCTCCCTGATTTTGGGAAGTAGTGGCTTATTAAATAGTTGCTTTTTATGATTGTCTGAGTTTTGAGTTTTGGGTTTTGAGTTTTGGGAATAGGGGCTGACCAGCAACACGAACACTCTTAATGGACCTTCAAAATTTTGGGACGTCTCATGTTTATTTAAACTTGATTAGGGCGAATTCATGTCCTCGCTGCTCAAAAGCCATTACGACCTCATAATCACCATTCAAATCTCCTTTTTTGGCGATAAAAAAACCTTTCTTTTGCCGATCAGGCTGGTATCGTAAAGGGACATCCCGCAAAACGTCCAGGTAATAAACCGTGATGAAGGAGATGTCGTATTCATTGATGATCGTTTTTTGATGTGGCCAATACAGATAAAGAGGAGCATCTTCCACTTTTTCATCGATCTGAATGGCGATGTCTTTGGCCTTCTGGGCATCGCTGTCGTGGGCGCGTTGGGGAAGGATGGTAAGGTCAAAAATAATTCTGGCGACCACCGTCAGTAAGATGAGAGCCGATAATTCCGGCAGATATTTTTTCCATATCCCAAAAAAGATGCCGGAGAAAATCAAAAATCCGGCTCCGGACAATATCCATTTGTACGATAAAAAAGCCAGGTCCGGGATAAAAGAGAGGCTGATGCTTCCGAGCGCCAGAACGACAGCCAATATATGGAGAAAGCCCCTGAAAAAACGTCTGCTCCATCGCCGGTGATCGGGCGTCAGGTAATAAGCCTGTACCAATACGATCATAAACAGCGGATAAAGCATATAAATGTACCGCTGCCGGCTGCCCGGCGATATCCAGTACAACAGGAAATTGATCACAGCGATCCAAAAGCAAAATTTCACAAAGTCATTGCTCGATAGAATCGATGAGATCTTTTTCCCGAACAAAAAAACGACCAGTATCCCGCCTGGTAACAAGTCGATCCAGGTATTTAGAGGGAATTGCCAGAGATGATTCACAAATTGTCCTAATCCGCTACCTGCAACCGTTCTGTTGCTGGATTCCCCCCATAACCGCGTCAAGAAAGGAGCAGGATCATGGTATTGAGCATATTGATAATAATAGCCCACGGAGAGTATCAGAAACAGCCCTATCCCTAAAAAATGAGGCAGGGAAAAAAGCCGTTTAAATTGTCGGGTATAGATAAAGTAGGTCAGCAAAGATAGAGCTGTAAACGCCAAAGAGGGGAGGGCTTTGGTCAAAAAGCCAACCGCCGTCAGAAAATATACGATTAAAAAAAGCAGGTAGGGCTTTTTGAGCCGATCAAAATGGAAGATGGCAAAGAAGCTCCCAAGTGTAATAAAAGAGTAAAAAAGATCGATCTCCGCCAGCGTTGAAAAATAGAAGAAAATGCCGGAAGAGGTAATGCTGAGCAGGCCTGCCTCTAGTCCAAACCGCTCATTGACATACCTTCTGCACATGGCGTAAACCAGCCCGGCTATACCCAGGGTGGAAAGCACGGTCGGTAATCGCATCGCCCATTCACTGAAACCGCCGCAAAGATAAGCACTGCCGATCAGGACCCAATTGAAAACCGGCGGTTTATTGAAGTACAATTGTCCCAATTGAGTAGGCGCCCATAAATTGCCGTTGTAGACCATTTCTATAGCAATAAAACTTCTCCTGGGCTCTTCCAGGAACAAAGGCTGGACTCCCATAAAAAGGAAAAGACCAAGAACCGTTAACAAACTAAAGCCCCAAAGTAATGTTGTGGCAGATAAAGAGGCTGATGATGAGGCAGAAACATCTGTCATGTAGGTGTGGTTATCATTCGGACTGCAAAATGACAAATCTTTAGGCAATCGCCAAATTTTCTGTACCTTTGACGATCTTCAAAAAAAGTTGCGACAGCGAAGTCCGGCCGCCGGGTGGTCTTCTCTATCGAGTAAAATTTAAGCCTTATGTATTCCAGAAATGTGGACATCGCATTGTTACTGCTCCGTTTGAGCTTCAGCGCCGCCATGATCTATGGCCATGGCTGGGGCAAAATGAATCGCTTGTTCTCAGGTGAAGAAATCTCTTTTTTCGACCCCTTCGGGATCGGCCCAGCTGCCTCCCTGGGGTTGGTGGTATTTGCTGAGGTGCTGTGCAGCATACTGGTCGGGCTGGGCTTTTTGACCAGGTTGGCTGTGATTCCGCTGATCATTACCATGGTCGTGGCCGTCTTTGTCCGGAATGCCGGCGAACCCTTTGGACAAATGGAAAAAGGACTGCTGTTCCTGATGGTCTACGTCGCCTTGCTGCTGACAGGGGCAGGGACTTATTCAATCGATGCTTTAATTAAAAAGAAAAGGTAAAATGCATTTAAACAAGCGCACTTTATTCTTCTCCTTACTATTCTTTTTTCGGAAAAAACCGATAAAACTGCTTTTAGGCCTGAGTTTACTCCTGGTATTCGGCTGTCAGCCCGATCAGAGTGAACGGCCTGCCAACTATGTGAACCTTCAGGGGCAGACCATGGGAACTTACTATAACGTGACTTACGGAGACTCGGGAAATCGCAACTTTCAAACTTCGATCGATTCCCTGCTGGAGGCGCTCAACATGGAAGTGTCTACCTACATTCCCTCCTCGGTCATTTCCAGGTTCAATCAGTCGGAAAAAGGGATCGTACTGGCAGATCAGGAAAAAAAATACGACCACTTTATTCAGAATCTTCAGGTAGCCTCTGAAATCTATCGTCTGTCCGATGGTGCTTTTGATCCGACCATTAACCCCCTGGTAAATTACTGGGGCTTTGGCGCTGAGGAGCGGGCTCCCGTAACGGCAGTAGACAGCATGTTGGTGGATTCCCTGAAGGCCTTTGTCGGTCTGGATAAGGTCAAATTAGAGGAAAGGGATAACGGCCTGTTGTTTTTGTCTAAACCTCTGCCTGGCGTCCAGCTGGATTTCAGTGCTCTGGCCAAGGGATATGGCGTTGATGCCGTCGGTCGTTTGCTCGAATCGAAGGGTGTAAACCATTACCTGGTGGAAATCGGAGGGGAAGTGGTTACCCGGGGGGTAAACAAAAGCGGAGAAGTCTGGTCCATCGGCGTTAATCAGCCTTCTGAGGTCTCCACTTTGACTGATTTTGCCGCCGTTTTGCCGCTGAATAGCAAAGGAATGGCGACTTCAGGCAATTATCGTAACTTTTACGAGGTGAATGGCGTTAAATACAGCCATACCATCAATCCCGAAACGGGTTTCCCGGAACGCAACGATCTGCTCAGCGCTACCATCATCGCTAAAAATTGTATGTATGCCGACGCTATGGCGACCGCCTGCATGGTCATGGGCGCCGAAAAGGCTTTCAACTGGATTAGCGATATCCAGGATGTAGAGGCGTACTTTATCTATGGTAAAGCCGATGGTTCCATGGGAGAACGATATACGGAGGGATTGAGGAGCGTGTTTGAGAAGTAATTGATAAAAAGTATACTTAACTCCCCAATAATTCAATAATCCAACAACGTAATATGGACTTCAAACTCAGTCGTGACCTCTGTTTTTTCGATATCGAAGCTACCGGATTGAATGTGATCAGAGACCGGATCTTACAGATCGCCATAATCAAATACTTTGCAGATGGCAGGGAGCCGGAGGAGCTTTCAATGCTTATTAATCCGGGCATTCCCATATCTTTAGAAGCTATGATGGTACATGGTATTGAACCCAAAGATGTGGCGAAGAAGCCGGTGTTTCAGCAGGTAGCCCAACAGATCTATGACTTTATCGGCGATGCCGATCTGGCAGGGTACAACTCCAACCGCTTCGATATCCCCATTCTGATGGAAGAATTCGCCCGGGTAGGTATTGATTTTGATGTTAATCATCGACGCACCATTGACGTTCAGCGCATATTCTACAAAATGGAGCCTCGCAATCTAAAAGCGGCTTTGAAGTTTTACTGTGGTCAGGAGATGGAAGATGCGCACGATGCCCTGGCCGATGTCAGGGCTACCGTAGAAGTATTTAAAGGACAGTTAAAAAAATACGAAGGAACAGATTTTGTTGACGATGATGGAAATGTGACGAAGAATCCGGTCAGAAATGACATGCAGGTCGTACACGAATTTACCAATGACAATCGTTTTTTGGATGCTACCCAACGGATGAAATATGACCCTGATGGCGTTCCGGTCTTTAATTTCGGTAAATACAACGGCAAGCCCGTGGCTGAGACCCTGGTCAACGACAAACAATACTACAACTGGATACTGAACAAGGAGTTTTCTTCTCAGGTCAAACAGATCGTTAAACAACTGGTTAAGGAATATGAAAAAAACGGAAGGCAATAAGCGGAAACAGGAATGGTGGCCCATAGTCCTTGGCCTGCTGCTCACCTTGCCTTCCTGCTATGAGCCTGTAGACGGATGCCTGGATAATGAGGCGCTCAATTACGACCTGGATGCCGATAACCCTTGTGCCGATTGCTGCGAGTATCCTTCCCTGGTGCTGGATGTGCAGCACCGCTACCCAACGGAGACCCAGCAACAAGGGATTATTCCGGGCAATACCGTTCATTTGGATGATCTTGGGCAGCCCTTTCGTTTTAAACACCTTCGCTTTTTTATCAGCAATCTTCACCTGAATAAGGAGTCCGGGCAAGCCTTAGCCGTATTGGAGGAACTGCCCCTGGTGGTTATTGAGGGCAACAGGATCCGGCTGGATACAGTGGAAGATAATTTTGCATTGGTAAGTGCAGCACGGTTATCAGACTATACCATCGGCACCATTAAAGGGGGCGGACAGTTTAAGTCCGTAACTTTCGATCTGGGCTTAACAAGGCCAACCAGCCAGGCCGATATCGATGAACTTCCACCGGGGCACCCTCTCCAGGAACCCGAACTTTACCTCAACGACGATGAAGGCTTTGTTTTCCTGGACATCGCATTATACAGAGACACCATCCAAACGAATCTGGACTCGGTGAGCATTCAATTGGACCGAACCACTGCTATTCCTGAATATGACTTTCCCATTGACTTCCAGCTTTATCCCGGCTTCAATACAGAGGTCGTGCTGCGGGTCGATTACGCCCTTTTGCTAACAGGCGTCAATGTTAAAACTGACTCGGCAGAACTAATCCATCAAAAGATTGTCAATAATCTTGCGAAGGCTTTTTCAGTGATTGATGTCACCGCAAATAATCGCTAATTTATCTAAGATTATAGTTTTAACAGGGCTTTTTTGTCCTTCTATTGGACAGCGGCCCTTACAGTCTGATTTTTCCACAAACCACCAAATATGAAAAACACTAGATTGAGCTTTCTGCTGGGCCTTCTTGTAGCGCTGGGCTTAACATCCTGCAATAACGATAACAATAACGTTTCGCAGGAGCTTACCGGAGAGGTGACCATTACCTTCAAGGCCGACTTCAAAAACGAGCCCTTGTTGATGTATGACGACACCTACGATTACGAAGCAGGTATGGATTTGCGATTTCAATTGTTCCAGTTTTACATCTCTCACCTGAAACTGATCCGCAACATGGCCGACACCATCAGCGGCGGAGAAGAACTGATCGATATTGCTTTGGTGAGCTTTAAAGACATTACCTCTCAGCAACTGGCTGATGAAGGCATTTCTTTTACCATCCAGGACGTGCCCGCAGGAAGCTATAAGGGGCTGAAAATGGGATTAGGGGTTTCTGACGATTTTAATATGACCCAACCGGGAGACTACGCTGCCGGCCATCCCCTGAGCGACAATTACTGGACTGCTGCAACGGGCTATATTTTTAGTAAAATTGAAGGTAATGCCGACCTGAACGGGGACGGTGATTTTACCGAAAAATTGACCTTCCATACCGGGGCCAGTGAATTACACAAGGAAAAGGTATTCATCGAAGATTTTCAGTTGGGACAGTCCACGCCGCTCCAATTTGAATTTAATGTGGATCTTTACAAGGTGCTGGCCAGAAGTTCCAATGACTTTCTGGATTTTCGCCAGATCACTCAGGACCATACCAATAATATGGAAGTAGCCGGTTATATTTTTGAAAATCTGGCAAATGCACTAAGCATGGAATAGCGCCCGCAGTCGGCGGGGTGATGCAAACCGTAGTTAATGAAAAAAAATACAATCATTTTTCTTTTTCTTCTGGGGGGGCTTTTTTTCTGTTTAAAGGAAGAGGTAAAGATGGTTGTTTTTTCAGAAAAATCGCCCCGGCCTTATCATCTGAAAAATCCGGCATTGTTCTTTAAAATGACGTATCCGGAGGATAATTCGCTCACGCAGGAAGGAGTCGAACTAGGCAGGTATTTGTTTTATGATCCAATACTGTCTTTAGATTCTACGATCTCTTGTTCCAGTTGTCACCTGCAAGCGCTGGCTTTTACCGATGGTAAATCTGTTAGTCAGGGAGTAAAACGAAGAAAGGGAAAGCGATCGGCGCCTTCATTGGTCAATATAGGCTACCATTACAAAGGCCTGTTTTGGGACAGCCGATCCCCATCCCTGGAAGAGCAGGCCTTGCATCCGGTGGAAGACTCCCTGGAAATGGGGAATGATTGGGAATTCGTCATTAAGCGGTTGAAAGCACATCCGGCTTATCCGGAAAGGTTTAAAAATGCATTCGGCATAAAAAAAGAAGCCATTCAAAAGGAAGATGTGGCCAAGGCCTTGAGTCAGTTTCAGAGAAGCCTGGTTAGCGCAGACGCCAAATACGACCGGATGCTGAAAGGGGAGGCAACATTCACCCTGGAGGAACAGCGTGGAATGAGTATTTTCTTTGATTCTTCCGACACCTTGCCTTTCTCCGAATGCGGTCATTGCCATACCGATCCCTTATTTACACATCTAAAACTGGAAAACAACGGTATCGATCCACAGAATGGCGCGGTTTTTGACAAGGGAAAGGGTGAGTTAAGCGGACAATCATTTGACAATGGTCAGTTTAAAGTGCCGACCTTAAGGAACATTGCCCTGACAGCCCCCTATATGCATGACGGCCGCTTCCAGACGCTGGATGAGGTCGTGGATCACTATGCAGGCGGCGGCCATCCCGGTCCTAATGTCAGTCCGAACGTACGGCCCCTGAAATTGTCTGATCAGGACAAACAAGACCTGATCGCTTTTTTACATACATTGACAGACAGTACGGTGCTGCAGCGGAAAGAGTGGGGGAGCCCTTTTTGATATTTTGTATTTCGTTTATTTTTTATTCTGAATTTTAGATGGTCTGCGGCTTCTGAAGTTGGTAACCAAAAAAACGGTTAAATGCGAAAAATATTCATTTTACTAGTCATCATTGCTTTTGTTATCGCCTGCGGTAAGGACAACCCGGTCAGTGGTTGTGAGGATTGTTTTGAAGAAGACCGGATAATGGCCGAGTATGCTCCAAAGCCCTATGATCTGCAGATACCTGAATGGATGCCGGAGCCCTTTATTCCTTCAGATAACCCTTTGACGGTAGACGGAGTGGAGCTGGGAAGGCACTTGTTTTTTGATCCCATTCTTTCGGTGGACAGTTCGTTGTCTTGTGCATCATGTCATGATCCGAAGCTGGCGTTCACGGATGGTCAGGCGGTCAGTAAGGGCGTTCTGGGAATAGCCGGAAAGCGTTCGTCCATGTCTTTGGTAAACCTGGCTTTTAACACTAACGGATTCTTCTGGGATGGTCGGGTGCAAAGCCTAGAGGAGCAAGCCATTATTCCCGTAGAGGATCATATTGAGATGAACGATACCTGGCCCAATGTGGAAAGAAAATTGAGGCAGCATTCTGATTATCCGGCGATGTTCCGCAAGGCCTTCGGTATAGGGAAAAAGGCAGAGATCACCAAAGATCTGGCAGTCAAGGCCATAGCACAGTTCGAACGGACCCTCATTAGCGCGGATTCCAGGTATGACCGGGTAATCTGGCTGAACGACGGCTGGCCCACTGATGCAGAAAGAAGGGGACAGGAGCTGTTCTTTTTTGAAGAATTGCCGCAAAGTGAGGAGCATCCCGGCTGTTCTCATTGTCATTTTGCACCGAATTTCACCGACAACAATTACAAGAACAACGGGTTGGATGACGTTGAAGACCTGAATGATTTTGAGGACCTGGGAAGAGGGGTCGTGGTTAAAAACATTTATGAAAACGGAAAATTTAGAGTCCCTTCCCTCAGAAATATTGAACTAACGGCCCCTTACATGCACGACGGTCGTTTCCAGACGCTTGAGGAGGTGCTCGACCATTACAGCAGCGGCGGCCATGGCGTGATCAATGAGGATCCAAATATTCAACCTTTTACTTTGACAGAGCGGCAAAAACAAGATCTGATCGCTTTTATGAAGATGCTGACGGATACTTCTTTTGTGAATAATCCCGGATTTCAATCGCCGTTCAAGTAAATAAGAATACTTTTTTCCGCTTTATCATTTTTTTTCGGGAAAAAAATAAAAAATAATTTCTCTTTTTTTTCACAAAAAAAAAGATTGAGGCTTCTAAAATTAAAGGGTTTTTGTGATTTTTTTTCACAAAAACCCTTTTTTGTCCTTGTACGCCCTTTAGAAAATTAAGATGTTTGTAATGTCAAACGAAGTAATCGATTAAAGAATCGGTTAAAAAGTTGGATATGTACATGGGATTCTTTGTTTGCAATGGCAAGTCAATTCAATTTTCGGGGTTGACTTGCTGTATGCAAATTTTCTTAAAAAGATTTAACCACCTTTACAGGTGTAAAAATATACTCAGCTTCGGCTGAATTTTTGTTCGCAGATGTTCATGGGATTATAACTATTAACGATAAGTCGTATCATACAAATGATGCGACTTATTTTTTTTAGTTAAATTTTTGCCAAAGTAAAAAAATTTTTCGGCTCCCGTATCGTTATAGTATTGAATTTGTGAGAAAGAGGTGTTAAATTATTATTAACAGGGTGCCGGAATGAACACTTTCCTGCTTCAGAGTTGTTTAAGTAATAAAAATTATTGCTATAGCAGAAAGATTTACCATTCAGTTTTCAATTGAGAAGAGTATTCATGGGATTATAATTTGTTAGTAGTTAGGTCGTATCACCTTGTGGTACGACTTTTTTTTTGCACCTATCTTTTTTTTTGTTATCTTTCGGTCAGATTTTACAGCTTACACAATTTATTACCCACCGATATTTCAAGTCCATCTACCCCTTCCAAGGTAGTTCAGGCGATGTACTGGACTAACCGGAAGTCTTTTTCCCATACAAATAAGCTAATTGGTCATTAGAATTAAATACTAACAAATTATTCTTCCATGAAAACAATTGAATATGGTTGTTCTCTTTCTGTTCCGGGGAAGGGGCAGAAAGGAGTGAATGCTTTACTGAAAAAGATATTGCTTTTCTTTATGCTGGGCGTCTCACCGGTCTGGCTCAATGCTCAGTTTTCCATTTCTTTTGGGGTTACCGAGCCCACCTGCCACGGAGGAAGTGACGGATTTATCACGGCTAACGTCATTGGCGGGAAGAGTCCTTACACTTTTGCCTGGAATACCGGACAAACCACGCAGACGATTAGCGGAGTTTCAGCCGGAAATTACTCGGTTACGGTTACGGATGCCGACGGCAAATCCCGTTCAGGCTCCGTGGAGGTTGTGGAGCCGCCACGGCTTAGAGGAACCTTCACATTTAGCCAGTGCAATTACCCCACGGTCATCACAGCTGTCGGACAAGGAGGCTGGTCACCTTACACGTATCGTTGGGACAATGGGACCCTGGGCGACACCATTCAGGTCACTCAACCAGGAAAATACTGTGTCACCATAATAGATGCCAACAACTGCGCCCGCGTGGAATGCGTGATCGTGGAACTGAACGGCCTGGATGTATCAGTCAATATGGATATGATCTCTTGTCCGGGAGAAGAAGATGGAGAGCTTAAAGTTTCCGTGACGGGAGGAACACCTCCTTTTTCCTATGAGTGGAGCAACGGCGCCACTACGCCCGTCATTTCAAATTTGGCTCCGGGGACTTACACGGTCACGGTCACCGATAACACCGGCTGCTCGGCTACTGCGAGCGGTATTGTTAAAGATAAGCCTCCGATCAAAATAGATATGGAGATGGGAGACCCGGTTTGCACCGGCGATGAAAACGGTTTCATTGAGCTTTCGGTATCCGGGGGAACTGCACCCTACACTTACGAGTGGAACACCGGAGCGACTACTTCTGCCCTGGATGGGCTGGGCACCGGGGAATACAGCGTAACGGTAACCGATGCCAACGGTTGTACCGCAGAAAAATCGGTAGTGCTCTTTCCGCTTTCTTCACTGGTGATTCTCGCAAAGGCAGAGGACGAAACCTGCCCCGGTGAAAATGACGGCATCCTGATGGCTCAGGGTGCCGCCGGAGAAGCGCCTTATACCTATGAGTGGAGTAACGGCGCCGTTTCTTCTACCGTAACCGGCGTGGCGCCCGGAGAATATACCGTCACAGTGACGGATGCCGTAGGCTGCGTCAAGGAAGCCACCATCGTCGTAGAACCTGCGCCTGATTTTGAGGCGGAACTCGATGTGACGCCCATCAGCGTTTGCGAGGGGGCCGACGGAATGATCGAGGTGCTGGTTACTCCCGATACGGCAACGGTAAGCTATGCGTGGAACACCGGGGATGAAACGTCCAAGATCACAGATCTTGGACCAGGCGAATACAGTGTGACGGTTACCAATATTAACGGATGTGTGATCGAGTTATCTACGGTTTTGAAAGCTCCGCCATCGCTGGAAGTGAACATCAGCGCCAACCAGCTGGTCTGCCCGGGAGAAGCTTCCGGACAAGCCATGGCCAGTGTCATTGGCGGGACCGCTCCTTATACCTACGAATGGAATACGGGCGCCAGTACTCAGGCTATTTTTAACCTGCCGGCGGGTCTTTATTCCGTCACGGTTACAGACGCCAATGAGTGCTCTGCTGTTGATAGCGTGACCATAGAAGAGTCAGATGAGATACTGGCCATGATAGAATCTACAATGACTTCCTGCGAGCCGGAAGGAAGTGGTTCGGCCACCGTCATCGTAGATGGGGGCGTGCCGCCCTATAGCTACATGTGGAGCAATGGGGGCACTACTGCAACCATCACCGGTTTGACACCAGGGGAATACAGCGTTACGGTTAAAGATGCTATTAAATGTATGGTCGTATTAAACACCACCATTGAAGGCGGAGATATAGGCGTAAACCTAACAGGGGTCAACCTCGATTGCTTCGGCGAATCGAACGGTTCGGCCACAGCAGAGGGCGTAGACGGTATGGAACCTTATACTTACTTATGGAATACAGGACAGACGACGCCCTCTATCGATGGTTTGTCAGCCGGGGAATACAGCGTCACGGTCACCGATGCCAAAGGATGTGAAGCAGCAGATACCATAACCATTACCCAGCCGGATACCTTTAAAGTCGTCGTCAATGAGTTGATAAACGTCGATTGTTTTGGCGATTCAACAGGTGCAGTAACCGTCATGGCAATGGGGGGAACAGGCCCTTATACTTTCGAATGGCAGGATGGCGAAACCGGCGGCATGATCCCGGATGTCGAAGACCTGTGTATTGGGCTGGATGACTGTGAAGTGGGCGTCGCCTGGGATGGATGCACCGGATTTAAGGTATGCCTTGGAAAGTTCGATATTTCCAATATTGTCATCGATATGGGACCTACGGGTTTCCAGGGCCTGGATATGAACGATCCGGATGTGCGCTTTCAATTGAGCACCCAAACTTTTGAATATCAAGCACCTGAGGGAGAAATTATTAATGGATTTTGGATCAAAGGACCTAATTTTTGCGGAACATGTACCGACGCCCTGGCCAATAATGGTTGTGTCGATTGCGAAGGAGAAGCTTGTCCTGAAGGAGAAGGTGGAGGCGTTTATTATAAAAACCCCAACACTCCCTGTTTAGGCCCAGGTGAATTAATTGAAAACATGAACACCCGCGATAGTCTTGCGGCAGGGCTCTATAAAGTAGTGGTCGCTGACGCCAACGGCTGTATGGCAATGGTCGAGGTCGAGATCGGCCAACCGGATGCTATCGAGTTGTCTTTAGAAAAAACCGATCTGGACTGTGCCGGAGATGGCACCGGCACCATTTCTGCTTTCGTTATTGGAGGCGTTAAACCCATTACTTTCAATTGGAGTAATGGAGCCGACACCAGTGAACTGTCAAATCTGCAGGCCGGCGTTTATACCGTAACTGTCACGGACGCCAATAACTGTACGGCTGTGGATAGTGTAGAAATCCTGGAACCGGATACGCTGACTATTTCCATCACCAATATCAGAAATGCCTGCGAAGACATAAACAATGGAGAGCTGGTGGTTATTGCAGAAGGAGGAACAGCGCCATACAGCTACCTGTGGAACAATGAATCCACCAACGATACCATCATGAAGCTGGCGCCGGGAGAATATACCGTAACCGTCACGGATGCAAACGGTTGTTTTGCCACCATAAGCACCACCGTAGAAGCCTATCCTGGTCTGGAATGTAGCATTACCATTTTACAAAACGAGACTACACCCGGCGCGGCAGATGGCGTTGCAAGGGTCGATGTGATCGGTGGAGCGGAGCCTTTTGAATATCTGTGGAACAACGGCATGACGACCCAGGAGGCTTCCGGCCTGAGCGGCGGAGATTACTCCGTAACCGTTACGGACGCGAATGGCTGTACGACAAGCTGCGAGATCAACCTGGTCATTTTAAGCGGACTGGGTAATTACGTTTGGGAAGACATTAACCGCAACGGGATACAGGATGAGGATGAGCCTGGTGTGCCGGGGGTTCCGGTAAAGTTAAAAGATGAGCAAGGCAACGTCATTGCCAGAGACACCACCGATGAAAATGGGTTTTATGGATTTCTGGATCTGCTGCCGCTTACTTATTCGGTGATGTTCAGCATCGATAGCGTGAATTATAATTACACCATTATTGATGAAGGTTCCAATGATTCCATTGACAGCGATGTGAATTTTGACAATATGCAAATGACCCCATTGGTCAGTTTGCAAGCCGGAGAGATCAACAATACCCTGGATGCAGGGATATACCGCAGGGCGGCCATCGGAGCTGATCCTTGTGAATGCCTGAACAACTCTACACAAGACGGCAACGGCCAGTTCTCGGAAAGAATAACCGTGCGCTCCTATCCCGGAGAAACCTGGATAGTAGTGGATCTGGCCGGCCTGTACAAGCCGGATAGCCCGGAGCCTCCTGCAGCACCCATTCCTATAGAAATAGGCACCGAATTGACCGAGGTGGAGCCGGGACTGTATGAATTACCGGCCCGTCTGGTGGATGGAGAGGTTTACTTAGCCCTCACGACCGGGGATATCGGCATAGACACCATCTTTACCTCAAATGTTTGTTTCTATCCAAGATTGAATATGGAAGAGGTGCCCGGCGACAGCATCTGCATCATCGCTGATCCACTGGAATTGTCCAGTAATCCGTCCGTTCCCGGCGAGGTAAAATACTACCTGAATGGAGAAGAAATTACGGAGATCGATCCATCGGTTCTGGAAGCAGGCGAATATGAGTTTATTGCAGAGTTGCTTCCTTTTAACCCGGATGAATGTTTTGCGCGCATTGTCAAACAGATTACCGTTCACAGTGAGTGTCTGGCCATGATCGGGGATACGGTATGGCTGGATCAAAACCGGAACGGATTGCAGGACATTAATGAAGTAGGCATCGGCGGTGTGCAGGTCATTGCTCAGCAAGTAGGGGAGTTGTCCGATTCTTTGGACGGCCTTTTCCGGGATACCATGTTTACCGATCCAAATGGTAAGTATTTGTTCACTGTTCCTCCGGGGGTCTACAAATTGACCTTTGGCCAGCCGGCTGGTTTGACGCCTACTATTGCGAATGCCGGGGATGACAGCCGGGATAGCGATATAGACCCGTCGACCCTGATGACAGGTTTGTACACGGTGAATGTCGGGGATGTAAATCTGACCATTGATGCCGGCTTCTATGATTTTTGTGTCAACGTTACCGATCCGGGGATGATCGGCTATGATCAGATGCTTTGCGGGCCGGGGCAGGATCCTGATCCGATCATCGAGATAAAGCCGCCTGCCGGGGGAGAAGGAGAGTTGGAATATCTGTGGATGATGAGCACCATATCGCCTGTTTTTAACGAGCAGGATTGGATCGCCATTCCGAATTCCAATACGCCGAATTACGATCCGGGGCCGGTCTATCAGACGACCTACTTTACCCGTTGCGTTCGCAGGGAGGGCTGTGCGTTCTATCTTGAGCCCATGCCTGTTGAGATCAAAGTCAACCAGGATAACAAGATCGACATCGTGCCTCCCGAATTGATCTGCGTGGATGAGGTAGTCACCTTCACAGCGGAAACTTCCGCTTCCGCTTCGAGTATCAGCTGGGAATTCGACGGCCCCGTAACGGTGATCGATGACAACGGGAAAACAGCCACCGTGAAATACAATGACTTCGGGCGTTTTGAGGTGCGTGTTTATGCGAACAGAAACGGCTGCCCTATTTCCAATAAACGGACTGTTCAGGTATATAACAACCCCGCATTTTGCGGATCGGAGCTCAATGTCGACCTGGCCGTGGAGAACGACAAAGAGGTCTTGATCGAATGGTCGGTCGCTGACGACGGCACACAGTACGTTTTTGATGTGGAAAGGTCAGACGACGGGCATCGCTTCGAGACTATTGCCAGAGTGAAAGATCCCGTCGCGGTCTTTAACGATTACAGGCATTACGAATATATGGATGTAGAAGCCAAAAAAGGCCGGAATTATTATCAGATCAAGATGTATGAAGAAAGCCTTGGCGACCTTGCCTTTACTTCCCGGATGAAAGAGATCATCCTGTACGGAGAGTCTAAGTTACTGCTGGTCTATCCTAACCCGGTCATCAACGACCTGACGATTGAGGTCTTCGAGAGCCTCGGCGAACCGATCACTGTAGAGTTATTCACCATTAACGGCGTATTGCTGCAGCAACATGATCTGGATCCCGACACTCAAGGCCTGGAACTGAATATGGATAATTATCCGATGGGTACTTACTTTTTGAAAGTTCAGTTCGGTAAGACTTTGGTGAAGCGGTTTAAGTTGGTAAGGTACTAGGGGAGGTAACTGCCTGCGGCAGTCAGGGAAAGCAGAGGGATATATTTTTTAGGAATAAAAAATCTTGAAAGCCGGTTCTTATTGAAGGACCGGCTTTCTTTTTTACATTTAAAAGAAGTAGGGAATAACCGTTATTCAAACAATTTTCGGTGATCAAGTGTAAATATGTTGAATTTAGATGACTATTGTCATTCTTAACAAATATAGGTTTTTACATATTTACGTGTATTTTTGCAACTTCACTCAAAGGTGACTTTCCATGATAAAAACGGATATTTTGATTGTAGGGGCTGGTCCCGTAGGCCTTTTTACAGTTTTTGAAGCGGGATTGTTAAAGATGCGTTGCCATTTGGTGGATTCCTTGCCAATGCCGGGAGGGCAGTTGGCCGAGATCTATCCGAAGAAGCCTATTTACGATATTCCCGGATACCCCTCCATTCTGGCGGGAGAATTGGTGGATCGGCTAATGGAGCAGATCGCTCCTTTCAAGCCCGGCTTTACCCTTGGAGAGCGAGCGGAAACCATCGAGCGGTTGGAGGATAATTCTTTTAAGCTGACGACCAGCAAAGGTACGGAGATCAACGCGCCTGTCATCGCCATTGCGGGAGGTTTGGGATGTTTTGAACCCCGTAAACCACCTTTGGAGAATCTGGATAAGTTTGAAGATAAGGGAGTAGATTACATCATTCGCGACCCGGAAAAATATAGAAATAAAAGAGTGGTAGTTGCCGGCGGTGGAGATTCCGCTCTCGACTGGACCATCTACCTGGCGGACGTGGCAAGTGAAGTTACGCTCATTCACCGCCGCAAAGGGTTTAGGGGCGCACCCGACTCTGTAGAAAAAGTAATGGAACTGGCCGGCGCCGGTAAAATATCGCTGTTAACAGACGCCCAGGCCGTAGGGCTGAACGGTAACGGCAAGCTGACGGATGTGGTCATTAAGCAAAAAGATCAGGGGGAGATCGTTAAATCCACGGATCACTTTATTCCGTTGTTCGGCTTATCTCCCAAGCTCGGGCCAATAGCTGACTGGGGGCTGACCATCGATAAAAATGCGATCGTAGTGGACACCTTTGATTACAGCACCAATGTGCCTGGTATCTATGCGATAGGAGACATCAATACTTATCCGGGTAAATTAAAACTGATCCTCTGCGGATTTCATGAAGCTACTCTGATGTGCCAGTCTGCTTTCAAATACATCAACCCTGATGAAAAGTTGAGCTTTAAATATACTACCGTTAACGGTGTGCAAGGATTTTAAATTAAAACAGGAGTCATCCCTGATTTTGACAGGCCTAAGTCATTAATCGTCTCTTTTTTATTAAAAAATGAAAATCAAACGATTAAGTTGACCTTCGAAACTTCGGGATGTCTCCTGTTTTTTATTTGATAGCGGCAATTCCCGGCAATTCTTTTCCTTCTAAAAACTCCAGCATGGCTCCACCGCCAGTGGAAACATAGCTCACTTCATCCGCCAATCCCATTTGATTGACTGCAGCAACGGAATCGCCTCCGCCAACGAGGGAAAAGGCGCCCTTAGCGGTAGCGCCGGCTACAGCCTCGGCGATGGCTTTGGTGCCTCCGGCAAAATTTTCCATTTCAAAGACGCCCATCGGACCGTTCCAGAGAATGGTTTTGGAAGCCAGTATGGTTTCCGCAAAAGAGATCCGGGCTTTTTCGCCTATATCCAGCCCCATCCATCCCTCGTTGATGGCATCGCTTTGGACCGTTTTGAAATTAGCTTCGTTAGAAAACTGGTCGGCAGCGATGGAATCTTCAGGAAGCAACAGGTTAACCCCTTTTTCTTCGGCTTTTTTAAGTAGATTTCTGGCCAGATCGATACGGTTCTCTTCCACCAGTGAATTACCGGTTTGGCCGCCTTGGGCCCTGATGAAGGTATAGGCCATTCCACCTCCGATGATCAGGTTGTTAACGAAATCGATGAGTTTTTCCAATAACAGGATTTTATCGGACACCTTTGCCCCCCCGATGATGGCCGTCAGCGGACGTTCTGGCTGGTGCAGCACTTTATTGGCGTTCCTGATCTCTTTTTCCATCAGGTAACCGAATCCTTTGGCGCCAGGTTCAAAGAACTGGGCTACCGTTGTGGTGGACACATGGGCGCGGTGAGCAGAGCCGAAGGCATCGTTAAGATAAATATCGCCTAATTCAGCCAATGCTTTAGCCAATTGCTCGTCGGCCTTCTTTTCACCAGGGTTAAAACGAGTATTTTCAAGAAGCAAGACTTCTCCGGGCGCCAGTTCATCGACCATTCGGCTTGCTTTTTCACCAACGGTTTCTTCACAGAACTTCACTTCCTGGCCCAGTAAACCGGAAAGGCGGCTGACTACATGTTTCAGAGTGAACTTTTCTACATCAATAGAGCCGTCGTCCTTCAGTTTTTTCATTGGCCGTCCCAGGTGAGACATCAGGATCGTTGCTCCGCCGTCTTCCATTACTTTTTTGATGGTGGGCAATGCGCCTCGGATGCGCGTATCGTCAGTTACCTCATATTGGCTATTAAGAGGCACATTGAAGTCCACTCTAATGAGTACTTTTTTTCCTTTAAAATCGAAATTCATAGGAGATGGGTTTGTGAGGGTTATCTTTGTTAAAAAACAATTTGCCACCGAACGAAAGCGGCAAATTGTTTTGAATAAATGATTACAGCACTTACTTGTTCAGGATAAGCATGGCCAGGTCCGCCATACGGGCAGAATAGCCGGCTTCGTTATCATACCAGCTGACCACTTTAGCCATTTTTCCGTTTACGGAGGTCATCAGCGAGTCGAAAATAGAGGAATGTGTGTTACGGACGATATCGCTGGAAACTAATGGATCGGTAGAGTACTCAAGGATGCCTTTCAGCCTGCCTTCAGCTTCTTTTTTGAAAACGGCATTGATCTCTTCAGCAGTTGTTTCTTTTTCAAGCAACACATTCAGCTCGATCATAGAACCGGTGATAACGGGTACGCGCACAGCGATGGCATCGATCTTTCCTGCCAGCGCCGGGATCACTTTACCGGTGGCGGAAGCTGCCCCTGTTTCAGTGGGGACGATATTGAAAGCGGCTGCCCGGGCGCGGCGCAGATCTTTATGCGGCGCATCCTGGATATTCTGGTCGGCTGTGTAAGCATGGGTGGTAGTCATGGAGCCGCCGATGATGCCGAAATTGTCATGCATGATCTTGGCTACCGGCGCCAGACAGTTGGTCGTACAAGACGCATTAGAGAAAACGTTATGCCGGCGATCCAGTTCGTCATCATTAACGCCGAGTACAATGGTTTGAACGTCACCGCCTTTGGCCGGTGCTGAAATGACAACGTCCTTGGCGCCTGCCTTAAGGTGCATGCCCGCCTTTTCCTTAGTCCGGAAAATCCCGGTGCATTCCAATACCAGGTCAATACCCATATCTTTCCATGGAAGAGCTTCAGGGTTTCTTTCCGCTGAAGCATGGATTGCTTTGCCGTTGATGATCAGTTTGTCCTCAGTGGCTTCTACAGTTCCTTCAAATGGGCCTTGGGCAGAGTCGTATTTCAACAGATGGGCCAGCGTAGCATTGTCGGTGAGATCATTGATCGCCACGACTTCTACGCCCTCTTTTTGGAGAAGATAGCGAAAAGTTAGTCTTCCGATACGGCCAAAACCGTTAATTGCAATTTTCTTTGACATGAGTATTATCCGTTTTTTGATTAAATGAAAAACTTAGTGTAAAAATAACAATAATTGTATTTATGGAACAATTTCGGGAGAATTGTTGTTGCCTACAATGATTTTAGTTATCAGATCGTCAAAATAATTTCATTTTATCTAAAACCCCTTCCAAAGCGAAGAAAAATTCTTTTCCTGGGTTTTTCTTTTTCGAATAATCACCTATATTTGCAACGCTTTTGAAGAAAAGTAATATGTAGAACAACACGGCCCGTTCGTCTAGGGGTTAGGACGCAGGATTTTCATTCCTGAAACACGGGTTC
>CAZJQS010000015.1:0-94599 GCA_964548175.1 uncultured Saprospiraceae bacterium
AGCTGCAACGCAGCGACATACAATAACCTGGAGGCGCAAGCCCCAGACTCCCCCAAAAGCTAAGACCCCGCCCCCAACAACCTCACCAACGCCAGCAAAAACCAATGGTGCCTAAAATGCAACCCATCCAACACCAATCCCTCGATCAACACGTAGCCCAGCATCGTCGTCAGAGCGATCCAAAACAAACGCTCCTCCTCTGTTTTCAAAGCCCTTTTTCTACGAATCACTGCCCAGCCCAGGCCGACCAGTAAACCAACGCCCCCTAATCCACCCAGCAAACCGGACTCCGCCCACAAACCAAAGTAAGACGAATGCACGTCATAAGCTGGTATATTCGGTTGCTGCCTTGCCAGGTAAGCAGAAAACTGCCCCATCCCAAGGCCAAAAGGCACATTTTCCCCACCCGCTTTCACCGCCCAACGTTTCAGCGGCAGATAAGCCGTAGACAGCAATACCCCCTGATCATTCTCCCAGACGATCTCATCGGTTATAAAAGCGCCCATCTTCCCCTGCGCCGGCCCCCACCGATCTTTCCCCACCCAGAAAAAGTGCGTGGCCAGTAAAAAGCCCGCCACAGATAGGCCCATCAACACAAAAACACTAAGCTGCGCCAGCCGGAAGTTCATTTTGTCCAAACGTACCACTAGCCATAATAGTAAGGCCGGCAACAAGACCAGGAACTTGGAATAAGACAATAAAGCCCCCACTGTTAAGACCAGCACCATTCCCCATTCCTGCAAGCTTAATTTCCTTTTCCCCCTTAAAGAAAAATGACACAACTGGAAAATAAAGGCATAAACGATCAAATTCAGCATCACATCCGGATGCCGCACGAAGGAACGCGCCCGCACGTTTTCGCCCAGATAAGGGAGGTATTTTTCTACCACCAGGAAATTAGCCAGGCCCCAATGCCACACCAACCAACCCAATATCCCGCCAAGACTGACCACAACGGCAGCTGCCGTCCAGCCGCTCGTACTTATCCGGGAAAGATCAGCCGGCGTTATCCGCAAACGACTAAACAACAGATAAACCGCAAACAAATACCACCAGCCCAGCACCCCGCCTATGCTTTCGACCAACGCACCACCCAAAGCGCCGATACTTCCCAATATCACCATAGCCGCTACGCCCCAATCCAACGCATCAAAACGCCGGCAACGCCATGGTATTTTTCCCAAAACCACCAATACCACCGCTACTAGAAACACCACTTCGGACAACTGCAACTTGAAACCCGTCAATGGAAAGCGCCACCATTTGGAAAAGGCGAGAGAGACCAGGTACAGGAAGAAAATATATAAGGTACGTTTATAAGGTGACATCCGGTTGCTTTAACAAATAAACTGTTTTCCTTTTCATCCCCACCCAACTAAAATAGCCATATTCCTTCACAACCTCCATCTCCTCCAGCTTACGAAAAGAAAAATGATACCTCGCTACTTCCGGATCAACCCCGAAAAAGCCGTTTTTGGCCAGCCCCGCATCCAGTTCCTTCTGGGAGATGCCTTTCCTGAGGTATTCCTTTCGCCCCTCGTGCACCACCCGGTTCCACGAGAGGTAGTCATGAGTCCCGGCTACGGAAAATGCGGTATACAAAATCATCAGGGTATAAAACGACCAATGACGGGCTGTTTTACCCACCAAACCCATTTTATACAGCCAAATAATGGCCAAAACCAGAATCAGCAGCAAGTGACGATCAAAAAAAGAAAAGACGCTCATCGCCCCAAAATAGAAGGCCAACAAGAGCAGCAAAAACAAATTTCCTGGCGACGCCCATTTTTTCCATAAAAAATGAACCAGCAAAACCAGCAACATACTACCATTCAGCTGTGACCACAACCCCAAAATGAACATCACCGCTTTCGGCAACTGATCGGGCGGCGGAAGACCCAGCTCTTTCGTATCGTACAACAATAAAGGCCCCAGCCCCCAGTTGTAAAAAATATTTCCCCCAAACGGAAAAACGCGCCCCAGCCACCACCATCCTCCAACAGCAATCAATACATTAACAACTACTAAAGCCAGGAACCTTACCTTCGACTTTCTCTTAAAAAAAGTTTTAGTGATCCCCCACCCCACCGGCAGCAGGAAAAACCCTATATAATAAACAGCCATCAAAAAGCGGGTGCCTACATCAAATAGAAATTCACCCGGCTGCCGAACGAGCTTCAGGAAATACTCCGATTCCACTTTGATGAAGTTTGCTTCCAAACCAAGGGCGGGTTTTACCCACCAATCGATCAGGAAGTAGTTCGCCAACGCCAGCAAAACAAAGCCTGCGGAGGACAACCACTGTCGATTCGACTGCCTGTTGGTCCACCACCAGCTCAGTTCAAAAGCCAGGATCAGGAACAGACCCGGCTGTCGTATCCACACTGCCAGCAAGGCCGCCAGAGCACCCAGCAAGCGGAAAGTTTGGTTGTTAGTTTGTAAAAAACGCATATATCCCCAGATGCTGATCAGGCAGAACGTTAAAAAAGGCACGTCCGTCATGAAAGAGAAGGCCAGCACAAAATAAACCGGATTGAACGCCAGCAAAGCCATCCCCTTCCAGGCCGGTTGCTGGGGTGATTCGCGGCGCAAGAGCATATGAAAAAACCAAAGGCCGGCCACCGCCAGCACCAATGTAGAAACCCTGAGGAGGGAAAAGGAAAAATAGCCGGCTACAGCTACAAACAAATAGCCCCAATAGGCCTGCAAGATCATCGTGGGAGCGATCTCAGAATTCAGGACAGGGCTGCCGCTGACCCAGAGCGCACGCACCATAAAAGCATAGCGCCAGTCGTCATTAAGCGGAAAATTCCCTTTGGGCTCCACCAGGATAATGACCAGCATGCCGATCAGCAGGATGAGCCAGGAAATGATAGTTTGTCGAGACAATTTCATGAGCGGTCGGTTATGCGTTTTTGCCATACAACTTTCAGCCCTTCCACCCAACGATACCGTCCTTTGCTGATCTGATAATAAGGGACCAACTGAGCGCCGAAAGAACGGAAGAAAGTTTCCACCCCCGGAAGTATGCTGCCTTCGAAATCAAACTGACGCACCTCTCCCGAAAAGTCCTGCAAGGCTTGCCAGATGAGCAGGGGAACTGCCCCGGAATGGCTGCCGGGCATCCGGCCACTGGCCAGCAGGTAGGCCGCATGCCGATCGCGAACGATATAGATGCCGGCCTCGTATCGGCCTTCTTCAGAAACAGCCAGGTAAAGCTGCCGCCAGGAACGGGGCTGAAGCTGCTCGTCTATTTTTTTCAAAAAGTTGAAGCTGTAAGGAACGGTCTTATTCTGCGACTGGAACGTTTGTTGATTGAGGATAAAAAAGTCAGCCAGACTACCTTCTTTAACGATCCGGTATTGCCTGCCGGCCACGCGAATATGATTGCGCGTGGCGCTTTTAAAGTGTGAAAACAGCTGTTCGGGCCGGCTCAGGTCGGGAAAAAGATAGGTGTAATAAGTCGTTTGCCTAAAGCCTTTCCAATAGAAGGGCAGCCAGTTGTCTATGCGGGCTGTCCAGTTTTGTTGGAAGTAAAAAAAGGAGGGCAGTTGTTCGATGAGCGACTGCATGACTCGTTTTTCGAAAGCATATCGTTGAGTGGTGCTTATTTTTTTGGGATAAAGGAGCAATGGACCCATATAAGGGGTCAGTGTGGGCATGCCGATCCATCTTACTCCCCATCGCCGGTAGTGGTGATAAGGCATAATGCCTTCTATGGCGCCGTTAGCGTCTTGCACCAGGGCGACATCCCAGTTTTCCGGACCGCAAACGGCGTCCAGCCACCAGGGGTAGAAGAAGAGGGGCAGCTTGGTATAGGCGGCGGCCCATTCGTGATAGTGGTTTTTGTTTTTGTTCATGTGTTTTGGGGGTTGTATGTTACCACGGGGCGGCTACTTCCCGTTGTTTTCTGTGGGCTTGCGCTGTCCCCCGGTAGGCCATCCGATCATGCCGATACAAATCCACAGATGCCGGAAGTTAAGGACATCTGTGGTAAATGTTTGAATAGTAATGAACAAAAAATAGAAGGCCAGTGCTTTGTAGACAATCAAATGCGGATGAACGCTCAGTCGCTTCTTTACTTTCACAAAGATCATCCACATCAAAGCCAAAAGTGCTAAAAAGCCCAGGCTTCCCATCTCGGCTAAGGTTCCGCCCAATGTAGAATGTGGATCGTAAACTGGAACATCAGCCGGATAATGGCCGGCAGCTTGCTCTTTTTTCAAATAAAGATTAAAATTTCCAGGCCCCACGCCCACTACAGGATGAGTTAAATAAGCTTTTACGTTCATCTGTTTCAGGCGAAATAAGGTCGTTTCAAAAATTTGAAGATGTTCATTCTCCAGAAGCACCTTTCCCGTAAGATAACTTTGCCTGGATAAGGTATCCCTTAAAGTCTCCGAAATCTTAGGCTGAACCAGGAAGTGAGATAAAAACACAAAAATAAAAGAAGCGGTAATGACTATTCCTCTGGCGCCCCAAAGCAGGAATCTATGTCTTACTCTTAAATAAATAAGCGATAGCAATACCCCAAAAGGAAGAATTACGACAAGAGATTTCGAAAACGTCAATATCAATCCCACTAAAATTAAACCCGAATATCTGAAACGCTTAGTGGGTATTTCCTCCGCCAAAGCTAAAAACCAACACAAGGTCAACAAATCTGCTAACAAATTTGTACTTGGCATCCACCCCTGAACCCTTGGAAAATATCCCAGCGGAGCAATAAGCTTTAGTTCCACCTGCCCCTCTACAATAGAAGGATACCTGAGATAAAGTATTGCAATAACAATATTTGAAAGCGACAGCAACAGTCCTAGTTGGATAAAACTTCTTTGACAAAAAGGGATAAAGTCTTCCGTTGTAAAAAACAACATCCCCACCAACAAACTACTCCCAACTAAATACCACAAGCCAATATGCTCTAAAACAGCAGTCCGGGTCGGATGCACCAGCACCGCCAGAAAAGCAACCAATAAAAAACCAACCACTGTTTTCCCAAAATCAGAAAAGAACGCCTTTTGCAAAGGCGCCCAGCTTTCTTTTCCATATTCCACCAACACCACCCCTGCCAGCAGCAAAAAGAACAGTTCGGCCAACTGCACCTTCGTCCCCACCACCGGCCAGTCAAAAAGATAGATGAACCCCAGCGAAAAAACCCAAGCCCGAAATAACAGTTTAACCATATGCATTTTCTACCCCATTAAAATTAAATAACAACCCCAGCCGCCCCCCTAACCTGGGACGCAAGTCCAACCCCAAAAGCTGCAACGCAGCAACACACCATCACCTGGGGCGCCAGCCCCAACCAAAAGCTGCAACGCAGCGGCACACAATCACCTGGGGCGCCAGCCCCAGCCACCAACCACCAGCCCCAACCAAAAGCTGCAACGCAGCGACACACAATCACCTGGGGCGCCAGCCCCAGCCACCAACCACCAGCCCCAACCAAAAGCTGCAACGCAGCGGCACACCATCACCTGGGGCGCCAGCCCCAGGCTACCAAGCGCCAGCTCCAGGCTACCAAGCGCCAGCCCCAGGGCGCTACCCCCAGGCACCCAGCCGCATCCCTCCATACGTCCACCCAAGATAAACCAAACTAAACAAAACCGTATTACCCACATAAGCGATAACCAGCCACTCAGCAGAATACTCCATATGGTATAACCAAACGAAAAATGCGAATAAGAAAATGGCCCTCATCAAATGCACCCACAAAATAATCTGCTGTCGGTTAATCCTATTCAAAGTATGGAAACACAACGCATTCCAAAAATACGCCGGCGCCAGCCAGCTCAAAGCCGGAACCAGCGCCGCCGCCGCTGCCCATTCAGACCCCAGCACCCACAGCAAAACCGGTCCGCCCAAAAGCGCCATGCCCAACCCGATACTCAAACCTACCAGGCTGATCAAAGCCAGGCTGCGAAGAAAAAAAAGAACAAACCCCTCTTTATCCACCTCCTTCCTTTTTCCCAAAGCCACCAAATAAGCCTGTGCAAAAGCATCCCCCAGGGAAGACTGCACCAGGTAAACCAATAACACCCCTATGGAAAACTGACCGGTAAATTCCATCGACAATACAGCTCCGAAAAACAACAAAGGAAAATGGGTATTCAACAAATCGGCAAAAGTAGAAGGCAAAGTATACAAAGGATAACCCTTAAACTGAACTAGCGTCCGCCTCCAGTTTACCGACCGAAAAGAAGCAAAAAGCGCAACCATTTCTTCTTTCATCTGCCGAAATAAAAAAAACAGCACCGCCGACACTCCCCACAATTGGGCACTCACTAAAAGCCACAAGCTGGCTTTCATCCATCCGCCCGTCAGCTCCATACCAGCTTTGATCCCGGCCATCCAGTATCTGGACAAAGTCAGCGAGCGGCGGTGAGCCAAACGGGTAGCCCAACCCAGAAACGCTTTCCTACCGCCGGACAACAATAACCCCGGCGCCAGGAGCCATAGGAAAGGCCCCACCGGATGACCGGCCAAAGGGGTTAGCCATACCAGGCCCGTCATCAAAAGCGCCGCCCCCGAAAGCATCAGCGTTATCCAAAGAGAAGTATTGAAAAGTGCAGCAGCTTCTTTCCTGCTTTGCGCCAGCGGCACAGCAAATTCCAGGTTGAGCGTTGCAAAAGGCAGTAGCAACATGAGCAAAGCCGAAAAAGTCGCCCTCACCCCAAAATCGGACGGCTCGAACAAGCGGCTGATGATGGGATAAACCGCCAACCCGATGAGCTGAGCGCCAAGGCCCGCGCGGCTAAGCTGAAGGAAAAGGGTCCAAAGAGTCGTATTGGGTTCTTTTAGCTGCATAAATGGAAAATGGCATATAGGAGTTGTTTAAAGTTAAGGATGATTTTTATTTTTATGGCTAAATTTATTTTGATGCAAGTCTTGATAATCACTCCCTGGTACCCCAATGTACGCTTTCCGCTGGAAGGAAGCTTTGTGGAAGCACAGGCCATGGCCCTGGCCAGGGAAGGAATGGACATCAAAGTAGCCTGCCTTCACTTGTCGCCCTACGAAATACGCCAACCGCTCTACTGCTGGCACCGCCCCATCCAGACCACTGAAAAAGGAATTCCGCTCATGCGCCTCGAAGGGCCTTTTTTCCCGAAAAGAAATGCCCTGACTACCCGCCTTTGGGCGCAGTACACTGCTCAAATTCTTTACCGAAGGTCCAAAAAAGAAAGACTGCCCCAACTCCTGCACGCCCATACGCACCTGGGGGCCTTGGTGGCTTTTTATCTTCATCAAAAAACGGGAATACCCTATGTGATCACCCTTCATGAAAGTCTTTTTCTAAACAACAAGCTGGAGCCCTGGCGGAAAAAATTGCTCACACCGGCTTTCGAGCGGGCAGCACAGGTCATGTGCGTATCCAGCGCTCTAGAAAATAGCATCCGGGAGGCTTTTCCGCTTTCCAGCCCGATCATCACCGTGCCAAATAATATCGACCTGGAACTGTTTTACCCTTCAGAAAAAAGACCTCCTTTTCCTCCCTTTCACTGGGTAGCAGTGGGTGACCTCAAGCCGATCAAACAACTTGACCTGCTGCTGCGGGCTTTTCGGTTGGTTTCGGAAAAAAAGGAGGGCGTGTTTCAGCTTAACCTTTTCGGGTATGGCCCTGAGCAGAAGCGGCTGGAAAAACTATGTGCGGAGCTGGGACTGGAAAAAAGCGTTACCTTCCACGGCTATTTGTCTGCAGCTGCAGTGCCTGACGCCCTGCGCAAGGCGCATGCGTTGGTTTTAAGCTCTCGAGTAGAAACGTTCGGCATTGTGCTGGCGGAAGCACTGGCCTGCGGACTGCCGGTCGTCGCCACTGATGGCCAGGGACCGAGAGACATTGTAGGGCCGGAGCAGGGCATTCTGGTTGAAGAACATAACCCGGAAAAATTGGCTGCCGGGATGATGCAACTGTTTGAAAATTATGAAGCATACCGGGCAACCGTTCTTTCCGATTATGTTAAAAAGCACTTTAGCAATGCGGTAGTGGCAAAGGAAATTAAAAGCGTATATAGTGGGACATCCCGAAATCCCACAGATTAATTTATGGCCTTATGTCTTTTCTGACTGTCCATTTTCGCAAAATAGGACAGCCGCTGAACATTTGATCGACGTCAATGTAAGTGGCGTCAACCTTTTCCTGTATCCATTCGTCTATGTATTCACTTCTTTTCGCTTCAATGGAGGCTTTTTGAATCTTGGCGTAATCCAGGGAAAGGTCTGCCCGGTGAGGTTCCGTGCGGGATTGCAATTGGACGACCTTGTAATAGGTGTCTCCGTCGGGGCCTCTGAATTCAAAAGGAGTAGAAATGTTACCCACCTTCATGGTGTCAATAGCAAAATAAACATCAGGTTCCAGGTCGCCTATCTCGAAGAAGGTGTTGCCTGTGACGGGGTTGACCATACGTCCGTCATTATTATAGCTTTGGAAGTTTTCATTGGAAAAACGTTTAACGGCTCTGGAAAAAGACATAGAATCGGTAACGAGCAGTCCGCGAATGGAGTCCAGGTACTCCTGGGCCAATTCCAGGTCTTTATCTGTGATTTCCGGGCGGATCAGGATATGGCTTACGCGAATGGAATTACCCCTTCTTTCCTGCATCTGAATGATGTGGAAGCCAAATTCCGTTTCAATGACCGGCGAGATTTCCTCCTTATCCAGTTTGTAGGCGGCTGCTTCGAATTCCTGCACGTACTTGCCGCGTTTGGCCCAGCCCAGATCACCTCCCAGTCGGGCAGAGCCGTCCTGAGAATATTCCATGGCCATATCGGCGAAAGTCGCCTGCCCGGACACAATGCGTTGGCGAACGCTTTCCAGCGTATCAATGGCCTTCTGTTTCTCCTCCTCGTTGATCACTGGTTTATAAACGATCTCTCCGATCTCCACCTCAGAGCTGAAGTAGGGAAGGCTATCACTAGGGATCTGGCTAAAAAAGCTTTTGACTTCCGAAGGCGTTACCGTAATATTAGCCATGATCTGCGAACGCATCCGTTCGGATAAAAGCTGGTTCTTCAGGTCTTCCCGGAATTGATCCTTAACTTCGGATACCGACTGCCCGTAGTAAGCCTCAAACTGATTAAGGTCTCCGTTCATGAATTCAAGGATACGGTCGACCCGGGCATTGAGCTGTACTTCAACCTCTTCATCTGATACCTCAATACTATCCAGCTTAGCCTGATTGACCAGCAATTTGTTGGCCAGCAGTTGATCCATGACAGAGCAGCGGGCGTCTTCAGGCAATATGCCGCTTCGGGCCTCCATCAGGGATATCTGTTCCTCAATTTCTGACAACAGCACCAGCTCGCCGCCTACCGTAGCCACCACTTTGTCTATGATCTTCGTTTGGCTAAATCCCGCCGTGAGTAAAAAAGAAAGGAATAGAGTAATGCTAAAATTTTTCATGATCTTCGTTTTCTACGCTAATAAAATATCTCTACATTTTTTCGGTCCATCGCCATATCCAGCATGTCATTCTTGCGTTCCTCCAGCAGTTTGATCTTTCTGTGATGGAGGATTACCTTTCGCGCCTGATCCTGAATAAATCCCAGGGGCGCGATTTCCTTTTTATTCTTCAACTCAAATAACTTAAAAAAGTAAAGAAATTTATCATCTCTCAGAATGAAATCCCTTTTCGATGAAATGTTGTCCACGTTAAGAATGCCGCTTGGCAGTTCTATGATGATGTCCTCCACGCGCTGCCAGGTACTGTCGACCAGATGATGTGCCTGGGCGTTAGCGCTGGCGTATTCGACCAGTTTTTCGAAATTATTATCCTGATCGGGATTTTGCCACCAGGAGCGCAGTTCGTTCTCATTTTCCACCGGCAGTGGAAACTTAATAAAATAACAACGAGCAATAGGCGTTTCGAGTTGATATTGCTCTTTATTTTGTTCGTAAAAATTGATCAGTTCTTCCTGCGCAATATTGGAATCCAGTAATTTCTGGACCAGTATTTGTTCGTAATTGTGACGGAGCAGGGAGGCTCTGTAGTCCCTCACCAGCTTGTCGATATTCAGGTCGTTGGGGATGTTGCGTTCCGCTTCATGGAGCAGGATCGCTTCCCGCACCCAGCGATTGGTGTAGGCCTGTATGATCAGGTTGCTGTCTTGCGGCGTCGTCCCTTCCGGGAACATGCCGTCCAGTTCTGACAGGTACAGGCTTTTGTTGAAGACTGTAGCCAGAAGCCGGTCCTCTTGCTCCACCTGTGGCGGGGTGCAGGAAGGAAACGCTGCTGTAAAAGCGGTTCCAATGATCAAGAACAATGCTATTCGCTTCATGATCTACTTCTTTTCTTTGATCAAACTGTTGAAAACCCTTTCCTTGATGTCCACGTCGTATTGTTTCCGTAGTCCTTCGATCCAACGCGATTCGAGGTAATCCTGGTACTCGGCGATGATGTATCCCCGCGCTTCGTCGAGCGTTTTGGCGCGGGCGGGCAGGATTTCTTCGATCTTAGTGAAATAGAGGGACTTCGAACGGGAGGCTTCCTTGGCTTCCGATACTTCGCCGGCTTTCCAGGGCATCTGGAAGAACAGCTCGTTTTTCTTTTTTTCCACCGTTCGATTCTCCGCTGTGAGAATGGTCTTGCCGTCTACATTATAAAAAGCCAGTACTTCCTCCGGATTATGGTTTTTTGCGTAGTTCATAACTTCGTCTATCCTTTCGGCTGCTTCCGGGACCAGGTTGTAGGTAGTGGCCACTGCTCTTTCGTCCCAGCGGAAATTATCCTTGACTTTCTCGTGGAAAACCTCCAGGCCGGCCGTATCCTGTGAAGCTTTATCCCATACCTCTATTTTAGTGGCTTCAAAGAGCAGGATGCCTTCTTCATATTCCCGCATCAGCAATTTAAATTCGGGGTATTTCTTTTCCAGTTGCATCTCTTCATATTTCATGCAGCTGCTGTCCAGAAAATCGCCATAGAGCTGATCCACTGCGGTTTTTATATCCGTGCCTCTGCCCATACGGATGCGCTGCCGGGAGGCCTGCCCAAGGTAATCGGTAAAGTCACCCAACGTTACCTTAAAGTCCTCGCCCAGTTGAAATAGTACCGTTGCAGACTTATTGACCGGCGCTTTCCATTTGAACGTCAAGAATTCTTCTGAAAGCGTGTCGGCAAAAGCCTGCAGCACTTCTTCATACTCTTTCAGGCCGGCCTCTTTTTTGATCCTTTCGATCATGGCCAGCCGCGCCTGCTCGTGCCGGTCATCTCTCTTGACCTGTGTCTGTAAACGACTCTTTTCTATTGCATAAGGTTGTATGGCGCGACGGCTGATCCGCTTTATTACATGCCAGCCTATGGTCGTTTGTACCGGCTCACTGAAACCATCGTCTTCAGGAATGGCAAAAGCTGCGTCCTCAAAAGAGGTCTGAAAACGATTAATACCAAAAAGGCCGATGTAGCCGCCTTTTGAAGCCGTACGGCTGTCTTCCGAATATTCCTTAGCCAGTGCTTCAAAAGAAGCACCGTTCTGCAGCGCCTGATAAAGACTGTCGATCAGTTGCTTGCCTTCCTCTCCCGGGTGGTTTTCATTGCGCAAAAGAATGTGCGCCGCCTCGATCTCACCTCTCGCCGGGCGACGACTGTGTACTTTTAAAAGGTGATAGCCGGAGCTGGTCCTGACAGGCATAGACAATTCGCCGACCGGCAGCGTGTAAGCCGCCGTTTCCAGATTGTAAAAACCATTCGGGAATAGAACATTCACAAACCCGATATAGCCCCCGTTCTTAGCCGCCGATTTATCATCGGACTTGTCCCTGGCGATCTTGGCAAAGTCTTCTCCTCCCTGAATCATTTTTCGAATACCCATGGCGGCGTTGTAGGTCTTCAGCGTATCTTCAGGGGAAGCCTCCGCAGGCAGCGAAAGAAGGATATGACTGATCTCTACATCTTGCTGAGCCCTGTCATAGACCTCCTGGGTCAGTTTCTCCGTAACTTCTTTATCGATTAGGTAAGAATCGGCGAGCTGACGGCGGTATCCTTCCAGCTCCTTCTTCAGAGAGGGGATGGTATCCAGTTGAAGGTCTTTTGCCCTTTGTACCTTTAACTTAAAGCGAACGTACAGGTCCAGATATTCCTCCAGCGATTTTTTGGAAAAATCGGCTTCCTTACCATTAGTTTTGGTGTAAATGTACTCAAACTCCGAAACGTGCACTGGATTGTCTTCTACAGTGAACAGCACCGGGTCGTCTTTCTGTGCGGTTAGGTTCACCATTCCGCAAAACAACAGGATCAGTACAGTCAGACTATTCTTGTTCATTGGTATTATATTATTTAAAGATCAAAACCGATATCACGGCGGTAATATTTCCCTTCGAAGGTGATTTTTTCGGCATGGTTAAAAGATTGCTGCAGAGCTTCCTTAAAATTTTCGCCCAAAGAGGTCACCGCCAGCACCCGGCCGCCATTGGTCAGGATATGATCCCCATCGGCTTTGGTGCCGGCATGAAAGATCAAACTGTCGCTTGCTTCCTCTAGTCCGCGGATTACCTTCCCTTTCTCGTAAGCTCCGGGATATCCTCCGGAGACCAGGATAACGGCTGCCGCCGCCCGCTGATCGACCTGGACATCTACGGCAGATAATTGCCCGCTTTCCATAGCCTGAAATATTTCCACCAGGTCATTCTTTAAACGGGGAAAAACGACTTGCGTTTCAGGATCTCCCATTCTACAATTGTATTCTATCACAAAGGGGTCGCCTTCGACCACGATCAAGCCGAAAAAGATAAAACCCCGGTAGATGATGTTCCGCTTCCGCAGCCCTTCAATAGTTGGAATTATGATTTCCCTTTCTACTCTCTGCATCAGAACTTTATCTGCAAAAGGAACGGGAGAGACGGAGCCCATTCCGCCGGTGTTCAGGCCGGTGTCTCCTTCTCCGATTCGCTTGTAATCTTTAGCTTCCGGCAACAAAATGTAGCTTTCTCCGTCCGTCAGCACAAAAACCGAAAATTCAATGCCCTTCAAAAATTGTTCTACAACTACCTTCTGACCGGCCGGCCCGAACTTTCCTTCCAGCATGGACAGGAATTCCTTTTTCGCTTCCTCTGTTGTCTGGCAAATAAGCACCCCTTTGCCTGCGGCCAAACCATCTGCTTTAAGGACGACGGGGGTCATATGCTGTTCGATATAGGCCAGGCCTTCTTCCTTGGTGTCGGCTGTAAATTCGCGATAAGCAGCGGTGGGGATAAGCATTTCCTTCATAAACTGCTTGGCGAAGGCTTTGCTTCCCTCCAGTTGAGCAGCCTCTTTGTTAGGCCCTATAATAGCAATGGTCTTTAGCCGATCATCTTTTCTGAAAAAATCGACAATGCCTTCCACCAATGGCGCTTCCGGCCCTACGATTACCAGGTCGATCTCTTTTTCGAGCACCAGCTGCCTGACCGCCTGAAAGTCGGTCGGCGACACAGCCACATTAATGCCAGATTCCGCAGTCCCGGCATTTCCGGGAGCAATGTACAATTGATCGCAGTGTTCACTCCGGCTGATTTTCCAGGCAAAGGTATGTTCCCGGCCGCCGCTGCCCAGCAGTAATATCTTCATAGTCCGAATTTTGGGGCAAATATACGGAAGTTTGTTTGGATGTTGGATGTTAGTTGATGTCGATGGTTCTATTAACTATCAACCATCAAGCATCAACTAACATAAAACTTTTCACTAGCTTTGTAGCCCATTTCGAAAACTACGTCAAATGATCGCTTACATCAAAGGAGACATCACCTTTAAAAGCCCTAATGCCCTGGTAGTGGAAGCCGGAGGAATCGGGTACATGGTGAACATCAGTTTGCACACCTACGCCCAGGTGGAAAAACTGGAAAAAATAAAAATTCTTACCTACCAGCATATCAAAGAAGACAGCCACTCTCTGTATGGATTTGCCGAAGCAGCCGAACGCTCTTTGTTCGTCCATCTGATCTCCGTATCCGGTATCGGCCCGGCCACAGCCCAGCTCATGCTGTCCTCCCTCAATCCGGAAGAGATTCGCAACGCCATCATAGGCGAAAATGTGGCCGCATTCAAGCAGGTAAAAGGGGTGGGGCCGAAGACAGCCAAACGACTAATTCTGGACTTAAAAGACAAATTATTAAAAGACTCGGGTGGAGAGGCGTTAACAGTAGCTCCTGTAGACAATACAATGCGAGAGGAAGCGTTATCTGCTTTAGTTGCATTAGGATTTAATAAGACACAGGTACAGAAAACCCTGAATAAGGTCTTGCGTTCGGAGGCATCCTTCAATGGAGTCGAAGAACTGATCAAGGTTACTTTGAAAGAACTTTCCTAGTGCCTCGCTATGGGAGAATTACCTCTGCCATCCCAGAAATCAATCGAAACAAGATCTGGGCTTTTGCCAAAGGTACCGATTTGTGCATTTACATTATAACGCTCCGGATGTGATTTCGGTTCGCGTTGTGTAAATTATTGATTTTCAGCACCAATTTCAGACGAACAGCAAGTTATTGTTGAATCCCGTGATTTAAACTATGAAACAAATACTTTTACCACTAACGCTCGTACTTAGCTTTTTTGCTTTACTCACAGCCTTAGGAAACAGCCGACTGAATGATCCTTATGCCGTCAAATATGTGATCAATTCCTCCAGCGAACAGCTCGTCAGGGATACCGTGCCGCCTATTCAGGATCGTCAAGGGGATTTTCTCAACCAGAAAAACCGCAATCCTTTCGACCTGAAAGATCCGGACGCCATCGAAAAATCCGTGGAGTTTGATCCGGAAACCGGACAATACATCCTTACCGAAAAGATCGGTGAGGACTTCTTCCGCCCGCCCACCTATATGACCTTCGAGGAATATCTGGAGTACCGCCAGCAGGAAGAAGAACGCAATTACTTCCGAAAACTGGCGGGGATCGGCGTGGAAGGCGAGGGACAGGCCGGCACCGACCCACTGGCCAAAATCGACGTCGACCGCAGCCTGCTGGACCGATTATTCGGAGGCAGCACCGTCGATATCCAGCCGCAGGGACAGATCGACCTTACCTTCGGCGTCGACTTCTCCCGGGTAGAGAATCCTATCCTCACCGAACGCCAGCGTCGCCAGGGGGGCTTCGATTTTGATATGAATATCCAGATGAGCGTCAATGGTAAGATCGGTGAAAAACTGAACCTGACCACCAACTACAATACCAACGCCACCTTCGATTTTGACAACCAGATCAAGCTGGATTACAACAGCGACCTTTTTGACGATGACGCCATCCTGAAAAAAATTGAAGCCGGTAACGTCAGCCTTCCTTTGCGAGGTAATCTGATCCAGGGCGCCCAGAGTTTGTTCGGGGTCAAAACAGAATTACAGTTCGGCCACCTTCGATTGACCGCCATCGCATCCCAGCAGAATTCGCAGCAGGAGAACCTGAGAATCGAAGGAGGTAGCCAGCTGACCGAATTTGAAGTGAAGGCCGATGAATATGACGAAAACCGCCATTTTTTCTTAACGCACTATAACAGAGATAATTTCGAAAGTAACCTAAATAACCTCCCTCAGGTGCGCTCCCTTTTCCGCGTAGAGAACATTGAAGTGTGGATCACTAATGACCGGAATGAAGTGGATAACGTTCGCGACATCGTTGCTTTTGCCGACCTGGCCGAGCCTATTCCCGGAAAACTGGTCAGCCCGGATAAAATCACTGTTCCCGCAACGCCGGTAAACCCGGATATCAGCGGAAGAGGACTGCCCGATAATACTTCCAACGACCTTTACCAGAGATTGCTGACCAACGGCGATGTCCGCGAAATCGACCGGGCCGTTTCCGTTTTGCAGGGCCCTGAATTCGGCCTTCAGCAAGCCAGCGACTTCGAAAAGGTCAGCGCCCGTAAGCTGAGCCCGCAGGAATATACCTTCCACCCTGAGCTTGGGTTCATTTCTTTAAATGTGAATGTCCAGCCTGATCAGGTGGTCGGAGTAGCATTTACTTATTCCTACAACGGCCAAACCTACAAGGTGGGGGAGCTGTCCTTCAACCAGGAAAATACCAGCGCCGATTCCTCTCTGAACGTCTTGTTCGTCAAAATGCTGAAAAGCACCACTCAGCGGATCGACGTGTCCACCTGGGACCTGATGATGAAAAACGTATATTCCATCGGAGCCTTTAACGTTAATCGCCAGGACTTCAAACTGGATATCTTTTACGAAGATCCGGGTAAAGGCGAAAAGCGATTCCTGCCCGAAGGCGAAGGCATCCAGGGTAAGCCGCTCCTGCGGGTATTTAACCTGGATAACCTGAACGTCCAGGGGGACCCGCAACCGGACGGGGTGTTCGACTACGTCCCGGGGATCACGATCAACCCCAGGAACGGGCGGATCATGTTTCCCGTCCTCGAGCCTTTTGGCTCTGCGCTGGCCGAACAGATCGTAGAGCCCGAACTGGAAGAACAATACGTCTATCAGGAATTATACGATCTTACCCTTTTCCTGGCCAGGGAATATCCGGAAAAAAACCGGTATACCATTCGCGGTAGTTTTAAATCGGATGTGACCTCGGAAATATCGCTGGGCGCCTTCAACATACCACCCGGCTCCGTCCGGGTGTCGGCAGGAGGGCAGATACTGGTGGAAGGCCGCGACTATGAGGTCGATTACAATACCGGCCGGGTCAGGATCATCAATGATGCCATCCTGAACTCCGGCGTGCCGATCAATGTCTCTTTCGAAGACAATACCCTATTTGGATTCCAAACCAAAACCATGGTCGGCCTGCGGGCGGATTACGAAATAGACAAGGATTTTAATATAGGCGGTACTTTCCTGCAGTTGTTCGAACGGCCTTTTACCCAAAAGGTGAACATTGGAGAAGACCCCATTAATAATAAGACCTATGGTTTTGATATGAACCTCAACCGGGAGGCGCCCTTTTTGACCAAGGTCGTTAATCTGATCCCCGGTATTAATACTAAGGCCCCTTCCAGTATTTCATTTACCGGGGAAGCAGCTTTTCTAAAGCCAGGACACTCCCGTGCGATCAATCAAAACAGAAAGGACAAGGGCGGAGTAGTGTACCTGGATGATTTTGAGGGCAGTATTAATGGCTTTGACATCACGCAGCCGGCAGCCAATTGGTTTATCGCCAGTACTCCGCAAAACGACAACAACAATAACAACCCGCTCTTCCCGGAAGCACAGCTCGTGAATGACAGGCGCTACGGCGCCAACCGGGCCAGGATCAACTGGTACCGGATCGATCCGAGTATCCGGCCGGCTAATGATCCCAACCCTTATACCAGTGAGGTGCCGCAGGAAGAGGTTTTTCCGAATTTTATCCTGACGCCGGATCAGCCGCGATTCCGGACGTTCGACTTGTCCTTTTATCCGCAGGAACGGGGCCCTTATAACTTTGACATCCCTGAAGGTTATCCCGGCTATTCCCGCGGCACGTCTTTTGTCGGAGACTCGATGATCCTGAATGATCCGGCGACTCGCTGGGGCGGCATCATGCGTGCCTTAACCAACAACGATTTTCAATCGGCTAATATCGAGTTTTTAGAATTCTGGATGCTCAGCCCCTTCCTCGATCCCGAAGACCCACTGCGTCCTGCTGAGAATTTTGAAGATCTCGAAGGTTCTTTGTACATCAACCTGGGAAATATTTCTGAAGATATTTTGCGCGACTCCCGGATGTTCTTCGAAAACGGCCTGCCCGGGCCGGCCAACCCGGATCGGAGGGTGGACACGACCAACTGGTCGGTGGTGCCCATCGCTCAGCAAATTACACGGGCATTCGACAACGATGAAGAAACTCGTCTGCTCCAGGATGTGGGCTATGATGGCTTAGCCAATGATGATGAACGCCGGCAATATGGCGATTATCTGACCTCCATTGCGAATCAAAACCCGCTCGCGGCGGATAAGATCGCAGCGGATCCCGCTAACGACGACTACAGGTACTACCGGGATAACGTTTTTGATCAGAACGCTACTGTCCGGGATCGCTACCGTTTGTACAACAATCCTCAGGGGAACTCTCGCTCTAATGACGGCAGCGGTTTTGTTTCTTCCGCCACTAACATTCCGGATGCAGAGGACCTCAACCGGGACAATACGCTGAACGAAACGGAATCTTATTTTGAATATCAGATCAATCTAAAGGCCAATCCCACTAATCCTCGTGAGATCGATCAACGGATCACGAACTTCATCACGGACCAGCGGGTGAGTGCGGATGGCCGCCGCATCTGGTATCGCTTTAGGATACCGCTAAACGGACCGGATAAGAGGGCTGTCGGCGGCATCAATGATTTTCGCTCCATTCGATTCATCCGTATGTACATGCGGGGGTTTGAGGCGCCCGTGACGCTGCGTTTTGCACGCATAGAGCTGGTGCGCAATCAATGGCGGCGCTTTACTCAGGAGCTGAGTGACGATGCTGTGGATTGTGACCAGGCGCCGGAGTTTGATGTGGACGCGGTAAACATTGAAGAAAACAGTAGCCGGGAGCCCTTCAATTACGTATTGCCGGAAGGCATCCAGAGGGAACAGTCGCTCGGTGTTTTCAATGCCCTGCAAAATGAACAGTCGATCACTATGAACATACAAGGGCTATGCGACCGGCAGGACGAATCCATTTTTAAAAATATCAATATGGACTGGAGGGTGTATGAGCGGTTTAAAATGTTCGTACACGCTGAAGAACTGAACGGCCAGACGCATGAGGACGGCGAACTGACGATGTTCGTCCGCATCGGTAGTGATTTTCGGAGCAATTATTACGAATACGAGGTGCCCCTGATCATGTCCGACTCCACCAACCTACCCGCCAGTCCGGTGGATGTGGAATATAAAAGAGAAGTCTGGCGAACGGAAAACGAATTTGACTTTCCGCTGGCGCTGCTGCGGGACGCCAAGCTACGGCGAAACACGGAAGGTTTTCCCGGTACTGAAGAATATTTTGAGCTAGTGGACCCGGAAGATCCGGGCATGTCCCCTCGCATACGCATACGAGGTAATCCGAACCTGGGCCTGGTGAAAGTAGCCATGGTAGGGGTGCGCAATCCGGAGGGAGGCGCCAGTTCCAGTATTCCCAGAGACGTCGAGGTCTGGATCAACGAAATGCGCCTGACCGGCCTGGACGAAAGAGGCGGCATGGCGGCGGTCGGACGGGTAGACCTTCAACTGGCGGATTTTGGAAACATTACGGTGGCTGGAAACTACAGCAGTATTGGGTTTGGATCATTGGATCAGAAGGTTCAGGAGCGCAACCGGGAGAAGATTTCCGGGGTCGACCTGGCGGCCAGTCTGGAATTAGGGAAGTTTTTCCCTACTTCCTGGGGGATTCGTTTGCCGTTTTATGCACAATACTCCCGAAATGTCAGTACGCCGGAATTTGATCCCTATGATCTGGATATCCGGTTAAAAGACAAGCTGGCGATAGCCGAGACGCCTACGGAGCGCGATTCCATTAAAGACATTACCCAGACGGTGACCACCATACGGAGCATCAATTTCACCAACGTACGCAAAGAACGAACCGGCGGCGGTGGCAGCAGGCAGGGAACACAGCCTAAGCCGGCCCCCTGGGATATTGAAAACTTCGGCTTAAACTATTCGCAGGCTACCACGGAAAGAAACGATCCGATCATTGAATTTGACCGGGAGACGCGTCGGACAATGGGTTTGGATTACGGCTTCAACCGAAGCGTCAAATACCTTGAGCCGTTGAAATTTTTAGGGGACAGCAAGTTGCTGGAAGTTTTCACTTCGTTGAATTTCAATCCGCTGCCCAATTCTTTTACTTTCAGCACCATTCTGGATCGGCGGCTGAATGTCACCCGTTATCGGTTTACGGGGCTGGATGATCGTTTTAATACTTTTTTCAATAAAAGCTACCGCTGGGGCCGGGATTACAACATGCAATGGGATCTGGCCCGTTCGCTCAAGTTTAACTACAATGCGATTGTGGATGCTGTGATCGATGAGCCTGACGAAAACCGCATATTAGAAGATCCTACCATACCGGATGCGGAAGCTTTCCGCCGGGACAGCATTTGGCAGAACATAAAGCGTTTTGGTCGAACGAAAAACTTCCAGCATTCTTTCAATATCAGTTATACGGCTCCGACCCGTTTTATTCCTTTGATGGACTGGGTTCAGGTGAAGGGGCAGTATCAGGGGCAATACTCCTGGACGGCAGCGGCGCTCAATGTCGACAGTTTGGGGAATGTCATTCAGAATGCTCAGACGCGGCAGGTCAATGCTGATCTTAATTTTGAGGGGCTGTATAATAAGGTGCCGTATTTGCAAAAGATCAACGGTCGGGGCAGCAATCGGCGGCCCAATTTAGGCGGGCGAAGACCGACGCAGCAACCGCCTGCCGGGCAGGAAGGGGAAGAAAAGAAAGAACGCACCGGACCGGGGACGATAGAGAAGATACTCATCAGGCCCTTGATGGCATTGCGTCGGGCTCGGTTTAACTATGCGGAAACCTTCTCCACGACGGTGCCCGGCTTTATGCCGCAGGCGCGATTGCTGGGGATGGAAAGAGGACTGGGAGCGCCCGGATGGGATTTTATCGCGGGGATACAACCGACCATCCGGGGGCTGGAAGAAAGTCAGTATTACACCAGCGAGGACTGGTTGCATCAATCCGCTCAGAAGGGGTGGATTTCATCCAGTGTGTTTCTCAACCAGGAAGTGGTCCAGGAATACAACCAAAAATGGGATGGGCGAGCGACGATCGAGCCCTTTCCGGATTTCAGGGTAGACCTGGAAATCACCCGGAATTTTACGGAAAACCATACTGAATTTTTTAAAGACATTGATCAAACGGACGGGATCAACTCGTGGGTGCACACGGTGCCTAAGCAGTTCGGTCAGATGGAGATCAGTTTTTCTGCATTGTCGACCTTATTTGACGACGACAGGGAGCAGCTGATCGGCTTGTTCCGGCAGTTTGAGCAAAACCGGGTGATCATCTCCCGCCGGCTGGACGAAACGGGCGAACTACACGATGACCCCAACCTGGCGGCTCAGGGTTATGCCAAGAACTACGGCCGCAACCAGCAAAACGTATTGATTCCGGCCTTTATGGCTGCTTATACCGGACAGGATGCCAATAACGTCAACCTGAATATTTTCGACACCAAGCCGAGGTTCAACTGGCGGATGACGTATAATGGGCTGACGCAGTTGCCTTTGTTTAAGGAAGTGTTCCAGAATTTCAGCTTATCGCATGCCTATCGTTCTTCTTTGCGGATAACGCAATTCAATACGGGTTTAGACTTTCTGCGAACGGAAGATCAGCCGGGAGGCCCGGTGAACGAGTTGAATCAGAATTTTTATCCGAGGCTGGAAATTCCTCAGGTGGACATACAGGAAGGGTTTTCTCCGCTGGTTCAGGTAGATGCTACGCTCATCAACGGCATGTCTTTTCAGGCGAATTACAACAAGACCCGCCGGCTGGGGATGAGTTTCGTGAGCAACCAGCTGAGTGAGACTCAAATGACGGAATTGACGATCGGATTCGGATACCTGATCCGCAATCTGGATTTGAACAACCTGTTTGGCGGGAATAACCGCAGCCGGAGAAGTAATGACAATGAGCCGCCTCAGAACAACCGGATCGGAGGCGTCCGGCCGGGTAACGCCCAGGGGCAGGCACAAGACCTGGACTTGAAGTTTTCCTTGTCTTTAAGAGATGACGTAACCTTCAATCACCTCCTGGATCAAGGCATTATTGAGCCCACACGGGGTAGTTATCAACTGAGTTTCTCTCCCTCAGCAGAGTACCGGATCAATCAGCAGTTGTCCCTGAGGATGTTCTTTGACTACCGGCGCAATGTGCCGAAGACCTCGGCGGGCTTCCCCCGGATCGATACTTCAGGGGGCGTACAAGTAAGGTTCTCACTCCAGTAAAGCTCGAGGGCGTATCAATGTCCCTACGCCGCATTGATACGCCCAGGGAATTTCTTTTCGGGCTTGTGTAAAAAGTCAGTCGCTCCTCCCGTCTGACGGCAGCAGGTTTGGTCGGCAAAAAACTCAAAAAAGAATTTTATTAGCTGCGCAAACGAGGACAATGACTTTTTACACAACTCCGAAGCACAGTTATTGGCTGGAGCAACCCGTCTGTTGCCTGGCAAACATCGTTAATTTAACGATAGATAACTCTTTAAAAACGAAATCAAACCCACATGAAGCCCGCCAGAGAGTTTGCGTTAAAGGTCTGTTAAAGTGGCGTATAGCGTTATATGAAAGGGTAATTTTGTAGTTAAATTAAGTACAAGCTTACTAACGGGGTTATTTTTGGAAAGAGCTGAAGAATTCTGAAAATGATCTTGTTGGTCAACCTTATCATATAAACTAAGATGAATAAAAGAGCAATAGGATTAATCATCGGGCTTTTGAGTGCGGCGGTGATCGGTGTAGTCTGGTTGCAGATCGACTTGATCCGCACGGCGGCGAGGGTAAATGAAGAGCGATTTGAGAAGAACGTATACAATGCGCTCAACGCTGTGGCTGCCCGTTTGGAGCAGGAAGAAGGCAAGGAGATCGACAAATTTCTGTACAGCGGCTTTACCAGTAGCTTTTTGCAGCGTCAGTTGTCGGTGGATGTGGGCATTTCCGGAGGAGCTTTGAATAGTTTGAAGGGGCAGGAAGGCATGAACAAAATTTTTAAAGACCTTTCCAATGCATGTCCTTATTGTCTGAAAGAGCGGGAGATCACTTTTCGCCAGATTGTTTCCAACCGCAATTTTTCCGAGCGGCCGCTGGTGGAGCGAATCAACCTGGATTTTCTCAAAAAAACGCTCAAGCAGGAGTTGGCCAACCGTGGTATCGATATTGATTATGATTACGGTATCCTTTCTAAGAAGAAAAAAAGTTTTGTGATCATTAATGACCACTATGCGGTGGAAGACAATCAGCCAAAGGTTACCCTGACCGGATACGACAACCTGTCCACCTCGGATTATTACATTTCATTGTTTACCAAGGAGATGCCTTCTCCTGGTTTACTGATGATCCATTTTCCCAACAGGAACAGTTTTGTCTGGCAGTCGCTGTTTTTGAACCTGGTGGGGTCTTTATTTTTAGCGGCTATTATCTTATTTTGTTTTGGGTACACGATCCAGGTTATTTTCCGTCAAAAGAAGCTATCTGAGATGAAGACCGACTTCATCAACAACATGACCCACGAATTTAAGACGCCTATTGCCACCATTTCACTGGCAGCCGATTCCATCAGCAGTCCTTTGCTGGCCGGCCAGCCGGAAAAGGTACAGCGCTTTGCCAATATCATACGACAGGAGAACAAGCGCATGAACAGCCAGGTGGAGAAGGTATTACAAATGGCTCAGATCGACAAGCGGGATTTCTCGTTGAAGCTGACGGAAGTGAATTTGCACGACGTCATTGCGAGAGCGGTGGAGAACATAAGTCTGCAAGTCGAGAAAAAGAATGGCGTGGTTCACACGGAATTGGAAGCCACCAATCCGATCGTGGAAGCGGATTTGACGCACGTATCAAACATAGTCAATAACCTTTTGGACAATGCGAACAAATATTCTCCTGAAAAGCCTGAAATTTCAGTATTGACGTGCAATGTTCCTAACGGAGTGGAAGTTATGATCAGGGATAAGGGGATTGGCATGACCAAGGAGGTGAAAAAGCATATTTTCGATAAATTCTACCGGGTGCATACAGGCGATCTGCACGATGTCAAAGGGTTTGGTCTGGGCTTAAGTTATGTAAAAGCCATGATCACCGCGCATAAGGGCCAGATCGATGTGAAGAGTGAGTTGGGAAAGGGTAGTAGTTTTATTTTGACCTTCCCCTTTTATGTGAACAGCAATTGATTATTTGATATAAAATAGAGATATTAAGAGAATAATGGGGGCGGCGTTATCATGTGTAACATTCAGATTACCAAACCATATCCACAACAAGAAATCCCAAAAATTTATTTAAGTGGGTAGGAAAACTTAGGATTATGTCAAAAAATAGAATTTTATTGGTTGAGGATGACCAGAACTTTGGCGATGTGCTCAGGTCTTATCTTGAAATGCACGATTATGATGTGACGCTCGCCAAAGACGGCAATGAAGGATTGGAAAGCTACAACAAAGGAGAATTTGATCTTTGCATTTTTGATGTGATGATGCCCAAAAAAGACGGATTCACCCTGGCCAGAGAGATCAGGGAGAAGGACACAGAAATGCCCATTATTTTCCTGACGGCCAAAACCATGAAAGAGGACGTTCTAAAAGGATTTAAAATTGGGGCGGATGATTACATCTCCAAGCCTTTTAATTCTGAAGAATTATTATATCGCATCCAGGCCATACTGAAACGCAGCGCACAAAAGGCCGACCCTCGCGAGGAAGTTAAAGAATTTACAATTGGGAAATATCATTTTAATTTTCCATTAAGAATTCTTACATTTGACTCCGGAGGAGAAGATGAAGAAAAAATGAAACTCTCTCCTAAAGAAGCACAGCTGCTAAGGATGTTCGCCATGTACCTGAACGACATTCTGCCACGCTCAGAAGCCTTGAAAAAGATCTGGGGCGAAGATAATTATTTCACCGCCAGAAGTATGGATGTTTTTGTAACCAAGCTCAGAAAATATCTTAAGCTGGACGAAAACATCGAGATCGTGAACATTCACGGGAACGGCTTCCAGCTGTTGGTTAAAGCAGAAGAAGAAGCATAAAAAGAAGTATAAAATAGTTTTTGGGATTATGATTAAGGCTGGATGGTCTGCTATGACTTTCCGGCCCTTTTTTTGCCTTTAAATTCATTCTTACGTGTATCAATACCTGCTCAAACCGCTTTTCTTTCTTTTTTCTCCTGAAAAGGCGCATAGCCTGACTCTCCAACTATTTCGCATCGCCCTGGCTATTCCCGTGCTCAGCCCCCTGTTAAAAAAGGCTTTCCAATACCGTCACCCTAGCCTTAAACGGGAATGCTTCGGCCTAACCTTTCCCAACCCGGTGGGGCTGGCCGCCGGCTTCGATAAGGACGGCAAATACCTCGATCTGATGTCCGCCCTGGGATTTGGTTTTCTCGAACTCGGCACCGTCACCCCCAAACCACAGCAGGGAAATCCTCAACCCCGCCTTTTTAGACTGATCTCGGACGACGCCCTGATCAATCGCATGGGCTTCAATAACGAAGGGGTCGAAGCTTTGGTCAGCCGACTGAAAAAATACAACAGGAACAGCCCCGTCATCATCGGGGGCAATATCGGAAAAAATAAAGTGACGCCTAATGAAGAAGCTGTAACCGATTATGCCTACTGCTTCGAGGCCTTATTCCAATACGTGGACTACTTCGTCGTAAATGTAAGCTCTCCAAATACCCCTGGCTTGCGGGAATTACAGGAAAAAGAACCGCTGACAGCTCTGTTGTCCCACCTCCAAGAACTCAACCAGACGAAAGACCAACCCAAACCCATCTTGCTGAAGATAGCGCCGGACCTTACCGACAGCCAACTGGACGATATTCTGGATATCGTGCAATCTACTCAACTGGCCGGCATCATCGCCACTAATACCACCGTTGACCGCTCCGGCCTGACCGCCTCCGCTGAAACCATCAAAGAAATCGGCCCCGGCGGACTGAGTGGCCGCCCACTTAAGCATAGAGCTACAGAGGTGATCCGATACTTGTCTGATAAAACAGATGGCCAACTACCTATCATCGGCGTAGGGGGCATCGCCTCCGCGGAAGATGCTCTTGAAAAGCTGGATGCCGGCGCCTCACTGGTTCAAATCTACACCGGTTTGATCTACTCCGGCCCTCAATTAGTAAGGCAGATCAATAAAATTTTGGCTCATCCGAAAAAATAAGGATTTTAAAGAACCATTTACCGTGAATTCCCTGTTAATATTTTATAAATAAGGGCTATCCCTAATTCAGGGGTGTCTCATATTACCCACCGTCCATAACATATGATAAAAAAATGTGTTGGCATCCTTTTTGGTATAGAAGAGATGCAAGCCTATGGGTGTGAAGGATGATCATAAGATGCTATATGATTATCACTTTTTCCTGGCACCCATATTACGAAAGGAAAACCTAAACAATGGCATAGGGATTTGTTCCGAACGGCTTTAGAAAGCTGTAAAAAATGCGTTTGTCTGGCCATGGTCAGACCCTAAACTGTTTTGGTAAGACTTTTAAAACGGCTTGTCATGGTATTTTTTCTGATGTTATTTTTATTAATCGCTTACAATTTGATTTACGTAATTATGGATAAGGGAACCATTTTTTACAAGGATTTTCGTTTTTGGCTGGTCTTTCTTTCTTTAGTTGTTCTGGTGAGCCTGGTAGCGAGAGGGTATCCGTTGTAGGAAGATGGTTGTTAGTTGATGGTTCATGGTCGATAATTGTTAGCTCCTAACAACCATGAACCATCAATTAACAACCATCAACCAATCACTTTCAAGCTAAGATCCAGGCTTATTGCGGAATGCGTGAGCGCTCCGACGGAAATATAGTTTACACCGGATTTAGCGATTTCACGAACATTGTGTATGTTGACCCCGCCGGAAGCTTCCGTCTCGTAATGACCGTCGACGATGGCTACGGCCTCATGGAGTAAAGGAATAGCGAAATTATCCAGAAGGATACGGGCGATGAACCCGGTTTCGAGTACTTCATAAAGTTCGATCAGGTTTCTGACTTCGACGGTTACACCAAGGGACAGTCCGTGTTGTTGTTGATATTCCTGTACTTTTTGAATGGCTTTAGCGATGCTGCCGCAAGCATCGATGTGATTGTCTTTGATCATAAACCAATCGTATAATCCAAATCGATAATTCTCGCAGCCGCCCAGCCGTACCGCCCATTTTTCCAGAAACCGGATCAAGGGGGTAGTTTTGCGGGTGTCTAGTATAGTAACAGGTAAGTCTTCCACTTCAAATTTGAACCGGTTGCTGAGTGTAGCGATCCCGCTCATGCGTTGCATGGTGTTCAGCACCAGCCGCTCGGCCTGCAATAGCGCGCGGGTATTACATTCTACTTCAAAAGCAATGTCGCCATAGCTCATGGGGCGCCCATCTTCAACAATAACATTAAATTCGGAAGAGGGATCCACGGTTTGAAAAATACGTTGTGCCACTGCTATACCGGCCATGACACCGGGATCTTTGATCAGTAAATGAGCTGTTGTCCGCGAACCGGGATCGATACAGGCCAGAGAGGTATGGTCGCCGTTGCCTGTGTCCTCCTTTAAGGCTGCCTCGATGAATTGATCCAACTGTACCTGTTCTTGCGTTTTGGTGGTCATGTAAGGATTTTTTGGTTGTGGGGACAAAAATAATAATTTTATTTGCCAAGCAAACCTACCGGCCGGTCGTCGCAGCAACAATCTGTTCCATGGCTTTCTTTTCCATTAAAACAACACCCCTATTCTTATCGTAATATTATGGGCTTTTCCTACGGAATTTTCATCACTCTCTATCCCGGTATCTGGGTTGATCTCAGTTCCACTATCCTTGGTAATGTCCGTAAAGCCTACCTGGAAGCCTATGCCCCCTACAAGAGCGGTTGTTTCGGATAAGCTGTATTCGATACCGCCTGTGATGCCCCAGGCCAGGTTGAGCGCATTGACTTCACTTTCGATATTAATGTCCTCGAATTCGTCGCCCAGGTTACGGCCGGTTAGGGTGCCTTTAGCCTGTGTTTTGATGCCGAGGGTAATGGCAGGTTCGAGGAAATACCGGATAAATCCGAACTCCCGGGTGCGCATTTTCAGCCCCAGAGGGATTTCAAGAAATTGAATATTGTATTTGAGTTTGGTCATCGAAGGCAGCGGGAGGGTGTCTGTAGTTAGCTGCCGGTAGGAATCACCCCAGTAAAAGCCTTCCCACTCATGCTGGAGAGTGCCACCCTGATTAAATCCAAAGCCGATACCGGTGGAAAAAGCATAATTTTCGCGAAAGTAGAATTCTCCGAGCATACCCAATTTAAGGCCAAGATTAGTCCCGCTGGAATTGATGCGGTTGTTATTGGCAGACATCCAGGAAAACGTCGGACTGGCTTGCAGACCAAAGCGGACATCATTAAACTGGGCGTGGGCAAAATGCAGGGAAAGCCCAAAAAATACGATCAATGCAATTTTTTTCATTATAAATTAGTTTTTTGTGTACAATTTAAGGGATGATTCATAATGCTCCAACCCCCTAAAAACGGGGTAAGTTTACTGCTTTATTGTAATTGTACAAAAATAAATAAGTTGACAGGCATTTTTTGATCTAATTGCCCGGCAAGTCACAGGCCGCCAGTTAATTCATTGCCAAATTTTTTTACTAATGAGATATACAAAAATAATAACGACTATAGGAATACTCTCTGTCTTATGGGGGTGTCAACAGGAGGATCAGCCCTCCGCTCCGAATATATCCGACATCGCCGTCGAAGTACCTCTTCGAAGGTTTGAGAAAGCCCTTTTTTCTGCTGATACTACTCGGCTGCCGCAGGAGTTGGAAAAGATCCAGGCTGAATACCCTGAGTTCTCTAACATTTTTTTCGGTCAGATACTCGGCGCAAACGATCCTGCCGTCCAAAACACCATGAGCCCGGCGGAATACATCAAGGGTTTCGTTACTTTCCCGGCTGTCCGGGAGTTGTACGATACCTGTATGCATCTGTATGACGATTTTTCAGCAGAAAAAGCTTCTTTTGAAAAGGCTTTCCAGTACTTGAAATTTTATTTTCCAGACTTGCCTACTCCTGACCTGACTACCTTCATCTCAGAGTATTCAGTAGGAGTCTTCATTTACAAAGACAATTCGTTGGCCGTAGGTCTGGATTTTTTCCTGGGCAGCGATTACCCCTATGCCCGGCTCAACCCCAATAATCCGGCCTTCTCCGCTTATCTGACCCGCACCTTTAACCGCGATCACCTGGTGAGTAAAACCATAAGGGTCCTGGTAGAGGACATGACAGGCGCTCCCCAGGGCGGCAAAATGCTTGACGTCATGATCCACCGGGGCAAACAGATGTACCTGCTCGACCAAATGCTGCCCCATGTAGCGGATACCGCTGTTTTTGAATTTTCAAGCCCCCAACTGTCCTGGCTGCAAGATAATGAAATGGATATCTGGGCGTTCTTCCTGTCCGAAGATCTGCTCTATTCCACCGACATGCAAAAATACCGCAAATACGTTGATTACAGCCCGAACGCTCCGGGAATGCCCATCGAAGCTCCCGGCCGAACCGCCAACTGGATGGGCTATCAGATTGTTAAGTCTTATATGAGAAATGTACGAAGCGCAACACTGAAAGACCTCGTCGATTTGAAAGACGCACAGATGATCATGGATAAGTCAAGATATAAACCAAAGAGAAGGTGACCTGCAAGGAGTAATATTTTACTTAACATTGTATTAATTTCTTGCAAAAGCCTTTAAACCTTTCGACCTTTGCCTTATCTTAGTTTAATAAATACTGTTTTGCAGAGGAGTCGGCAAGATGCTGAAAAATTACTTAAAAAATTATTGTTAAAAAAAAGAAATTATGGATACTATATTATTGTTCAATTGGTTCGGTCCTGAAATGCTGGTGGTGTTGTTCGCTATCCTGTTGCTTTTTGGTGGACGCAAAATTCCTGAACTGATGCGCGGCATCGGCAAGGGGATCAGAGAATTCAACGCCGCACGTTCAACCATCGAAAGTGAGTTGAAAGAAGGAATGAGAGAAAACGATAAACTTGAAGAAGAAAAGAAAGGAAAAAAATAAAGATCAAAATGGGGGCTGTCTCAAAACACCGCTAAAAAAGAAATTGATCAGGCGGCGCGAAGGTGTAAAATGCTTTTGAGACAATCCCCATTCCTATTCTAAGGTTACTTTCTTCTTTTAAAAAGATTCCCCAACATTTTAAAGCCGATGTTGGCTACATCATCGGCGATGCTGCCGTCCCCATCCTGATCCAATAAGCTGTTGATCAAGCCGGAAGAAATGCTGGTTTGCTGTCTTTGCTGTGAAAAGCTTCCGGATAACAAGCCCGCCAGGTCTCCAATATCCAGGCCCTGCTGTCTTTTGGTTTTACCCAGAGCGCCCATGATCACCGGAGCCAGCATTTGCATGAGGTTGCCGGTTTTGTTCTGGTCCAGTCCGCTAACCTGGCTGATCATGTTAACGGCATTGTTTTGCTTGCCGCCAAGCAGGTGATTCAGGATGCCGGATCCATTGAGCATGCGTTGATTCTGAGGCTGTGCATTTCCAGACAGCATACCCATAACGTCATCAAGAATACTGCCGTCGTGGTCCTTTTCCAGCGCCTGATTCAAAGAACGGGCGCCTTCTTCTGTAGAGGCATTCTTGGCCAGCGCCCCGAGTAAGGTCGTAGCAATGCCGCTGGCCGCCATTTTAGTTTTCTGGGTATCTGCTCCGCCGATCTGTTGACTGAGGTTTTCCATGAAATTGTCATCATTCAACTGGCTTTGGATAAGGTTGAGAAGATCATTCGCCATGATTCCTGAGTTTTTTAGTTGTAAAAAATAAGTGCTATTATTTATACGATCGGAATTGCGCTGGGTCACGAGGCGATCAACTATAATTTCTTCACTTTTAATAAGACACCGGGCTCAAGAGACGCATTGTTTTTTAGGTTGTTAAGGCGTAGAAGAACGGCGTAATTGATAAAAGGGAGCTCCAGGGCCACATCAAACGGGCTTTCTCTCTTATTCAGCCGGTAACAGAGATATCCGTTATGTTCCACCAGCTGTTTTTTTATCCTTTCCAGCCGGTCGCCTGATGTTTTCTTTAAGGGAAAAACCTCCTTTAAGGGCTTCCGCGGCTCCAGCAGCTTCAGTTCCGTCAGCCCCTCCTGTAGTTCGAAAGGCAATATCTTTCTGGGAAAATAGATCACCAGCTGCTGCCCGAGGGTAAGTTCTCCCCCCTTTAGTCTGTTCCAGGCCTTGAGCTGATGGACGGTACAACCCGTATTTTTACTCACCGATTCAAGCGTTTCGCCGCTAAGCACCGTGTATATTTTCTTTTCGTACTGGCTGTTATTGATCTCCCGGGGTTGGGAAACATAGACGGGGGTGGATTGAACACGGAGCCGGGCTTCAAAATCCGGCCGCTTCTGATCCAGGTAATCCTGAAATGAAGGCATTACTCTTTTAGGCAAGGTCACATAATAGCCCTTCTGTGCAGATGGGACATATCTTTGCAGATAAGCAGGGTTCAATCCTTCGATGATATCCAGAGGAAGCCGCGTGACCTGTGCTATTTCGTAAAAATTGATGCTGTCGTACACCATGACCGTTTCGGTCATCTGCATATCCAGGTCGGGATACCTGGGCGTCAGATCGTGTTCCTCATAATGGTGGATCAGGTAGGTGGCGGCAATAAAGGCCGGTACATAGTTGCGCGTTTCACGGGGAAGGAACCGACGTATATTCCAGAAGTTTTTACTCCGTCCTCTTTTGATGGCGCGGCTGACCCGGCCGCCGCCGCTGTTGTATGCTGCGATGGCAAGCTCCCAGTCGCCGAATCGCTCGTAAAGCTTTTTTAAATAAACTGCAGCTGCTTTGGTAGACCGCTGCGGGTCAGAGCGCTCGTCGACTATGTCGTTGATCTCTAACCCGAAATATTTACCCGTGGAAGGCATGAACTGCCACAAGCCCGTTGCGCCCACCCGGGATACTGCTTTGGGATTCAGTGCAGATTCCACCACTGAAAGGTACTTCAGGTCTGAAGGAAGTCCTTCAGAACGGAAATGTTCTTCGAACAATGGGAAATACATGACAAGATTACCGAGGATGTTCTCTGCTTTGTCCCTTTTTCTGATGGTATAGGTTTGGAGATAGCTTTTTACCACCTCATCATAACGCGGGGGGACGATCTCACTTTCCATTTTATTGATGCGCTCAATAACGGCAGGTTCGTCATATTCGGGTTCCGAATCGTTGAGATTTGATCTGTCACTGGCATTCAGTACTCCACCGAAGATGCTAAAAAGCAACAGGAGTACGTACAGCTTAAACGCTGAGGGTTCCATAAGGCAATTGTATTAATTTCAAGCTAAATTACAATATTTTCCAGACTTTTCATGAAAGCCAGCAATTCCCTTTCTTTAAAAACATTGGCCATCAGTTGAAGGCCTATGGGCAGTCCCTCGGCCGTTTTTCCAACGGGAAAGGCAATGGCGGGAATGCCGGCCATATTAGCTTGTACGGTAAAAATGTCGGCGAGATACATCTCAACGGGGTCTTCGGTTTTTTCTCCCAGTTTCCAGGCCGGCCCCGGAGTGGCGGGCATAAGCAGAAAATCGTAGTCGGTCAGCAACTGCCGGGTCTCTTCGGTGATCAGCCTTCTGACCTTCTGCGCTTTGGTATAGTACGCATCGTAATAGCCGGCGCTCAGGACAAAGGTGCCGAGCATGATCCGCCGCTTCACCTCCGTACCGAAACCCTGCGTACGCGAATGGGTATAAGTGGCTTCCAGACTGTCTGCATCCCCGGCCCGATAACCGAAACGGATACCGTCATAACGGGATAAATTGGAAGAGGCCTCAGCAGTAGTCAACACATAATAAGCCGGTACGATATAATCCAGGTATTTAAAATCGACGCCTTGCACTTCATAACCACGCGCCCTGAAATTGTCAAGCTGTTCAACCATCAGCTGCCGAATAGCGCCGTCCAGCGCAGGATGATCGAGAGCCGACTGATAATAGGCGATCCGGGGCTTTTTTTCATAATCCAATTGCTGAGTATAAACAGGCACTTCCCGCCGGCTGGCAGTGGCGTCATAGTCATCAGCTCCGGCCATGACTTCGAGCAGCAGGGCAATGTCCTCCACTTTATGTGCAAAAATACCTACCTGATCAAAAGAAGAACCATAGGCCACTAAACCATGCCTGGATATGCGTCCGTAAGAGGGCTTCATCCCCAAAATGCCGCATAGCGCGGCCGGTTGACGAACAGAGCCGCCGGTATCGGTGCCCAGGGCGGTCAGGCAGGTGTCCGTTTGTACAGCGACTGCAGCGCCGCCGGATGACCCCCCCGGAACCCTCTCTGTGTCTATTCCATTCAAGACAGGGCCGAAAGCTGAATTTTCATTGGAAGATCCCATAGCAAATTCATCGCAATTCGTACGCCCAATGATAATAGCGTCTTCCGCCAGGATTCGTTCTACAGCCGTAGCAGAGAACAACGATTCAAAATTTGCCAGGATTTTGGACCCCGCCGACACCTTGTGCCCCTCATAGCAGATCACATCTTTGATCGAAATGACCATGCCCCAGAGCTTGCCTAGCTTCTCCGGCGCTTCCTCGAGCAGGCGATCCGTTTCTGCGGCTTTAGCCAGGGCTTCTTCTTCAAAGTACTCCAGGTAAATGTTTAACGAATCGTGCTTTTTGATCTGCTCCAGATAATAACGGACCGTATCAGTACAATTGGTGGCGCCGCTCTGAATAGCCGCTCTCAGTTCGGACAAAGAACGATATTTAGGTGGATTCATGGACGCAGTTTTTCTATGATTTCATCAATGGTCATCATCTCTTGTTCTCCCGTGGTCATATTTTTCAGGGACAGCTGACCGCTTTCCATTTCCTGACTACCAACGATGGAGACATACTGAGTCCCCCTGGCATTGGCGTATTTCATCTGCTTTTTCATTTTGACCGGATCGGGATAGATCTCTGCATTAATGCCGGCAGCTCTTACTTTGACAAGCTGTTCAAAGGCATACAGATGGGTATTTTCATCAAAAGATAAAAAGATCAGCCTGAGGTTCCGGGCGTCGTCCTCAGGGAACAGTCTGAGCTCTTCCATCACATCGTAGATGCGCTCCGCCCCAAAAGAAACGCCAACACCAGATACGTCTTTCAGCCCGAAAACACCTGTCAGGTCATCATAGCGCCCGCCACCCCCGATGCTGCCCATATCGACATTTTTCGCGGAAACCTCAAAAATGCATCCGGTGTAGTAGTTCAGTCCGCGCGCCAGGGTGACGTCAAACAAGATCTCGTTGGCCGGCTGATAATACTGGAGGTAGCGGAAAACCGTGTTGATCTCTTCAATGCCTTTCATTCCGGCGCTGCTGCCTTCCATCAGGGGGGCGAGCTCTTCCAGCGTTTTTACCAGCAGTATGCTTTCGATCTTGTCGACTGCTTCCAGGGGTATGCCTCGGTCAGATAATTCTTTTTTCACCCCCTCCATCCCGATCTTGTCCAGCTTGTCGATCGCGACGGTCATAGCCGTGAACTGATCGGCGATACCGGCGACCTCTGCTATGCCGGCCAGTATTTTCCGGTTGTTGATCTTTATGGTGACAGGCAAATTTAATTTGGCGAATACCTCATCATAGATTTGTGCTAATTCCGCTTCGCAGACCAGTGAATCGGAGCCCACCACATCCACATCGCATTGATAGAATTCCTGGTACCGGCCCTTTTGAGGGCGATCGGCGCGCCAGACCGGTTGTATCTGATAACGCTTAAAGGGAAAAGTGAGGTCGCTTTGATACATCACCACATAACGCGCAAAGGGCACCGTAAGGTCATACCGCAACCCCCTTTTTGATATAGAGGGTAATATCTTGACGGAATCTCTGGCATCCAGGGCTTCTATATCGGCTTTATTGAGAAAATCGCCATTGTTCAGTACTTTAAAAAGGAGTTGGTCCCCCTCGTCGCCGTATTTCCCGGTAAGGGTAGAGAGGTTCTCCATAGTGGGCGTCTCGATGGGTTGGTAACCGTATTTAATGAAAACACTTTTGATGGTGTCGAATATAAAATTGCGTTTATTAACCTCTTGAGGGCCGAAATCTCTCGTTCCCTTTGGTATGCCTACTTTCATAATGCTAAGGGGTGAAATATGAAGAAATGCAGCGGCCGGCCGTATCTGTCGGAAGCGGCCGGCTGCTGTAGGTTTTATATGATCGAAGCGAATTGCCTCAAAAAGCGTACGTCGTTCTCGAAGAACATACGGATGTCTCCTATGTCAAACAGGCGCAGAGCCTGACGTTCGATGCCCATGCCAAAGGCGAAGCCGGTGTATTTTTCGGAGTCGATGCCGCAACTTTCCAATACGTTAGGATCAACCATGCCGCAGCCCAGTATCTCCAGCCAGCCGGTCCCTTTAGTAAGGCGGTAGTCTTTCTCTGTAGCCGTTCCCAGGTAAACGTCCATTTCGGCGCTGGGTTCGGTGAATGGAAAGAAAGACGGCCGCAGGCGGATCTTAATGTCCGGGCCGAACATTTCGCGAGCGAAGTAGAGCAATGTCTGCTTCAGGTCGGCGAAGGAGACCTTTTCGTCAATATAGAGCCCTTCCACCTGATGGAACTGACAGTGCGAGCGCGCCGAGATGGTCTCATTGCGATATACCCGGCCGGGGGCAATGATCCGGATGGGCGGCTTTTGAGCGGTCATTACACGAGCCTGTACAGAGGAAGTGTGGGTGCGCAGCAGCATGGTGTTGCTGCCCTTCAGGTAAAAGGTGTCCTGCATGTCGCGCGCCGGATGGTCCTCAGGAGTGTTCATGGCCGTAAAATTGTGCCAGTCATCTTCGATCTCGCGCTCCTCAGCCACTACGAAACCGATGCGTTCGAATATTTTGATGATGCGGTTCATGGTAAGGGCTACCGGGTGGCGGGAGCCCAACTCCAGAGGCTCACCGGGGGCGGTCAGGTCGAGGTTAGCAGCCGATTGTTCTTCTTCAGCAGCTTCCAATTCCAGTTTGACGGCTTCAAACTTTTGCTCGGCCGCCTGCTTGGCCTTATTGATCAGCAGCCCGAAGTCCTTTTTTTGCTCATTAGGAATATTACGGATCTCGCCCGACAGAGGCTTGAGAATGTTTTTACTGCCCAGGTATTTGATCCGGAACGACTCCAACTCTTCCGTGCCGGAGAGGGTCGTTGCTTCGATCTCGCTGATGATCGCATTGATCTTGTCGAAGATTTCGGTAGCCATGGTTGTTGTTTTAGTCGTTGTTTCAGTCTGGACTGCAAATGTAAAGAATTTTATTTAAGCCGGGCAAACCCGCCCGGCCGATAGGCGGGCGAGCGCGATGACTTTTTACATAACCCTAATTTTATACATTTAATTCCCTGGCGGCGTGTCTTGAAAAGCTGCGGTAATAAATTCCCGCCAGCACACCGAAGGCAAAGCCGCCGATGTGAGCCCAATAGGCAATGCCGCTGCCGTCCCCTTCAGCCTGTAGACTGGCCGTGCCGTCGAACATCTGCATGGCGATCCAGATGCCCAGAAAAAGAAAAGCAGGCAGGCGAAAAGGAAAGATAAAAAACAATACCTTGATTTGGGATTGAGGATACATGACCAAATAAGTCCCCATAACAGCAGCAATAGCACCGCTGGCCCCAACTAAAGGGATGTTGCTGTATAAATTGAAGAACATATGACCCGCCAGAGCCGCCACCCCGCCCAGCAGATAAAAGACCAAAAAGCGGCTGCTACCAATGGTAGCCTCTATATTGTCGGCAAAAATCCATAGAAAAACCATATTGCCGATCAAATGCCAGCCGCCTCCGTGGAGAAACATGCTGGTAATGACCGTATGCAACCCTTCTCCCTGCATGATCCTGGATGGAATGGCGCCATAGTTTATCGTTATATCGTAAACCGATTCCGGAACGATTAAATATTGGTACACAAACACGGCAATATTTAACAGGATAAAGCCGTAACTAAAAAGAGGATAATGTCCGCCTTTTATCTGATCGTCACCAATAGGAAATAGCATAGTATGAAAGGTTTATATTAAATTTGCTATGGTTAGAAGATCGGTCTTGCTTCCACAAGATCGTAAAACTTTAGATGAAATGTTTTGAATTGAAGACAATTAAATAAGTAAGCCATTAAAAGCAGGATAGAAGTTGTGTAAAAAGTCTTCGTACTCTTCCCGCCTGACGGCCGGCAGGTTTGCGCAGCTAATAAAATTCTTTTTTGAGTTTTCTGCCGAAGAAAATCTGTGATTTTCTTCGGCAGAAAACTCAAAAAATAGAATCTTTCAAGCCGGGCAAACCTGCCGGCTGTCAGGGCAGGAGGAGTAGCTGACTTTTTACACAACCCCTGTCCTGCTTAAATATACTTAAATTATCCACCGCCCGCGGGCGATGGATAATTTAAGTATATTTTGCTCCCTGGCATATCATTTTCCCAAAACGAACATAGAATGAAAAAACTAGTACTCCTGTCTTTATTTTCCTTCAGCCTGTCCCTGGCCGTTACCGCTCAGATGCAGGTTGGCAATGAGTTGCTGTTCGGAAACGAGTGGATCGATTACGAACAGACTTACCTAAAGATCAAAATCACAGAAGATGGCTGGCGCCGCCTGACCGGCGCCCAGATGGCCTCCGCAGGGATCGACCTCAGCGAGGTCTCCGGCCGTAATCTGACCCTCTTTTGGATGGGGCGCCCCATCCCCATCGACCGGTCAACCTCAGGTGCTTTTTCTCCAAATGACTACATCGCCTTCTTTGGTCAAAAAAACCAGGGCGGACTGGATCGCCATCTTTTTGAAAGCGAAGAAGACATGCTTAATCCTTACTACAGCATGTTCTCCGATACTTCAGCCTATTTCCTGTCCTGGAAAGTCAGCGGGCGGACCAGCCCCGATTACGAAGAGGTGGAAAACGACCTGGCCGACCTTCCGGAAAAAGAACAATGGTATTGGGCGGTGGAGCGTAGGGTTTTGGGGGAGCAGGCGCGCTACAAAAGGGAAGGCCCGGATAATCTTCTTGCATACTCTGCCTTTGACCGTGGAGAGGGCTTCGTTTCAAATGAGAACGATTACCACAAAATTGAATTTTCTTCGACCTCCCCGGTGCCTTCTGCAAATACCCAGGCCCGAATACGTTTGCATTTAGTCACCCGTCTTTCCGGCAGCACTATGATCATAAGCTTTAATGGGAAGGAGTTTTCGAGAGAACAGGTTGCAGGTAATAATCATTTTCTAAAAAAAGAAATGGACATTCCATTATCTGACCTGGGAGCTTCTTCTGAATTAGAGATTATAAGAGAAGGATGGACTCCTGATGGAAAAAACAATAGAAACCAGTACGCCATTGCATTTGCTGAATTAAGCTATCCGCGTGCCTTCGATGCACAGGGAGCGGGGTATTTCGCATTTGATCTGGCGGCAGGGCCTCGTCGTTATCTGGAGGTCGACAATTTTGACACCCAGGGAGGAATGATCTGGGTGTATGATTTGACAAATCAGAAAAAAATTCCAACAGTGACTGAAGGGAGTAAAGTTCGTTTTGTTACAGAAGCCTCCAATCAGGATACGCGATTCGTATTGGTCAATGAGCAATCTGCTTTTCAGCCTGCCGAGCATTTTTCAACTACAAATTTCGTAGATCTTACTACCAGCCGGGCAGATTTTCTGATCATTACCCATCGGGATCTTTTCAAAGGCCCCAATGGTCGCAACCTGATTCAGGAGTACGCTGATTACAGAAGTTCAGCGGATGGGGGCAACCATGTTACTCAGGTGATTACGGTTGATCAATTATACGATCAATTTGCCTATGGCGTGTATAACCATTCTTTAGGATTGCACAATTTCGGGCAATACGCGGCTCAGGAGTGGAATGCCCTAAAGTATATCCTATTACTTGGGCACGGATACACCTATGACATCAACCGTAACCCGGAGAGAGAACTGGGGCAAAATCATTTTGTGCCTACCTATGGCGTTCCCGGTTCTGACAATATTTTATTTGCACCCAAAGGCAGGGTCACGCCCAGTTTTGCCGTCGGCCGTCTGGCGGTGGATAGTCCGGAGGAAATTGCCGTGTATCTGAACAAATTAAGAACCTATGAAGCGGACCTTCGCAATGCACGAGGGATAGCAGAAAGGCTTTGGCGCAAAAGGGTGCTTCATATTGGTGGTGGAAGTGAGCCTCAAGATCAGAGGACGTTCAGGATCACTTTACAAAACATGGAAAAATTTATAACCACTGAAGGCTTTGGAGGGTTCGTTACCGCCGTTTCAAAGGACAATAATGAACTGGTGCAGTTCACTACTTCGGATCAGGTAAAAGACGCTATGAGTGAAGGAGTGGCGATCAAGTCGTTTTTAGGGCATGGAGGGGTGACGGGCACCGATTTCGGTTTGGATAATCCTTTAGCTTTTAATAACAAAGGGAAATTTCCCTTGATCTTTTCTCTGGGCTGCCAGACTGGCAACCTGTTCGACCAGCAAAAAAGTTTGAGTGAATCGTTTATTTTGACGGAGCTGGGTGGGATTGGGTATTTTGCTTCTCCAGGCTATGCATTTGCCTTTTCACTGGAAGACCTGGCAAGTGAGTTTTACCGGCTATTGAGTACAAAAGAACATTACACGGCCGGTATCGGAGAACTCATGAGGTTGATGCGGAATAAATTCGAACAGGGATACAATCAATGGACGAGAGAGCTGGCCATCCAAATGTCTTATCATGGTGATCCGGCCGCCAAAATAAACCTTTATGCTACCCCGGATCACATCATCGATCCAGGTTCCGCCAAGATCGAACCCAGGGGACTCACAGCCGCCCAGGATTCTTTTTCTTTCTCTTTTGATGTAGTCAACCTGGGGTTCAACCAGGTCGATACCTTTGCTATCCTCTTGACGCGCATTTTCCCGGACCAGGAAAAAGAGGAGGTCAGGGATACCATCTCAGCAGGCATAGGCAGGACCAGCCTCAGCTATCGCTTTGCTGTAGGCGAAGAAAATGTGGAAGGCGAACACCGCATAGAAGTCACACTGGATATAGACAATGACATACGCGAGGAACCAGCTGAACGGGGCGAACAGAACAATGAACTCATCGAGGGAACGGGTCAGAAGGGCTTCCGCTTTTTTATTCAGCAAAATGCTGTTCTCCCTGTTTCACCCGCCCCCTTTGCCATTGTCAGTGAGGGCGGTATCAAACTGGTGGCTTCCTCCAATACCCTTAGCCAGGAAGAGCGTAGTTTTCTTTTTCAACTGGATACGACCGCTGCCTTCAATTCCAGCAGGTTATCTTCATTCCAGTTGCAATCCCGGGGGGGCGTGCTAGAATGGAAGCCCAATGTCAGTTGGGAAAACGGGAAAGTGTACTACTGGCGAATCAGAGAATTGGACATCGCCGAGATCCGATGGGAAGAAAGATCTTTTATTTATCTGGAAAATGAACCCGAAGGCTGGAATCAGTCGGAACACGATCAGCTGATCAGCGGAAGCCTGGATGGGATCGTCAAAGCCGAGGCGGAAAAAACATTGGAATATGGAAACGGCCAGAAAAGCATTAGAGGGGAGGCCATGTCGTTTGATGTAAACAGATTGAATGATTACTCGAAATATACTGAAGATGGTGTTAGAAGATACTGGGGAGGGCATTTTGAGGGGCCAACAGATGGAATTTCAGATAAGCATATTTTTGTAGGGGTGTTCGATCCGCTTACGGGCGAGATCTGGAGGAATATGGGTGCGGGAAGGTTCGGCTCAATCAGGCGGAATAATTACACGGGTTTTACTTTTAGAATAAACACGCCTGAGCAGCGAAAAAATATCGTAGACTTAATTAATGACTCTATTCCTTCAGGTCATTACGTTTTATTGCTCACTTCCCAGGAATACGGCGTCAGCTTATTAGAAAAAGAATGGGCGGCTGATTCCCTGATTTACGGCACGAATTTATTCGAAACCTTAGAAAAACAGGGCGCTTTGGAAATTCGGAAAATGCTGGATTTCGACCAAAGCATGCCTTACGCCTTTGCCTTTATAAAGGATGTGGAGCCGCTGGATGAAGCCCTGGGCTATGACATCTACAGGGAGGTCTCCGTAGAATTCAACCTCCCCTTCAGGAAAACCTACGGCTGCATTACTTCCCCCCTCATCGGCCCGGCCCGCGACTGGCGTAGCGTCCGCTGGCAACCTCTGCTGCAAACCGACCAGAGCGACGAACTAAGCTTTTCCCTTATCAGATGGAACCCTTCCCGCACCCGGCCGGATACCATAGCCCTGCCGGCGCAGGTGAAGGGGTTCGATATCTCCGGCACCGATGCCCGCCAACATCCCTACCTGCAGTTGCGCTACTGCGCGCGCGACCAGGAAAATCGCAGTCTGACCCAGCTCGGCTACTGGCGCGTCTTCTTTTCCGGCGAGCCGGACCTGGTTCTGACCCGGGGAGCAAACTACAATTTTGAATCCGATACCTTGCAACAGGGCCGGCTACTGAAACTCTCGGCTGCCCTCATGAATTTCAATGCCGAGGTCAAAGACAGCATAGACCTGCGCATCAGCATACAGTCTACCAATAACGAACGTACTACCATTAACCGGCGACTTGCACCCATGGATAAAGACAGCGAGCAAGCCCTCTCCTTTGAAGTCGACACCAAACCCCTCAACGGGGATCAGGAAATAGCAGTGGAGGTCAATCCGGCCCGGAATATCATAGAAACACAATACGCCAACAATCTGGGCGTACTGCCGTTTTTTGTACAGGCCGACAATGAAAACCCGCTGCTGGACGTCACCTTCGATGGTCGACGTATCCTGAACGGCGAGCTGGTCTCCGCCCGTCCATTGATCGGCATTTCTTTGAAAGACGAAAATAAATTTCTGGAAATCCGGGATACGTCTTCCTTCCAGTTATGGGTCGATTATCCGGACGGTGTGACGCGGGAGTTTTATTTCAGCGATCCGCAAATCCAGTTTTTCCCTGCTGAAGATGCCCGCAAAAATAAAGCGCGCGTAGAATTCCGGCCACAGCTGGAACTGGATGGCGAATATACTCTCCGCGTCAGCGCTACGGATGCCAGCGGCAACCAGGCGGGCGCGTCGAATTACGCAGTGCAATTCAAAGTGATCACGGAAAGCCAGTTGTCGAATATTCTGCCGTATCCCAATCCATTTACCACTTCCTGCCAATTCATTTACACCCTCACTGGTGATCGCGAGCCGGCTGATTTTAAGATCCAGATCATGACCGTCTCCGGCCGCATTGTCCGGGAAATTACTCAGATGGAGTTTGGCTCGATGAAGGTAGGCACACACCGGTCGGATTTCGTCTGGGACGGCACCGATGAATTCGGCGACCCACTGGCGAATGGGGTATACCTCTACCGGGTAATGGCCAAAGATGCAGAAGGAAAGGAGATCAAGCAGTACGAGCAGCGTGAGGTGGATGGATATTTTAAGAATGAGTTTGGGAAGATCGTGATACTGCGATAAGTATGGATTACCGCTGATTTGTGGAGACCACAGGTGTCGGTGGTTGGTTAATGGTTAAGGTAAGTAAGTGAGCAAGTTTACTATAAAACATACACCGCCGACGGCGGTGTATGTTTTATAGGTGAACTTTAACGTTCTCAACCAGAGAACTACAAATTACTTTTTTTTAAAAGAAATTCCGGGAAGTTTCAGGTTTAACTTTCCAGTATCCTTGTCTTCTCTTCCTCGCTTAGATTATAAGCTTCCATGAACTGATGTATAGAAGGCCGGAAATAAAAAAAAGCCATCAGGCCGATCAGGAAATAGATCGTGTAGTACAAACGTCCTTCCACCAGAGCGATTACGATAGCGAATACGTTAGTCGACTCCATCAGGATCAGACGCAAAAAAACGGAATTTCGATAAAAACGGAATTTTTCCCTCACATTAGACAGCCTTATCCCTTTTTTTTGCCTTTGCTTATCGATCAGATGGATGGCGAAAGTCATGGATAGAATAAAGACCGGAATAAGTGTGCTGAATAATTCCGTTTCCCGTCCTTTTCGAGCGGCATAATCCGGTCCGGAGTTCAGGAATACGACTGTCAGACAAAAGAAAAGCTGCCCGGCCAATAAAACGAGAAAAAGAAGATTCAGCTGTTTAAAGAGTTCTCTCATTCAGAGGGACTGATTTTTGAGGCTGGGAGTTTTCTAAGCCCCCTGCTTGCCGGCAAGCAAGGGGCTTAGAAAACTCCAATTCCATTTCTTTTTATTGTCCGAATTCCTCAGCGCCATGGGTCAGTTTCTTCAGGCGTTTAAGGAAGACGATCAGGAGCAAGCCGAATAATGCTGTGAAAATAAAAATGGAGATGAACGTCCACAATTCCTGATTATCCTGTACTTCGAAGACTTCGATCTCACCCTCCCAGCCGGTATGGCCATTCTCGGAAGCAGTTTTTTCCAGAGAAAGGATAGCGGTAAGAGGTTCTTCGGGAGAATGTTCATAACCATCCAGGTAATTTTTTAGCAGCGCCCTGTTCTCTTCGGTGATAGCGATGAGGGGCAACAGGTCTTTACCATTCTGAGTTATTTGTATCGCATCATTCACCAGGGCGATCTCCCCTACTATTTCAAAGTTACCTTGCTGTGGGAAGCTATCCCGGGTGAGTGACACTTGCCCTTTGATCTGGGAAGGCTGTATGGTCAGGTCAAAAGCATCGACGATCTCGGCGGGTTCTGCAGTCATTTCGATCTTAACGGTCTCCAGCTGGGAAGCTTCGCCGACGACGCCCGCCACCTTGTTGCCCAGTCCGGTAGCTGCAAAGTAGACTCCCATCATGATCGACACATATTTCACAGGTGCTACTTTTGTGATGAAGGACAAGGCGACCGGAGAGGCGCAAAGTTCGCCTATGGTATGGAAAAGATAAGCCAGGATCAACAATATCAGAGCGGCCTGGTCACCATATTGTTCGATGTCCACGGAGGCTTTGGCCATCCACAAAAAGCCGACGCCCATAATGATGGTCCCTACCGCCATTTTAAATAAGGAAGAAGCTTCTTTCCCCAGCTTAGCCCACCAAATCCAGAAGGCGCCTACCAAGGTTCCGAAAATGATAATGAACATCGCATTTACAGACTGAAAGACAGCTGTTGGGATTTCGTAAGGGTCAGACAGGACATTTCCCCTCAGGTAAAAATACAGTCCTATGATAAAGGCGCCGATGGGAAAATACACGTAGGCGGTATCTTTTTTCCTTATCAGTTCCCAGATCCCTCGCAGCAGCAAAAAGCCGCCGGCGCCGTAAAAAAGGAGGTCCATAGTAGTCATGGACACTACGCGGTCAATTTTTTTTAGGGTATAGATATTCATCAATCCACCGGCTTGCTCAAAAGCCCCCCAGAATACGATCACGATCAGAAAGGAGATCAACAGGACCACATACTGATCCTTTTCGATCTTATTGATGTCTTGATAGATCATCATCAGCAGGCCTATGGTCACGGCCAGGAATATACTGAGCAGGCTATAGCCTATGCGATTGTACCCTTCTGTGTTGAAATAAAAGATCAGGATCCCGGCGACACCCAGTGCGATGGTAATGGCCAATTGCATCGGGGAGCGAAGCAGAGCGCTAAAGAGCGCGCCCATAGAAGTATTTTCCCCGGCCCCTTCTCCGCTGGCCTTCATGATCGTTTTCGGAGATTCGCCGACGCCTCTGAGGTATTTCTGCCCCAGCATAAAAACGATCTGTCCGACAGCCATACCTATGCCGGCCAGGCCAAAGCCGTAATGCCAGCCATATTCTTTGGCAACAACACCTACGATGATGGCGGAAAGAAAGGCGCCGATGTTGATCCCGATATAAAAAATAGTGAATCCCTGATCTCTTCGCAGGTCTCCTTTTTTATACAGGCCACCGACCATGGTAGAAATATTAGGTTTTAAGCATCCAACGCCCGCAATAATTAACGCCAGCCCGGTAAAGAATGCCCAGGTAGCATCGACTGCTAATACCGTATGCCCCGCCACCAGTATCAATCCGCCTATCATCACTGCCTTTTTCTGCCCCACGTATTTATCAGCTAAAATACCACCTGGAATGGAGGCTACATAAACCAGCATGGTGTACCACCCGTAAAGCGACAAGGCCGCTGCCTCATCCCATCCCAAACCAGGATTAGCATCGGTTACTCTGGTAATCATATACAAGGTCAATATTGCACGCATACCGTAGTAGGAGAATCGCTCCCAAAGTTCTGTAAAGAACAATACATACAATCCTACCGGGTGGCCGAACAGCTGAGGTTGGTTATCGAAGTCGTAGGTAATCGCCTTGGCTTTGTCTGTCATTACGCGAGATTTAAGATTTTATTATAGAATTAGCCCTATCGGCTTAAAAATAGACGATTTCTTTCTGACCACGTAAAATTCACCAATGATAATTTTGTTTTTCCAGGATACGGGGGTGAGTAGGACTATATCAGCTGCGCTTGCCATTCGGTAGGCTGGCGGGTCAAATGTTGTTTTTAAGCAGTCTCTGATTAATTAGTTCAGCAGACTGTCCTGTGGAGCGGGTGCATACTCTTTTCCTTCCACGACGACGATCCATCCGGCGCTTTCCGTCATGAAGCGGATAAGATCGATCATTTCATTACCCTGGGCCTGGGCCTGCTCAGCCAGGTCGCTTTCGTCGACTTTAGCCAGGATGTAGTTTTTGGCGTCTTTGTGTAATTTGTTATAGTCTTCTTCTGAGAAGGAATTAAAGGCCCCCTGCTGGAGATCGTAATAATCGATATCGTGCTCGATGGAGATGACTTCCGGTTCGGGAATATTGGTGAGATACAGCTTGCGTTCTTCAGCAACGGCCTCTATTTTCATCTTACTCAGATCATAACCTATGGACACCCTTGCCTTTACCCGCATCAGCGCTTTTTTTCTAAAGATGCCCCAATCATAGCCCCAGTAGTCCTTATAATTATATACTTCTGAAAAATAACCTTCGACAGTAACCAGCTTGGCTACCGTTTTTACTCTTTCGAGCAGGACATCGGCCTTTTCCTCCACCTTTTGATCAACTTTAAACGCGAAGTAATATCTGGTCAGCAATACGCCTAGGCCGAAGACCAGAAGGAGGCCTGCTATATACAAAATTCTTTTCATCATTTCTTTGAAGTCAAGTCGTGGCGCAGGCCTTTATAGCTTTTTAAAACAGCCTTAATTGAGCCCACGGACACAGGTGATTCGATCAAGAGGGGAAGTTTGTTCTTATCATCTGATACCCAAACATTCATTTCGGTGCCTTCTCTGAATACATTACCCGAGATGACTTCCGGGCTAAACTGGATGGCGTCGAACTTACCCAACTTTTTTATTTTCTTTTTATCTTCCTTTCCTTTATAAGTTACCTTAAGCGGCCAGGTTTCTTTATCCACAAAAATTTTTATGGGGAAGGCTTCACCCTCGGCCATATTGTCAAAATCCAGATTGCGGGAGAAATAGACGATCGAAAGGATGTCGTGCATACAGCTTTCAATGGGATATTCGGTTATTTCAGCCGATTCTTTTGATTTTCCACGCAGGGAGCGTGCAATTTTCTTTTCGTTATCGAACGTGATCTTGTCGTACAGGGTATAGCGCCCTTCCAGGATATCGCGTATGGATACTTCCGGCAGTAAGGTTTCTTTATCCACGTAGGTATCGTATTTGTCTCTAACCTTGAAGAACCACTCGTAGTTTCGGTAAGTGGAGCCATGAGCAGACAGATGGTATTGATCTCCTTTGTCTTCTACTTTAAAAACCACTTCTCCGGCGGAAAGCCAGACAAAATTCCAATTGTAATAGATTTCAAAGACAAATTCTTCGCCTCCCTGAAAAGAGGTGTTGGTGATGCTGCACTGAGTTGCAACATGGTCGCTAAAATTAGTTATCAGGTTATCATCGGCAATTTGGAAGGGGTAGCTGAAAGACATAAGGATGATAACCAAGGCCAAGGTGAGAGAGGATTTAGTCAGCATGGTTTTCATAGCCTAATGATTTTATTGCGTTTGTTTTGATAATGTAGATCAATCCCAAAAACGCTGGAATGATCAGATTTATTATAAATAAAGAGAACGTGGCGGCCAAAATACTGATTGCATTGGCCCCAAAAGGCGTCCATATCAGCATGGCGATCTGTCCTCGGGCCAGCAAGGCCGATACCGGAGGAAGGGGCACGCTCGTTTGTATAAAAAAAATGGAGCTGACGCCGGCCAGAGCATCCCATACCGGAATGCCAATTCCATAGAACCGCAGGATGAAAAAATACTGCAGGCTATAGATTCCATACCTCAAGGCTGCAAAAAAGACCGCTTTGACCAGTGCGGTCGTAGAGACGCTTTTTAGCGCCAGCAGGTTGTGCACCAATGGTCGCATCCAGCGGTATTGTTCCAGTTTTTTCAAATAAGGACTCGTCCGTTGAAGCGCCAGGGGTAATGACCACAGCACCAGTAAAAAAACAATGGCCAGAGGAATAAGGTTTTGCAGGCTGCTCCATTCTTCTGAGAGATAGCGGCGACCGAAATAAGTCAAACCAAGCACTCCTCCGCTGATCAGTACGAGCAGCTGGCAATAGTTTCCGGCTACGGTAGCCACGATGGTGGGCCAGTTATCTTCCGCTTTCACCAGCAACACCCGCCCTCCGTAGTCGCCTATTCGATTGGGCGTAAAAAGGGCGATTGTTACGCCAGCCAGGGTAGCCTTCTGACTTTCCCAAAAAGGCGGCCGCTGCGGGAGAAATTGACGCCACTTCAGCGTTTCCAGCATCCAGTTGACCGGCATAAGCAGCAATACAAGAAAAACAAAGCCGGGCCGTGCGGAGCGCCATGCTTCCAGGAAGGCGGCCCACAACGCCCTCAGGTCTTCCTGGTAACCGATCTTCCAGTAGATGGATCCGCTCAACAAGAGGACGATCATCCCCTTTAAAAAAAGGTTGATCAGTTTTTTATTACCCGCCTTTTTTTCAGCAAAAGAGTTCAAAAAATGATTTTTAACACTAAACGATTTATATTTGGGTTTGAAAGGCATTTTCAAAACAACATCATTTGAAAAATAATAACGACAACAGGCGGTTAGTAGGCATAGATCCAGGAACTAACGTTCTGGGCTTTGCGATTATTGAATGTAGCGGCAGCAGAATACAATTGCTGGAGATGGGCGTTGTCAAACTTGGTTTGTACGAAGATCAGGCTGAGAAGCTTAAGAAGATCTTCGAGCGCCTTCAGTTGCTCATTACCACACATCAGCCAGATGAAATGGCCATTGAAGCGCCTTTTTACGGAAAAAATGCCCAGGCTATGCTCAAACTCGGGCGGGCGCAGGGGGTAGCCATGGCAGCCGCCATCACACGTGGGTTGCCGGTTACGGAGTATTCGCCGCGCAAGATCAAACAAGCCGTTACAGGTAATGGCAATGCCACCAAGGAACAAGTGGCGGCCATGGTCCAGCAGATGATGAAACTGGATCTGAGCGATCACTACCTCGACGCCACCGATGCCCTGGGCGTAGCCATCTGCCATCACCATCAGTCTGTTCACGGATTCAGTGCTCCTGCGAAAAAAAACAGCTGGGGCGGTTTCATTAAGGATAATCCCGACCGGGTGAAATAACAAGAAGCTGTTTTTATGACGCCACATTAGCTCTGATCGCCTTGGCCAGTGCCTCCATCTCCTCCTCCGAAAACTTAAGCTTGGCCTTTTCAAAGCTGATGTCGCTCATTTTGTTAATGGGCACAAGATGAACGTGAGCATGAGGGACTTCCAGTCCAATGACCGTAACCCCAATGCGATTACAAGGAATGGTCGCTTTTAGTGCCTTGGCAACTCGTTTGGCAAAAGGCATGATATCGGCAAGCAAATCATCATCCAGGTCAAAAAAGCGATCGACCTCTTTTTTGGGAACGACCAGCGTATGGCCTTTGGCGATGGGGTGAATATCGAGAAAGGCGTAAAAGTCATCTGACTCGGCAATTTTATAACTGGGTATTTCGCCCTGGATGATCTTAGTAAAAATGGAAGACATAAAAGAATGGTTTTTAGGGGCTGTCTCGAGGTTGTGTAAAAAGTAATCGTACTCGCCCGCCTATCGGCCAGCAGGAGTGACTGATTTTTAACACAACTCCGGGACAGTTCCATTGAATTATACAGTAATGTGAACGATTTCAAACTCCAGGTCGCCTCTTGGCGTTTCGACCTTGGCGATCTCTCCGACCTTTTTGCCGAGCAAGCCTTTACCCATAGGAGAGGTGACGGAGATCTTTTTGTCTTTCAGGTTAGCTTCCGTTTCTGAGACCAACTGATAGGTCAGTTCTTTTTTATTTTTGGTGTTTTTTATGGTCACTTTAGCCAGAACGGTCACTTTGGAAGTATCAACCTGGCTGCTGTCCAATATTCTTGCATTGGATAATTCTTTTTCCAATTCATTTATTTTGAGTTCCAGCAGCCCTTGTGCTTCTTTAGCAGCATCATATTCTGCATTTTCTGATAGATCGCCCTTCTCTCTCGCCTCTGCAATAGCTTTAGCAGCATCTGATCTGCCCTTTGATTTTAGTTCGTCTAATTCGGCTATCAGCTTATCGTAGCCCTCTTTAGTTAAATAATTATAAACTGCCATAAAACAAGATTTTTGAAAATAAACAATAAACTTCTCCCAGTTCTGAGCCTTGAGGCTTCAGCAACCTGCACTTCGTCTCCAAAATGTTTGAAAAAATTCAGGAAAGTGCTCTCCTGACTGAGAGAAAGCCTTGAAGTTTTGTAGTAATCAATTCCCAATACTCAAATAAAAGGCAAGAACGTTTCCACTCAATAGATGGAAACGTTCTTGCCTTTTAAGTAAAACAAAAATAGGAATATTACTAATAAAACTCAAGAGCTAAGACCAGGAAAATATTAAATACTGATTCTCAGCGAAATATTATGCGTTCCGTTCCAAAGCCGGGAATGCCGGTAGGCATAATCGATCCCCAGACGATTGCCTTTGTTTTCCTTATTCAGCGGAAGCTCAAAACTTGCCCCAGCAGAAAGCCCGGTGTAGATAGAAGCTTCAACTTCAGGCACGTTCCCTAAATCCACTTTGTAGCCGGCGCGGATCATAAAAAGTTCATTCAGGGAGTACTCTGCTCCTGCGCCCAACTGGTCCTGGGAAAAAGAATTGGAGGTAAAATTGCCCACCATCGTAAACCTATGCCGCTCACCGAACAAAAAGTCATAGGACATTCCGATATTCAACATAGACGGCAATTCAAAGGTAGCCGACCTTTGATTGAGCGTCAGCTCATATCCTCCGCCATTAGGCGCAGGCGAAGGCGTCGCGAGCCCTTCCCCGGTAAACTTCATGGGGGAGCCGACATTACGCAGTGAAATACCGAACTTGAAATTGTCATTCTCTCCAGTTACATATTGCACGCCTGCATCCAGGGCAAAACCAAAGGCCGATACGTCAGCAATCGATTCGGAGATCAGCCGCAGCCCCAGCCCCACAGAGATCTTATTCTCAAAAGTGTAGGCATAGCCTAGCGCGAGGTGGAAAAAGCTGGGCGAAAAGGTCGTTCCGGTACCCTCCGGCTGATCAACGGTAGTCACTTCAATCTCCCCAAAATCGAGGGCCATCAGGGTAAGCCCGAAGGCCCCTCCTTCTCCCGCCCTGGTCACAATGCCCAGCGAATTCATGGTAATGCCCGTTCCTTGCAGATAATTGGCGTAGCCGGCCATGACCTCCAGGCTATTGATCCGGCCAAGCCCGGCTACATTCAAACGCATGGCCTCCACCCCGCGAATGTTGGCTGTCGTCATCGTATGCAACCCGGCACTCCTGGCCCAGGGATTCATCAGCAGTTCATAAGCCCCGGCTTCTCCCTGTCGGTCTGGATTGCCGGCCCAGACAGCAGTAGTCGCCACACAACATAAGAGGAGCAGAAAGTAAATTTTGTTCATAAAAAATTTATTTGCCAGGTCCGGCCAACCTGCCAGCAGGCTGGCCGGGCCCAGGTGTTTATAATCCAGAGGGGTCAAATTTCCTATTGATCCCAAACCATTTTATCGTGCGTTCTCCCAATTCACCGGCATCAATGTGCACTAAATAAATACCGCTGGCAATAGGTATGCCTCTGTTGTTCCTCAGGTCCCATTCCAAGGCAGGACTGATCTGCTGCCGCTTAATGGCCCTGTTGACCCCGTCAGGCACCGCACCGACCTCATCACGTCGATACTGCCGGATGAACTTGCCGTCCAGAGAGAAAATAGTCACAATACACTGTGCCGGCAGATTTGTTATTTTAACCGTCGTCGTAAATTGCGATTGCTCGTAATCAGAGAAGCCATAATACGGGTTAGGTACTACCTTGATCTGATCCAGGGCGCTTTCTACCTCTATCTCCGACAATGGCTCCGGCTCCTTGTTGTCAATTGTAAACTGATAAGCCGGATAGCCGCCGTATTCCCCAGTACCGACAGCCACCTTGAAGGGGTTGTCTACTCTCAACTTTACGACCACCTCCTCCGGTATGAGGCCTTCCTCGTAGGATAACAATCCCGTTCCAGGCGCCGTCATGATGAAACCCGCCCAGGTGATGTCCTCTACGCTCCTTACCTTCGCCAGGCTGGGCCTGTTACTGTCAAAGTTCTCTCTGAACTCCTGACACTCATCATAAGGTGTATTAGTAACATAAACCATGTGCTGGCCACCCGCCAGGAAGTTGAACAAGGTTACAAAGTTGCCGGCAGGGAGGAACAATTGCGAAGAAGGATTGAACATCATATCCCCTCCTGTTGGCGGCCCCTGGAAGCCTTCCGCTGCCAGAGACCCGTTGTAAACGGAGTTTTCAGAGAAGAAAATGTTCAGCCGCTGCCCGGTCTCTACATCGATGGCATAGCCGGGGAACCAGCCCATGCCGTTACCGGGATCTTCCGTATCCACATCCGGCAAGCCGTCCCCGTTCTGGTCAAAGCGGGTTACATTAGGATCGGACCGGAGATCAAAATGGCGTCGCCCCCCTTCCGCCTGGAAGCCATTTTGATTGTAGTATCGGTTGGCGCCCTCTACAATGACGCATCGGCTCCACAATTCCTTGTTGGGCGTAAATACGATATCCACGTTATTCAACATGGACAGTGATGTTCTTCCCCGAACGAGGTTATTCCCGCTCAGGTCGCTCCAGGCAGGCGTGATGTATTGCAGGTCCCGGTTCTGGTCTTCCCGGCGACGCCAGTTGGCCATATAATAAGGTAGAAAATAGCCGGGGCCTATATTCGTGTAAGCCTGTTCGGGATCAATGTCCGCATCTTCTCCGCCGGGGGAGTTATCCACGTAATCAAAGACGAGATCCCCGAAGCTGGTCGTTCCCGCTGCAAAGTCATCCGGTATGCCGGTCAACCATTGAATGGGTTCTTCAGTAGCGTATTCTTCTTCATAGCCGATCACGCCGTTGCCGTCTATCCGGGTAGTTCCCACCTCAGGGGTTTGTACGATAGCCACGCTAAAGCCGTATTCTTTAATGATCTGTTCGTTGAGGCGATCGATCGTGCGTTCTGATAGGATGACCGGCTGGGCAGGATCGCTGAGGTTGCGTAACTCCCAGCGAACGTTGTTGTCCAGTTGGTCATTATTCAAATCTTCATCAGCCAGGCGAAGTTCAAAAGAACCGTTCACGACTTCCAGCGGATTGAAAATAGTGATCTCTATCGGTCCTTCTCCGCTTTTGTAAGTAATGACCCCATCAAAAGAACCCTCCATTATGGCCTGACGGGTTTCCTCTGAGATATCTAAAAAGCGGCCGCCTGCCCCAACGCCATCCAAGCGGGTAATGGCAGGGCCCTCACCATATTGAGCATTCAGGCGGCGATCGACGATGGGCCGTGGAATAGCTATGTAAAAGGGATTGTCCCCGTCTCCGATATTTCGCCGTCCTTCCAAATAGGGCCGCCGCTGCCCAATGACATCTTTAGGATCGAACGGCTCGTACTCGTTAAAGGCATAGGCAATGGCTGTAAAGTAATATCGTTTGTGATTGACCAGCCGCCGGTCACCTGATGCGAACCGATCTTCTCTGATGCGAAACGTATGCCGAATACCTTCATTACGGCCTTCCACCTGAAGGAAAGGAGCATAAAACTCATCCCCTGTAGGATTATCCACCGTTTCCCAATTAAAAATTCGATCCATATTATTTTTTAGATCCGCCTGAAAGATTAACCTCGCTTTATCGGGATCATCCAGATCGGCCAGGGTAACATCCGGGCCCGAAAGCTGGTAAAACTTATATCCTTCAAAACGATAAAGCGTATCTTCTGCTCCGGCAGGGATCTGCAAGCCCCTTTGCGCATAAGCTTCGAAGGCATTGTTAGAAGTCAAGGTGTCATTAGTAAAAATAGCGATGATCTCCCGGTCCAGTTCAATAAAGTCCACATCCGGCGCATCAGGGCCGTCGGTAATCTCAAAGCAGTTATCAAACAAAGCCTGTGCAATGTCATCAGCTTCCTGCAACTTGCGAATACTCGGACAGGGGTAGTCCTGGTCAGCCACCCAGACTGCACCGATGATCAGCTCATTGACCGCGCCGGGATCCAGGCGGAAAGGGCCGGAAGCCTGAAGCGTGCGGCGATCACCAAAAGCCAGTCCTTCAGAACACATGGACCAGCCCCGGGGATCATCCGGTGTATCGGTAAAAGCATATTTGATCGGCTCTCCGTCCTGATAGGCATCGTCACCAAAAGTGAATGGACTGCCGTCTTTCCACGAGCCGGAGATATAGTTGTAAAATTCCTGAGCATTTTCGGGATCTGTGGTCCCGAATTCCGGAGAACCCACACCGCCGTTGTTATAGTAAGTAAAAGAAGACATGGGTAGCTCATTGCCGTTTTCATCCAACGGACCACGGAAATAGTCAACCCCCAGAATAGGCACTTCTTCACAATAAGTATTTACGCCCAGGGGGCAGACGCAGCCGGTTTGCCCGTCAATGGCGTCTTCATTGTACACATAAGCCAGGCTGCGCGTGGTATCGCAACCGATGTAATCATCCGTATAACACCCCAGGTCGGGATCGACCCACATGGCAAAAAACATGGAGTCGATACTTTCCACAGCCCTGTTGATCAGCTTATAGCGCTGGAAGGTCATGTCGTTGATCTCGTCATTAGTCGCGTAGGCAAATGCCTGGACCTGTATTTCCATTTGTATGGCGTCACCCATGGACTGGGCATGGATATTTCCGGCATCGTTGTAGATCCAGAAGATCATTTCATCGGGAAACTGTGGCTCGTCCAGGCAACCCCGGATCTCGATCACGGGAAAATCACCCAGATCCGGGTTGTAGTTGCCGTCGCCATCCTGATCCCAGAAGCCGGCCAATCCCTGAGTGGTATTGGGCAGATCGAACTGGTGGACTTCGAAGAAGAATTCATTACCTTTGGCCGGCCAGCCTTTGACGTCTTTTGGAATATCGTCAGGGTCGTAAGGAACCCCTTCCACGACACTTCTTTCATAATTTCGGATGTGCTGTTCGATGCTTTCGCCTTTGACCACAAAGAACTTGTCCCATTTGGCGCAGGACTCCTGGTCCGTCAACCCCGTCTCCGGGTTAAGCGGGCCGGGCCAGTAGTCGAAGGCGCCATTACTACGCCCGTAAGTTTGCGCAGCTAATTTCAGATTACCGGCAGGGTCAACACCTCCCAGCCAGACGGCTCCGGCAAATATTGAAGAGACTTCGGGAAGGCCCGGCGATACTTTGGGCACGACATAACGCCCGTCGGTGCCGTCCCACCAAACATCGCCTCCGGTGAGCAATCTGGCTCTCACATTGTTGATGGCCTGGTCGATCTGGGTAATGGCGTTATCGCAATTCTCTCTGAACGAAACGGTGTTTTTATCTACCGTCTTTCCCTCTTTCCTATGGATATTCGGATTGATATTTGCCGAAAGGCTCAGCGTTATCCCTAGCCCGATCATTGTCAATAGCCATTGTTTGAATTGGCGCATAGCTGAATATGATTTTTCTTTTTTCATTTTTCTAAAAATCGAAAATAGCCCCCACAAAGATCCTTCTGGGCAGGCTAAAATTATTTGGGTTCAAAAGGGCCCACTGGTAAGAATCCAGATAAGCCTGGACCTCTCTCCTTGAGTTCTCGATCGTCTGCAGTTTATCCAATCCATCGGATGACAACAAGAAGCCGTCATCTGTTGGTGAACCGGATGCGGAATAGACGTTGATCACATTCCGGCGATCCAGCACATTAGAGACCCTCAGGTAAACATTCATGAACATGCCCTGCGAAATCTGGAACGATTTATCTATGCGGGCGTTGAGCGTAAAGGTCCAGGGCAATCTGGATCCGTTGATGGCGCCGGCGATGGTGGCCCCGCCCAGTTCAAGCGGAGTGATCGTTGCTGTGTAAGGACGTCCGGAAACGGCGATTCCCTGCAGATTGATACCAAGGTTAGCTAGCAACTGCTTACCGAAGATCAGGGGGCCTGCATTAGGACCACGAGGAGCAAAACGGTAGTCCATGTTAAGGTTGAAGCGATGCCGCTCATCGAAATTCAACGGGAAGAGGGTCCTCAAATTCCCCCGGCTGGTCAGGCCGCGCTGGGAGTCGGCATTGGAGCCGGTACCGTCAGCAAACTGAAGGGTATAGTTCGCATTCAGCTGAACATTTCCGGTTCTCCTCAGGTCATACTCAAATGAAAAGCCTTTAACCGTTCCGAAATCCAGATTATCATAAGTAGTATACTGATTAACAAAAGGGACAGGGAACACGGTACGCACCTGTATCATATCTCTCATCTCTTTGTAATAGGCAGCCATTTTGATCGCTGAGGAAGAAGAAACTACCTGCCGGAAACCCACTTCGTAATCGATCGTACGCTCGGGTCTCAGATTCGGGTTGTTTTTTATTATGCCGGCCTCATCGGTAAAATAAAAATAGTCTCTGGCTGTAGCCAGGGTATTAGTGGGCGGCCGCTGCACCAATATGTCGTAATGCGCAAAGAAGTTGGCGTACTCAGAAATGGGGAAAGAGAAAGCCAGACGAGGCATGATATTGACCTGCGCTTCGTAATCCTCGAAGGAAACGCTGGGGTCAAAGTCCCTGGACTTGATGAAATTATTGTTCTGGGTGACTCTGGAATCTTTATATTTAGGAAAAACCAAGCCTCCGGAAATAATTTCAGTAGGGCTGTTTACCGGCGTTCCGTCATTCCGGTACCATTGATCCCCATCCCGGTAAGCCAGCACGACCGGATCAGTGGAAATATTATCTTCATTTTCAAGATACACCTTGAAGTCATCTCCTATATTACCCGGGCGTTGCCCTTCAAAGTTTTCGTGAAATTCGGCGGCGCCCATGATCTCATACAGGGAGTAGATATCCCTGAGCACCTGTGTGTTGGCGTCGTAGCGGTCGATGCGAACGCCCAGGCGGAAGATGATGTCCCGGAAGGTAAATTTGTCCTGGATATAGGCTGCCTGATAGATCGGGCGGTTGGGTGCTACAGGAAAGGTTCTGACGCCTTCTTCGTCTTCGGCGGTAAAAAAGTCTTCAAAATCCCCGTTGAAAGGCATACCGAGATAATCGTAGCCAAAATAATTGATGATGCGCTGATCGTTCAACTCTTTGGCGGAGAACATGCTCAGGCTCAGCTGATCCGGGGTCAAGCCATCTACATTGACGAACTCATCGAGGCCCTGCCCGGTTACTTTCCTGACTTCCCGGAAAAAGCGGCTGTCCGATTGCTCCTCTAGTTTAAGGCTTAATAAAGGTACGGAAGGAAATTCCGGAATGCCGGTAAAAAAGCCTACGGTGTCGGCCGCCTCATCGATTCCCAAAATGTGGATATTGGCCTGCTGCCGGGCAATGTTCCACAAGCTGCGCGGCGCCACCGTATAGCCCCGGTTAATCCGCTCTTCGTACATGACGCCGAACTGAATGTTGTGCACGCCCTGATCAGAATTACCGGGCACCAGTTGGAAGCTGGCATTGGCATTAAAAGTGATGATGTCGTTCTCGTTCCTGTTGTAATTATTGAACACGGTGCCTACGTTGGCATGGAAGTTCCAGGAGTTGTTATAAAGGCCGGAAATGGCCCCATTAGGTGCAAAAAAGGTTTCCAGGGCCAGCAAATTGCCGGTTAGGCCGCCGCCGCCCAGCAGATAGTTGCCGATATTGCCGTTCAGCCCTTCCTCAAAATTAAGGCCCATAGCCCTGTTGTAATTGGTTAATACCGGATTGACCGTACCAGGAGTATAGCCCCGGAGCACGCGCAGGTAGTCTGTGTGGACGGCTTCGGTAAGTTGCGTTTCTTCATTAAACTGTACAGCAAAGGTGGGTATCCATTCGACGTCAAACTGGCCAATGTAGCCGTAATCAAAAAAGCGATCCTGATGGTTGAAGTCCGAATTCTCCGATTCATTTTTTTCGTAGCCAAAACTCAGGTCATAGGAAGCATTCTGGATAAAACCTCCTGCTCCGGACAACCGATGGCGGAATCTAAAATTTCCCCTTATATTAGATCCGGTGACCAACGGATTATTGTGGCTGTTCATCAACGCCCATCCACGTGGAGTAAAGCGGTTTCGGGTATCCCGGTAGGCGCCTGTAAAAGAGACATCGATATCGTCAGTCAACAAGGCGTCCAGTTTTGCCGTAAGATCCAGTCGGCTGGAAGCCTCATTGGGAAAGGCATCCAGTTCGTCAACATCGCTATTTCTCAAAAAATCAGCCGCCACCAGGGGAATACCGCCGTTCCCCAGCAGCGGATTGGCTTCCAGCTCTGCCAGCACATCCTCTTTCACCCGGAACACAGGTACGGCCGGCGGGTCATCATCATACTGGTAAGTATACCTTCCGGCCAGACGATACCCCAAAATAGATCGGCCTTCCGCATTTTTCAAAATAGGCCCGCTCAAGTTAAAGCCGATGAGGCTATTCTTGTAGGCATCCAGAAATTCAGAAGTTTCCAGCTCTACCCCTCCCGAGAATTTATTGGAAGGCCCTTTAGTCGTAATGGAGATGATCCCACCGGTGACGTCCCCGTAACGGGCTTCGATACCACCGGTGATCACCTGAAGCTGGTCGATTTCCGATTCGGGGATCAGACTTCCCTGCACCCGGAGCCCGTCCACGTAATAGTCCGTAGCGTTGGATCTCGACCCCCGGATGGTGATGGCGTCCCCCTCATCGGTAGTCGCCAGGCCGGCGGCAGTGGAAGCCAGGGCATTGATATTCCGGGTAGGAAGATTGCGAATTTGCTCACTGGTCAGGGTTGTTCCTGAAGTGGTATTGTCCTGTTCCACCAGGGGCACGGCGTAATCTACGACCACCACTTCATCGAGAATGATCCCCCCACCGGTAGAAATAGTCAGGTCAAGTTTATTAGCTTTACCTGCCAGCACCTTCACATTGGTTACGCGCTTGGGTTGATATCCGGTGTAGGAAGCCTCCACGTCATAAGTTCCCGGATCGATATTGCTAAAGCTATAGTTGCCGAAGTCGTCGGTCTCCGTCACATTTCTCAGCACCTCATTCTGATAGAGGGCTACCGTTCCGAAAACAATGTTCTCGCCGGATTCTTCGTCAGTGACCTTACCGGACAGAGAGGTTTGCCCATATGAAAGCATACCTACAGATAAGGCCAGCAATACGAGTAAAATTCTTAACATACTGGAATAATTTTCATTCTGGACATCTTAACCACATGGTTTTGACGCAAAAAATATTTTGTAATGGACATCATCATTTACAGCCATCAGTGCGCCCGAGATTGAGCCGTACAATTTTAACAAAAATAAAATTACTAACTAAGCGCCTCGTGATATACCTAAAAAAATTAAGCCCTTTGGCAGACAAAAAGGGGGTCTGCATCGTTCGACTCCTTTGTGGAACGAAAAACACCATCCACCTGCTCCCTGGACAAAGGTCATTTGGTACAGTAAATGACAAAGCCTGGGCCGGGTTAACATTTTCCGTTTATCTTTACCTCGTCAAAAAATGGAAATTGAAAACTCATGAGATATACGATACTTTTTTTTTCGTTGTTACTCTACCTGAGTGTTTTCAGCTGTAAAAAAAACGATAAGGTCGTTGCAGAGGGGGAAAGTTTTTTTGCGGATTTGTTCGTGCGATATCTTGAAGAGGAGGGACAGCTAAAAGCGACAGCCACTTTTTTTAAGGGGGACAGCTTGCCTGCAGCCCGCAGTTGGCAGGCTTCTTCCGACGTTTTGTTCGACGGCCGTCCGATGAAAGAACGGAACATACAAGGCAGCCTGGTCAGGTACATCCTTGAACTTAACAGCCGGCCTGACAAAAATAGCTTTCAGCTCGGCCTCAGGGATGAATCGGCTCCGCCACTTGAGCTTGCCGTTTCCCTTGACCCCATCCAGGCGTTTTCTATTCAGGGTGCTGCTTCCAGGAGCGAGGGCATCCATATTGATGTTCAAAATGGTCAATTGAACGAGCACCAAAGCCTTGTTTTTTTGTTTTCTGACGCTGAGAACAAAGCCCATTCCGTTACTGTTCCCGGTCCTCATCAGGGGAACCTCTATTTTTTATCGCCTCAGCGCATTGCCGACTGGCCGGAAGGCAAGGGGCAGCTTTATTTGGTTAAAAAATCAAATCTGAAGCAAAAGGCAGGAGAATGGGAAGTTTTGCTACAAACAGAATACTATACCGATACGCAGGAGCTGATAATGCGGTAAAAATATAAAAAAAGTAGGCCGGAAAACTTACAAAACAGGTCAGGAGTCTTATCTTTGTAGGCAATTTGTAAAATTGCTGACACATCATGCCTAAAGATACTTCTATTAAATCCGTTCTCATTATTGGTAGTGGTCCGATCATTATTGGTCAAGCATGCGAGTTTGATTACTCTGGTTCGCAGGCTTCCAGATCCCTTCGCGAAGAAGGAATTGAAGTGACCCTGATCAACTCTAATCCCGCGACCATTATGACCGACCCGGTCACTGCCGATCATGTTTATTTATTGCCGCTCACTGTGGAGAGCATCGTTCAGATCCTGGAAGAACGACAAATTGACGCGGTATTGCCTACCATGGGTGGCCAGACGGCGCTTAACCTGGCCATTGATGCCGGCAAGCAGGGCGTTTGGGAGAAATACAACGTCCGTTTGATCGGCGTGGACCTGGACGCTATCGAACTGGCGGAGAACCGCGAAGCCTTTCGCAAACTCATGATCGAAACCGGCCTGGGTGTAGCGCCTTCTTACATTGCCAACTCCTTTCTGGAGGGGAAAGAAGCCGCTCAAAAGATCGGATACCCGCTCGTGATCCGGCCTTCTTATACCCTGGGCGGCACCGGCGGAGGTTTTGTTCACAGGGAAGAGCAGTTTGACGCTGCGCTAAGAAGAGGCCTTGACATGTCACCCGTGCATGAGGTGCTGGTGGAAAAAGCCGTGTTGGGCTGGAAGGAATTTGAGCTGGAACTTCTTCGTGACAGTCAGGATAATGTAGTGATCATTTGTACGGTGGAAAACCTGGATCCCATGGGTATCCATACCGGAGACAGCATAACAGTGGCCCCTGCTATGACCTTATCGGATACGGCTTATCAGGAGATGCGCGATCAGGCCATTAAGGCGATGCGATCTTTAGGTAATTTTGCCGGAGGCTGCAATATCCAGTTTTCCCAGAATCCCGAAACGGAAGAACTGATCGTCATCGAGATCAACCCCCGGGTATCTCGTTCTTCGGCGCTGGCCAGTAAAGCCACTGGTTATCCTATTGCTAAAATTGCCGCCAAGCTGGCCATTGGCTATTCGCTGGATGAACTGAAAAATCAGATCACCCAGACTACTTCTGCTTATTTCGAACCCACGCTCGACTATGTGATCGTCAAAATGCCCCGCTGGAACTTTTCCAAATTCCAGGGTGCAGATACCACCCTGGGATTGCAGATGAAATCGGTGGGCGAGGTCATGGGCATCGGACGGAGCTTCCTGGAAGCGCTGCAAAAAGCCTGCCAGTCCCTGGAAAATAATCGCATGGGGCTTGGCGCCGACATGAAAGAGTGGATCAAAACGGAAGATGTGTTGAGCCGTATCGAAACCGCCAGCGACGACCGGATCTTCCGCATCAAAGACGCCATCAGACTCGGGGTGCCTCTGAAAACCGTACAGAAACTCTCTCACATCGACCCCTGGTTCTTAAAGCAGGTCAAACGACTGGTCGATATCGAAGATCGGCTGATGCGGTACAATATTCCGGAAGACATACCCGAAGACTTTTTCAGAGAGTTGAAAGCCCTGGGCTACGCTGACGCTCAGATCGCCTGGCTCATGCGTTTGGAAGAAGAAGAGGCGGTGACTAAGCAACGAAAAAAACTGGGCATCAGGCGCACCTACAAAATGGTGGATACCTGCGCTGCAGAATTCGAGGCCAAAACACCCTATTTCTACTCCACCTTTGACCAGGAAAATGAAAGCCATCCCACTTCCAATAAAAAGATCCTTGTACTGGGTTCCGGCCCCAACCGCATCGGACAAGGCATTGAATTCGACTATTGCTGCGTACATGGGCTTCTCGCCATTAAAGACGTAGGCTACGAATCCATCATGATCAACTGCAATCCGGAAACCGTATCCACGGATTTTGATATTGCCGATAAGCTTTATTTCGAACCCGTTTTCTGGGAACACCTGGAAGAGATCATCGAGTTGGAACAACCGGAAGGCGTTATTGTACAGTTGGGTGGGCAAACCGCACTAAAACTGGCTGAAAGGCTGCACAAGAAAGGCATTAAAATCATCGGAACAGATTTCCCTTCTATGGACCTGGCGGAAGACAGGGGCGCCTTTTCCGACTTATTGAAAAGACTGGAAATTCCCTACCCCCGCTATGGCGCCGCCAGAAATGCTGACGAAGCGCTGGTGATTGCCAACAGAGTTTCTTATCCGGTGCTTGTCCGTCCTTCTTATGTATTGGGAGGGCAAAGGATGCGCATTGTGATCAACGACCAGGAATTGGAAAGTCACGTCCTGAATATCTTTAAACATTTACCGGATAACAAAGTGCTCATCGACCAGTTCCTCGACCGCGCCAAAGAAGCCGAGATCGACGCGATCTGCGATGGAGATGAGGTCCATATTATGGGGATCATGGAGCATATAGAACCGGCGGGCATCCATTCCGGCGACAGCTCGGCAGTGCTTCCTACTTATTCCATTTCCGTAACAGCCATTAACAAAATGGTGGAATACACCGAAAAGATCGCAAAGGAACTGAATATCCGAGGGCTGATCAATGTGCAGTTCGCCATCAAAGACGACCAGGTTTATGTGATTGAAGCAAACCCCAGAGCTTCGCGTACAACGCCTTTTATCGCTAAAGCTTACAAGGCGCCTTATTTGCAGATCGCTACGAAGATAATGCTGGGTACGCACAAACTGAAAGACTTTGACATCAAACCACAACCAAGTGGCTTTGCCATAAAAGTGCCGGTCTTTTCTTTTGACAAATTCCCTAACGTTGATAAAAACCTGGGCCCGGAGATGAAATCAACCGGTGAAGCGATTAGGTTTATCAAGGACCTTTCCGATCCGTTTTTCAGGGAGTTGGATAGCAAGCGGTATATGTACCTGACGAGGTGATTTAAGATAGGATATATATCATCCTGTTAAGTGCTTATACAACAAAACCTGTATTTAAAGATAATTTTATCACCGCTCTATGCCGGTATCTTCCAGTTTAAAGGCAATGCTTTTAATCCCAGGTATCGAGTCCTTTCGCATATACTGTTCAAGAACGATGGTGTGGGTGCCGGTTTGATTGAAATAAGCATTTTCCTGGATAGGAATGGTAAGGGTACAATACTCTTTACTGCAATCCCCCTCCCATACGCCTGCATTATTGGCCATTTCCAGGGATAATTGTTCATCCAGCCGTTCTTGGGAAGGGAAAGTGGTATGTATAAAAGTATACAAATTTTGGTAGGCGTAGTCTGTCGTATGTTTCAACTCCAGATAGAGGTTGTATATCTTTGTAGTATCTTCTATGTCGAAGGAAAATTCAAGAGAATCTGCGTAAGTCCAGCGTTCTCCTTCTATTTCATAGCTCTTCTGATACTCATATTTTTGTCCGCAGGAAAGGAGAGAAAAGAAAATCAGAAGAAAAAAAAACGGGCGAAGCCAGATCATATGCATTGTTTTATTATGAAGTTATTTAAAGATAATTTTGCCGCCCTGAGGGCGGCAAAATTATCTTTAAATATAGGTTTTTACACCTTGTCTGCCACTCACTTAAAATAATCTTTCATTCTTTCGAAGAATCCCTTGTCGGATTTTCCCGGTTTGGGGGTAAAATTCGGCATGACGCGCAATTTTTCAAGCAGGTCGCGCTCTTCATTGTTGAGCTTTTTTGGTGTCCAAACGTTCACATGGATCAGTTGATCTCCTTTATTGTAGGACTGCACGGATGGGAGTCCTTTGCCTTTGAGCCGAAATATTTTGCCAGACTGAGTTCCGGGAGGTACTTTGATCTTTACCTTTGCATCAATGGTGGGTACTTCTACTGAGGTGCCGAGGGCGGCGTCGGCAAAATTCAGGTACAGTTCATAGACCAGGTTCATGCCGTCCCGCTGAAGATACTGATGCGGTTTTTCTTCCACACTGATGAGCAAGTCCCCGGCAGGCCCGCCTCGGAGTCCGGCATTACCCTTTCCGCGGAGCGACAATTGCATGCCTTCTTCTACGCCTGCTGGTATCTCTATTTCTATGGTCTCCTCATCATACACACGGCCATCGCCTTTACATTTCGGGCAATTGGCGGTAACGACTTCTCCGGAGCCCCCGCAGGTAGGGCAGGTGGTAGTCGTTTGCATCTGTCCCAGGAAAGTATTTTTGATCTGGCGAACATAGCCTGATCCCCGGCAGGTGCCGCAGGTATTTACCGAGCTGGCGTCCTTGGCGCCTGAGCCTGCACAGTTATCACAAACGACCTCCTTTCGGACCTTGATCTTCTTGGTCACGCCCGAAGCGATCTCCTCCAGCGTCAGGGCCACTTTAATGCGCAGATTAGCCCCTCGCTGGCCGCGAGCTCGGGAAGTCGAAGAAGCCCGGCCGCCGCCAAAAAAGGGACCGAAGCCCGAGTCTCCAAAAATGTCTCCGAACTGCTGGAAGATGTCATCCATGGTCATCCCTTCTCCGCGGAACCCTCCGCCTCCGGAGCTGACCCCGGCATGTCCAAAACGATCGTATCGCGCTCGTTTATCGGGATCGCTCAATATTTCGTAAGCTTCTGCTGCTTCCTTGAATTTTTCTTCCGCTTGCTTATCGTCAGGATTCTTGTCCGGATGATACTTGATGGCCAGTTTGCGATATGCTTTTTTTATGTCTCCGGCATCTGCATCCCTGCTAACGCCAAGAACCTCGTAGTAATCCTTTTTTGCCATTATTTTACGCTATTTTCCCACCACAACTTTGGCGTGACGAATGATTTTGTCATTAAGCTTATATCCTTTTTCTATGGTATCCACCACTTTCCCTTTCATTTCTTCGGAAGGAGCTGGGATCTCCGTAATGGCTTCATGAAGTTCAGGATCAAAATCCTGGCCGGTACTGTCCATAGGCTGCAGACCTTTCTGCTTAAGGATGTTATATAATTTCTGATAGACCAGGCTGACGCCTTCGCTGAAGGTCTCCTTGCTGTTCTCACCCTCAGCATTTTTCTTAGCCCTGTCAAAATCGTCTAAAACAGGCAAAAGGGCTGACACAGTGTCTTGTGCCGCCGTCTTCATCATTTCTACTTTTTCCCGGAGCGTCCGCTTTTTGTAGTTGTCAAACTCAGCGGCTAACCTTAAAAATTTATCTTTCAATTCCTGATTTGCTTTTTGAAGTTTCACTATCTCCTCCTCTTCAGGAGCATTCTGGGTGTTTTGTTCCTGCCGCCCTTCATCTTGTGATTGATCCATTTCCTGATCCAATTCTTCAACAGTGTCGTTGACTTTTTCCTGCTCGATATTTTGATTATTATTTTCTTCCATAGTCATTAGTTTAGTACTCAGATTTTCGAAATTGCATGGGGCCTGAAAAAGTGGTTACCCGCCTGCTGCAGCCGGTATAATCTTATCCTTTAAGCTTTCAGCAATAACTTTGCCATTGCGAAATAAAGGACATTTTGTCAGTTGCTATAATAATCCCGGGATTATTTTGTATTCAAATAAGTTCTTACCGCTGTAAGACTTGGATTGATACCTGCGATCTTTCCGTTTTCATCTAATAAATACCGGAAAGGCACCTGCTCTATCTGAAAAATTCCTGCAATAGGCGTTTTGGCTTTCTGTAAATCATCCGTCTGCTCCATGATCTGATAAGGCCAGGGTAAACCGTCTTTGTTGACGGCATTCACCCAGGCGGAAGAATCCCTTTCAATAGCGACGCTGACGACCTCAAACCCTTTAGCTGCCTTGAATTTTTTTTCGGAAAAATCTTCATAAAGTTCGACCAACTCGGGATGTTCTTTTCTGCAGGGTGCACACCAGCTCCCCCAAAAGTCCAGCAAAATGTAATGCCCTTTCAGCTCTTCCAGCTGAAAATCTGCTCCGTCCAAGGTAGTTGCCTTAAAGTCGGGCGTCGGCTGCCCTTTGGTGAGCACAGCCGAATCTCCTGAGCCGGAGCAGGCTTGAAGCAGGATAATAACGGCCAGTAGGTTATTCAATAATTTTGAACTGGAAATCATTTATTTTTCAGGTTTACCTCAGGGGGGCTGGGGAAAAAGGACGAAGGACTTTTTACACAGCCCCGACATGTAACGTTTAAAAGCCTTACATGTTTTTCCGGGAACAATATCAGAGATAAGTTTGTACCTTCGCCTGAAAATTATGTTCACCGTATGAAAACCATCGATCCCAATACTTTGGGGCTTAGAGATTTACATCAGTTTTTGATCGGCGCTGTTGCCCCTCGTCCCATCGCTTTTGTCAGCACCGTAGATAAAGAAGGCAGGCCCAATCTGGCGCCTTATAGTTTTTTTAATGTTTTCAGCGCCAAGCCTCCTGTTTTTGTTTTTTCCTCCAATCGTAGGGGGAGGGAAAACACCACTAAGGATACACTGCATAACGTAGAGGCCACTGGCGAAGTAGTGATCAATATTGTTGCGCATGACATTATTCAGCAGATGGTCACCTGTAGCACCGATTTCCCCCCTGAAGTCAACGAGTTTGAGCAATCGGGGCTGACTCCCGTTCCATCAGAATTGGTTCGTCCTTTCCGGGTCGAAGAGGCTCCGGTGCAATTTGAGTGCAAAGTCCAGCAAATCATCAAGCTGGGAGAAACGGGCGGCTCCGGCAACCTCATCATTTGTGAGTTGTTACTGATCCACTATGCAGAACGCATCATGGGGGAAAATGGGATGATCAACCCTCATAAAATCGACCTGATGGGGCGCATGGGACAAGCCTACTACGTGAGGGCCAGCGGAGAAGCCATCTATGAGATCAGCCGGCCTTCCGGCCAGATCGGCATCGGCTTCCCTCAGCTGCCTAAAAGTGCGCGGGAAAGCATCATACTTACCGGCAATAACCTCGGACAACTCGCCGGGATCGCTTCCGAACCGGATACCGAGGCCGTTCTGGAATTAAAAAACGAACCGGAAATTTTCGAGGCCCTGAAAAAGCAATATCCCATTCAGGAGCTACACCTCATCGCTCAGCGATACCTGGAGGAGGACAACGTAGGAAAAGCGGCGCGCATCGTCTGGCTCGCGGAATATATTTAAATAGAAAACCAAGTCGAAATGGAATGACCATCCGAGCCGGTGGGTGTCCTTGCTTTTTATTCAATCAGATTTGCTGGGACAGGCTGAAATCGATCTCGGTATTATCCCCGATGTTCAGGCTCTGCCGCATGCCGGTGATGGAGGCGTCATTACCGACTACGGAATTCTGCAGAATGATCTCCTTGATGGAGGCATAATTCCCAATAATGGAATTGCGCAGAATGGATCTTTGTATTTTTACGTTATTGCCAACGGTAACGTGAGGACCGATGATCGCATTCGCTATTTTGCAGTTTTTGCCGATGCGAACCGGATGGATGATGATGGTATTTTCAAAAACGGGATAATCCTCTGTCCCTACCAGCCCTTCTTTATCGAGCAACATGGCGTTGGTTTCCAGCAACACTTCTTTTTTCCCGCAATTAAACCAGTTATCGACCGTATACGTCTTAAACTCTACTCCCTCCTCGATCATGCGCATGAGGGCATCGGTCAGGGGAAACTCGCCGGATGTGCGGATGTCGTTTTTGATGTTGAAATCCAGGGCTTTGATCAACTCTCCTACTTCTATTATCTTGTAAAACCCTACCATGGCCATATCGGATTTAGGGATCTTGGGCTTTTCTACTACCTTTTTGACCCTGCCTTCTTCTGTAAATTCTACTACTCCGAACTGCCTGGGGTCTTTTACTTTTTTGACAGCTAAAACAGAATACGGGGCATTCAATACTTCGCGCAGATTGAAATCCAGAATGATGTCGCCAAAAAAAATAATCACTTCACTGCTGTCCTTGATCAGCTCTTTAGCGACCCAGATGGCATGTGCGGAGCCCAGGCGTTTTTCCTGAAGAACAAATTCTTTTTTAATGTCGGGATAGGTTTGCTCCACATAGTTTTTGATCTTTTCCCCCAGGTACCCGATGATAAACACAAAATCGGTCACCCCCTCTGCTACCAACTGGTCGATAATGTATGAAATGATCGGCTTACCAGCCACGGGAATAAGTGGTTTGGGTTGCGTGTACGTCAATGGTCGAAGGCGTGTTCCAGCCCCTGCTACAGGTATGATGGCTTTCATGCTATTTGTTTCATTATTGTTATAGTCTCTTAAAGATAAAATTATTCGATAGATTATTTAATCCTCATAAATGATTGGACACATTTAAGTCAACATCGGGGATGTGTTAAAAGTCAGCTACTTCTCCCGCTGATGGCAGACAGGTGTGCTCGGCTTAAATGATTCTATTTTTGAGTTTTATTAGCTGCGCAAGCCTGCCGGCCGTCAGGCGGGAAGAGTAGGAAGCCTTTTTACACGACCCCGATATTGAGGGGTTGTGTAAAAAGAAGTTTTTTTCAAAAATAGATGGTATTTTGGAACAGGACAGCCATAAATTTGAATACGTGATTACGACCTATCGACCAATAGTTTTCGCTTGTCTTATATTCGCCATGCTGCTGTACAGTTGTCAGAAAGACACGCCCGGCCCGGAACTCTGCGAACCGGTAGCTCTTCAGCAGTTAAATGAAGAACAGCAAGTTTTTCTGGATATCTGTTTCGGCAATGAATTTGGAGAGCCGTACGAACGGATTAGAAAATGGGGGGAAGACATCCGCATTTTCGTGCCGGAACCTATGCCGGAATTGGAGGAAGAACTCAATAACATCGTCGCAGAGATCAATCAGCTTAGTGAAACGACTCAACTGAGCATTGTGCAGGACAAAGATGCCGCTAACCTCATTGCTTTTTTCGGTCGTAAAATTGTTTATGCCCTGCAATACGAACCCAGCGCTATGGATCTCATCGACACCAATAATGGTCTGTTTTCCGTCCGCTGGAATACCGGCACCTACCTCATCAGCGGAGGCAGCATTTGTGTGGATACTGAACGGGAAACCAATCTGGATTGCTTAAAACATTTGTTGCGTGAGGAACTGACCCAGGCGTTGGGTATGATGAACGATACAGATGCGTATGAGGAGAGTATTTTTTATTCGACCTATACCTGCGGGATTCAGTACTCAGAACTGGACAAGCAATATATCCGGGATTTTATGTCGGAAAAGGTTAGGGCTGGAATGTGTCCGCAAGAGGTAGTGGACGTTTTATTTTGACCTGGAAGCACCTCAGCGCTTCCAGGTCAAAATCATCAATCAGTCACTACTTACTTCTGAATAGCAGCTGGTTTGCCATCGCCGAACCAGGGCTTGTCATAAAACTCTCGGCAGTTGATGGAAGTAGCACGTGGTGCATAAGTTCTCCATCCAATCTTGTAATCGTCATCATTACCTACTGCAATACCGTAGTTGTTGCCAAATTTGCCGGTAGGCAGGCCGATAGCAAAGCCAACAAAGTCGTTAGCGCTGTAGCGATTGTCGATATCACGATTTTCCTGGAGCTTGGTCCAGTCATTGTGGTAACCATGATAAACATCAATATCGCCGCCGGGGCCTTTCCCTACGACTACAAAAAGATCGTTATCCTGATCGTAGTCTACAGAGAGTACTTCCACAAGGTCTCCGATCGCCTGAGGGTTTCCATCGCCAAACCAGGGCTTGTCATAAAATTCCCGGCAGTTAATGGAGGTAGCCTGTCCGTTTTTATTGCCTACTGCAATTCCGTAGTTGTTGCCGAATTTTCCGGTAGGCAGACCAATGGCAAAGTCCACGAATTCAGTTGGGGCGTAGCGGTTGTCGATATCGCGATTCTCCTGCAGTTGGGCCCAGTTGTCATGATATCCGTGGTACACATCGATAGCACCACCGGGACCTTTACCTACGACTATAAAAATGTCGTTATCCTGGTCGTAATCAACAGCCAGTACTTCTGTTAAGGCGCCGATTGGCTTTGGAGCACCGTCACCGAAATAAGGCTTGTCAGAAAATCCCCGACCGTTGATGGAAGTTCCCTGACCGTTTTTGTTGCCTACTGCGATGGCATAATTATTGCCCCATTTTCCGGTAAATAATCCGATAGAAAAGTCAACAAATTCACCTGGCGCGTAACGATTGTCGATGTCGCGGTTTTCCTGGAGCTTGGTCCAGTTGTTCTGGTAACCATAAAAAACATCAATTTGTCCGGCCGTTTCGCCTACGACGTAGTAGTTGTCGTATTGCGGATCATAGGCTACGGCAAGCGCAGATTCTAAAACATCGGTAGCGGCGCCACCACCACCAAGGGCGGTTTCTTCTTCAACAACGGGAGTAAAGTCTTCTTTTTGACAGGAAGTGAATCCTATCAGGAAGGCTGCGACTAGTAAGAAAACAATTTTGAAACGTTTCATAACAATTGTGTTTACTGATTGTGATACAATTATTTAAAAAAAACAAGCAACATAACAAAATTGACTTAATCACACCTGTCGATCCAGCCTATAAGCATACCATATTCAAAAATCGCTTATTTATTCAAGCCATTTTTAAACATAAAGGCAAAAAAGTAGCAGGTACATCTTACTACCTTGAGCAAAAAATGTACAAAATCACACTTTCTTTAATGCCGTTGCAGTTGTACTTTTAGTACAAAGCCGGAGGTGTAATTCATCACACACGCCTTTTTTAGACGAATGTATAATCAGGGGGGGGATTTTATTAAAAAAAATCGAAAACCTGTGATCTTCAATAATTTACAAAGCTCACAAATCGGTATAATGGAAAATGGTCGAAAGGATGGTTGGTATGGAGTATATTTGCCTCAATCGAAACCGAAGATACTATTGTTTAACAGATTTTCCAATGACAAAAATCACTTTTTTTAAATATTTTTATATCCACGTGGACCCCCTAACGGGGTTTTATTTAATTTATTTTTCGACCTAATATGGAGCCCCTAACGGAGTCGTTTTTTCATTTATTATGCCCAAAATCAGGAATGATTCATACCTTTTTAATATTACTCCTTGGTAAACAACTGATACAAGACCGGCACCAACAACAATACGAAAGTGGTGGACGTCAACAATCCTCCAATGATGGTCCAGCCCATGGGCGCCCAGAGGGAACCGCCGTTAAGGGTAAGGGGCAATAAACCGAGGATAGTAGTCAGAGTAGTCAGTACGATCGGGATGAAGCGGACTTCTCCTGCCTGCTGAGCGGCTTCCGTCACTGAAGCGCCCTGTGCTTTGCGGTGATTAGCAAAATCGACCATGACGATGGAGTTGTTGATGGCGATGCCGATCAAACTGGTCAGGCCGATAAAAGCAGTAAAAGAAAAGCTGATGCCGGTAATTAGCAGCGCGAGTATTGAGCCGATGATGGCCAGCGGCAGTGCCGAGAAGATGATCAGCGGCTGACTGAAGGATTTGAACTGAACGATCAGCACACTAAAGATCAGCAGCAAGGCGATAGCTGAGGCGATCCCCATACCGCCGAAGGAGCTGTTGCGCGTTTCCAGGTCGCCTTTAAAAGTGTACGAGTATCCCACTTCCCAGCTCAGCTGATCCATTTCGGCCTGAATGCTTTTCACCACCTCATCCAGGGAATAATCCTTTTCCAGGTCGGCCAGAATAGTTGCAGTGCGCTCCATATCCAAATGGGTGATCCGGCTTGGGGCCTCATCAAAAGTAATGGTCGCCAGCTGCTTGAGGGGAACGAATTTTCCCGAGGCAGAAGCCACCGTAATTTCATCAAAATCATCTATGCGGAATTTATCTTTAAAATCGTAGCGCATAACGATGTTGTAGTCCTCCGCCTCTTTATCGCGGTAGGCGCCGATCACCGATCCGTTCACAAAGCTGCGGATGGTTTTATCGATCTGGAAAATGGGTACACCCAGCATCATCGCTTTATCGCGATTGATGCGAAAACGAAGATCGGTACTGTTGGACCTAATGGGGTTTTCTACGTTGATGGCGCCGGGCGTGTTTTTTACGATGGCTTCCACCTGCCGGGCATAGGCCTGGAGCTTATCCAGGTCCGCACCAAAGACCTTAATCGCCACCGGAGCCTCGGATGGAGGCCCCTGAACAAATTCGCGAACGTCGATACGAGCCCTGGTGTAGGTCCTGAATACTGCTCTGAGTTCTTCCAGCGTTTGGTAAAATTCATCTACATCGTATTCCTTCAGCACCACAAAAGCTTCGCCAAAAGTATTTGAGTAGTTGTTGGAAGCTACATTATAATAAATTCTCGGATTCCCGTGTCCAACGTTCGTCGCATAATAAGCGACATCTTCATTTTTTTCTAAAACCGACTCTACGTACTGCATCACGGCATCGACTGCCTCCAGATTACTGCCATTCGGCAAGGTGGCCGTTATCCTAAACTGGGGTTTTTCAGCCTTCGGGAAAAAGGACACGCCAACTAGTGGAAAGAGCGCCAGTGCGCCTATGAGCATCAGCACGGCCATACTTACGCTCAACATGCGATGGCGTAATACCCATTCCAAGCCTATCCGGTAGGGGCCCTCCACAAAACGTTTTAGTTGGTGAAATAACCAGGTTGACTTACGCACCTTATCCTTAACCGAATCCTTTAGTATCCAGCTACCCATGAGCGGTGTCAGCGTCAATGCAATCAGAAGAGAAGCCGCCAGGGTAACCACCACGGTCACCGGGAGGGCCCGGATAAAGGCGCCGGTGGTTTCCGGCATAACGATGATCGGGATGAAGGCGAGGATGGTCGTGAGGGTCGCGCTGGTGATCGGAGCGGCCAGTTGTTCGGTGGCACTGACGGCGGCCTCCTGTCGAGAATAGCCCAATCCTAAAAAGCGCTCAACATTTTCAATGATCGCGATGGAATTATCCACCAGCAAGCCTAAAGCCACCACCAATCCAGCTATGGACATCTGCTGCAAGGAGAAGCCGAATCCGTCAACGGCCCAGAGGCCCATCAGAATGGATAGAGGAATGGCCATCATCACTATAGAAGCCGAACGAACGCCAAGGGCCAGAAAGATGATCAGCCCCACCAGGACGATCCCCTGCAACAAGTTACCTAAAAAGCCGTCCACGCGGTCTTCCACGCCTATGGACTGATCAAAAACGTAGGCGATCTCGATATCCTCAGCCAGGTCCATGGCCGCCAGTTTTTCCTTGATCGGGTCAGTGATGGAAAAGATGTTGTAACCCGCCTTTTGCTGCACGTTCACATAGATGCTGCGCCGTTGATTGTAGCGAGCCATCCAACGCTCGTCTTCGTAAGCGAAAAACACATCCGCTAAATTATCCAGGTAAACGATCTTGTCCTGATAGGCGCCCACGACCGTTTTTTTGATCTGGTTCAGGTCATCGTATGCTCCTGATGTTTTGATATTGAAGCGTTTGTTCGACACCTTGATCGCCCCTCCCGGAATATTGGCATTATTACTTTGGATGGCTTGTTCGATCTGATCCAGCGAAATGTTCATCTGGGTCATTTTGATGGGATCGAGAGCGACGCGCACTTCCTGTTCGGGATAGGCTTCGACCTCTACCTTTCTAACTCCATCCACTTTTTCTATTGTTTTTTTCACCTTTTCCGCCTCCCGTTTCAATAAGCTGTAGGGGGCTTTATCAGACACCAGAGCCAGCTGCATGATGTTAACGGTACTGGTGGAAGCTTTGGTAAAATTCAATTGATACAGATCTTCGGGAAGGTCGCTGCGAACGCCGTTGACCTGTCGCTGTATTTCATCAAACTTTTCATCCGGATCAACGCCGAAAATAAACTCCACTTCGGTGATGGCCACGCCGTCGCGGATGGTCGTCTGCATTTCTTTGATGTCATCCAGTTCATTGATGGCTTCTTCGATGGGGTCGACGACCTGGCGCTCAATGTCTACAGGATTCGCCCCCGGATAAACAGCCACTACGATGATGTTGGCGATTTTCAGGGCGGGATCTTCCCGCTGGGGCATAGTCAGAAAGGCGGATAATCCTAAAGCCAGGAAGATGACAAATACCGTTAAGGTGAGTTGGTAATTACCGATGGCAAATTTTGGGATACTCATATGGCTTGATTTTGGCTATTTTTTCGAGATCATTACAGGTTCATCGTCATTCAGGAAGCCGGCGCCGGATATCACGACCAGATCGCCCGGCAATAATCCCTTACTGACCAGCAGGTTTTGGTCTTTGATGCCGAAGATATGTATGCGGGTGCGCCTGGCCGTGCCGTCTTCTACGACAAAGACCTCTCCGATATGTTCATTCGCCCTGAGCAGGGCGTCGATGGGAATAGCGACCACCCCTTCTCTGGCGTTGGTGTAAATGGTTACCTGGCCGATAAAGCCCGACAGTAATTTTTTACCTTCCGGCTGCACTTCCACTTCCACCTCGTAGGTACCGGTATAAGGATCAGCCATGCTTGCCTTTTCCCTGACTTCGCCCTTGAAGTCGACCATTGGATAGGCGTCAAAATGGACGGTAGCAGGATTTCCCAATGCCACATGGATCACATCTTTATCTGTGACATGGACCCTGACGACCTGGGCTTTATCCTCAGCACCGAAAAGAAAAACCGGATTGCCGGGGCCAACCAATTCATTATTTTCAGCCAGCTGCCGGAGGATGACGCCGTCAGAAGGGGCGACGATCCTGGAATAGCGCAGGTTAAACTCCGCCACATCCAGTTGTTGTTGGGTAATGCTTTTACCCTTCTGAGCGGCATCCAGTTGGTTTTTCGCGTTTTCCAATTGTACTTCCGCATTTTGCAATTGTTCGAGGGTAGCAACGCTGTCTCGGTAGAGCCCCAGAGCATTATCATAATCTCTTTGGGCCAGTCTGAGCGCCAGTTTAGCATTTTCGATATTGATTTCCGCCTGCTGCTTGCTGATGTCCGCTTGCCGGGTTTGAGCGTTGATCTCATCAAGGGTAAGCTCGGCCATCAGCTGTCCTTTTTTAACGGACTGGCCTTCGCGGACAAAAATTTTTTTGATGATGCCGCCGGTTTTGAAGCTAAGCTTGGCTTCCTCTTCTAAAGAAAGCCGGCCGGTGGCCAATACCGTTTCCTGGTATTCGTAGGCCTCAGCCGGAGCGGTATCGACTTCTTTTCCGGGCGTGTCTTTTGCAGGCGCTGCTTCAGACTGGCAGCCAACTGCGAGGATCAGAATAAACAGTATTGAAATGATATTGGAATGTGTCATGATTTTTTGTTTAAAAATGAAAGGAGGATATCGATGAATAGGTGATTAATTCAACTCGTAATTACTCAGTATTCTTTCATATTCGGCGATCTGGATCTGATAGTCGTATTTGGTAATGATCAGGTTTTGCTCTGCATTGGTCAGGCGAGTGCGGGCGTCGATGAATTCGACCTGGTTAGCTTGATTTTGGCGGTATTTTTTGTCGACCAGCCGAAAGGCCTGGCGAGCCGACTGGACTTCTGCTTCAGCGGCCTCGATGGATTTCCTGGACGCCTCCAGCTCATAGAAGGCCTGCACAACCTGCATGCCGATCTGTTGAAGCGTTTGTTCTTTTTGCTTATTCACTTCTTCCTTTGCTATCCTGGCCTGCTGAACTTTATGTTTTCTTTTAAAATCCAATACTTTCCAGCTAAGGACGAGGGACCCCAGAACGAAGTCGGAATCCTGATCGAGGGCATAATTGATGCCCTGGACGCCGTAATCCACTACAAGGTTTAGGTCGGGAACAAGGTCGTCTTTATTCAGGCGGACCTGGTTTTCTGAAGCGGCCAGCACATAATTCAGTTGCTGTAATTCCTCTCTTGACCAGAAGGCCAATGCCCTGGCTTCTTCCAGGGACAGGGCGGCTACGGCGGTTTCCGGCGTCGAGCTCCCTTCGATACCGGCATTATAGTCTCGATTCAACAGAAAGTTAAAATAAGCCGCCGCTACCTGTTTGTTCTTTTGTACTTCAGCCAGCTGCTGCTCAACTGATCTTTGCTGAGCCTGGGCTGAATAAACCGCATCCAGGGTCGCTTTATGGTTATCAAAAAGGCTTTGAGCTGTTCTGACGTTTTCTTTTACCAGTTCCATGGTATTTTCGAACAATTCTACTGCTGCACTGGCCTTAAGGTAATTGAAGTAGCCTGTTTTCACCTCTTTGACCAGCTCTCTTTTATAGATCTTTACAGATAATTCCTGTGCTTCGCTAAGGTTGGCCTGGATTTTCTGGTTATTCAGTATAGCAGTATTCAATATGGGCCATGCCATTCTAAAGAACGTTTCCTGCTCCGTTTCCCGTAAAAAGTTGACCTGTTCATTCCGGATGACGGGATAATCCGGGATGGAGGGATAATCTGGTGTGGACGACTCATTCAGGTCGTTGATCAGGTTAAGGTTATTGTATACTGGATTCACCAGATCGCCGACGGGAATCTCAAAGGTACGTCCACCCTGAGCAACAGAAAACCGGGCGCTCAAGGATAAGGAGGGCAAATAAGCAGCTTTGGCTTCTTTAAGAGCTTCGAGGCTTTTGGCATAAGAAATTTCCTTACGCTGCAGGGCAATGTTGCTTTCCAGTGCTTGCCGGATGTATTGATCCAGTATTTCCTGGGCATGATTCCACAAAGGCGTCAGTAGGAATAAGGACAAAAGAAATGGTCGGAGGCGATTCATGATTATCGATTTTTATGAATACAAACATCTTATGTTTTGCACACAAAATCGATCGCATCTGATTGAAATGTCGAGTAGCAAGAATGAACTGTTGATTTTCCAAGATGAAGCAAGGTAGAGCTACGGCTTCGCCTTACGAACGGTCACATCCTCAAGCCCACTCACTCCGTCCAGGTTCCAAACATCCACCCGATGCACCAAATGGCTAAGCGCCCGATCCATTTCCAAATGGATATTCGGCAGGCGATCAGGTTCATCCGTCTCTAAAAGCAAGATGAAGCGACAATTTTCAGGAATAGCACCCAGTTGATGGGCTTTAAGCCAAAAGTACCAGTCGGACCGGGCGCCTTTCATGTAGGACATGGACCATTGCCGAAGCGGGAAATTCCATTTTCTTCGATAATATTGATGAATTGCGCCTATGGCGCGGAAAGTATCTTCCACTTTTTGACTCATATCCCCAATAAAGGTGAGCTTCTCTTCAATTAGTTTTTGAAGAGGATCATGAGTAAGCTCTGGTTTTCTTCTGGTAAAATTTTTTATCTCCCAAAAGACGAGCTGATTGTCCGGAGAAACGGTGATGAAGTCGACGGCTTTAAGCCCGACTCCACTTAATCGGCTGTAAAAGCGGTGATCGTCGTATTTTCGGGCCAGCCAGGAAGGTCCGAATTGGAAGAGGAGGTCACTTTCATAGAATTGCATAGGACAATTTAAGAAAAACAAGGGACGTCCCGGGGTCTTGAAGGCTAGTTTAATTATCTGATTTTCAGTTTTTTTTAAAAAAAGGAGTTGGCTGTTACTTGTCAATGGGGGATGTGTGAAAAGCTCTTCGTCCTTTTTCCCAGCCAATAGTATTTTTTTGAGAGATTTTGAAGAAGAAAAACAAAGTTTTTCTTCTTCAAAATCTCTCAAACACAGCATAATTTAGGTTGTGTGAAAACCTGACTGCCGTCAGGCAGGCGAGGAACGAGTTTTTACACAACCCCAATAGCGAATAAGTACTATTTACTTTCCAGGGCGGCGGCGCCACCGACGATCTCGAGGATTTCCTTGGTGATGGCCTCCTGGCGAGCTTTGTTGTAAGAGATTTTCAATTCTTTCAACAGTTCGTTAGCATTTTCGGTAGCGGAATCCATGGCGGTCATTCGCGCGCCGTGCTCTGAAGCGTGAGTATCGAGCAAAAACTTCTGGAATTGAGTCTGTAAAATATTGGGTACGAGGTGTTCCAATAAACCCTCCATATCAGGCTCAAAAATATAATCCGCCCTAAGCTGTTTTTCATTATCTTCTTCCTCCTCCATTTTCTCTACCGGGAGATACTGTACAACGGCAGGATACTGAACGGCAGGATTTCTGAACTGGCCGTAGGCCACTTCCACCTTATCGAAATCACCCTTTTCAAAGGCATCCATCAACTTTTGAGAAACGGCTGAAATGTTCTCAAAAGAAAGGTCATCGAACAGCAGCAGGTCATCGGTATGGAAGGTCATCTCGGGATACCGTTTTTTAAAGTAGTCATAGCCCTTCTTACCGATATTCAGCATATGGAGGTTGCCGTTGTTGTATTGATCGAGATATTTGGTCTCGATCAGTTTGGCTGCGGCTTTAGAAACGTTATTATTAAAGGCGCCGCAAAGCCCCCGATTGGAAGTGACGACGACGATGCAAGCCTTTTCAACGGTTCTTTCCTGAGAAAAAGTAGAGAAGCCTTCTCCATCCAGGTTGGAAAGGATATTTTTAAGCATGTCGTTCAGTTTATCCGCATAAGGACGCATTTTCTGGATGGCCTGCTGTGCTCTGCGCAATTTTGCGGCAGAAACCATTTTCATGGCTTTAGTGATCTGCTGTGTATTATTGACAGAGGTTATTCGTTCGCGTACTTCTTTTAAGTTTGCAGCCATTATAACGATATTTTTGAGGTTGTGTAAAAGTCATTGTTCTCCTGTTCGTCGGCATGCGGGTATTGCGTAGCTAATGCAGTTCTTTTTTGATCCCGAAAGTTCGGGATCAAAAAAATCATGTGAACCGGGCAAGCCCGTAGTCGGACAAGCAGGAGGAGCAATCGACTTTTCATATCCCCGTGCTTTTATTTTTTCTTATACTGAGAGGCGATTTCCAGCGCCAGGTCTTTTGTTTTTGCCAGTGCTTCGTCGGTCAGTTTTCCTGCTTTGAAGGCATCCAGTACTTCAGGATGTCTTTGTCTCAAAGTAGAGAGGAAGATATTCTCGTATTCCTTCACCTTTTCAACGGGTACATCTCTGAGCAGGTTATTAGTACCTGCATAGATGATGGCGACCTGCTCCTCTACCGATACTGGTGAGTATTGTGGTTGTTTGAGGATTTCCACGTTGCGCTTACCTTTTTCCAGAACAGCCATCGTAGCAGCATCCAGGTCAGAACCGAACTTTGAGAAGGCCTCCAATTCGCGGTAAGAAGCCTGGTCCAGCTTCAATGTACCCGAAACTTTTTTCATGGACTTGATCTGAGCAGAGCCCCCCACGCGAGATACGGAAATACCTACGTTGATGGCAGGGCGCACACCGGCATTAAACAAGTTCGTTTCCAGGAAAATCTGTCCGTCGGTGATGGAGATAACATTTGTTGGGATATACGCGGAAACGTCACCCGCCTGGGTTTCGATGATAGGGAGCGCCGTCAGTGACCCTCCACCTTTGATAATAGACTCGCCGTTCTCATCTTTAGCTTCCTTCAGGGAGTCAGGAAGGTCATTCATCTGGCGGGCGATGTCATCATTTTCGATGATCTTCGCGGCACGCTCCAGCAGGCGGGAGTGCAGGTAAAAAACATCCCCTGGGTAAGCCTCGCGTCCGGGAGGGCGACGAAGCAGAAGGGACACCTCACGGTAAGCGACTGCTTGTTTGGACAGGTCATCATAAACGATCAGGGCAGGACGTCCCGTATCGCGAAAGTATTCTCCGATTGCAGCGCCGGCGAAAGGGGCGTAGAACTGAAGCGGAGCAGGATCAGAAGCAGAGGCGGAGACGATGACCGTATAGTCCATAGCGCCGTTGTCTTCCAGCGTTTTGGCGATCTGAGCCACTGTAGAAGCTTTCTGTCCGGAAGCCACGTAGATGCAGTAAACGGGTTCGCCTCTGTCGTAAAATTCTTTTTGATTGATGATGGTGTCCACTGCCACTGCAGTCTTGCCCGTTTGGCGGTCGCCGATGATCAACTCTCGCTGTCCTCTTCCGATAGGGATCATGGAGTCGATCGCCTTTATGCCGGTCTGGAGCGGTTCTTTTACCGGCTGACGATAAATTACGCCGGGAGCTTTGCGCTCGAGCGGCATTTCATATTTTTTTCCAGTGATCTCCCCTTTGCCGTCGATGGGTTTGCCCAGTGGATTTACGACACGGCCGACGAAGCCGTCACCTACTTCGATGGAGGCGATACGACCGGTGCGTTGGACGCGAGAACCTTCGCGAATACCTTCACCAGGGCCCATCAAAACCACCCCTACGTTATCTTCCTCCAGGTTAAGCACGATAGCTCGGACGCCCGTTTCGAATTCGACCAGTTCACCGGCCTGCGCATTATTCAGACCGTACACACGAGCAATACCATCCCCTACCTGCAAAACGGTTCCGTACTCCTCCAGTTCTGAAGTTGAGGTAAAGCCGGAGATCTGTTGTTTTAATATTTCTGAAATTTCTTCAGGTCTTACGTCAACCATACCTTTTAATTTTTCTGCCTGAAAGCCCAGGCCGGTTATTTAGTTTAAATTTTTATGCAAAAAGGTTCCCTCTAAAGATCTCTATCTTCTTTGGATAAGAGAAACATAGAGGTTTTCAGTAAAATTTTTCTTGTAATTTTTGAGGCGATGCGCGACACTGGCGTCATACACCCGATCGTCAAACTCAATAATGACGCCGCCGATCAAATTGGGGTCGACGTTTGTTTCGAATTCGATCTTTTCGCCTTTCAGGTCGCCGTCTATCAATTTGTTTTCAATTTTCTTAAGGGTGGTCTCGCTTAGTTCCACTGCTGAAGTAATGCTGACGGTGGTGATGTTTTTCAACTTTTTATACTGGATGAGAAACTCTTCGGCGATCTCCGGCAGGAAAGGCTCCCTCTGTTTTGCGATAAGCAGCAGCAAGAATTTCATGGTCAGGTCATCGTACTGTTTTTCAAAAAGGTCTTTGATGATGACCTGCTTTTTGTCCTTATGAATGATCGGCGTTTTAAGGAAATTATAGAAGTCCCGGCTTTCATCGGTTACCTTTTTAAAGGATTCTACATCTTCCAGAACACGTTCCAGTTTGTTCTGCTGGATGGACAAGTCAACCAGGGTTTTGGCGTACCTTGAAGCAATTCTTGCTATAGACATGTTGTGAATGTTAATTTGAATGAGTTAAAGCAAAGTACCGGGAATTAGTTGAACTTGATCTCGTCGACTAAAGTATTCACCAGGGATTCCTGCTCACTTTTGCCTTTCAGTTCCTGACGAGTCAGCTTTTCGGCTATGTCGATGGCCATTATCCCGAGTTGGTTCTTAACGCTGGTCAGGATTTCTTTGCGCATGTTCTCTGCTGCTTCCTTTGCATTTTCTACAATACGGGCTTCCACCTCTTCTCCATTTTTTTTGGCTTCGGCTATAATGGCTTCTTTCGTTTCCTTAGCTTCGCGAAGGATAGCGGCCCGCTCTTCCTGAGCCTGTCTGAGCAGTTCTTCGTTCTCTGCTTTCAAGTTAGCCATTTCTTCACGGGCTCTTTTAGCGGCATCCAGAGAAGCCTGGATATCTTCTTCCCTTTTTTTCAGGGCATTTTGGATAGGACGCAGCGCTACCCGGGCCAGGAAAAAGTAAACGAGGAGGAACACAAGGAGTGTCCAAAAGATCAATCCTGGATCAGGAAGGAAAATCGGAAAATCGATCAGATAGATTGTTTGTACCATAGCGCAAAAATTTGAGAGGCACTGTTGTTTTAATAAAATGAGATGAAACGGATATAAGCAGAACTGAAAGCCAACCGCTTCAGCTCTGCTTAATGTTTGCCTGGGTTTTGCAGCGGACTATCCCTGTCCGAGGCTAGCCAGCAGACCTACTACGATCGCAAACAGCGCAGCACCTTCAACGAAGGCCGCAGTCAGGATCATGTTTGAACGAATATCGTTAACTGCTTCCGGCTGACGTGCAATAGCGTCCATAGCTTGTCTGCCAATCATGCCGATTCCGATACCGGCTCCCAATGCTGCAATTCCTGCTCCAATAGCTCCCATTATTCAAGGATTTATATGATGAAAAAAATTAAAAAGCAATTTATTGTACGGGCTCTTTAATGTGCATGAGCCTCATCGTGATGGTGTCCTTCTTCCACAGCCGCTCCAATGTAAGATGCCGACAGAATCGCAAAGATAAAAGCCTGGATAAAGGCCACCAGCAATTCGATCAGGTTCATAAAGGCTGTAAACAATCCCCCCAACAAGGCTCCTACAGTGGCGCCACCCAGATTTTCTCCCATATTGCCAAACAAGAAGATCAGCCCTACCAAGCTCAATATGATGATGTGGCCCGCGGAAATGTTAGCAAACAAACGGATCATCAACGAAAAGGGCTTGATGAACAAGCTGAGGATCTCTACCGGAGTCAGAATCAACTTAACCCATGCTGGAATACCAGGCATCCAAAAAATATGCTGCCAGTAGTGTTTGTTGCCGTTGATGTTCGTGACGATAAAAGTGACGATCGCCAGAGCAAGCGTGACCGCTATGTTTCCGGTAATGTTGGCGCTACCCGGGAAAATGGGAACCAACCCCAGCAAATTACAGAACAGAATGAAAAAGAAGAGCGTCATAATAAAAGGCTGAAACCGCTCGTAATGCTTCTCTCCGATCATCGGAATGGATACCTCGTCACGCATAAATACAAAGATCGGTTCGATCAGCGACTGGATGCCTCTGGGCGCCTGACCGTCATTTTTTCTGTAGCCTCGGGCTACCGCCAGGAACATCCAACACAGCAGGATCGCCACCAGGATCATCGAAAATACATTCTTAGTGATGGAAAAATCATAGAAGGAGGTAATGCCGCCTCCCAGAATGCCACCGTCTAACTTGCTGGGCCCATCTAAAGGATATTTTTCATCGTGGTAAACGGCAAAGCTCTTCTCCACCTCTTCTTCCTCGCCATCCTCACTTAATTGCTTTACCTTTTCCGTTACTACTCCGTCAATATGATGTGCTCCCATTGGAAAAGAATCATCCGCAATTCGATTAACCCGGCCATGGTTTAAAACATAACGATCATACGCTATATGTCCATGCTCCAGCTTGGAGGTCATAAAAAAGGTCCAACCATGCCCGGGAGCATATAAAATACATGGCAATGGCAAATGCACTCCTTTCCAGATATGGAATTCATTGGCATCAGCAATATGCTCAATTACCGTTCCTACCGGATCGTATTCTTTTTCTCCTTCATGACCACCCGACACATGAGCCTCCTCTTGGTCAGCACTATGGTCATCATTGTTGTGCTGCTCTTCATTATTGTGGCCCTGATCAAATGCCAACGCCGGAACACTTGCTAAAGATAAGCCCAGGAGCATTACTGTAATCGCTATAACTCTTGCCATGGTATTCAAAACTACTTCTTTAAAAGGTGGTTTTTTAAATCGACCACAAAGGTAGGCACTTATTGCTTATAAATAAAACGATTTTACTCTTTTTTTACACTGGATTGATCAAATTGGAAAGATTGATTCACAAGGAGTTAGACTATTTATTTAACTATCTATATATTTAGATCATCTCATGAAGGAAGGGTTGCCAATTTACCTTTGGCCTGATATTTGGCAAGCGAAATTTTTATTCGGAAACAAAAAATTTACCCCAACTTTCCATTTAGATTTTCCCTTAGTCATCCAGGCTTTCGAATGCTTCCTGGGAGAAAGAATTTACCTCCTGGCGGTTTTTTAAAAACCGGCACCATACGCAATAAGGCTCATTACAGCCTTGCTCAAATTGCTGATCCATGATCTGCTCGTATGTTTCTCGGATCAGCTGACGGACCAATTGCTCATGCGCTGGATTGAACGTTAGGACAAACTCCTCCAAGTCTCCATCTTTATTGGGGTCAAGGAAAGAAATCACCCCTTCTCTGGCAGGCAGTTGACTGACATTCGACTGTTCGTACAGCAGGCGATAAAAATACAATTGCCGCCAGTATGAGCCGCCTTTAGGGCGCGCTGCCGTGGGTGGGCTGATCCTGGATTTTTTCGGAAGTCCCGTTTTGTAGTCTACGATCCGTACACTTTGCTCCTTCACCCAATCCAAACGATCGATCACCCCGGTAATGGGCACCCCGTCCAGTTCCACATTCCTTATGGCATATTCAGGGCGGGTATGGCGAGGCCAGCCGGCCATATTTTTCCCGTAGTATTGTGCTAATTGCTGCCGCCCCGCTTCCAGCCTGCGCTGATATTCTTTTTTGGAAAATCCCCCTTTCAGCCTGTTCATTTCCTGTTCGAACAATCGGATCAACATCCCTGTGCCCGGAAATTGCTTCTGCCGGCTCATCAACATTTGCTCGAACAGGCGTTGCAGTGCATTATGCATGGCTGTCCCATAAAGCGCCATCTCACTTACCTGTACTGGCGCCCGAAGAACGTGCTCATAAAAAAAACCGAGCGGACAGGCCAGGTACCGGTTCATGGACGAAATGCTCAGCGTGAAATTTTCCAATAGCTTTGCTATGGCGGATCTTTCAAACAAGTCGATTGCGGGAGGGGACTGCTCGGTCAGTTGCAGGGTTTGCGCTTCCAGCAAATATTGATCATCCACCTTTCCTTCCCTGGCCTGAAGCTGTGCTTCCAGCAATAATTCATCTACAAATAAGGCATGCTCTAGGTCCTTGCCCTGTTCATTTTTCAGGCTGTAAGACAAAAAGAGCGATTCCTGAGCGCGAGTCATCGACACATAAAACAATCGTCGCCTGGCTTCGAGCGCATCCTCCTCTCCGGAAAAGGTCAACGTGTCGGGAAGGGGAAATCGATAAGCACTGCCCCGGCTACCCGGCTCCCAGTGATCTTTGACGCAATCTATGAGGAATACCGTACGGAATTCGAGCCCCTTCGCACTGTGCGCCGTAAGCAATTGCACGCCCTCTTCCTGCACCAAACTTCTCTGCAGTGAAATCCCCAGCCGGTTGGCTTCCATTTTTTCCAGGGTATCCAACAACTGCCCCAGGTCCATCTTAGGCCTTTTAAGGCTCTCCATACGGACGAAATCGAGAAAAGTCCTGAGCACCTCCATAAAAGTAGCCCGATCCGCCTGATCAAGCCCGTACCTCAGCAGGCCGGATCGATTGATCACCCTCTCAATAAAAGCCGGCAAACTCAACAAATACATTTGCTGAAGGGTTTCCTGAAAAAATTGGGCGAATTTCAGAAAGGGCTCCTTATGCTCTATCTTGAAATCCTCCAACATAGAGGATCGGCTTATTATTTGGCGCCACCGCGGTTTGTCCCGCCAATCCATTCCGGCTAAACTCAAACTGATCCTGGCCAGATCCGACGGGTCTATATCAAGGTAGCTGAAATGGAGAACCTGATACAACAGGGCTTCCCCACTAAAGGCTTGACGGCTTTCCGCCCATATATAGGAAAGGATCATCCTCAGATTGTTGATACCCGGCAATTCGAGAATATTCAGCTCTCGCCTGATAGAATAGGGGATCTTCTTTTTGTCCAGCAACCGCCGCAGCTCTTCTACCTGACGATGCTTCGCATATAAAATGCCGATCTCGTGCAGCGGATAGCCTTCTTCCGCATACTTTTCCAATTGTACCACAATATGGGCCATTTCCTGAGTCCGGTTGGGATAGACCCTGATCAGCGGCTGCGTCTGATTCCCGGCAAACTCGGGATGATGCGCCTTGAGAACCTTTTCAATTGCTAATTCCTTCAGTTTATTTACGATCCTTTTTTCATTCCGCCGGATCAGCACGCTGGAAGCATCGAGAATAAGCTGTGAAGACCGGTAATTGTTCTTAAGAAAAACCATCTCCAGCTTGTCCTGGTAAGCAGTATAGAAATCGGTCAGATTTTTTAGCCTGGCGCCTTGAAATTCATAAATGGATTGGTCGTCATCACCGACGATGAAGATATTGGGATTGTCCCAGTAGGCGATCAGTTGATGAATAAGCTGATTCTGGGCACCGTTCGTGTCCTGATACTCGTCTATGAGGAAATAGAGATATCTTTCCTGATAAGCGCGAAGCAAAGCTTCGTTTTTTTCAAAAGCCCCCAATACCCATAGGATCATATCGTCATAGTCATATCGGCGGGCCTGCCGCATTTTTTCCTGATAGCGCGGATAAAGCCGGGCGGCCGCCAACAGGCGCTCCATTTTTCTCCGGGCCTCTTTGACCTTAGCTTCCTTTAGCTCGCCTTTGTTAAAATCGCCCCGGCTGACCTGGTAGATGTATTCTTCCCGAAGCGGAAGATCGTCGAGGTATTCCCGGACTTTTTCTTCGACGTATTCGACCGTCCAGCGTTCGGATTTCATTTGCTGGAAAAGCTTGTGCAGGTGGTCTTCAAAAAAATAAACATCCGATCGACCTCTTTTCAGCGGATGGTCTACGGGCAGTTCGTCGATGATGGAACGGATAAGGTCGATCCGCTCGAGTTCCGACAGCGGCTCCAGGTCACGCCTGCCAAAGAGTTCCAGGTTATCCTGAATGATGGTGTTGCAAAAAGAATGAAAAGTGTAAATGTGCACGCGATAGGCCTCCGGCCCGATCAGTTGCAGCAGCCGTTGTCGCATTGCCCGAACACCTGCGTCAGTGAAGGTCATGCACAGGATATTGTGCGCCTGAGTATCGGTGTCCAGCAATATCTTCCCGATGCGGGCGGCCAGCATGTGGGTCTTCCCTGTGCCCGGCCCGGCAATAACGAGGACGGGGCCCTCAGTATGTTCCACGGCTCTGCGCTGAGCCGGATTGAGGCGCCGGAGTTCTACCAGAAAGGCTTCATTGTAGTCAGACCGGTCATGGTATTGATCTTCCATGCTTAAATATAAATGAAAGAAGTGAAGTAAAAAATGGGGATGCATTTTTTACTTCACTTCTTTCATTAGCCCTTTAAGCCTCTTTCAACAATTGATCCATATCCCGGATCAATAATCTCCGTCGATTGAAAGTAAGCACATTTCTATTCCTTAATTCATTCAAAACGGTAGTCACGGTTTGACGAGAGGTGGCCGTCAGGTTGGCAATTTCCTGGTGAGTCATAAATTTGCGGACCAAGGTTTCATAGCCGACCCGCTGTCCTTTCTTCTGGCCTAATTCGTGGAGGAATTCAATAATGCGGGTGCGGGAATCTTTAAATACCAGAGATTCCAGCCTGTTTTCCATTTCGAGCATCCGGGATCCCATGATCTTCATAATGAACAAACTCAGTCCGTTGTGTTCGCGCATCAGGGATTTCATCTCGTCTACGGTGACGACGCAGAGCTGTGTCTCGTCCATGGCATAAGCAAAATCACGGCGCTTCCCTTCTCCGATCAGGGAGAGTTCGCCGAATACTTCGCCTTTATTCAGAATTGCTTTGGTGATCTCCTTGCCGGACTCTCCGTATGTCCCAATCTTTACTCTTCCTTCGGTCAGAAAAAACATCCGGTCAGCATGCTCCTCGGGCAGGTAAATGTATTCGCCCCGCTTGTAGGTGCGATGAACGTGCTTTTCCATATCGCCCCGACCTACTTTCTGCGGGCAAAAAATGCCGGTGACGTCGATGTTTTCCAAAAACCAGAAGGATTGATTATTCATAATGCAGACTGAATTTTATCTTTTAAAACGCTTAAGCAATAGGCTAGTTTGAGTTAAGTTGTTTTTGGTAGAGCTACTGTCTTTCAGCTAACAAATTTATTGGTAGAAGATATAAGACCGATAGTATAAGGACTGATGAAAAAAACTGTTTTCCGTTTAATCTAAAACATACACCGCCGCAGTCATCTTTACAGGCTCCGGAGGAGCCTAATGTTGTTAGAGCATCGAAATGCCCCAGTTAGAGCTCCGGAGGAGCGAAATGACATCTTCTCTTTTTTCCATCCTGCCCAGGACTCGTTTTTTTGATCCGCTGAAGCTCAATTTATTTTTTTCTGTCGCTAACAACATTAGGCTCCTCCGGAGCCCTTAAACCTTTTTTCAATTCAAAGGGAACAACTTAAAATAAAAATATTCATTTAGGACCACCCCTCAAAAACTATATTCAACTCATTCAGCTCCCACCCGACCGCTTCATTATTGAGGCAATTCTTACAGGCTCCGGAGGAGCCCAATGTTGTTAGAGCATCGAAATGCCCCAGTTAGAGCTCCGGAGGAGCGAAATGACTTAAAATAAAATATTCATTTAGACCTACCCCCTCAAAAACTATATTCATGAATGGCTTCGCACCTATTTAGCCTCCGTTGTTTTAAAGGACATACGCCCCCGCCAGGGACGATTATGCCCAAGTGCTAAACACCAATTATTTAAAGATAAACACTAAAAGAAATATAAAAAAGCTTCCCATGCCCAACTCTTGTTAGAATGCTCCCGTCTTATCCGTTAAAATTATACCATGAGAAAATATCGATGGCCTTTATACCTTTTCCTATTGTTTCTTTTTTCCTGCGACTTTTTAGAAAGCCCTTTCACACTGACTAAAAAGGAGCATCGACTAATTTATGTTGCAAAACATAAAGTTGACTGTGTGGGAGAAGGGGGCATGAGTTGTTTATTGATAAAGGAACGGCCGGAGGAAGAATGGCGATATTTTTATGGGCCAATCGAAGGTTTTGATCATGAAGAGGGGTATGAATATGCGATAGAGGTATATGTAGAACAAGTTGGCAATCCTCCTGAAGATGGGTCATCTTTAAAATACACTTTAGTTAAGATTTTATCAAAAAAATAACCTGACCTTCAAAGAGGGCTGCACTTTGTGCAAGGTCGGTGATTATTTTTTTTTAATCTTCATCAAAGCGCAGATCAAAGCGCTTCCATACATCTTTGATCAGAGGGTTTTTCTCATGCATTTGCTTAAGTTTTTCCTTGCTGGTCAAGGGGCGCTTCGGTTTTTCCACTTTAGGTGCCTTGGACTTATCGAGCTTGATCTTTAAAGAAAGTTTGGGTTGGTTAAAATAGGTTCTGAGGTGATCCATTATGCCGGATTCCTGTTGCAAAGTACTTTTCGCGAGGTCGGAGCCCACCAATGCCAGAATTTCCTGTTCTTTTACTTTCAATTCTGCTTTTTTCAGGTATCCTTTCATAGAATCCGGCAGGTTGTTGTCTACGTAGGCATCCCATTCTTTACGCAATTCCTCTCCGGTGACCTCCTTTTGGGCAGCTTCTTCTCCGGCGGTATCCTTGCGGACCTCCTGCAGCAGCGAGTTGATGTCCAGTTTCTGGAAAGCATGCTTACCCTTTTTCAGGCGACCGGACGGCGATTCGGGCGTCGGTTCGTTATCTTCTCCGGCTTCCATCCGGGTATTTTCCTCCGGGTCGTCTTCTTCGAGTTCATGACCGGCATCCGGAACGGATTTGGGTTCCGTTTTTTTTTCTTCAGGAATTTTCCCGCCGGTAGTGGATTTTACCGGGCTACTCTTTTTTTTTTCCAGGAGAGGCTCCACGGGTTGGCCCTCTGCTATTTTGATCGCCCTGTTGAGGTACGTCATTTTTATGAGCGCCATTTCGACCTGCAATCGTTTGTTACGCGCCATGCGGTAGTTGATGTCACATTCGTTCAACAGATCCAGCAGGGACAGCAGCAAAGAAGTAGGCGCAATGGCGGCCTGCTCGCCGTATCGACTCATTAGATTATCACTCACTTCCAGCAACTGCAATGTTTCAGGATCTTTACAGACCAGCAGGTTACGGACGTGCTCTGACAAGCCGCTGATGAAGATGTCCGGATCGAAGCCTTTGCGCAGGATGTCATCAAAGATCAACAGTATCCTGGAAACATCTTCCATCATAAAAGCGTCTACTACCTGAAAAAAATAGTCGTAATCCAGCACATTCAGATTCGTAATGACATCCTGATAGGTGATCTTTTTTCCGGAAAAAGAGACGATGCGGTCGAATATAGAAAGTGCATCCCGGAGCGCGCCGTCTGCTTTCTGACCGATCACGTGCAACGCATCTTTATCCGCTTCTATGTTTTCCGCCTCACAGATCTCCATAAGGTGCTCGACCATTCGGGGCGCCTGTATGCGTTTGAAATCAAAGATCTGGCAACGCGAAAGGATGGTAGGAATGATCTTGTGCTTTTCGGTGGTCGCCAGGATAAAAATGGCGTAAGGCGGCGGCTCTTCCAGCGTTTTCAAAAACGCATTAAAGGCTTGTTGTGAAAGCATGTGCACCTCATCGATGATGAACACTTTATACTTTCCCTGCTGCGGCTGGAAGCGCACCTGTTCGATCAGCGCCCGGATGTGCTCGACACTGTTGTTGGAAGCCGCGTCCAGTTCCATAATATTAAAAGAGGCGTTATCGTCGAAAGACCTGCAGGACGAACAGGCGCCGCAAGGCTCATGATCTTCCGTAACATTCTGACAGTTGAGCACCTTGGCCAGGATACGCGCACAAGTTGTTTTTCCCACTCCCCTGGGCCCGCAGAAAAGGAATGCATGCGCCAGATGATCGTTGATCAATGCATTCTTCAGCGTCTGGGTGACATGCTCCTGCCCCACCACATCTACAAACCTGGTGGGCCTGTACTTCCTAGCCGATACGATAAAGTTGCTCATCAATATTTTTTAGAAAATAGAAACAATCCGAAAGTTAGGCTTTTTGCTAAGATAAAAAAATATAAATAGAAGTGGACGCCTGAGGCGCCGCACTTCTATTTCTTAATTTTAATTTACAAACTTAGTTTGACCCTGAAACTAAGTTTGTCTAACTTGCAGCCATTCAAACGCAAAACCAAATTATGAAGATCAGTATAGCTCAATTAAACTACCACATAGGGAATTTCGAGGGCAATCTGGCCAAGATGCTACAGGCTGTCGAACAAGCTAAGCGGGAAGGCGCCGACCTTATTTGCTTCAGCGAATTAGCGACCTGCGGCTATCCGCCCAGAGACTTTCTTGAATTCGACGATTTTATCGAACTCAGCGAAAATTCCATTCGCGAACTAGCCAAAGCAGCCCAGGGTATTGCCATCGTAGTAGGCTCGCCCAGTCATAATCCTGTGATTGAAGGGAAGGACCTTTACAACTCTGCTTTTTTCTTGGCGGACGGCCAAGTTCAGCAGGTGCAGCATAAAGCCTTGCTGCCGACTTACGACATTTTCGACGAATATCGCTATTTCGAACCCGCCACCGAATTTAAGGTAGTGGAATACAAGGGCAAGCGCATTGCCCTCACCGTTTGCGAGGATATCTGGAACCTGGGCAACGAAAACCCGCTCTACACCATCTGCCCGCTGGATATCATGATGCCCCAGAAGCCAGACTTCATCCTGAACTTATCCGCCTCCCCTTTTTCCTACGATCAGGCCTTTGACCGAATCAAGGTCGTTAAAGCTAATGTGGAAAAATACAAGATCCCCATGTTTTATGTCAACCATTGCGGCGCTCAGACGGAGATCATCTTCGACGGAGGCTCCCTGGTGATGTCGCCGGACGCCAAAATTTATGAAGAGCTTCCTTATTTCGAGGAATGTTTCAGAACTTATGAATTGGACGAGGTGATCAAAGGCAAACCTGAAGAACACCAGCAATCCAAGGATAAAGTGGCGCTCATTCACGATGCGATCGTATTAGGCATTAAAGACTATTTTGGGAAGCTGGGTTTCAAAAAGGCCATTCTCGGGCTGTCCGGCGGGATCGACTCTGCCCTGGTGGCCGTTTTGGCGCAGCGAGCCCTTGGCCAGGAAAATGTACGCGTATTATTGATGCCCTCTCAGTTTTCCTCGGATCATTCGGTGCATGACGCCCGTAAGCTGGCACAAAACCTGGGTATCCAGTACGACATCATTCCCATAGAGCAGATCTACCGTTCTTATGAACAAGCACTCCAGCCTCACTTTTGGGCTTATCCTTTTGATATTGCGGAGGAGAACATCCAGGCACGCATCCGGGGAATGCTATTGATGGCCTTTTCTAATAAATTCGGAAATATTCTACTCAACACTTCAAATAAGAGCGAAATGGCGGTGGGATACGGCACCTTGTATGGAGATATGTGCGGCGGGCTTTCCGTCATCGGCGATGTCTACAAAACCGAAGCTTACGAGCTGGCTCATTACATTAACAAAGACGAAGAGGTTATTCCGCAAAGCATCATCACCAAACCGCCTTCAGCTGAGCTCGCGCCCGATCAAAAGGACACCGATAGCCTGCCTGATTACGAAGTGCTTGACGAGATCCTTTTTCAATATATCGAAAACCGGCAGAGTCCGGAGGATTTGATCGAAAAGGGTTTTGAGGAAAAATTAGTCCGGCGGGTATTACGACTGGTGAACATCAATGAATTTAAGCGGCATCAGACGGCGCCGGTGTTGAGGGTATCGGATAAGTCCTTTGGTATGGGCAGGAGAATACCGATCGTAGGGAAGTATTTAGCATAAAGCTTTAAGCCTTCCACTTAATATTACACCCACCGCTCGGATACTGTATTTCACTCACCTCTTCCCCAGCCAATACTGCATCGAGGGCCGCCCGTAAATCCTTACCGGTTAAAGGCAGGTTATTTTTCGGCCTGCTGTCATCTAAACGGCCCCGGTATACTAACTTGAGGTCTTTATCAAACACATAAAAATCCGGGGTACAAGCCGCATCATAAGCTCTGGCCACCTCCTGCGTTTCATCATACAAATAGGGAAAGGGATAGCCCACTTCTTTTGCATGAACCTTCATCTTGTCGGGGCCGTCTTGTGGATATTTTTCCGCATCATTTGAGCTGATCCCCACAAAAGCCACTCCTTTCTCCTGATATTCCCTTGCCACTCTGACAATCTCCTCATTAACGTGGAGTACATAAGGGCAGTGATTGCACAAAAACATCACCACTGTGGCTTTACCGGAAGCAAGATCAGACAAGCTCATCTCTTTCCCGGAAACTGTATCGGGTAAAATAAAGTCAGGGGCCTGGGTGCCCAGTTCTAGCATAGATGATTGAGTAAAAGCCATTGTTTGGTTGTTGGTTGTTGGTTGTTGATAACGATATTCTGGATCAAGTTGTTTATTGAACAGTCGGGATAGTTCAAATAAATGTGTCAATAAAATTCTAATTCATTGATATTCAAGGTGCCTCAGAACTCAGAACCCGGAACTCTGAACACTCTCGAACAGTCTCGGTAAATGTATACATCTGCGTGATTTGCGAAATCTGCGTGCCATAGAACGTCCAAAACCCAAAAACCATCTCTACTTACATTTTGGGTTAATTCCCAGCACATACTTTTCCACCACTCCGATCTCTGCCGCCACTTCTGCTCCTTCAAAACCGGTGATCATAGAATCTCTAAGGTCCTTTGCTGCCTTGTGGGTCAGCGGCTGGGCCACCGGCATGAACGACCAGTGCCATTTTTCTTCATTATAGCCGAAAGGTCGGCCCGCATCTTTGGGCGTATAGGGCTGGCAAAAGCCAAAATCCGCTGCATTCTCCTGTAGCCAGGTATAGATCCTCAGCCCCTCTCCTTTTTCAAAAAATTCATTAGTCAGATTATTCAGGTCAATATCTGTCCCCCAGTGATGGCGGGAGGTACTGGGCATAGAGCTGAATTTCAATATTTTCAATGCCCGTTCTTTAGGATCAGGGAAGGCTTTGGAGGCGTCCTGCCCGCCTTCAATTCTGCGCTGTCCGGTCCATTTAGCTTCCCAGATACCTTTTTGAGCATAAAAGTTCCGGGTGGCGGAAATGATGATCAGTCTCACCGTATCTTCTAGGGCGGCTTTATGCATCCTTTGGAAAGCTTCATAGGCATCCTTTCGCAGGTACATTCCTGCGCGGCTGGAATACACCGGGTCGATCAGGGTAAAATCGGGATGTTCCACCGGATCAAATTTGCCCATCAAGTAATCCAGGGAAAACTCATCAGCCACTGCCTGCATTGCCAGACGATTTTCCTGCCGGTCGTCAATGAGCAATCGCTCATCCGAAGCTTGCTCGTCATTTGGGGACGGCTGTGGCTGGCAGGCGAGAAGGCTAAAACTTGCGAAAAACAAGAAGACTTTATACCGTTTTATGTTGTTCATAGATTACCATTATTTGTTTTGTATTCACAATACCCAATACACACTACTCATTACCAAACAGTCCTTCTACTTTCTACCTTCTACTAATAATCAAACTCCATCCGCTCACAGGGGTATCCGAACAAAAACTGGTCTTTGATCAGGTCAGACACCTTTTTCGGCACCATATCTTCCCATTCAGGATCGCTATCGCGCAGCATTTGGAGAACTTGTTTGGAAAAAATATGAAGGGTATCGGGATTAAAGCCCTTGATGTCTACAATCTGTTTGCTGTTGAGTAGATGCTGCAGCAAAAATGAAACGCCGTCGGGATGCGGCATGTTCTCGGCAGTCATTAATTCTTCGCTACCTTCCTGAAGAGCGGGATAGACGTATATCTTTACATTTCGGGTAAACAATTCGCCGAAGGCGGCCAGCAGGCGGCCATCCATGTTTTGATAGTATTTTTCATTGATCAGATCCAGCAGAACCTGAACCCCCAGTACCAGGCCCAGTTTTTGCACTTTATATTTTGACAGGTAGCGGATCATTCGCTGATGCTGTTCACAATTGGAAATAATGACGTATTGGTTAAGCTCTCTGAGCAAGTCAGCCCGGTCGAGGAAGTCTTTTTCATCAATCTCCCCCTCTGCTCTAAGATTGTCCAGCGTGATCTCCGTCAGCAAATGTGCGTTTTCGGGATCGACCTCATCCTCATGGATAAATTGCTGAAAGCCCGACCGGATCATGTCCATATTCACAAGAGTGGGCGGGCGGAAGCTCCCTCTGACTACCATCACATGCTTTTTATACAAAAACTCTGAGGCGTGGATGGTTTGTCCATTAGGATCGAACATGGTTACGTCGGTCAGCTCGTTCTTAACAAGATAAAGAGACAATAATCGGTTATCCATTTGCTCGAAATCCGGCCCGGTCAGGCGGATCATATCGATCTTCACCCGGCCCCTGAGGCTATCGATCAAAGACTGGATCATCACTTCCGGTTGATCATGATAACGATAAACGGCATAGATCAGGTTGACGCCCAGGATACCGATGGCTTGCTGCTGCACCTGGTTATCGTTGTCGAGCATCTGCACATGCAGGACCAGGTCATTGGGCTCTGCGTCTGGTTTCAATTGAAAACGGATGCCCAACCAGCCGTTGCCCTGAATGGTTTTCTGATAATTGATAGCCGAAACGGTATCTGCGAAGACGAAAAAGTTGGAGTTGGGCCGCTGATTTTGCAAGCGCGTCTGCATAAGGTTATACTCATGATCCAGCATTTTGTACAATCGGGATTCGCAGACGTATCGCCCGCTGGCTTCGCGACCGTAAATCTGGTCGGAATATACTTTGTCATAAGCGGACATGGTTTTGGCAATAGTCCCCGCTGCCGCCCCTACCTGGAAGAAGTAGCGCGCCACTTCCTGTCCGGCCCCGATTTCGGCGAAGGTGCCGTAGATGGAATCGTCAAGGTTGATCTCCAGCGCTTTTTGTTCGGTTTCTAAAAGTTGCCGCATGGTTGAGTTTTGGGTTTTGAGTTTTGAGTTTTGAGTTTTGAGT
>CAZJQS010000016.1:0-90124 GCA_964548175.1 uncultured Saprospiraceae bacterium
CGGTAAGAAAAGGAACGCATGATCTGATTAGAAAATAATTAAAAGCTTCTGGGCGTTTGAAGCGCCCAGAAGCTTTTAATTATTTTCTAATCACCCATTCAATCGCGGCGGCTGTGCTATCAAAGATCAGGTCCGCCATCTGTAGTTTTTCAGCAGGCTGAGAATTCGTGACGGCTAGCGTATATAAGCCGGCGCTTTTAGCTGCCTGTGCTCCAGCCGGAGAATCTTCTATCGCCACTCCTTCCCGAACATCCAGGCCGATCAGGGCGGCAGCCTTGAGGTACATATCCGGAGCAGGTTTTAGCTGTTCGACATCATCGGCGGTGATGATGGCGGGGATGTATTCGGGTAAAGGAAGCCGGGAAAAAACGGCCTTGGTATCTTGCCGCGAGCTGTTGGTGGCGATGCCCAGTTTCATTTTCTTTCGCAATTCCAGGATATAGGCTTCTACTTTAGGGAAAAAAGCAGCGCGCTGAGAGGCGATCTCGTGGTAAGTTTGTCCCTTGATTTGCTGAAGCATGGCTACGGCTACTTCCAGGGTATGTTCCCGGACGACGGATTCGGCCAGGTGGCGATCGGACTTGCCGATCCATTGTTCGAACCAATGCTCGTCGAAGTCGAGTCCCTGGCCGGCCAGTACCTGCAGCCAGGCTTCCATATGAAGCGGTTCGCTATTGACCAGGGTGCCGTCAAGGTCGAAGATGATGCCTTTGAATTTCATGACTTTGAGTAGATTGATCCGGGCGCAAAAGTACTAAAACCAAGCTAAAACTGCTCCTCCTCTCCCCCTTTCATTTCTATTACACCAAACAATTCTTATATTTAAAACATCTCACAAATAGAACCATAACGACAAAATAATGCTCCATACTTCTTATATAGAGATTAACAAACAGGCTTTAAAAGCTAATCTCGACTACATCCGCTCCCGCCTCAGCAAAAAAACGCGCTTTTCCATGGTCATCAAAGCCAATGCTTACGGCCATGGTATCGAACAAATCCTTCCCATAGCCGAGTCGCTCGGCGTCAGTCACTTTTCCGTATTCAGCGCAGTCGAGGCATGGCGGGCTTGTGAGGTCAAAAAAAACGGCTCCGAAATCATGATCATGGGATGGATCGACGATGACCAGATGAAGTGGGCCATAGAAAGGGATGTGTCCTTTTACGTCTTTTCCATAGAACGATTAGAAGCGGCCATCAAGGCCTCCAAAAAAACGCGGAAGAGAGCAAGAATCCACCTCGAGCTGGAAACAGGCATGTACAGAACAGGGCTCTGTATAGATGATCTGCTCCTGGCTGTCGGATTGATCAAACAACACCAGGAGGAATTGTTTCTTGAAGGCTTGTGCACCCATTATGCCGGTGCAGAAAACATCTCTAATTACGAACGGATCAAAGAACAGATCCGAACTTTTAAAGACCTCTGCTCCTGGTTGCAGCATCAGGGCCTAACGCCTAAATACAAACATACCGCCTGCTCCGCCGCCCTGATCAACTATCCCGAAACCCGCATGGACATGGTGCGCATCGGCATCGCCGGCTATGGCTTCTGGCCCAACGAAGAAACACGCATGAATAAGCTGATCAAACAGCCTTCCTTAATTGATCCGCTGAAAAGAGTCCTCTCCTGGAAAAGCACCATCATGAGTAAAAATAACGTGCCGGAAGGCAAATACGTCAGCTACGGACAGTCTTTTCTCACCAACAGAAACACTACCATCGCTACCGTGCCCGTCGGCTATGGCTATGGCTTCAGCCGAAACCTGAGCAATGTGGGTCACGTACTGCTGCACGGCAAAAGAGTACCCATCATCGGCGCCGTCAATATGAATATGATGGTCCTGGACATTACCGACCTGCCTGCGGCAGAAATCGGCGACGAGGTCGTCCTGATCGGCTCTCAAAACGGGCGCTCGATCAGCGTCAGTTCCTTTAGCGAAATGAACAATGTACTGAATTATGAGCAACTGGTGCGGCTGCCGGAGCACATTCCCAGACAGGTGATCGAGGATTGAGCAATATTGTTCTTTGTATTTTCACAAAACTTTAAAAAGTAACCGGTATGATCTTATAAACGACACCCGGGTCTTCCTTGGAAAAATAAATATATCCGTCCGGACTCATTTGAATGTCCCTTATGCGGCCGATATTCTTCAACAAAGGCTCTTCACCGGTCACCCGGTCGCCATCTATTTTAACCCTTTCGATGTATTTAAAACTGAGCGAGCCGACCAACAGATCGTTCTTCCAGCCCGGGTAACGATCGCTGTTTACAAAGGTCATCCCACAAGGCGCAATAGAAGGAACCCAGTATTTCCTGGGCTGGAGCATACCTTGTTCTTCTGTTTTTTCAGTAAAAATCGTCCCGTTATAGTTAATGCCGTAAGAGATCACCGGCCACCCGAAGTTCTTTCCTTTTTCGATCAGGTTCAGTTCATCGCCTCCCCGCGGACCATGCTCGTGTTCCCAGATGCGGCCCGTTTGGGGATGAACGGCCAATCCTTGCGGATTCCGATGGCCATAGGAAAAAATGGAAGCCATGGCTTTTTCGTCCTTTACAAATGGATTGTCTTTGGGTATGCTGCCGTCATCATTTAACCGGTGGATCTTCCCACAATGATTATCCAGGTATTGGGGATTTTGTTCTCTCTGACCCCGGTCACCCACAGAAACATACAGATATCCATCCTGATCAAAAACCACACGGGATCCATAATGGTGGCGGGTTGGAAGATAGGGCAAAGCTTCGAAAATGACTGTTTGTTGTTCCAGGCGATTTCCGTTGAGTTTGGCCCTCATAACGGCAGTAGTTGCGGTATTGCCCGCACCGGGCTTGGAGTAAGTCAGGTATATCCAGTTGTTCTTTGAAAAGTCAGGATGCGGTTCAACGTCCATGAGGCCGCCCTGTCCTCTGGTGATCACTTGCGGTGCTCCTGCGATTTCTTGCAGTCCTTCCCGTGAATTGTGCCGATACAACTGCCCGAACTTATCGGTCACCAGCATATCTCCTTCGGGTAAAAAAGTGATGCCCCACGGGCTTTGAAGCCCTGTTATCACTTCCTCTAAGCGGAAACGTTGCTCTTCAGATTCAATAATCCCTGACCAGTCTTTTTCTTCCTGGAAATCTTCGCGTGTGAAGTTTTCCAGCCCCCGCAGAATGTAACTGGTTAACTCGTCCAGTTCCTTTTCGGTGAAGGTTGTGTCATAAGCCGGCATACCGTCCTGTGGAATGCCGCTTTTTATGGAAGTGCGCACTTCGCGCCAGGAATTGCCGTAGAGCCAATTTCGATTGACAAAACTCTCCAGGCGATTACCATGACAACTGGCGCAGTATTTCTTGTAATTTTCCTCAGGAGAGCCTTCCGGCTTGCTTTTTGCAGCGCCAAGCAGGACTATCAGGCCTGCCGCCAAAAGCGCTGTGAAGGTTGCTTTTTTGATCATCGGTCTTAATTAAGTATCCAAGTTAAGTAATCCCCAAAGTTTTGACTATAAAGATCCAGGACTTTAGGAAAAGGATAACAAAATCAGGTCAATGCTTTATCCCCCATTCTTTTTGCAGGTCATCGGGTATGCGAAAATGGGCCTCTTTCTCTTTGTTGAAATACTGCACCATCCGTTTGGATAAAGCAAAAGACAACTCGTCAAACAACGCTCTGATCTTTGGAAAACGATCCTCCAGCCGCTCGCCAAGACCAAAAATTCTGGATAAAAGGGAAGGGATGGCAATACCCAGGCATCCGGGATTTTCAAGATCCAATTTTTGGGCAATCTCCTTTCCGGCCAGTAAAGTGATCATAGATTCGGGCAAGTCTTTAAGCAACTCAATATCCAGGCGCTGATCGACAAAGGTAGTTAGCGCTTGGGTAAGCAGAATGCCGGCATCGGATCGACGAGATTCCTGCTCCAGGGCAAAATTCAGGTATTTTCGCCCCATGTTCCTGTTTGGCGGCAACAGATCGGAATGAATGCCCATCAAAAAGCCTACCACATTCCACAGATGAAAATAGGCTTCTTTCCGTTTCTCCGACTCTTCGACATTAATGGTGTCCAGAGCATCCAAAATGGCTACACTGAAGGTCATCAGGGTAGTCGCCATGTCGGATTGATTGATGGGCTGTCCTAATTGATCAGCATCCCATTTTTCCTGCGGAATAAAAGCCCTGATGGAAGCATGGATCAGCCGTATGCGTAGGGCTGCTTCTATGCCTATTCCGCCGGGCGCCATTCCGCCGGTGGTCATAACATCGATCAGGAACTGTCCGGTTTCGGCTATGCGGCGGCTGAAGGTGTCCAGGGAAGCTTGATCATGCGCCAGGCGACCGGTCTGAATGAGCACCTGTGCTCCGTTAGCGCAGGAGTACATGATGGGTAAGGACTTGAAATATAGAAAAACGAGGAATTTGGGGCCATGGTCTCGAAACAGTTCATGCGCGAGTTGTATTTGAGCCTCATCCGCCCATTCCGGTAGGTTCTGGTTATGGGAAATGAATACTTGAACAGGCGCCGGCAGCTCGGCTACTGGTAGCTGTATGTTGTGAATAAGCAGATCGAAGAGGCGTTTGGCTTCTTCCCGACCATCGTTTTCGATGATCTCTTTCAGGACGGCGTCGGCCTTCGGATCTGTTATTTGACGCATCTGCCGGAAGTGGGCAGTTTCGAGGACTTTGGTGTATTCAGATGGTATTAAGGGCATGTGTGGATTGTTTACTGATGTTCGCGAAGCTAATTCATTGGAGTTGTGTAAAAAGTCAGCTACTTCTCCCGCCTGACGGCCGACAGGTTTGCTCGGCTTAAATGATTCTATTTTTTGAGTTTTTTGCCGGAGAAAATCGGTGATTTTCTCCGGAAAAAAACTCAAAAAAGAATTTTATTAGCTGCACAAACCTGCCGGCCGTCAGGCGGGAAGAGTGCGAAGACTTTTTACACAACCCCGGTTAATTACTGACCTTACGCAGGGGTATGCCTTAGAGCAAGGTAAATCATCCAACAACAAGAACGGCGACTGGATCAACCATCACTTCTGTAACTGACTGACCAGCCAATCGGCGTAGACCTGCAGCACCTCCTTATTATTGGTCTCATTATGCGTCTCATGTCGAAGTCCATGCCATGCCTTGAAATCAGTTTTCCCACCCATCTTTTCCGTCACTTCTACCGAGGCCTTAAAATCGGTGACCTGATCATCGTCCCCATGCGCTACTAAAACGGGCAGATCAAGCTCATGTGCATTTGCTATAACCCATTCTCCTGCGCCGGATACTTCTATAAAAGTTCTGGCGCTGATCATCCCATGCACCAATGGATCCTCTTTGTAGTCTTTAGCCACCTGGGGATCACGAGAGAGGTTCTCGGGGTTCAGATTGGCATTTTCCGATATATTGATGCCTAAGTTCAATAAAAATTTGCCCATGGTCAACTTAAATTTTGGAGCGGGATGAATGAGTCGGAGCCACGGGGAAGTAATGAGAGCTCCGTTTAGCATGGGAGGTAGATCTTTCGAAAGAATATATTTACTAACAACACATCCGCCCATGCTGTGGCCGTAAAGAAAAACAGGTAATTGAGGAAAGTCCTGATTGGTTTTTTTCAGCAACAAGTCAACCTCTTCTATTAAGGTTTGGAAAGAAGGAATATCGCCCCTTCTTCCATCTGAGCGGCCATGTCCGATCAGGTCGAGCCCATACAAATTCAATTGATGTTTATTGAAAACCTCCGCCACATGATGATACCGCCCGGCATGTTCTCCAAAGCCGTGTATGAGGCAGACGGTCGCAACAGGCTCCTGAGTTTTCCAGGCAATACCTTGTAAATTGTGTTGATTATGCTGTAACTGGAATCTTGAGGTAGAGGCACTTGCCATATATCAGGTATTGAGGTTATAAATTTTTCCCAATATTAAAAAAATAACCCGGATACTTGAATATATATTTGAGTGGTGTTTGCTTAGGAGCCTGCCGGAAGTCTTCCGGTACTCAATTGTGGCGGGAACGTCAAAGCTATCTTTTGATCTTAGAGACCACCTGCCCTTTTTTCAAATCTTTTTCTTCAAGATCCGGATGCCATGGGCGTAAAGTGGCCATGACTTTTTCCTCTAATTTAAAAAAGTTTTGCTTCTTACAGGCCTAACTCATTTGTCCACGGCACACAAAACTTTGTTCCCGGCACTACGATCCCTCCCCGGTTACCAATCTCGACTGACCCAAAACGCGTAGCAAACACTTCCTGCAGGGGTCTGTCGCCAGGCACCGAGAGCCAAAGCCTCAGCAAGTGACGGCGTTTATCCAGCTCCGGCCAGTCCTCAAAACCTGTGCGATCGTGCAACATGGCGTGATTGTAGACAAACTGCATATCTCCTTTTTCCAGCATCATCGATAAATGTAAGGCAGGATCATTGCACAACTCATCGAACAAATCCAAAGCCTCGTAGTGCTCCGGAGTTAATCTGGGCGCCTCCTCAAAGCGCTGGGCGGACTCAATGTACTGCCGCTGATAAAAAGGCGTGACGCGGCCCTGGAAATAACTGAACACAGGGATCAGCAAATAAGGCAGCATACCTTCCGGCACCTCTCCCCGGCGGTCAGTAGCGATCGGCTGCAACAACAGCTCCTGTAAATCCGGCCTACGACGATGCATTTCATTGAAAACCGTATCAGCACTTACGAGTAAGGAAAAGCCTCCCTTTTTCGCCGGCTGCAAGCACAACAGACCGACGACATCGCTGGAGTCGGTGTGAAAAGTCTGGCGCTCGCTGGTCTGGTAAATGCGCACTTTAGGGTCTTTACTGTCTACCCCCAGGTTCATGACGTGCCCCAGCACGTGTCCCTGAGCGTTTTGTGAGCGTGCGTTGCCCAGGTGGGTTCCCAGTCCGAAAAAGATGGTCATGGCTTCCCGCTCAGTATAGGTTTCAACAGGAAGCCCTCGCAATAATGCGAACCCCCGGCCAAGGATCAGATCGTGCCGCAAATTTTCCAGTTTAGCCCCCAAATCAGGTAAGGGAAAATCAGATTGTCGTATCTGACCGATAGGAGCCTCCCTGGCCACCAAAGGCTCAGCAGCCGCTTCGAGTTCCTTGATTTCGTCCTGGGACAGATCCCAGCGCCATTCTTTTTCCCGTTTGGCCATCTCAGGCCCGTACCAGCAAGTCGGACCCGTTTGTAGTGGAGGAAGAGTTGATGATCGCATGTTATTGTTTTCAACTTTAAAACTATTTAATTCAAGTTGCGAAGCAACTTTAGTAGAAGGTATTAGGTAGAAAGAAATACAACCTAAATAAGGTATCTATTTGTCCATTTCAGGTAGAAATCTTTCTACTTTCTACCATTTACCATCTACAGGGGTTGTGTAAAAAGTCAGCTGTTTTGCTCGGCTTAAATGATTCTACTATTTGAGTGTTTTGCCGAAGAAAATCTGTGATTTTCTTCGGCAAAACACTCAAATAAGAATTTTATTAGCTGCGCAAACCTGCCGGCCGTCAGGCGGGAAGAGTACGAGGATTTTACACAACCCCTTTATTTAACCTTTATCCCCATTTCCCTCATCAGAATTGTTGCATTAAAACTCTTGCTGATTCCGCGCTTCAACTTATAGTCAAAGGACAACTTCCCTTCTTCAATATCCACTTCAAAGCACCAGTTCTCTATGGCTTTGGGATACTGAGCTTCCAGTTGCCCCAGTTCCAGATCGTGCGTCGCCACCAGTCCCGAACCTTTCGACTGTATCAGTTGGAGCAACAAAGCTTTGGAGCCTTTGTGGCGATCGGCGGAATTGGTGCCCTTGAGGATCTCGTCCAGTAAAAATAAAACTTTATGCTGAGGCGGATGCGTTTCTTTATGGATTTCAACGGCCTCTATGATGGTCTTTAATCTTTTTAATTCGGCGAAAAAGGAGGAAGTACTTTCGTGCAGGGAATCCTGCGTACGCATGCTGGTGTACACCCAAAGGGGAGGAAGCTGAAAAGAGCGGGCACAAACCGGCAATCCGGTCATGGACAATACGACATTTAATCCTAAGGTCCGGAGAAAGGTGGTTTTCCCGCCCATATTAGAGCCGGTGATCAATTTGATGTGGCCGTTGGTGGGCAAGGTCAGATCATTGGGTACTCTTTGGTTTTGATGAATGAGCGGATGTCCCATTTCCGCAGCTTCGATCTGATCCTTGAGGATGATTTCAGGAAAGGCCCAGTCGGGATGGTTGTGGTGCAAAGTAGCCATGCTGATCAGGGCGTCCATCTTTTTCAAGCCACTGAACCAGCTCAGCAGGAGTTCGCCGTTTTGCATTTTCCAGCGATCCAGTTGACGCATCCACTGCAGATCCCAGAGAGCATATAGATTCAGCAGTATAGCAAAGGGGTTGAAGCGAACGTTTAGCTGACCGATAATGTAAGCCAGCCTGCTGATGCTTTTGGAGGCTACTTTGTCCTCTTCTGAAAAGTGGTTATGGATGTTTTGCAAAAGAGGCGCTTTAAAATGTTGGATCTCGATATGGCGGATCAGGCCTGCATATTTTCCAAGTACATCCACTGCCAGCGCCGTGCGGTTGTGCATCTCGGTTATCTGACGGTAAGTATTGCGCAGCAGGATGGCTGGAAACAAAAGAAAAAAGATCATCGCTTCCAGCGGAAATACGGTAAAAGACAGGACCGTACCGGCGGTCATCCAGACAGGCACTATGAATAACATGGATCGCAGCCATTTTTTTCCCTTAAAAAAGAGGGGTTCCTTTAGCCAGTATTTCAGCAATTCCACATGCTGCTCATCTTCTTCCGCCCCCGCTCCCAGCGCCTGAAAGTCTTGTCGCCATTCCAGTAAGCCCGACAATTCCTTTATGGCTTCCTGACGTGCTAGTATCTTTTCGACAGAAGCCGGTGTCATCAACAAATGGGCCAGCTGCCGGGCGCCCAGGGTGCTCACGGTCCGGTTACAAGCCTGGTAAATGGAATGCGAGCCAAAAATATCCAGATCGACCGCATAAGGATGATCGGCATCGAGAAAAACTTTACCGGCTGAAAACGGAGAAAAATCATAGTCTAACGCCTGGAGTTCATTCAGGTTGATCCGATGCAGCCGCCGGTTGTGCGCTTCTTTTTTCTTTATCCCCTGATGCCAGACCACAAAACGGTAAAACAACAGCAGAAAAAGGACGGTGCCCAGAGCTCCATAGATCCACCACTGGACCCACAAAACCGAGACCAGGGCCACACCTCCCAGAAAAGCAATTAGACGGACCAGGGAAAAGCGATTATATTTGTCGCTCAATCGGTTGGCTGTTTCTTCACAGGTCCCGGCTTTATGAGTGTATTCCTTTTTTAGCTTTTGAAAAGCTGGTATCCGATCAGTTTGCTGCATTTTTCAAAAATTAAACTAGCGAATATTCGCTGATATGGTTATTTTTAGGGTTTGGGCTGCGAAAGGTAAAAACTAATTTATTGATGAAAGCAAAGACGTCGAGCGAAAAAATCATATTTGGACTTAAGGTTAAGCAGTTGCGCCAAAAAAAGCAACTTTCTTTCTCTGAGCTTTCGGAAAAAGCAGGCCTTTCGGTGTCCTATCTCAATGAGATCGAAAAGGGGAAAAAATATCCTAAAGACGATAAGATCAGGGCTCTGGCGGATGCCCTGAATGTCAAGTATGACGATCTTGTTAATCTCGAACTTCAGGACAGTCTGGCGCCGGTAGCGGCACTGATCCGGTCTAACTTTCTGAACGAGCTCCCTCTGGACTTGTTCGGCATTGAGTTATCAAAAGTTGTGGAGATCATTGCCAATGCCCCTAAGCGGGTGGGAGCTTTTATATCAACCTTACTGGAACTATCGCGTAACTATTCCCTGGCGGAGGAGCATTTTTTCTTTGGTGCGCTGCGTTCCTATCTGGAGATGCACAACAATTTTTTTGAGGGGTTGGAAAGTGCCGTGGAAGCGTTCAGTCAAGACCATCAAATCGGTGCTGAACGGCCGATCCCGGTCAGCACGCTAGCGAATATACTGATCGACGACTATGATTACGACATCCTTGATGATGGGTTGCGTGTTTATCCGGAGTTAGAGCATCTGCGTTCTGTTTTTTTACCCGAAAAAAAGCAGCTGCTGCTTAACGGACGCCTGAGTCCTTATCAGCGGGCTTTCGAACTGGGGAAGGAAATAGCTTTCAACCGGTTGGAGATCAAAGAAAGGGCGTTCACTTCTTCCATACTCAAAGCGCGTTCGTTCGAAGAGGTGTTGAACCATTCCAAAGCCATCTATTTCTCCGTGGCTTTACACATACCTCGACAGCCATTCATCGAACAACTTGACGCCTTTTTCAAAAGAAAAAAATGGAATGGCGAAGCTTTTCTGAGCATCATGAAGCAATATGACGCCAGCCCGGAAATGTATTACCACCGGCTTACCAATATTCTACCGGAATATTTCGGGATCAAAAAGTTGTTCTTCCTCCGCTTTGTACATGATCTGAAAGAAGACCGGTTTACCATGGACCGCGAATTACATCTGAATAAAAGACATGAGCCCCATGGCAACGGGCTGTTCGAACACTACTGCCGGCGTTGGGGTGCGATCTCTTTGGCGAAGGATCTCCACCATATGCAACAAGAGGGTAAGTATGTAGACCTGATCGCCCGGGCGCAGCGATCAAAGTATTTAAATACCGGGGATGAATATCTGTGCTTTACCATTGCCAGGCCTTCTTATCCAGCCCCGGAGACAAACGTAAGCGTCACGATCGGACTGCTCATCAATGGGCAATTGAGGAAAAGCGTCCATTTCCTGGATGACTCATCTATTCCTTCCAGGGTAGTGGGCACTACCTGTGAGCGCTGTCCTATAGAGAACTGTATGGAAAGGGCTCAAAAACCTTTTATCATCCAGAAAAAGCAACGCATTCAAAAAATACAGGATCGATTAAATTCATTGATGAAATGATCATAACTACTATCGACCATGTACCCGGCAGAGAAATCACCGAGGTACTGGATATTGCCAGGGGCAGCACCGTCCGGGCGCGCAACATCGGCAGGGATATCTTCGCAGGCCTGAAAAATATTGTCGGCGGCGAGATCAGAGAATATACCCAATTAATGGCACAGGCCCGGGAGCAGGCCATCGATCGTATGATCGCCGACGCTGAAGTCCTGGGCGCCGATGCCGTCATCAACGTGCGTTTTATGACGGCGCAGGTGATGCAAGGGGCGTCCGAGATACTGGCCTATGGGACAGCTGTTAAGTTGAAAAAGTAAGGTCCTGGACCGGTTGATCATCGAATCGGCATTGGTTTTTAGATACGGATTTACATTGACCCGCCTGTTTCAAGACAGTCCAGGAACAGCAAGAGCCGTGTAAATCCCTGTCTAAAAAACCCCGTCTGCAATGAACCTATCGGCATCGAAAGATTGTTGAAGTTAGATGTTAACAGAATCAAAACGAACATGAGTAAGAAAAAACAGGTGGAGATCATTAACCGAAGAGCAGAGCATGAATACAGGTTTCTCGACACCTACGAAGCAGGTATTGTTTTGCAGGGGACCGAGATCAAGTCGATCCGGCAAAATCTCGTTAACCTGCGTGATGCTTACTGTTTTTTCAAAAAAGGAGAATTATACGTCAAAAGTATGTTCATCAAAGAATATGAGTACGGCAATATCTTCAACCACGATCCCCGACGCACGCGTAAGCTCCTTCTCAAGCGAGGCGAACTACGCAAGCTGGAAAAACGCGTCAAAGAACGAGGTTTTACTATAGTCCCCTACCGCCTTTACCTCAACGAACGCGGCATTGCCAAGCTGGAAATCGCCCTGGCTGCCGGAAAGAAAACTTACGACAAGCGGGAGTCCATCAAGCAAAAAGATCAAAAGCGGGATTTAGCCAGGATTAAAAAGAATTTGAATATCTAATTCTTCCTTTCATTCAGCCGCCAATTGTATTCCAGGTAGTCAATGTCTGCGTTTTGCTTAAATTCAGTGCCGGCGTATTTTTCAATAATCTTTCTCACGCCCTGATCGAAATCCCCGCCGTACCACTTGAAAATTTTGGACAACTGCAATTGGTTTTCATTGATGATGTTGCGGGTAGGATCATTAATGAATTCACGGGCGGCCTCGTCCAATTGCAGGTCCAGTTGGCGGGCAGTATAAGCTTTGTTTTGCAGTTTAGGACAAGAGACAGAGGCGCAGTTGACCGCGAAGTGGATTCGGGGTTCATCGAATTTAGGCCGGAGGATGCCATGCTCGATATTGTTAAGATCATAGGTCTGTCCCTCTATCTCAATGAATTTGATGTCCCAGACGGTATTGACGAAAGGGATGCCGGATTTGATGTCCTTAATACTCTCTACGGGATAATGATCCATGATCAGCTTAACGGTGAAAGCATTGTAAGCGTTGATCCAATAGGCCAAACGCTCTTTGTCGGTCCAGGTAGCCGGATCGGGATGATTGTTGCTCAACAGTTCCAGATAACTATTTACGGCAATGCTGTCGCTTAAAAATCCGGGATAGTCGACCCAGCCTTCTTCACTCACGTGTCTTTGGAGTAAAGAATCCCATTTTTCGTGCGATATGGGCTCGGCGCCGGAGGAATAGTTCTTGACTTTGCAATTCGTTAAAGAGAGCATTACCATTAAAAGAAGGAAAAAAAAGAGTGATCGTTTCATATTGTTTAACTTTAGCCGGGATAAAAAGAATTTAAAAGTATACATATTATCCTGTCCTGACAGTCGCCAACATGACTTTATGAAGTTGTTTAAACGATAGATTTCAATAAAAAAACAGAAGCAACTTGCAGCAAGGCTATATTCACATTAGAAAAAACAAGGTGTATTTCAGAAAATACGGTCATGGTGGTCGCCTGCTGATCGCTTTGCACGGATTTGCGCATGATCATAACATGTTCAACACCTTGCAGGCTGGGCTTAGTGCGCATTTTACAGTGTATGCCATTGATCTGCCTTTTCATGGGAAAAGCAAATGGAAGGAAAAGGTGTATCGACCGGAAGATATTCAGGCCCTGGTTGGGTACATTCTTCAGCAAGAGCAAAAGACACATTTCTCTGCCTTGGGGTTCAGTTATGGCGCCAGAATATGGATGGCCAGCCTGCCTTTTGTCCAGGATCAACTGATGCATCTTTACCTGTTGGCGCCGGATGGATTGCGCACGCAATGGCTGGGGTGGGCCCAGAGCACGCCGGGCTGGGCCATTTCGCTGTTTAGCCGGATGAGCCGGCGGCCGGAGCGGCTTCCCCGGTTGGCGGATCGCTTAAGGAAGTGGGGGGTACTGGGAAGGTTTGCCCATCGTTTTGTGCATCACCATATGAGTACTCTTGCCTTGCGGAACCGCCTGTTTCGCACCTGGCGATCTATGCGTTATTTCAGGGTCGACAAAAAAAGAACCAGACAGCTTCTTTCAAGCAAACAAATCCCGGTTACGGTGGCGGTAGGAAAAAGGGATTCGCTGATCAAGTTAAAAGCGGTAAAAAATTTCGTCAGGGGAATGCCCAATGCTCAGCTGCATTTGCTGAATAAGTCTCATTTTTTGATAGACGGGAGCATAGCCTTTTTATTTGACTAATCTTACACGGATACCGGTAAAGAAAGACATTGTTCGCAGTTGGTCTTGAAAAGGCCCGAGGCCTTCGTTCATAAAAAGGAAGCCATGCTGGTAAGTCGGCTGAGCGAAAATGCTCCAGCGATCTTCGAGGAAACGTTCCACGCCAAGGCCGATATTAGTGGTCAGATAACTATTTTCAGCGAATGTTCCTCCCTGAAAGTATCCTCTTGGGAAGTTAGCCTCATCCAGCTGTGTTCGGGTAGTGGCGGTGCTGGCCACGCCGAAGTTGCTACCGGACAAGCCATATCCACCGACATTTTTACCGCGGTTAAGCACCACATAATAATTGGATTCATATACGATATTCAAAGAAGCGCCCGCCACGGCATACAAGCGCCAGGCCTTCTTTCTGAAAACGTCATAAGTGAAATGTAAAGGAATACTGATGGCGCTGTAGTCATACTCTTTGAGTACTTCCCCTAGGTAACCTCGGTCAAAATTCCCTTCCAGGTAAGCCACTCTGATCGGGCGAATATGTTTGAAGGAATAGACTCCGCCAGTTTGAAAGCCCCATCTTCCTTTTTCCATACCGACGAGAAATCCTCCTCCGTATCCCACTTCATACCGATCGAACTCTGTCAGTCGGAAAGCTTTATTTTCAGGTGTAATGATCCGGTTATAATCCAGGGCTCCCATCATGGTAATATGGAAAGCGGACTTACGCTCTGCGGCGGGCTTTACGAATTCTGCTAAGGAAACCGATTCTTTCTGTAGCAGGACAGGTTTTGTTTCCAGCAGAGCCATTCCTGTTGTATTCCGGTCGGCATTTGTTGCTGCCCGGGTAATTTCAGGCAGGCCGAAAGCTAAGGGAGCCAGGAAAGCTTCGCCAGCGGGGAGAACGGTCAATCCCCGGCTATTTAAAGGCAGCAGAGGATCGATAATAGAGACGGTTGGCGCTGCCGGGTACTCGTCAAGGGCTTTATTTTTGCGATTTTGGGGGCTCGGTTTTTCTTTACGGGACGGTGCAGGCGGCTGTTCGCCGGCCGTCTTGATCTTCTGAGAGGAAGGCGCCAGGAAGGTTGGGTCAGCTGTTTGTTCCGATAGGCGGAAAGGCGTTTGCTCTTCGGTTTCTGGTATCGCTTCATTCAGTGTCAGGTCATTGGTATCGGCTGATTTTCCGGATGCAGTTTTGCCGGAGGCTGGTTGAACGGTTTCGGCCACGGGCAGATCGACGGGCAGAGGTGCTTCTCCGAGGAAAAAGAGGAATATCATCAGCAGAGCCAATTCGCTGAATTTATAGAGTGCTATTCTATTAGCGATGAAGCTAATCCAATCCAGTCTATTTTTAAGAATGATCCAGTGGTGATGATTGAAGGGCGGCTGTTGTTTGTTAAGCCGGGTTGCGATCATTTGATCGAAAGACGAAGCCGGAAAAGGCTGAGCATCAGGTAATGCGTCAAGTTTTTGTTCGAAGCGGGACCAGGCCAGGGCGTCTTTCTGAGGAGGGAGGTAATGTAATTTATCGAATATCAGTCCGTCAAAAGAAGAAGCCGGCAGGGAAGGTTCTTCACCTGCAGACATGACGGCATCTAGTTTTTCCTCGAACAGCTTCCAGCTGTTGGTGTCTTTTTCCGGAGCGATGTTCGCCAGTTTTTTTGCTATGATATCGTCAAATTTATTACCCTTCATTTCCGTGACGTCTGGAGGTCAATATTTCTTTAAGTTTCGATCGTGCTTTTACCAGGTTTGACCGGGAGGTGCTCTCGGAGATACCCAGAAAATCAGAGATATCTTTATGAGAATACCCTTCCAGTACATAAAGGTTGAACACTGCCCGGTAGGCAGGTGTCAGATGCTGTACTGCTTCGAGAATTTCTTTTTCAGTACACTGGCTGATCGCGTCCGCTTCGGAGGTACTGAGGTGAAAAGCTTCCTCGATATCTTCGGTGCGGCGGCGGATATTTTTCCGGTAAAAATCAATACTGGTGTTGATCATCACCCTTCTGATCCAGGCTGAAAGGGAAGTACCGCTCTGGTATTTGTCTATGTATTTGAATACTTTGATAAAACCCTCATGAAGAATATCCAGTGCATCGTCCTGATTGTTCGAATATTTAAGACAAACGCTCATCATCTGGGAATAAAATTCCTCGTAAATGACTCGCTGGGCCCATCGTTCTCCACGTATACAGGCTTGGATCAGATCGTCTTCAGCATAAGGAAAGGCAACATCCATGAATAACGAAGTTTATCAAATATAACCCGATAACTGATAAATCACAAACCTACCTTCCTTTTTTAACGCAAATGACTTCTGATTGACAACGTATATAGGGGCTTAATTGCTGCTTCGGGTTGTGTAAAAAGTCACTTTTCCCTTTCGCCTATTGGCCGGCAGATTTGCCCGGCTTAAGTAATTTTATTTTTAAAACAAATTGTTTGTATATTTGTGCTTAAATTTATCTTTTTTTGAAAACGAAACCATATGAACGATCCTATAAGTAACAACGGCAACGGAGCAGATAACATCATCAGTCTCAACGGCATGTACCAGGACTATTTCCTGGATTACGCCTCTTACGTAATTCTGGAGCGCGCCGTGCCGGGGATCAATGACGGCCTCAAGCCCGTGCAAAGACGCATCCTTTTTGCTATGAAGGAGATGGATGACGGGCGGCTCCACAAAGTGGCCAACATCATTGGCCAGACCATGCAGTACCACCCCCACGGTGATGCCGCCATCGGGGACGCTCTGGTCAACATGGGCCAGAAAGACCTGCTGATCGATTGTCAGGGCAACTGGGGGGATGTCCGCACAGGGGACAGTGCCGCTGCTTCCCGATACATTGAAGCCAGGCTGACGAAATTTGCACTGGAGGTGGCTTTCAACAAACAAACCACCGAATGGCAGCTTTCCTACGACGGCCGGAAAAACGAGCCGGTCAGCCTGCCCATGAAATTCCCTTTGCTGCTGGCTCATGGCACCGAAGGCATCGCCGTAGGTTTGTCTACCCGAATCCTTCCCCATAATTTCGTGGAATTGATCAGGGCTTCCATCAAGGTATTGCAGGATAAAAAGGTCAAAATATATCCCGATTTCCAGACCGGCGGGCTGATCGACGTCAGTGACTACGACGGTGGAAAACGCGGCGGCCGCGTCAAAGTGCGGGCAAAGATCGAAAAGGTGGACAAAAGCACGCTGGTCGTTACAGAATTACCTTACGGGGTGACGACTTCTGCGCTGATCGACAGCATCATCAAAGCCAATGACAAAGGAAAGATAAAAGTCAAGAAAGTATCCGACAATACCGGCAAAGACGTGGAAGTGCTCATCGACCTCCCTCCCGGAGAATCCCCGGATGTAGCCATTGACGCCTTGTATGCCTTCACCAGCTGTGAGGTTTCTATTTCGCCTAATGCATGCGTCATCATCGATGACAAACCACATTTTCTGACCGTTGAGGAGATCCTCAAGATTTCCACCGACCATACCAAAGAACTCCTTCGCCAGGAATTGCTCATTAAGCAGGCTGAGTTGGAAGAAAAATGGCACATGGCCAGCCTCGAAAAGATCTTTATCGAAAAGAGGATCTACCGGGAAATCGAGGAGTGCGAAAGCTTTGAGGAAGTGCTCGAAACCATCGATCGGGGGCTGAGAAAATACGTGCGCACGCCCGGGGAAGAAAAACTCGCTGAAGACCAGCGCCTGCCCCTGAAACGCAACATCACCGAAGAGGACATCACCAAACTAACAGAGATCCGGATCAAACGCATCTCCAAATATAACTCCTTTAAAGCGGATGAACTGATCGCTCAATTGGAAGAGGACCTCCGGCAAGTACGATACGACCTGGACCACCTGACCGATTTCGCCATCGCTTATTTCAACAACCTCCTCGATAAATACAGTAAAGGAAAAGAAAGACGCACCAAAATCACTACCTTCGAACAGATCGAGGCCGCTGAGGTAGTAGCCGCCAACGCCAAACTCTATGTCAATCGAAAGGAAGGCTTTATCGGCGCCGCCCTCAAGAAAGAAGAGTTCGTGACCGACTGTTCGGACATCGACGATATTATCGTTTTTAGGGAAGACGGAAAATTTCTCGTCACCCGCATAGCCGAAAAAGTCTTTGTCGGAAAAAATATCCTTCACGTGGATATCTGGCGAAAGGGAGATGACCGCACCACTTACAATATGATGTACGTCGACGCCAAATCGGGCCGGACCATGGCCAAACGCTTCCACGTCAAAGCCATCACCCGCGACCGGGAATACGATCTCACTAAAGGAGCGGAGGGTTCCAAAGTTCTTTATTTCAGCGCCAACCCGAACGGAGAGGCGGAGGTGGTAAATATCCAGCTGACCCAGGGGTGTTCCGCCAGAAATAAAGTATTCGACTTCGACTTTGGAGAACTGGCCATCAAGGGAAGAAGCTCGCAGGGGAATATCGTGACCAAATATCCGATCAAAAAAGTAACCTTACTGGAAATCGGAAAATCCACTCTGGGAGCGCTGGAAGTCTGGATGGATGAAGTCAGCGGCAAATTGAATACTGAAGAGCGCGGTCAATATCTGGGCGAATACGATACCGGCGACCATCTGCTGGCCATCTACAAGAACGGTTCGTACGAGGTCACTGAAATGGATATGAATCGCCGCTTTGAGATCAAAGACCTGATGTACATCGGCAAATTCGATCCCGAGGCCATTATCGGCGCAGTGTATTACGAAGGAGGCAAAAAATGGACGATGGTCAAGCGATTCCAGGTCGAAACCAGCTCCACCAATCAGGTTTTCCCCTTTATTACGGACCACAGGAGCAGCAAACTATTATATGCTACCGTTGAGCCTGAACAAACGATCGTTTATACGGAAAAAGACGCTTCTGGTCATAAAAAACAACTGGAAGTCAATCTGGATGCGTTTATTGACGTTAAAGGATGGAAAGCCCTCGGCAATAAACTGAGCGAACAGAAGGTCTCCGGCATCAAAGAAGCAGACGGCCTGATCAAGGAAAAAATGGCTGCGGAGCAACCAAAAGAAAAACTTAAGCCGGGCGATTCTATCGAATTTGATTTGAAAAAGAACGATAAGGGCCAGGGAAGCTTGTTCTGATTTAAGCGGGTGCGGGCGCCCCCGCTTAAATCATTATCCTATGTCTCGTATTGCCAGAATATATAAATCCCTACGTTCGCTGGATATCCGACAATTGTTTGTCGAACTCCTCATCGTAGTTGCCGGAGTGCTGATCGCGGTAGCCATTGATGATTATTTGACCGATAAGAAACAACAGCTGACCGTTGACACTTATCTCAGCAACTTGCAAGGAGATCTTATTGAAGACACCTTGGAGATCCAGCGTTCTATGCGACATTATCGAAGTCCATCTCTATGAACAGCTTCCTTTAAGGAGACTAGAACCTTTTCGCAGGTATTATCCTGACAACAACCCCCTGGTTTCGAATGAAACCTGGTATGCCTTACTTTCGGACACTCAATTTACAAATTTAACGTAAGTTCGGAGATTTCCCTTTTGGTAATCAGCCAACTAGCCCCGCTAGGGGCTGAATGTTGGTAGAAAAAGGGGCAACAACAAAAACCCGTGCCGTAGGTACGGAATATATGACGTACCTACGGCACGCTATCCTTTAATTTCAATTTTTTCTACCAACATTTTGCCCCTCTGGGGCTTTAGGAATCACCGAACTCACGTAAATTTAGTGCTTTCGAGTATAAACCGGGCCAGAGTCTCCAGGGATAATTTGAATAGAATTCTCCAGAAAGCAAAGGGCATTTTACGGGAAATTGAGCAATCGCTGGATGAGCAGGGTTGAAAACTGGAAAGAAGCTCTCGTTTTTAAATGTGCCCAACTACCCATATATTCGCAAAAAAACTTACATGGCACTCATAAAAGAGGTTCGGGGAATAAGCCCTCAATTCGGTCAAAATTGCTACCTGGCGGAAAATGCCACTATTGTCGGCGATGTCGTCATGGGTGACGATTGCAGCATATGGTTTCAGGCCGTCGTCCGGGGAGATGTACATTCGATCCGGATGGGAAATAAGGTGAATGTTCAGGACGGGGCGATCATCCATTGTACTTATCAGACCGCTCCCACCAACATCGGTGATAATGTATCCATCGGGCATCGCGCCATCGTTCACGGCTGCACCCTGAAGAACAACATTCTGGTCGGCATGGGCGCCATCATCATGGACCATGCGGTGGTCGAAGATAATGTTCTCATCGCGGCCGGCGCCGTTGTCCTTGAAAAGAGCCACCTGGAATCGGGCTATATTTATGCCGGCGTGCCCGCCAAAAAGGTCAAGGCCATCAGCGAAGAACTTTTTAAAGGAACCATCGAGCGCATTTCTAATAATTATGTGATGTATGCGGGGTGGTTTGGGTAGCTGTTGGATAGTCCGGGGATTGTGTAAAAAAGTATAGAATGGAAAATAACACAGAGCAAGTACAGGCGCTAATCGTCAATGATTTTGAGTTGGAGAGTGTGAAAGAGCAGCTCACGGAGGAAGAGCTTTTCGATTTATTATCCAATCAGATCGCCTATATGATAGAGCATCAGTTGGAGGTGCTGATGAGCCTGATGTACAGGCTGGATATAGATGAGAAAAAAGTCAATTTTGCCCTTTCTCCCCATTCTCCTGAACCTGCCAATACCGGCATTGCGCGCCTTGTTTGGGAACGGCAAAAACAACGGGTATTTACGAAAAACTATTATAAACAACCTCCCTTGGATGACTTAGACGGATTGGAGTTATAGGAAGAACTGCAACTGGTGTTGAAAAATGGGAAAAAAATACTGGTTAATCTACTATCTGCTGCATTAACAACTTAAAGTCTTTTGCTTCCTGAAACTGATGGTCATTATAAGAAGTAGCTCTGAATCTGAGGTTATGGATGGCTTCATTTCTAAATTCCAGTTCGATCATTACATTTCCGTAAAGCTGGCGAAATTTACCTTCATTCTTCACAAAAGGCCGCGGTTTGAGGTAATGCCGTTGTATGGTCTCTACCCATGAAGCACGGGCATAAGTACGGATATCGGAGATCTGAGGACGGTAATCCAGTTCCAGCACTTTTTCTCTGAGAAGGTCAAAAAAATGGGTGACGTCCCTGAGGCTGTACTGGGTTTTATGGAAATGAACCACAAAACCTTTGCTGGAGGGCGTATCTAAAAAATCCAGGGCCTCGTCGATCCGTTCAGGATCCACACGATAGATGGCGTATTGGTCATTCAGCCAGTCCTGCAAACGACGGCGCACCAGGGTCGTTTTCCAAAAATGGAAATCCTCTTTTTCCTCTTCCGTTCGTTCGATCAATGCATGCTCCGCGGGTTGCGAGGGAGAACTTTCCTCTGCGCTTTTAAACAAGCCTTTTATGTAATCCCAAAATTCCACTTTCTTTTTTTCTGATTAACAGTTTGGCAAACATAAGGTTTGTACCATCCTGAGCTTTGTCAGCCCTTTTCCTTTTTTCTCAAAAAAAAGTTAAATAGGAAATAAGGGAATATGAATCATCGTATTAAAAAAGTTTGTGTGAATTAAAAAAATTGTCAAAAACCGATTGAGTATGAGATCTGTGCTAAGTATGGCGGCTATGCTGCTGTTGATTGTGACGACTATTTTTGCCGAAATCAGGCACATCCACCTGCTGAAGATCCTCGACTCCGAGAATCCGGACCCCATCATTCGCGAAGCCTGCCACAATATTTCAGCGGATCTGGACAAAGAAATCCAGTTGATGCAGCATTACCTGGATATCTACTCGGTTCACGAGTATGAAGTCATCGGCAGCAATTTCAACCGGGAGGAGTTGCTGCAGAAGGTCGATTATGACATGTCCTATCTCGAGGGTGATATAGTCGTAGTGGTGTATGTCGGCCATGGCTATCGATCCAGGGAGATGAAAGGCGCTGCTCCGATGTTGTATCTCAACAACTATGAGGAGTCTATCAACTTTCAGGACATTCAGCAGATCATTCTTGACAAGCGTCCCTCGGTATTGCTGTCTATTGTTTTGGCCTGCAATAAGACCCAGACGGATTTCAACCTTCCTCCAAATATCATTGCTTATCAAGAACCCATGCAGCACATTGCCCTGAAGTCTCCGGGGCCTGTCGGTCTCAGGCCTGACAAATACGAGGCGCTGTTCCGGGAGATTGCCAATCAAACGCGCTGTATCGATCTTTTCGGCGCCGATAAAGAGTATCTTACTTTCATCAGCCAGAACGGGGGCATTTTTTACAACGAGATCTTCAGTACGCTTCACCGGGCCTTTTCCGACGACCGGTATGCGGACTGGGTGTCTATTTGCCGGGAGATCGAAATGTCTACCATTGAAAAGCTGCAATACCGGGGTATTGAATCTCAAAGGCCGATGTGCCGGTATTACCTGAGTATTCATCCCGTGGAGATCAATGACGACAGAGCCGCCATGCTTGAGAAGGACTATTTCAAGCAATACAAAAAAGAATTGAAAAAAAGACAAAAAGAACAGCTTAAGGCGCTCAGGCATAGTCACCGGGAGCAAATGAAAGCTGCCCGCAAGCTGGGAAAGAACAAAGAGGAAAGGCAGGTGATGTCGTTACAACACCGGGCGGATCTAAAAAACCTTAAGGCCAGACACAAAATCGACCAGATAAGGTTGGAAAAACGATACGGAGACCTGAGCGGATCACAATAAAAAGCCTGATATCATCGCTTTAAGAAGGTACTGGAGGCGTGATGTTCAGAATAACATAGGCCTCTCCCTTTCAGCATCAACCTAAACATTTATGAAAAAGCTTATTCCCATTCTTCTTCTGGTCCTTTGGATCGCCACCCTGGCTTTTCCAGGTATTTTCAATCAATCCGCCCCTATTGACGCGGCTCAGGTGACGCCGCCCCCTATCGGGGAAGAAGGGCAGGAATTTGGACCGCAAAAAACCATTCAGGAGATCTACATGTCGGTAGCCGTGCTGGTCTTCGGAATACTGGTGGTGGCGGCTCAGACCATTCTTTTTTATCGTCAAAAAGCAGACGTTGAAGAAGCATTCAAATACTTTATTGTAACGCTCATCATCATTGGCTCCCTTTTTCTCGTAACTGCCGGATATGGCAACCAGCAGATCGCCCCCATATTGGGTTTGCTTGGAACCATTGCCGGATATTTGCTGGGAAAAGCATTCGATGGCGGTGGACGCAGGTCAAACCCTGGCGCAAAATGAAATACAGGCTCTTTATTTTCTTCTTTGGACTTGTACAGTTGGGGTGGTCCCAGCCGAAACAGATGGATTATTTCCACAAAGACCTTGGAAGCAACTGGACCAGCCTGGATCCCGGTGACCACATCCTGGCAACCAGCGTGCTGATCGGCAACTACCACCCCAGGGCTAAAGTGAATTTTAGTCTCAGTTGGACAGACCGGTTCGAAAGAGAAAATTCGAGCTTTTTTACCCTGGAGCCCTCCTTCGCTTCCACCTTCCGGCTCAACAATCGCGAGGGCTGTTACATTCGCATCGTCACCGGATATAACCATAACCAAAAAGAAGAGGTAATTTATTTTCTGAAAAGGGCTAATTGTTACGCCATTTACTGGAACGGCAAGCAAAGGCGCTGGGACGTAGCCCAGGCCAGCTGCCGAATGGAAGAAGAATAAAAAAATATCTGAAATATCTTTTTCTTTTTATTATTTTTAACTCGAATTATAGTAAAAAAATCTACCCAAGGCGTTCTCTAAAGTCCACAGGACATTGGAGAGTGCCTCAAATGACTCACCTTTTTTGCAATTTTTTCACCCTTTACGAAGCTTTGAGCATGTTTCGTCGTATACCATTGGTGTATATTAATGTTTCCCGATGTAAAAAATAACTCAAAACTATGAAAAGAGTTGTACTCAACACCTCCTACTGCCTTGTTTTTGCTGTGCTGTTCTTCTTTAATCCTTTTAGAGGAGCCCGACACCACAGCCAATCTGCATCTGGGGAGGTTTCCCAAAAACTGTCAACGGCTTTATCCCAAAACGATTTAAAGTCTAATGCCTTCATGCAGGCCTCCGCGCTTGACGTCCGCCTGCTTGACACCATTCTCAACCAAAGCATTTGTGCGGGGGACTCCCTGCTCTTCAACGGCGTTCAGCTGAAAGAAGCCGGAACGTACCTTGACACGCTTCAGGACATCAATATGATGGATTCCATCATCACTCTGAACCTGGTAGTTAATGATACCTTCCTGACGACCGTACCCGTGGAAGTATGCGAAGGCGACACGGTTGTTGTCAATGACACCCTTACGTTTTTCTCAGACTCGGTCTACGTGGAAGAGCTGCAATCCATTAACGGCTGCGATTCTACGGTTGTGTACGAGGTTGTCCAAAAACCTGTCAGTTTCACTGAAATTGAAATTGAAACTTGTTTGGGTGATTCCGCCTTGTATGAAGGGGTTTATTACAAACAAGATACGACCCTTCGCCTCTTCCAGTCCGTAAACGGCTGTGATTCTGTCATTCTGTTGAAGATCATTCCGCTGGATACTTTCCGGCTGGAAGTATCGGAAAGCATCTGCGAAGGCGATACCATAACCCTGGGCTCCCAGGAATTTAGTTCGGATACGGTTTACACCGAGGTCTTTCAGTCCCTGCTCGGCTGCGACTCAACGGTCGTCTATACCCTGAATGTGCTGGACACGGCCTACACCCGGATCGATACTATGTTTTGCAGAGGGGACACTTTGTTCGTAGGCGATCATGTGATCACGTCAGATACGCTGATCATCTTGGATACGTTACAGACGATGGAGGGATGTGACTCTGTGATTGTACTAAGTGCCGACGAGGTTCCTGAATTGCTGACGGTTGTGGATGAACGCATCTGTGCTGGTGATTCGATCGAATACAATGGGATCTTCTATCGTTCGGACACGATGTTCTCGGACACCCTTAGCTCCATTATGGGATGTGATTCCATAGTGAATTTTCAGTTAAACGTTCTGGATACTTTCCGAAATATGGTTGACACGACCATTTGCGCCGGCCAGTCCATCATTGTCGGCGACAGCATTTACACGGAGTCGACCATGATCACCAACCAGTTCTTCACCCCTTCTGCCTGTATCACCGTCAACGTGATGCTCACTGTGGAGGACACTTTCAATATCAGGCTTGACAGCACCATTTGCGAAGGAGACACGGTCTTTCTGGGTAACCGACCGCTGGTATCCGCCGGCTCCTATTCGGACACCTTATCCTCCATTGGCGGTTGTGACTCCATCGTCAGCATCAACCTGAATGTTCTGGATACGGTGCTGATCGCTATGGACTCCACCATCTGCCAGGGTGATACGGTATTTTTCGGCATGGATACGCTGACCATCAGTGGGGTTTATGATCAGGCATTTCCCAGGGCCAACGGCTGTGATTCCACCATGCGACTTAACCTGACCGTGCTCGAGTCGCCGCTCATATTGATCGACACCGCCATCTGTTCGGGAGACACCTTATTTTATGATGATCTGGTACTGGACTCGACCGGGGTCTACACCAGGGTTTTTCCGGCAAGTAACGGTTGTGACTCCACCATAATCATAGACCTGGAAGTATTAGATACTTTCTTTACGAGGATCGACACCTCGCTATGTCAGGGTGACACGATAAATATTGCAGATATGGTGATCGACACCGCAGGCTTGTTTATGCAGGCCTATCAGTCCATCAGCGGATGCGACTCAGTGGTAATGGTCAATGTGATACAATACGATACTTTCTTTTTGGATCTGAACGTGGGTCTCTGCCAGGGTGACACCCTTTTCCTGGCAGATACGGCCATAACGATGGCGGGAACCTACACTGAGTTTCTCAGCACGCTGAACGGCTGCGACTCTACCGTTCGATATACGGTCAGCTTGCTGGACACCATTGCCGTTTCACTGGATTCGACGATCTGCGGAGGAGACACGGTAATTTTAGGAACGGACACCCTGCTACAGACGGGCATTTACGAACACATCTTTACAGCCGTCAATGGTTGTGACTCTATTGTCACGCTCGACCTGACGGTCCTGGATTCCTTCTATCTGGAAGAGGTGTTCACTATTTGTCAGGGCGATACGCTGATTTACAAAGGAGAGGCGTATACCGAATCCGGAGTTTTCACAGAAGTGTTTACCGCCGCCAATGGTTGTGATTCCACGGAAACGCTCATTGTAAATGTAGCACCGCTGGCCAATGTCATTCTGGATACGACCATATGCGGAGGAGACACGGTATTTCTGGGCAACAGGCCGCTGGTCACCACCGGCAGGTATACGGAAAGGCTGCAGACGGTGGCGGGATGCGATTCTCTGGTCACCATCAACTTGACGGTATTGCCGGCCTACGACATCGCGATCGACACCATGATCTGCCGCGGGGACGTCATTTTCCTGGGCGACCAGCCTCTGTCGCAGGATGGATTTTATTCCCGCCGGCTGGAAACCGTCAACGGATGTGATTCTATTGTTTCCATCAATCTGAGTGTGATCGATACTTTCCTGATCAAAATGGAAGAGGCCATTTGTGAAGGCGACACTTTCTTCCTGGGCGAACAGGCGCTGACTAGCCCGGGTGTTTATTCACAGATACTGACCTCTGCGACGGGTTGTGACTCCATAAAGGAGGTTACGCTTACGGTTTATGAACGCTATGATATTCGCCTGGAAGAGACCATTTGTGAGGGTGACTCTTTCCTATTGGGTGACCGGGTGCTCCGGCAAAGCGGCCAGTATACCGCCACATTACAGTCGATCAATGGATGTGACTCAACGGTCAGCGTCAATCTAAGATTGGCTCAACGCTATAACGACACCATACCGATATCTATTTGTGATAACGAGACTTACATATTCGGTGGTCAGTTCATTTCCAATCCGGGAACTTACACCAACACCTTCAGATCGATGGATGGTTGTGATTCGACCGTAACGATCAATCTAAGCGTTTTACCTATTTTCTCTACCCAGGACGAGGTCACTATTTGTGAAGGGGAGACTTACCGGTTCGGGACCAGAGAATTGAGCCGGGCCGGTGAATACAGTGAAACCTTTGCGAGCGTGTCCGGTTGTGATTCGCTGGTCTTTCTGACGCTTAATATTACTCCGCGATCGGGATCATCGGTTTCAGCGACCATTTGTGAGGGAGAGACTTATGAATTCGGCGGAAGGATGCTGACGGAAGCGGGGGTTTATCAGGAGGCTTTTCAGGGGTCGAACGGTTGTGATTCCATAGTTACCCTTAACCTGAGGGTTAATCCGATATCCAGATCTGTTATCCGGCAGACCATTTGCCAGGGAGAAACCTATGTATTTGGTGATCGTGTGATTGGTGAAACGGGCATTTACCGGGACACTTTTACCGCGCAGAACGGCTGCTTCATCATCTTACAGTTGGAGCTTAATGTATTGCCGGCGCTGAGGGACACGATCCAGGCCTCCATTTGCGAGGGCGAGGTATATCGGTTTAACAATCAATCGCTCACGCAATCCGGCGTTTATTCACAAAGGCTGACCAGCTCGAACGGTTGTGATTCCACTATCGTTCTGAACCTGGAGGTTACGGAAGCATTTGAGGTTGAACGCGATGTGACCATTTGTCCGGGCGACACCTTCCAACTGGGCCGGCAAAACCTGACCAGAACGGGGACTTATATTGCCTTTTTGGAAACCGCCACCGGCTGTGATTCTACGGTGACCATTAACCTGACTGTACAGGAGGATGCCGCAGAAACCATCCGGGTTACCTTATGTGAAGGGGAAAGTTATCCATTTGGCGATCAAATGCTAACCGAGCCCGGAACTTACATGGAGACCCTGACCTCTGTGAATGGGTGTGACTCTACGGTTACGCTCGAGTTACGATTTGAGGTATTAGATCCGATGGTTTCTATAGACGATAACGGAGGGATCGTTATAGAAGGGCTGGATGATGCGACCTTTGAGCTTTTGGATTGTGATGCCGATTCCATTATCGCGGCCTCGGATTCACCGTTCTTTATGCCTCGGGAAGATGGTAATTACGCCATTATTGTGACCACTGAAGCGTGCAGGGATACGACGCCTTGTGTGAATTACATAGCGGTATCCACCGAAAATCTACTTGCTGAGGAGCAATTCAGGCTCTTCCCGAACCCATCCCGGGATGAGGTTACTATTGAGGTAGAAGGAGATATTTTGGGAAGATATGACATGCAGGTCTTTGATCTGCGTGGCAAACAGCATATGCGCAGAGCGTTGGAGCTGCTGCCGAGAGCGCAGTTCAATGTTCAGGAATTACCGGCAGGCATGTATTTCCTGCATTTGATCAGTCCGAATCATGGAGCTGTAAGATTAAAGTTCCTGAAAATAGAATAAAGGAATGCTTTATCAAGCAGGGGCTTGCGCAGCCTGATGAATTTCTTCTTTCGGCTGCGCAAGCCTCCCTTTTTTTACCATGTCTTTAAATTCAGTATTTCAAAAGCCTCTTTCTCCAATCTTTCCCGGTGGTCGGGATGGGCGATATTGATCAAAGCTTTGGCTCTTTTGCGCAGGTTTTGCCCATAGAGGTTTGCGATGCCGTACTCTGTGACCACGTATTGGACGTGGGCCCTGGTGGTCACTACACCTGCACCTCGTTTGAGTACGCTTTCGATCCGGCTGATCCCTTTATTAGTAGCTGAAGGTAGGGCGATGATCGGCTTTCCGCCTTTTGACAAAGAAGCTCCCCGGATAAAGTCCATCTGCCCTCCTACGCCGGAAAAGATCCGTGTACCGATAGAATCGGCGCAAACCTGTCCGGTCAGATCAATTTCGATGGCGCTGTTAATGGCGGTAACTTTAGGATTTTGGCGGATCACGGAGGTGTCATTGACGTACTCAATATCGAGCATACGAACGATAGGGTTATCATGGACAAAATCGTACAATTTTTTTGATCCCATTAAAAAGCCGCTCACGATATGGTGCCGGTGTTTTTCTTTGTGTTCATTGGTGACAACGCCCTTTTCCACCAGGTCGATCACCCCATCAGAGAACATCTCCGTATGGATGCCTAGTTCTTTGTGATTGGACATGGCCATCAGGGCGGCATTCGGGATGGCGCCGATGCCCATCTGCAGGGTAGCCCCATCTTCCACCAAAGTTGCGATATACTCTCCTATTCTGGTTTCGATCTCATCCGGTGGAGGAAGTTCAATGGTAGGCAGGGGATAATCGACTTCCACCACTTTATCAAATCGGCTGATGTGAATGTCCCCATCGCCTCTGGTCCGAGGCATATTCGGATTGATCTCTGCAATAAGCCGTCTGGCCGACTGAGCGGCAGCCAGGGCGGTGTCCACAGAAACCCCGAGCGTGCAAAAGCCGTTGTGATCCGGCGGCGACACCTGAAACATGGCCACATCCAGATCAATGATTCGACTTTTAAACAACAGAGGCACCTCGCTCAGGAAAATCGGGATAAAATCCGCCCTGCCCTCGTTAACGGCCTGGCGAACGTTTTTTCCCACGAACAGGTTGTTCACCCTGATGCTTTCGCTGCACCTCTCTGAAGCATAGGGAGCATCGCCCTCAACGTGGAGATGATACACTTCGATATCTCTTAATTCATCTGCCCGGTTGGCTAATGCTTTGGACAATTCCTGGGGGGCGGCCACAGCACTATGCACAAAAACGCTGTCAGAAGATTTGATCACGCTGACGGCTTCGGCTGCGCTAACAGGGGTGTATTTCCTACTAAAAATTGTACTCATAATCGTTGGTTTTCTTTTTTGTTTTGCGCGTAAAATACTGTACAATTTACTTTTACGCTCCAATAATTGACACTAAATGATATTGATTTTTCTCACCTTCTTCCAATATGGGGTTTGTAAATAAAATAAGTTTTGGGACAAAGTAGTATATTATACCCTAAAACAAACAACATTCCAAATTTTACTTATGAAGCTTGTTCCAACTTTACCTTTACTGCTGCTTTCGTGTTTTGCTCTGAGCCTGCAAGCTCAGGGAACGCGTTTATTACGGCAGCCCACCCTAAGCCAGGACCAAATTGTTTTTGTGTACGCCAATGACCTATGGATCGTAGACAAGTCCGGAGGAGATGCTGTACGACTGACGACAGATGAAGGGGAGGAAACCTATCCTCATTTTTCTCCGGATGGACAGACCATTGCATTTACCGCTCAATACGACGGCAACACGGACGTTTACACCATACCGGTTGAAGGCGGCGCTCCGAAACGTCTGACCTGGCATCCGGACGCAGATGTCGTTCAGGGCTGGACACCCGATGGAAAAGCCGTTGTTTTCCGTTCCGGCAGAACAGGGCATCCTACCCGACTGAATCGTCTTTACTCGGTAAATACCGAAGGTACTCTCCCCGCTGCTTTGCCTGCTCCGCGGGCAGCATACGGAGAGATCTCACCTGATGGCCGGCAGATGGCCTATACGCCCATTACCTTCTGGGATCCCGAATGGCGCAACTACAGGGGTGGGCAAGCTATGCCCATCTGGATCATAGACATGAAAACGCTAGCCCTTAAACGCACGCCCCAAAGTGATCGCGAACGCCATACCGATCCGGTATGGGTAGGCGAAACCGTTTATTTCCTCTCGGAAAGGGATTACGCTAATAACATCTGGTCCTTTAACTCCAGGAACGATCAGTTAAAGCAAATCACCTTCCATAAGGATTTTGACGTTAAAAGCCTGGATGCTCACGGCTCTTCCATCGTATACGAACAGGGAGGCTACCTTCATTTTTTAGACACCCGAAATGGACAGGCAGCGCAACTCGAAATCCATGCCCGGGGCGATCTCGACTGGGCCCGTCCTCGCTGGGAAGACGTCAGCGCCAATGCCTTGACAAATGCCTCTCTTTCCCCTACCGGAAAAAGAGCCCTATTCGAATATCGGGGAGAGATCTTTACCGTACCCAAGGAGAACGGCGATTGGCGCAACATTACCGAATCTTCCGGCGCAGCTGACCGCTACCCGGCCTGGTCCCCTGACGGCCGGCACATCGCCTGGTTTTCAGATCAGTCCGGAGAATACCAACTCATGATCGGCGACCAGGAAGGTTTGGAAGCCCCTCGCGCCATTTCATTGCCCAATCCTACTTTTTACTTTAATCCGGCCTGGTCTCCCGACAGCAAATACCTTGCCTATACCGATACCGATTTTAACCTTTGGTATGTCAATATCGCTAACGGGGAAGCAAAAAAGGTAGACACGGAAAGGTTCGCTCATCCCAACCGCACGCTGAACCCCGTCTGGTCTCCCGATAGCAAGTGGATCGCTTATGTCCGGCAGCTGGACAATCAGTTTAAAGTCGTCAAAGCTCATAACATCACTACCGGTCAGACGCTTCAACTCACCGACGGTATGGCCGACGCTATTACTCCGGTTTGGGATGCTAACGGAAAATACCTCTATTTTTTAGCCAGCACCGACTATGGATTGAATACGGGCTGGCTCGATATGAGTTCTTACAACATGCCCGTAAACCGCGGATTGTACATGATTGTCCTGGACAAAGCCACCCCTTCTCCGCTGGCGCCTTTGAGCGATGAGGAAGAAGTGAAAGACACTACTGATAAAAATGGAAAAGAGGACAAGGAGATAGCGGTCACTATTGATATGGAAGGGATCAGCAGGCGCATCATCGCGTTGGACATCCCGGTGCGCAACTACGTTGGCCTGGAGGAAGCACCTCAGGATCACATATTGTATATGGAAAATATTCCCAACGAAAGAGGCTTCAGATTGCACCGGTACAGCCTCAAGGATCGCAAGTCTGAGGTGGTAATGGAAAACGTGATCTCGGCCAGTACTTCTCACGACAGGAAATCGCTGTTGTACCGCAGCGGCTCCAGCTGGGGCATTATTAAAACCACTGCTTCAGGGGTAAAAGGCGGCAACGGCAAATTGGATATCAATATGCGTCTAAAGGTTCATCCCCGGGAGGAATGGCTTCAGATCTACCGCGAAGGATGGCGTTTTCAGCGAGACTTTTTGTATGTGGACAATGTACATGGCGCGCCATGGAATCAGGTATACGAGTGGTATCGACCGTGGATGGATCACGTCAGGCACCGTTCTGACCTCAATTACATAGTAGACATTGTAGGAGGAGAAGTGGCGGTAGGGCACTCTTACACCAGCGGGGGTGATTTTCCCGACATCGACAACATCAATGTAGGATTGTTAGGAATAGACGTATCGGCAGAAAATGGCCGGTACCGCATTCAAAAAATCTATTCCGGAGAAAGCTGGAATCCTGATCTTCGGGCGCCGCTTTCGGGCCCCGGCATGGATGTCCGGGCGGGGGAATATATCCTTGCGGTTAACGGAGAAGAACTCGGGACGAGTGTGAACTTTTTCAGTGCATTTGAGGCGACGGCCAACCGCCAGGTCAAGATCACGGTCAATAGCCGCCCGTCTATGGAGGGTGCGCGCACTTTAACGGTTGTACCGGTGAGGAGTGAACGCCAGCTTCGCACCTTTGACTGGGTGGAAAGCAATCGCAGGAAGGTAGACGAATTATCGGACGGGCAGCTCGCCTATGTTTATGTTCCTAATACCGGTGATGGCGGTTATACCTATTTCAACCGGTACTATTTTTCTCAGCAACATAAAAAAGGCGCGGTGATCGATGAGCGGAACAACGGCGGAGGTTCAGCGGCGGACTATATGATCGATGTGATGAACCGAAAGCTGTTAGGCTATTTCAATAGTAAAGCGGACGACCGGCGTCCATGGACTACGCCTATGGCGGGCATCTGGGGCCCCAAGGTAATGATCATCAATGAGCGGGCCGGTTCGGGCGGAGACCTGCTGCCCTACATGTTCAAGAAATTGGAGATCGGTCCACTCATCGGCACGCGCACCTGGGGAGGCCTGGTCGGCACCTGGGATACCCCGCGCTTTATTGATGGAGGCCGAATGGTGGCTCCAAGGGGCGGCTTTTTTGACGTTGACGGTGAATGGGCAGTAGAAGCAGAAGGGGTGGCTCCTGACATTGAAGTGATCCAGGAACCGTCCAGGGTAGCCGACGGCGGTGACCCACAATTGGAGCGGGCCGTTCAGGAAGCCTTGAAATTAATGAAAACGAAGGGTATTGAGCTTAAGCCTGAGCCTGCTCCTCCGGTAAGGTATCGACGTCCGGCAAACAATTAAGACAGTTAACTTTCGACATGTTCGATTATTTAGGTGAACGCAGCTTTTTATTTTATGGATTACTGGTGATCCTGATCCTGGGTGTCATTCAGGGTTTGGGCATTGGAGCGCTTTATTTTTTTAAAAAGTCGGGGGACCGCCGCGCCAATATTGCTCTGGGGTTGTTATTGATCGCGCTTTCATTGACGCTGCTCCACAACATTTTCGTCATTACTGACTTTTTCGAGCAGCATCCGGCTTACAGATTTTTGCCGCTGTATTTCACCTTAAGTTTTCCCACACTTTTATTCTATCACGTCAAATTGAGTTTGTATCCGTCTTATAAGATGCGGTGGACAGATATTAAGCACTTTCTGCTTCCGTTAAGTCAGTTGTCTTATTTTCTCATTCTTTTTTTCTCCAGCCCAGTTTATAAAGCCGGCATTGACCGGAGTTTCTTCAATCCCTTTTTCGGGGCTTTTGAGCAGTTATTGTACATCGTCTTTTTTCTGGCCTATCTATATTTTTCCAAAAAATACATAGACCGCCGGAAGGCCGCCGGCCAGTTTACGCCTGGTCTGGTTAAAAAGATACAATATCTGGAAAAGCTGATCCAGGTATTTTTCGTTCTTTTTGGCGTCCATACCCTTTTCATCCTGGTCGATTTTTTCAGCTATGAATTTTTGGGAGTGAATTTAAGGAGGTTGAAAATCTATGCAGGCCTGGGCATTTTGTCTTATGCGGCGCTGGTATTCTGGGCGGGATTGTATGGCTTTCAGACATTGATCTGGGGGAGGAAGTTATTCAGAGGATAAAAAAGGAGGTTGTCTCGTCCGCTTGAAGCGGACGAGACAACCTCTTTTTTTATCCTTAATTATCATTATCTTTCTTCTTGAAATCACCGTTTTTCCAGGCGTCGAAGAATTTTTTCCAGGCGACCGGATTAAAGATATTCATAGGCGGCTGCTGGCCGATGTAATAATATTCACGAGCCTGCTTGCGGAGATAATAATCTGCATTTTCGTTACCATCGAGGCGAACTTCTCTTCTTAACTTCTGGAGAGTTTCTTCGGCAAGGTTTTTGGCGGCATACTCCTGAAGCTCGGGAGTAACGTCCATTGCCAGAAATTCCAGTTTAAAATGATCCCGGCTGGGCCAGGGGAAGACGACGGTTTCCGGCAGGTTGATGGCATCCTGTGTCATCAGTTGAACGAGCGAGTACCGGTCATCTTTCAGGTTTTCAGGGATGGTAAATTCCACCGTTTTATATCCAACTGCTGAGAAAACGATGACATCGCCTTTTTCAACCACGATAGAGAAGAATCCTTTAAAGTCAGAGTAAGTACCGCGTCCTTTTCCTTTTACCAGGATGTTGACATAAGGAACCGGGACCAGTTGGTCGTCTGTTCCGTCGAGGACCATACCGGAGAACTGGACCAGTCGGTCGCTTTTTCCCTGCTGCGCCTGTAGCATCAAGAGACTTCCGATCACCAGGACAAGGGTGGTTAAAAGACCTTTATATTTCATAGATGTTGGTTTACCGATGTTGGCTCTTATTTGGAGCTTGCTCTAGTTTCAATTCCATTGCAATTATTGTCGAAGGCAGCAATTAAAATGGATTCTTTCTTAATAAGACGATAAATACCCCTTTATGGTTCGTCCATCAGGAGTGGTTTTTTGCTAAATCGCGTTAAAAAAGGTTTAATCCTTTTCGACCGGCTTCTTTCAAAAATAGGGGATTTCTCTGATGAAGCCATCAGGAATGCAGTAGTTTTGGATAGTTTTAACTAAAAAAGCGAGGGTTGGCTATTTTTCCAGGGCCAGTTCGAGCACCTCGCTCATTTCCTCCACGTAGTGCAGTTTCACCTCTTTGAGGTATTCCTCTCTGATCTCGGAGACGTGTTTTTCATTTTCTCTACACAAAATGATATCGGTCATTCCCGACCGTCGAGCGGCAAGGAGTTTTTCTTTAATGCCTCCGACGGGGAGTACTTTACCGCGAAGGGTGATTTCGCCGGTCATAGCCAGATAGGGTCGTACGAGTCTTCCGGTAAAGGCGGAAGCCAATGCCGTCAACATGGTAATGCCTGCGGACGGGCCGTCTTTTGGGATGGCACCCTGAGGGATGTGGATGTGGACATCCTTTTGGCTAAAGTCCTGAGGATCTATGCCCAGGCTTTCACAATGAGCTTTGAGGAAGGTCAGGGCGGTTGTTGCGGATTCTTTCATGACTTCGCCCAGATTTCCTGTGAGGGTTAGTTTCCCTTTACCCTGGCTCAGGCTGGTTTCGATAAACAGAATATCTCCGCCCACCTGTGTCCATGCAAGTCCTATGGCCACGCCGGGGTGGTTAACGGCCTGATACATTTCAGAAGAATATTTTCTTGGCCCCAGAATATCGGTTAAAGCCTTTACCGGAATGGAGACGGTGTAGTCCTCTTCCATCGCCACTTTTTTAGCGATGTGGCGCATGAGGGCGCCGATCTGGCGATTTAAAGACCGTACGCCGGATTCCCGGGTATGTTCTTCCACCACCTTATTCAATAAAGGTTTGGAAAGCTTGACCTGAGACCTTTTAAGTCCGTGTTCTTCCAGTTGTTTAGGGATCAGGTGACGCCTGGCGATTTCCACTTTTTCTTCCTGGGAGTAGCCGCTGATCTCGATGATCTCCATGCGATCCAGCAGGGCCGGTTGGATGGTGCTCAGCGAATTAGCCGTGGCGATGAACATTACTTTGGACAGGTCATATTCCAGTTCCAGGTAATTATCGTGGAAGGTGGTGTTTTGTTCCGGATCGAGTACTTCCAGCAGTGCGGAAGAGGGGTCTCCTCTAAAGTCCTTACCCACCTTATCGATCTCGTCCAGGATGAATACCGGGTTGGAGGAGCCTGCTCGCTTAATAGACTGGATGATGCGCCCCGGCATGGCGCCGATGTAGGTTTTGCGGTGGCCGCGGATCTCGGATTCGTCGTGCAGGCCACCCAGTGACATGCGGATAAAATTGCGCTCCAGGGCACGGGCTATGGACTTGCCCAGGGAAGTTTTCCCCACGCCGGGAGGACCCACCAGGCAAAGGATAGGCGCTTTCATGTCCCCTTTTAATTTTAGCACGGCCAGGTGTTCCAGGATACGTTCTTTCACCTTTTCCAATCCAAAGTGGTCTTCGTCGAGCACTTTTTTGACCTTTTTCAGGTCAAAATTATCTTTGGTATATTCTTCCCAGGGAAGGTCCAGGAGGAGTTCCAGGTAATTGATCTGAACGGAATACTCCGCCACCTGCGGATTGATCCTTTTGAGTCGGTTTAATTCTTTATGAAAAAATTCCCCCACTTCTCTGGACCACTTTTTTTGTTTGGCGCTCTCAGCCATTCTGCGCACTTCTTCCTCCTGAGGGTTCTGGCCAAGCTCTTCCTGTATGGTTTTCAGTTGTTGATTAAGGAAGTAATCACGCTGCTGTTTTTCAATATCGCCTCTGACCTTATTTTCGATCTTATCCTTGAGCTCCAGCAATTGCAGCTCATTGTTCATTTCGGCGAGGATCTTTTTGCTCTTCTCCACCAGGTTATTCTGTTCCAGTATGCTTTGTTTGACGGGGATCTTTACGCTGAGGTTGGAAGCGATGAAATTCAGTAAAGAAACATTATTTCCGATATTACCCAGCATGACCACGGCCTCGGAGGGGATATTCGGAGAAAGTTCGATGATCTTCTTAGCCAGGTCCATTATAGAAGACATGATGGCTTCAAACTCCAGCTTATTGTCAGGATAAACGTACTCCAGCACTTCGATCTGGCCCATTAAAACCCGGTCTTCTTCTTTCAGACTGCGCAGGGAAAACCGCTTTCTCCCCTGGAGGATCGCCGTTGTGGTGCCATCCGGCATTTTCAGCAACTTCAGAATACGAGCGACGGCGCCGACAATGTAAAGGTCTTCTATTTCGGGCTCTTCCTCGCGCTGGTCTTTTTGTGCTACGACAGCCACCAGCTTATCACGGGAATAAGCCCTGTTGATAGCGTTGATGGAGCGATCCCGCCCTACTGTAATGGGAATGACAATACCGGGGAATAAGACCGTATTTTTTAAAGCTATTACCGGTAAAACTTCCGGATAGGTCTCTCCACTTCCAGGTTCATTCTCTTCATCTATTGTCATTAACGGAAGGAAATCTCCATCGTCGTCAAATCCCTGAGAAAATAAAAGTTTATGATTCATATATTTTTCTTGCGGTCAAGGATTATGCCAAGCTCTGTTTCTTTCTGTTATTGGCAGTTTTATTCAAAAAAAACGCTCATAATGAAAAAGAAGGTGCAATAAAGCAAAAGTCAACCGCCATTTTGGCAGGCAGGCAAGACGCAAATATTTTAAGATGGCCGCCTGCGATCGATAGGTGTTCAGTGTCATTTATTTAACTGGTTTACGCTCCGCCGGGAGCGCCAAATCGAAGCGGTTATGCAAGGGCGTTAAACACACACGGAGGCGGCAATCTTCAGATATTATCGTTTCAGGCAGCAGATACCGTCTCTTTCACTTCTTCCTCTGCTTCTTCTTCCGATCCTTCCACGGCCTCATCTTTTTCGATCCGCAGGTTGTCGATGATAAACTCCTGGCGGCTGGAAGTATTTTTGCCCATATAGTAAGAAAGGATCTCATCAATGTCAATTTCTTCATTCAGAACGACGGGTTCCAGACGAATATTTTCTCCGATAAAATCGCCGAACTCATCAGGAGAGATCTCTCCCAACCCTTTAAAACGGGTAATTTCCGGTTTGCCCCTCAGGCGTCTGACGGCTTGTTGTTTCTCTGCTTCAGAATAGCAGTAGAAGGTCTGCTTTTTATCTCTGACCCTGAACAAAGGGGTTTCCAGGATGTAAAGGTGGCCGTTCCTGACCAGTTCGGGAAAAAACTGCAGGAAAAAGGTCAGGAGCAATAGCCGGATGTGCATACCGTCCACATCGGCGTCTGTGGCGATCACGACACGATTGTAGCGGAGGTTCTCGATGCCGTCCTCGATATCGAGTGCATGCTGAAGCAGGTTAAACTCTTCGTTCTCATACACCACTTTTTTGGTTAGTCCGAAACAATTGAGCGGTTTGCCCCGCAAACTAAACACTGCCTGCACCTGTACGTCCCGGGCTTTGGTGATGGAGCCGCTGGCTGAATCCCCCTCGGTAATAAAGAGCGTCGTTTTTTTGCGCATTTCCTCATCCGTTTTCCTGGTACTGTCGCTAAAGTGAACGCGGCAGTCTCTCAGTTTTTTATTGTGCAGGTTGGCTTTTTTGGCTCTCTTGTTGGCCAGCTTTTTGATGCCGGCCAGTTCTTTGCGTTCTTTTTCCGACTGGGCGATCCGTGCGCGCAGCTGGTTGGCGATATTCTCATGGCGATGTAGATAGTTATCCAGTTTTTGTTCGATGAATTTACCAATGAAAGACCGGATCGTCTGCCCGCCGGGAGCAATTTCATTGGAGCCGAGCTTCGTCTTTGTCTGAGATTCGAAAATGGGCTCCTCTACTCTCACGCTAATGGCGCCTACGATGGACGACAAAATATCTTTGCGGTCAAAATTATCTTTTTTGAAAAAATTCTGTATGGTCCTTGCAATGCCTTCCTTAAAGGCATTCAAATGCGTACCGCCCTGAGTAGTATTCTGGCCGTTGACGAAGGAATGGTATTGTTCGCCGTAATGATTGCCATGGCTGAAGGCCAGCTCTATATCATCGCCACGGAAATGAATGATGTCATAGCACAATTGCTCCTTCTGCGTCTTGCGTTCCAGGAGATCCAGCAAGCCGTTCTTGGAATAAAGGGTTTTTCCGTTAAAATTGATCCGAAGGCCGGCGTTCAGATAGGCATAATTCCAGAGCTGACTTTCCAGGTAATCCGGGCGGAAGCGGTAGCTTTTAAAAACGGACTTGTCGGGGCGGAACAAGACGGTAGTTCCGTTTTCTGCATCTGACTTCTTGAGCTTATGGTCTTTCACCAGCTCTCCCTTTTCAAATTCCGCCACTTTGGATTTCCCATCCCGGACGGATTCCACCCGGAAATAGCCCGACAAAGCATTGACGGCTTTCGTACCCACCCCATTCAACCCCACGGATTTTTTGAAGGCCTTTGAATCGTACTTACCGCCGGTGTTGATCTTGGATACGCAATCCACGACCTTACCCAGTGGAATACCACGGCCGTAGTCCCTGACGGTCACCCCCCCGTCTTTGACCTCTATATCGATCTTTTTCCCAAACCCCATGACGTATTCGTCTATGGAGTTGTCAAATATCTCTTTAACCAGAATATAAATGCCATCGTCAGCAGAGGAGCCGTCTCCCAGCTTTCCGATGTACATCCCGGGTCTCATGCGAATGTGCTCCCGCCAGTCGAGCGATTTGATGTTGTCTTCCGTGTAGTTTGATTGTGCCATTGCTTGTAAGTATCTTAAAGACTTCTCCTATTATCACAGGAAAGTAAATAAATTGAAGTGCTAATCCCCAATCGGTTAAAATAAGTATTTTTCAAATCAAAAAACAAAAATCCTTGTTACAAAAATAGCAAAACCATTTTAACAAAACAACAATTTGTTTTAAAAATTAAAACTCGTGAATGCTGATCCACTTTTACGCCACCCGGCTATGGACCTGCTGAAAAAAGCATTGTCTAAAGAATGCCGCCTACAATTGCTTGCTTCTTTTCTGTTGCTGCTCGGCAGCATGGCCCTGTTGATCTTTACTTTTGAAAAAAGCATCATCCTACCCATTATCGGACTGATCTCTTTGGTCGTCAGCATTCACCTTATCTACAGGACAGCTCGCATGCTGGACATTCAGGAGCATCGACTGATGCGGATGTTGCATCACCATCCTAATGATATCGTCTGGGTCTATTCCGTTAAAACGGAACGGCTTCCTTTTGGTGTCCAGTTGTCTTCCTCTGTTACTCTGTATTTTAAGCTTAACGATGGGGACGAACTTTCCGTAAGTCTTCCTCAAAATGACCTAAAACTAATCTCTAAATGGTTAAATCGCCTGCTCCCGCATGCTACGTTCGGCTATTCTTCCGATAAGGCGCAGTGGTATCATATCAGCCCGGATATGTTGAGACGGAGTGATAAGAAATAATGAAAGAAAAGGCGGTCGATTGACCGCCTTTTCTTTCATTATTTCTTATTATTTTCAAAGGACTTATCCGGGAAAGGCGGGGCTTTTGGCACCTCCCGGGGATCTTTCTCCATTTCCTCCATCAAATATTGTATGGCGGCATCCAGCTGCGCATCCTCTCCGTTAAACGTGGCGTGAGGTAGGTTGTCGACTTCGATATCCGGAACTACACCATGCCCTTCAATCAGCCACTCCCCTTCCGGACCGTAAACGCCCATCATCGGCGCCCGGGCCAGGCCGCCGTCAGACAAGCGGTTGGCGGAACTCAACCATATCTCCCCTCCCCAGGTGCGCATACCAATGATCTTGCCTAAACCCAAACGACGAAAACCCTCCGCAAAGGCTTCTCCATCCGAGGCCGTGTTCTCATCCACCAGCACCACCATATGCCCGCGGAAAGCATACTGCATGTTCCAGTAGGGATCCTGCTCGCGTACCTTCCAATACATCCAGGCCTGACGCATCAATTTTTCCAGAATGAAGCTCTCAATATTTCCACCCCGGTTGTGCCGGACATCTATGATCAATCCTGGTCGGTCGAATACCGGGTAAAATTCGCGATACCACTGGGAAATATCACCGCTGCCCATGGCCTGCAAATGAACGTACCCGATCTTGCCATCGGCTTTTTCCTCTACTTCCATTCTTCTGCCGTACTCCCAGTCGCGGTAACGCAGACTGTATTCGCTGGAAATAGGCATCAGGATTACATCTTTGCGCTTACCGGTATCGGCATCCTTTATTCCTACACGAACCTGTTCTCCGGCCTGATGACGAAGCAGGGCGCCGAGGTCAACCACTGAAAGGGCCGGCGCGCCGTTAATGTGCTCGATAATATCTCCTACGGATATGTCCAGAGCCGGATGATCCAATGGCGAGCGTTCATCAGGATAATCAGGATCCGCCTGATAAATGTAATCGATCCGGTAACCGCCCTGCGTTTCAGAACGGGACAGACGAGCTCCAAGGCCGGCTACCCTGATCTGTTCATCGCCCTCTCTGACATCTCCTCCGCGCACGCTGGTATGCAGCGCGGATAATTCACCGACAAAACGGCCGATCAAATCCGAGAGCTCGTTTCTGGTCGTTACGCGATCCACCAAAGGCAGGTATTTCTCATACATTTTGTCCCAGTCGATCCCGTGCATATCAGGGTCGTAGAAGTAATCCCGTTCCATCCGCCAGGCATCCTTAAAAATCTGGCGCCAGTCTTCCCGCACATCAATAGCAAAAGCCCAGTTGCTCAGATCGACTTTGTTGTCCTCCAGGCTGTTCACCGGGCCGACGCCTGCATTGACGACGTACATATGCTGCCCTTTCTGGACCATCAGTTTTTTGCCGTCGGCGGAGAGGTCAAAACCTCTGATGTCTTTGATCATCTCTTTGGCTTTCGGGTCTTCATTGGTGATGGACAAGACCATCAGGTGGCTGTCGGCGCCGAGGCCTGTTTCACGACTGATGAAATATAAGGCCTTGTCGTTGCCTTTTAAGCCGTAGTAGTTGCCCGGAGCGACGGGCACTTCCTCCAGGCGGCGCTGTATGCCTTCCTGATCTATCCTGACCACCACTTTTTCCTCTTTGCCGTTCTCCTCTTCCCCTTCTTCATTTACCGTCAGTTCATTTTTCGGAGAAAAAGGCGATCGCAAGCCTTTTTGCAGGGAAATGTGATACAACTTCATTTGTTCATCGAAATAAGGCTCCGGCTGCCGACTGCCCCAGGGAGAGCCCACCAGCGACTGGAAGTTGCGATCTGATAGAAAGTAGATCCATCGGCCATCGGGACTCCAGACGGGGTCCATGCTGTTGGCGCGGTCTGTTGTGAGGGGAAATTGCTCGCCGGTATTGACGTTGTAAATATGGATTTGAGTAAACATATTATCGGCGGATTGCTCGTAGCTCAGCCATTGACTGTCGGGTGACCAGGTGACTTCGGAAGACAGGTCGTTGTTTTTTTTGGAAATCTTTTTCTGTTCGCCGCTTTCTGTATTCAGGAGCCAGAGGTGGTTGTCCAAGTCCGTATAAGCGATCCATTTGCCATCGGGGGAAGGATTGGCCTGGTAACGCAGCGTTTTGCCATCGTTCGTCAGCGGAGCATGTTCGCCTATGCCTGTGGCCGGGACCTGAACGAATTCAAACTCGCCGGACTCGTCGGAAAGCACGATGATGTTTTTCCCATCCGCAGAAAAAACAGCATCGCGATACCGGACGCCTTCTTTACGCGAAAGCTGTACGAAGCGGCCGTCCTTAGCAGGCGCTACAAACACCCGCCCGCGGGCTGTCAGAACGATCTGTTCGCCATTGGGATGAAAATGAGCGGAGGTGAGGTACTGCTGAGGATTATCCTCCCATTTTTCCCTGAGCTGATCCAGATCGGTAGCCAGGCGAATGGGGATCATTTTATTGCTTCCGGAGCGGATATCGAAGAGCCAGATATCGGCGCCTCGGCGATAGACGATCTTTCCGTTGTGCAACGAAGCGAAACGCACGTCAAAATCCTTGTGCTCGGTATGTTGTTGCAAGTCCTGGCCATTTTCATTTACAGACCAGAGGTTCATGGTCCCGTCCCGGTCGGTGATGAAGTAAATGCGATTGTTCCACCACATGGGATGGTGGCTTTCTCCGGTATAGTCGGTTGTCAGCTTGACGGCTTCTTTTTCGCCCTCGGTGAAGGACCAGATCTGGCGGGCTGTACCGCCCTTGTATCTTTTGGTAACGTTGTTATGGTAAGAGGGGCGAACGAAATAGACGGTTTTTCCATCACCGGAAAAAGAAGCCTCACTGGCCTGATGGAGAGGCACACGGGACTTTTTCTTTGTTCCGGGATCAATTTTCACCAGCTGATAATCCGGCAGGGTGGAATAATGGCGGGTGGCGTAGACGACCTCTCCTGCCGGTGTCCAGGTATTCACGTAAGAAGGGTCGCTCTCGTAGGTCCAGCGTTGCGGCAGGCCTCCATTTACAGGCATGGTGTAGACCTCGGTGGAGCCTTCGTAGGTAGCAGAGAAAGCAATAGTCTGTCCGTCCGGAGAGATGCTGGCATGCGTTTCCTCCCCATGATGAGTGGTCAATCGCTGCGCCAGTCCACCTTCCAGGGATACCTTCCACAGGTCTCCTTCCGCAGAAAACACAATGGTGTTCCCGTGAAGCGTAGGATGCTGATAGTAGCCTTCAAATCCCTGGGCATTAAGAAATTGGACTGCTGTAAAAAAGAACAAAGCAGCCATCGAAGCAACCAAATGTTTGACTGAAGAAAGTGGTGATTTTTTCATAAAAAAAAAGAATAGGTGAAAAATAGGTTTTATGATACGGAATTTAAGAAAAAATGGTGATTTGTGTCATTGACAGGAAAGCGTAAAATGCATATAAATTGTAACAGTAATGTGATAGAATTTCTTAACCAAAAACCAAATCAATATGTCACTCATCAAGTCTAATTTTCCGAGCTGGCCAAGTTTGGTCGATTTTTTCGACGATGATCGGCTAAAATTCCGCTTTAACAACGGCGACTGGATGCCGGCGGTTAATGTTATCGACAACGAGGGCGAATACGAAATTGAAGTGGCGGCGCCCGGCCTGAAAAAAGAAGACTTCAATGTAACGGTAAAAAACAATGTGCTTACGATCACTGGTAAGACGGAAAAAGAGGAGGAAGAAAAAGACAGGAACTTTACTCGCAGAGAGTTCAGCTACAAGTCTTTCACCAAGAGTTTCACTTTGCCTGAGGATGCAGATCCAGACGACATTGACGCCAAGTACAAAGACGGTGTTCTGAAATTAATGGTGAAAAAAACCGAAAAAGCGCTTCCTCCTAAGAAAGAGGTCAAGATCAAATAGAGAATAATAAACCGGGCCTGGCGGCCCGGTTTATTTTTTCAAATCAATTTATCCCAATCCACGCCGGCTTTGATCTTATCTACTTCCGGCATTTCATCCTCCAGCATCAATTCCTGAACGATGGCCATCTCTTTATCCCGGCCCATGCCGAGGGCGGCCTTAGGCAGGTTATTTTCGACAAAAAAGGCGATGAACTGGTCCTCATCGGGGTTTCCGTCAAAAATAATCTCATCAAAACGATGGGCATGGCCGACATACTGCATGGGCGTTCCCTGTTGTACGGTCCAGAAGAAGGGAACGGCCTGGAATTTTTGTTCAGCGCCCGCCATGTTCATGCCGGCGATGCGGCCCTGCTGGGCAGCCACTTTCCAGTGTTCGATCCGGGTAGGGGTTCCGTGGTAAGGGTATTTTGCGATGTCGCCGGCGGCGTAGCAGGCGTTATTGACCGCGAGGTATTCATCGACCAGCAGGCTGCCGTCTGTTTCGAGCGGTACGCCTTTCAGGAAGTGAGTGGCGGGAGACACGCCTACGCCGACCACTACCAAGTCAGCTTCAATGGTCTTACCGCTTTCCAGTTCGACTTTATTGACCTTTCCATTGCCCAGGAAGCGTTTCGGTTTTTGTTGTAAATGAAATTTTATCCCGGCCTCCTCGTGCATTTGCTGGATTTTTCGGCCGATCTTTTCTCCGAAGGTTTTGGCAAAAGGCACTTTTTCGGGCGCTACTACCGACACTTCGCATCCCAGGTAACGAAGGCTCTGTGCGCCTTCCAATCCGATAAAGGAACTGCCGATGACCACCACTTTTTTTGATTCCTTTGCCAGATCCCGGATCTGCCGGCTATCGGCCAGCGAGCGAAGCGTATGTATGTTGCCCAGATCACTTCCTTCTATACTCAGTTCCCGGGGAGTACCCCCGGTGCAGACGAGCAGTTTGTCGTATTCCAGCGTATTGCCATCATCAAACAGGAGGGTTTTGGTAGCCACGTTGGCTTCTTTAACTTTCTTGCCCTGCAGCAACTGGATATCGCGCTGCTCGTAAAAAGCCTTATCCCGCAAGGGCATCCACTCCTCGGGCGCTTCATCCATAAGGTAATCCTTGCTGCAGTTTGGGCGATCGTAAGGCATTTCCTCTTCTTTAGTGATCAGGATGACCTCGCCGGTGAATCCAGCCTCCCGGATGCCCTCCACGGCGTAGGCGCCGGCAGCGCCGCCGCCGAGCACGACGTATTTTTGTTGGTTATCTTTATCCTTAGCAACCATTTTGTTGGGAATGCGGTCGGTCATTTCCCCGGGCAGGGAAACGAAGATATCTTCGCCTTTGACGGTGACTTCAAAGGAAGGCAGGCCATCCAGTCCGGGCGCTTCCAGGTGTCGGCCTGTTTTCACATCAAAACAGGCATGATGCCAGGGGCAGACCAGCCGGCAGCCGTTCAGGGCGCCGTCGGCTAGGGGTGCGCCGTAGTGAGTGCATTTTCCGTAGACGGCGAAAAAGTCGCCGTCGACTTTAGCCAGGACGATCTCGTGATCATCGCTGATGGAAATGCTTTTCATCTGGCCCTCGGAGAGGTCGTTGATTTGAGCTATTTTCTTTTTTTGCATAGACATACAGTGTGATGTTTGAAGTAAAAGATCACCTATTCAAATAGGAGAAGGAGATTGGATGTTCGAAAAAATAGCCGATAGGGCCGTGCCCGCCTCGCGCTCCGAGAACCAGCCCCTTGTCTAATTTCATTCCCGGCCAATGTTCTTTCGGCCAGACCAGATCGTTGTCAGAGGAAAGGGTCATCATGAGCAACCAAACTTTTGCTTTCGGTTGAGAGATGGTTCTTTGATGGATGTTTTGTACGCGCATAGGAGCAAAACTAATCTTTAACAATCCGATGAACAATCACATACTCCCCGATCCGGCTCTGCATCCGCTCATTTTCCTCACAAACATCCCATTCGCCCTCTCTGAAGGATACCTCCAAAGTTACCGCATTAATGGGACCATCGCTGGCAGCCAGGTGGTCTTCCAGTTCCTTGCGGGTCACCTGGCTCTCGCAGAACTTGATGAAATAATCCTGAATGGATCGCTGCACGTACATTTCTTTGAAATCCGCAGGCTCCCCGTTCTTTTTGATGAAGCTTTTTAAAACAATAGGAGCAGTAATGATCTTTTTTCCATCATTGGAGGACGTATCGACCGTTTTCTTTTTTTCCATATGGTCTGTATTTTGAGCATGACAGGAGGGAAGTAATATCCATAAAATGATTGCCAGGGAAAAAGCTACATTTACAGCCGATGGGACAATCTTTTTATTCATTCCAGGTATTTAAACTTTAAACAATTTCTTAACCAAAATATTCAAAAACATCTGTAATTGAAAATTTTTTACTTTTTGATGGACTATTTATGTTTGATAAAAGCTATTTTCCCGGAAAACATTTCCAAATGACCCGGCAGCTCCTACTCCTGATCTTCCTCCTGGCTTTTTCCCTTTCTTCCTGCAAGATCGGCAGATTTGTTTTTTACAATAAGGCCAATATTACCGACTATAAGGTATTCCCCAGCAGACCGATCGAAACGGGAGACAGCAATTTCTCTTTTCCCAAAGTCGACAACAGACTCCCTTTTGATTCCTTAACCATCACTGCTAAAGGCGAAAAAAAGAGACAAAAGTTCGAAGATTATCTGATCGATAACGAAACAGTCGCTTTTTTAATCATCCAAAACGACACCCTGATTTATGAAAACTACTTTAACGGCTATGACGAAACCTCCATCGTTAATTCCTTCTCGATGGCCAAGTCCGTCACCTCCATGCTGATCGGCTGCGCACTTGAGGAAGGACTGATCGAGTCGACAGAAGATCCCATCACCAAATACCTTCCCGAGCTGAAAGACAACGGTTTTGAAAGCATTACCATTGAGCATTTGCTGGACATGCGCTCAGGAATTAAATTCAAAGAAGAATACCTCAACCCTTTCGGACATGTAGCCACCTTTTATTATGGGACCAATTTAAGAAAAGCCATAGGAAGGTTAAAGCTGGAACATAAGCCTGGCAAAATATTGAGTTATCGTAGCGTAGATACCCAGCTTTTAGGATTGCTGCTGGAGCGCGTATTGAATGGCCGGACCATCACCTCTTATCTGGAAGAAAAGATATGGCAGCCGTTGGGCATGGAATATCCCGCCAGTTGGAGTTTGGACAGGAAGAAAAATGGCCTGGAGAAAACGTTTTGTTGCCTGAATGCTCGAGCCAGGGATTTTGCTAAATTGGGTCGTTTATACTTGAATGAAGGAAATTGGAACGGCCGACAAGTTGTTCCGGCTCATTGGGTCAGAGAATCAGTACAAGACACCAGCAGCAGTTACAACAATCAGTGGTGGCTAAATAAAAATGGCGTTTTTGCAGCAGAAGGCATCCTGGGCCAGTTCATCTCAGTTCATCCCAAGAAAAACCTCGTCATAGTTCGCCTAGGAAAGAAATACGGCAAAATCGGCGCCTGGGAGAAGATCTTTAAATTGATTGAAGAAAAAATCTAGCATATAGAGGCTGTCTCAAAAGACCTACGGTCTTTTTTCGCGGCTAATACTATATTTCTTTAGCGGTATTTTAAGAGAAAAAATAAAATTTTTCTCTTTCCACTCTCTTTCACAAACATACGAGACAGCCTCCATATACACTCACACCCTACTGATTAAACTCAATCACATGCGCACTCACCGTTATCGTTCTTTTGGTATAAAAAGGAGGAAAACCACCGATGTGTTCCTCCGTGACGATGTTGATCAGCGCTTTAGAACCGGACTCCAGATTAGCAGCCTCTATCATGCTGGCGTAAGCATTGGCGTATAGCTGTCGCTTGTTGAGCCCGCCGAAGATCAAAACATATTCGACCTCAGCGGTTCCGGTAACCCGATCTACGATCGTGTAGTTGTTGCTGCTCAAGTGGACCTGAGTAGCATTTTGATTCTGGTTGAAAATGACGGCATTGTTCACCCCGCAGGAACTCACTAACAAGAAAAGGGCAATTGCCGTAAAAACGGCAGGTATCGTTTTCATAAAAAAAAGGGTTTATTAATTAATACAAGTTGCGAAGCAACTTTAGTAGAAGGTAGAAGGTATTAGGTAGAAAGAAATATAACCAAAAAAAGTATCAATTTGTCCATTTCAGGCAGAAATCTTTCTACTTTCTACCATTTACCATCTACACCTAAGTTGCATCGCAACTTAGGTTAATTAAATTATCAATTACTCTTTTAAGGCCTGCTCCAGGGCTGCTTTCCCACCTACTACCGGTAAAGTCAGCATCGTTTCACTCAAATCCACCGACAATTCCGTGCCCGGTTCCGGCCATAAGGTAAACTCCCGATCGCTGGAGAAGATCATCAGCCCGATCTGCTGGCCCGCCGGAATGACCTGATCGTCCGGCTGTAAGTCGAATTCCAGTTCATAAAATTCGCCCGGCGTCAACGGACTGCTCTCCGTCAGCGATTTGTGGTTTTGGGGGTCGGCCCATCCACGAGTGATGATGTTGTCGGTAACCCTGGCGCCGCGACCTTCACTCCAGGGCAGGGACACCAGCCAGACGGACAAATTAGCCGCAGGCTTACTGCTCGCTACTTTGATCCTCATGCTCGCCAGGCCAGAAATATGAAGGTCTTCCTTTAACTCCGGCGTCAGATAGATCAGCCGATGGTTGGTGTACTCGGCTTTGGCCAGGGTCGCCCCGGAAAAGGAAAAGTTGTCGACCAGCGTTTCGACGCCAGGATCGGCGGAAGGCTGCAACTCAAGAGTTCCTTGTTCGGGTGCGCCGGGTCTCAAATAAAGCTCCACCGGCCTGGCTTCCGGATGTGGGTAATCTTCGTAAGCAGTAGGCTCAGATCGATCATCTTCTTCTCTAACGATCCAGGCTCTGGGGTCTTCCTCCACCCCGTTTTCAACGCCATGCAAATAGCGGGTAAACCAGCGATTCATGATCTCCATGGGGGGAGCACCGCCATGGCCATCCTGGTGATAATATATTTGCGCCGGTACGCCTTTTTCTTTCACCGCTTTGTAGATGCGATAGCTATGCTCCGGCATCACGTTCCAGTCGTTAAAGCCGTGGGACATAAGCAGGGCCGCTTTAAATGGCGCTATATCATTCAGATAATCTCTACCCGCCCAAAAATCGTTGTAGTCGCCGGTAATCCGGTCCATGCCGTTTTTCATCTCTTTGTCGCGGACGGTGGCATTGTTGTAGGCTCTTTTGGACTCATCGCCACTATGGATAAAATCATAAAGCACATCCACATCTTCCCCCAGGTAACCACCGGGGCTTCTAACCAATCCATTAGAGCGATAATAGTGATAGTAAGAAGTATTGGGAGCAATGGGAATAATGGCTTCGAGCCCTTCCACTCCAGTGGTGGCGGCGGCTACAGGAAGGGTTCCGTTGTAAGAAGTACCGATCATGCCGACCTTTCCGGTGCTCCAGTAAGCTTCCACTTTTTCATTTCCATCAGGAGTGGTATATCCATCGGCGCGTCCGCAGAGCCAGTCTATCACGGCTTTAGGCGCCAGTGATTCGTTATCTCCACCAACGGTCGGCGCTCCTTGTGATAAGCCTGTTCCGGGCGAGCTGGAGTGCACCACGATGTACCCTCTGGGCACCCAGTTGTTAACATGCCCTTTAGAAATGACCGGGCGCTCTCCACGCCGGTTAATGCCCTTAGGATGGGTGCGTTTGGGAGGAGTGGCGCCGATCTCGTGCCTTACATTCCAGAATATACCCTCTTCCAGCGAAGCCGTGCCTGCAAAATAAGGACTGCTATTGTAAACGACTGGAAGTTTCAAACCTTCCGTTTCTGTTTGCTTAGGACGAGTTACGCTTACATGCATACGGTCTGGCTTGCCGTCGCCGTCGGTATCGAAGTCGGTTTCTACCCAAAGATCGTGAATGATCCAGTCGTTGGGATCAGAAAATGCTTCGACGATCTGCGCCTCGCCGTCTTTAAAAACCGGTTGGGCTTTATCAACGGTTGCTCCTTTTTGAGCCGTCAGGGAAAATGAAGCCCCCAAGACGAAGGAGAGGGCCAATAACCAAATACGAAGAGAGATCATTTTTTTCATAAAAAGAAGATTAGTTTTTCTAATAATCTGGAATATAGGAAAAGTAAGGAAAACATGAATTATCTAGAATTTTTATCCTTTTTTAACAATGAATTAATTTACATAATCAGCGAAATCTGCTTGATCCTCACTGTCATTACAGCGAAAAAAAGAAACTCGCTTTTTAAAAAAAGCAGGGATACCCATGTTTTCCGTTATCAGTCAAACACCCGCAGTGGTATGCTTATTCGAGAGGGATGAGCCTCCCCCCGATGAATCCTCCACTGAGGATTAGCGCCCTGTTCCGGTACGCGTGCAAAAGAAGTGGAATCGGCCCCTGCAATGGCGATCTGCAAACGATGCCCTTCTTTAATCAAAGCTGAAGTGGCATACAATCCCATAGACACCAACTGCGGCTCGCCCACCGGCATTTCAGCGGCGTCCTTTTTCAAAAAGCTGTGATAAGGGCCAAAAACAGGATATATCGGCTGCTCGTCAGCAATTTTCCGGTGTTTAAGCCTCAGAATGCCTTCAGACAAATAAGTAACCGCGCCATCGGGCGACACCTCTTCCAGATATGCATGCACAGCACCATCCGACTGATCGGAAGTGAGCCACAGATCAAGCACCACATTTCCGGTAAGCTCCATGTCTTGTTCGAATGGGGCAGTCTGGTAACGCAGTAAGCTGGAAAGTTCCGGACGGTTGCGGTCGTATACGACATCGCTGCCGCCCAGTTGGGTCATCCAGCGGGAACTGGAAGTGGTCCCCACTTCAAAGTCGACGGAGTAATCGTCTGCGGCTTGTTCTGATGCGGGCGCTTCTTCTGTCAGCTTTTTTTCTGGTCCAAGAAAAAAGGTAAGCGTATCAAAACCACGAGGCGGCCAGATGTCTGTTTGCCGCCAGGTATCTGCTCCCATCACATAATATTGAAGTCCGGTTTCGGGAGGTGTTCCTTCTTTTTTCAAATAAGCGGCAAAAAAGCTTTCCAGCCGCTGCAGTTGCTCCTCCTGCGACCAGGCCAGTTCGCCCTTTGTTTCCTTAAAGGGATCGGTGTCTTGTCCTCCCCCATGACTGAAAGGAGCGATAAATACGGATTGGGGATTGCTGAAACTGACAAACCTGGCCAGAGTTCCTTCCACCGTAGCCGCGTCAAACCAGCCGGCTACGACATACATGGGCAGGCCGGAAGCTTCGATTTCTTCCTTGCGACCATAGGGCATATTGTCCATGGCCGTATAGCCGAGCGGACTGATGGGGCTGTCCCGGTAATGCAATTCGGACATCAATGTCTTTACGATCGGAGAATTATGTGCTGCTACGGCCGCCTCCAGTTTATCTTTTTCTCCATCCACCGGCTTGACGCCTCCGGCGACCCATTTCGTAATGGTGCAAGCGCCCCCCTCTATAGGTTGTGGGCTGAAAAAGCTGGACAAAGCGCAGATGTCATTTCGGTCCATAGCGGCCACCATATCGCTCCAAAGATCGACAAAAGCAGGTTGATATACTCCTCCCGGCGTCACCAGGTGATACTGCGCATCGAAGTCGGAATATAAGGGAGCGACTACTTTTAGCGCAGGATGTCCGGTTGTGGTCATCAATTCGGCTGAGGTGCCGGAATAGGAAACACCCAGCGCCCCGACATTTCCGTTCGACCAGGGCTGACTCACGATCCAGTCCAAAACGGAGGCGTAATCGTCTACCTCCTGCAGGGAGTACTCGGTATCGTGCACACCGAAAGAAGCACCGGTGCCACGCACATCTACGGTGATGTAGGCATAGCCTTTATCTGTGAAATAAGCGGCAAATCCACCTGGGCGACTACCCGGTGTTTCTCCTCCGAATAATCCGATCACGCGCCCCAGCAAGGTCACCGGTGTAGCTCTCCAGTAACGCGTGCCTTCGACCAGGGCCGGCAGTTGTTCCGTTCCGCTCAGGTTTTTCGGCAGCCAGACGTCAATGGCGATCAGCGTCCCATCCTTAGCTGGCACATAGACCGAATGATTGCGATCCACCCCAAAGGGCGTATTTCGATCACCCGGCAGAGGCCGGAGCCCGGCTATTAAAAAAATGATCAGGACGATCAGCAACACGGCGCCCAGGATACGAAGTATCCATTTGCCTATCGTACGCCCCGAGCGCGTCGGAGCAGAATTATTTTCGTTGGTCATGTTGTTCCTTTTTTATTCCACCTGATACCTTTACGCACTCGTAGCATTCAGCTCTTTCGTTTTTTCGATGTGCATGATGGTGCTTGCCAGTTTAGCTCCATTGGCCACTGCCTTTTGGATGGACGGCATTTCCTTGCCTGCAGCATCGCCGATGCGGTACACTTCATGAACCATCCCTTCCAGCGTTTTTAGTAATTCGCCGTTGGCTTTGTATTCGCTCATTACCATCACATCATGGGCAATCAGCTGCTTACTTACCCCTTCCTGGGTATGGAATTCAACACCTTCATCTGTAATTTTCAGTGACTGCACACTAGTATAAAGGTCTACACCTTTCTCCTGCAGCCAGGGCAGGAGTCTGACTAACCAGGCCAGCGGCATGCCGGCGCCCAGTTCTTTTTCTCTGCTAACCACTGTTACTTCGCGGCCTCTTTTGACCAGGAATTCGGCCGCCTCCAGGGCCGTGTAATCATGGCCGATAATGATCACGGATTTACCGATAGGCAGGTAAATCTTCGACAGCTTGGACATAGCTTTGGAGCCCAACAGATGCAGGTATTTACCAGCTTTCTTCTTGAGGTCTTCGATGCTGAGCACGATGCTGTTGTCGATGCCTTCAATGTCCGGCATATCCGGGCATCCGCCGGTAGCCAGCACCACGATGTCCGGATGGTGTATTCTGATCAGTTCCTCGTCTACTTCCTGTCCTAAATGTACAGGCACATTCAGGCGGTGCAGCTCTTTTCGGAAATACCGGATGGCTTTCATCAGGTTATCCGCCAGGCCTGCTCCTTTAATGAAAGCCGCCATAGGCATGAGGCCTCCCAGGTCGCTGGATTTGTCATAGATCTCTACATGATGACCGCTTAGGGCCAGCACGCGGGCGGCTTCCAGTCCGGCCGGGCCGGCGCCGACGATCAGGATGTTTTTGGGATGATGAGTAGGGGTGATGGCCAGTTCGGCTTCGTGCCCCAGAGAAGCATTAATCCGGCATTCTACAGGCTTAGCCAGCAGAATATTACTCAAACATACATTACAGCGGAGGCATTCGCGAATAATTTCGCGATTTTTGCCCATTAGTTTATTCGGCAGTTGCGGATCAACTAAAAACGGCCGTCCCAGGCAGACTAAATCCACCTGCTCTTTTTTGAGCAGTTCTTCCGCCGTTTCCACCTCCAGGTAACCGACTCCGGAGACCGGGATATTGACCTGACTTTTGATGTAAGCCGCATCTTCGGTCAGCACGCCATCAGGAATAGCGTTATAAAAGTCTTTTACTTCAGGTTTGACCTCAGGATAACCGACCAGTTCCGGTAAGGCGCAGAGGGCATAATCACCATAACCATATGCCGATACCTGGAGATAATCGGCGCCGGCTGCTTCGAACATCCCGGCAAAGGAAGCCGCTTCTTTTTTGGTCGTTCCCAACTCATGTCCCCACTCGCGGCCATTCATCCGTACCCCAATGACGAAATCTTCGCCGCATAAGGCTCGCGCACGTCGCAATACTTCTACAGAAAAACGAGCCCTGTTTTCCAGTGAAGCGCAGCCGTATTCATCTGTCCTTTTATTTTGGATGCGGGACAGGAAAGCATTGATCAGGGCATAATGCGCCATATGGATCTCAGCGCCTTCAAAGCCGGCTTTCTTCACGCGGAGGGCTGCCTGTGCAAATTTTTCAATAAGCACCTTGATCTCTTCTTTAGTCAGTTCCCGTGAAACGGCAAAAGGAGGTTCAATCGGCGGATCCAGAGGCGAAGGAGCTACCGGCGCCGCCCCGTCAAAAGGAGCATGGGCCGGACCGGCATGAGTGATCTGAACAATAGCAGGCGTGTCATATTGATGAATGGCTTCCGCCAGTTTTTTTAGTCCCGGGATAAAACGATCCTCATCCAGCCGCAAGTGCCCTTTATTACTTGCCCCCAGCGGATAATCGCATACGCTTTCTTCCACGGTGATCAGGCCGACGCCTCCCCTGGCTAATGCTTCATAAAATCCGGTCAGTCGGTCGGTGACTTCCCCTTCCGGAGTAGCAAAAACCGTCCACTGGGCGGCCTTGACCATTCGGTTCTTCAGACTAAGGTGTTTGAGTTGAAAAGGATGGAGCAAATGGTTATATGTTCTCATATCGGAAAGCTTTCATTTAACCCATTATTTAAAGCTTTCCTCATTTATTGTAAATGACTTTGGTCATTTTCGCCGACCTTAAAAAGGATTTCTTTTCGTTACCTGAATCCGGCTCAGAAAATACATCAATCCGAGCATTCCTCCCAATGCTACAAAAGTGTAAAAAGGAAGTAAAGGGTCATCGCCGGTTTGCGCCCTTCGAAGAGCGAGGGTATTAGTAACCAAAACCAGTCCGTAAGTAGCTCCCTTAACCAGCATAATGATGGTCAAAACATAACCCCAGGGTCTTTTTTTCCACAACCAACCAATTGCTAGTATGGACAAGGGAACGACTATTGAAAGGTCGAGTGCATAGACTACGCTGGTGGAATGCTCCGTAGTGATAATGATCTCGGGAGCCTGGCCGGTAAAAATGTATTGCGCCGCCGGAACCAGTTCGACCATTAAAAGGATCAACACGATCAGCAGAAGATAAGGGATTACCCAACGAACCCTGTTGGTTTTCGCCTGAACAGCAAGCACCGGCATGTCAGACAAACCATAGATCAGTGCAAAAACCGTTAGGGTGAAAATGGCCAGGTACAACAAAAATGCAGCGTTAAAAACGGCGCCGAAGAGGTAAAAGGCATAATTATACATCAGGTAGACCAATAAGCCCATCCAGAGCAGTTGTACTTTGACATTCCCTCTGCGGACCTGCCATAAACTGATGATCAATAAGGGCAGAACAACCCCTAAAGTAACAGCATCATTGGCCTTCCAGGCCGTTCTGACAAAAGCATTATCCTGGTATAGATCGGGATGAAAAAGGCCCAGCATAGTGGCCGCCAACGCAAGGAAAAAGCTGATCAAGGAAAGAACCCAACTCGTTTTCATATATCGCCGACATTGTATTCCAGATGTTGCAGATCGAATTTCCCGTAAGAGAATGCTCCTTCCGGATAGTGCCAGACGGCCTCGCCGTAGTGCATCAGGTAATGGCCGTTGATGTATCCATAGTTGCTTATTGGGGTAGAAAAAGGATATTGTTTCATCTCATCCACCGAATAGCGATCGTCGGAAATAAAATTGACGAGTTCGCCTTTTTCATTAAAGAATAGCGTGGCGGAAATGCTGATGTCATCAACGGTAAAGGTAGCTTTGGCGGTGGTGCTGTCGACTGACTCCCAGCTGATGCGGTCGTCGATGAGCGATGCCGGCGCCATCAGGCACATGTCGTTGAAAACGGTCACGGTTTCCGCCTTTAACATTTCGGGCCCCTTGAGGTTAACCACGGGGAATAAGGACAGCAATTTGATGGTCATTTTAGCCTCGCCGTCTTTGTAGCGGTGATAACCTACGACAGGCAGCCCTTTTATTTTTGCTTTCATAAAAAACAAGCGCTCCGGTTTATCCAGGAAGGTATGCTGCTCTGCAGTGAAAGGAAACCAATCCTTCGTTCGGTCTCTCATCCGGCCTTCGAACTTGATCTTAAAGTTTTTCACCTTAGGCTGCCCGACGGCTTCCGACAATTGGATGTACTGCCGGACGGGAGCGGGCAGATCCGCCAGATCCGCTTCGGTGAGTATTTCCTTTTCCTGAAGGTTTGTTCGATTGATGCCTTCCTCTGCATCTTTTCGGTAGCTGCGCTCAAAACTCATTTGACCTGTAGCAAAAATGGCCGCTACCAAGATGATCACATTAGCAATGGTCCCGAATTTAGCATCCTGCCAGCTCATAAAGATCAGGATCTGAGACAGCAGAATGGCGATGATGCTGATGACGGGCCAGAAGCGGTCATTGACTAGAAACAATATTGTGGCGACCAAAAACAAGACCATCGTCAATAGCCAGACGTTACCGGCTGGTCGTGAAATGGGCTTGGTCAGTTGTTCGATCTCGGCCAGTTGGTAGGCCTTGAAAAAGCCCATCAGGTGAATCAGACCGTGAATGACCAGGACAAAAAGAAACAGATAACGTAACATGAAACGGTTCTTTATTTTTCAGGTAATGAGCCTTTTTCAAAAGAAAAATAAAATGAGATTGATCATAGTAGCATTGATAATTGTCAGCGATTCTTATTTGATTTCGTCTTTGTGGTTGTCGTTTTCGTCTTTTTCGTTCTCGGCGGACTCGGGTTTACGGTTCTCGTCCGGGTTGACTTATTTTTTTCCAGGATACTGCGATGTCTTTCCGCACCTTTTTTGACTGTTGGAATTTTGGTGCGCGGAATTTCAATCTTTTCTCGAGGCTCTGTTTTCTTAGGAACAACAGGGATTCTGGGGTTGACTTTGGTCGGATCGATCTTGCGATCTCGAGGCTGAATTTTGGTTTTATCATCCCGGGCGTCACCAGGCTGTGCCTCAGGACGAGTGGCGGATCTGGTTTTTTGAGTCACCTCGGACATAGCGCGGTATCGCTGGATATTCTTATCCTCGAATTCTCTTTGAGTCACCTGTTCTTGGGGATGTCGACGGTTATAAGAAGCCCGATCCGCTTCAAACTGACCGAACTCGCGAAAGCGCTGTTTTAGCTGCCCGTCATTACGTAGCCATTCATCCGTGACCACCGGATTTTCGTTTTTCCATACCGTCACTCCGGCTGTGATGCTACTGCCGTGCCGGCGGTGGGTATAGTAGTGTTGGGTAAAATGAGCGGACAGGTGTGACCAGCGGTAATGGTGATAGGGGTGGTAAAAATACCAGCGGGTGAAGTAGAAAGACGGCAGGTCCACGATAATCACCGTGCGTCCGGGGCCGTAATAAAATCCCCAATCGTACCAATAAGGGTACATTCGCCATCTGGGGTAATAATACCAGCTGGGATAGCCGAACCAGTAGGGGTAATGATAATAATGATATTCATGCACTTCGCGGACTTCCGGTTCTTCGTAGTACACATCGTCAAAAGGCTGGTCGTAGTAATCCTCGTAATAATAATTATATTCATCCTTGAATTGCTCGGCGGAAGCTTCGAGTTGTTCCATAGCCTCCGGATCGTTTTCGAGGCTCGCTTTCCAATCTTGCAGTTCCTCTACCTGGCGGCGGGCCACTTGCAGGTTCAGGCTATCCGCCTTATGCAGCACCCACTGAGGATTTTGTTGGTACAGGTCACCGATCAGTATGGTCAGCTTGATGTTATCGCTCATGATGCTCAGCACTTCCGGCAAGGCCAACAGATGGCGGAGTGCTTGTTGAGTTTTGTAGGGGTAGTTTTGCGCAAGGGTCTCAAAGGCAGCTTCGGCATGGAGATTCAGCTTATGGATCTCTCTGAGTTCGTAGGCATGGTACCGAACTGCTTCTTCAGCCCGCTCATGGATAACCTCGGGATAATCCTGCAGCACTTGATTGATATGCTTTGACGAAGCATCCGGCAAATTGGCCAGGCGTTCGATGAGATTGGGATAGCGGGTGAGGTCCCAGATCGTCTCCTGAGCCTCTTGCGGATATTTTTCCAATAAGGCCTGAAAACCTTTCTGCGACCTTTCCTGTATGCTTTCTATTTTTATGAGCGCCTCCGGATATTGAGAGGCTTCTAAAATGGCCAGTCGGGTTTCCTCCGGGTAGAGCACCAGGGCGTTGATGGCTTCCATCTCTTCGTCTTCTATTTCGGAAAGTAAGCCTCCTCCCGTCTGGCTCCAGCTAGTGCCGGCAGCCAAAAAGGCTAAAAGCAATAAGATATATTGAATGAACTTTTTCATAACAGTCGATTTTGAGATAAAAAAATTTTTTGACGCTAGTCCGTGAACGTAACCAATCAGGTTATTGCGATGCATAATTTCTTTCCAATCTGGTATCTTCAGCGTATCGTTCGAACAGTTCTCTTACGACGGCTTTGATTCGCTCTTCAACCCCTTGCATATCTTCACTAATGCGTCCGCGAGCGACTCCGTGCCAGACGACCAGGCGTTTCCTGCGGTCGATCAGGTCGATCACCAAGGCACCTTCCTGATAGGTATTTACCCGGGTCCATCGGGGGTATCCCCAGCGTCCATAATAGTGGTTATAGGACCGCACGCTTTGTGTTTTAACAAAGAAAGCGACCAGCAGATCCGGTTGTCCTTCCAGTTGATAGCCCAGAAAATCCATTTCCCGATGAATGGCCCGTTCGATCCGTTGCTGGTTGATTGGGTTAATGCCCGGATGGAAGTCTTCTTTGTGTTGAAGCAACTGATACGTTTGATAATCTCTGAAATCCACTCCTCGCTCAAAATCACTCCTTATCTGGTAGGGTGCTGAACAGTTGGTTAAAAGGAAGGAAATCAGGGCGATAAGCAATAGACATCTCATGGCTTTCCTTTTTGGTGAAAAAACGGCTAGTGAGGTAAGTATCGGCAAGAAAACAGCCTTTTAAATATGGGCAAGTTGTTTCAGGTTGGATTCAAGATGAAAAAAAAGGAGCAGCTTTTCAATGATTATCATCACCTGGGGGTTGGGATTGGCTTTTGGGGGGTGCTTAGGTCTGCTTAGACCTCAGAGGTCTTAAAGACCTCTGAGGTTGGTAAAGTTTTCCACAGGACATAAGCGGACATCAATTACGAGGTCTGTGATTTTTTTAACACTATGTAAAACATTGACATTCTATTATTTGCAGGCGAAAAATCAAGAAAATGTGGAAAACTTTCATTTTTAGACCTCTGAGGTCTTAAAGACCTCAGAGGTCTAAGCAAATTTTAATTAATTTTTTGTACTATTGATCATCACTAACCAAAAAGCATTATGAGATACCTATTAATCTTTTTGCTGCTGACAATCAGCCTCAACAGCTTCGCACAGCCAGCCTCCGGCAAGGCTTATGTCGAAGCCAACTACGATAAAGCCATTTACCAGATTCCAATGCGCGACGGGACCAAGCTCCACACCATCGTCTATTCACCGAAGGATAAAAGCCGGCCATATCCCTTCCTGATGAAACGCACCTGCTATAGTATAGCTCCATATGGCGAAGAGGAGTATCCCGACCTGCTCGGCCCCTCGCCTTTCCTAATGAAGGAAAAATACATCTTCGTTTATCAGGATGTACGCGGCCGATGGATGTCCGAGGGATCCTTTGATAACATGCGCCCACACGTGCCTGGAAACGACCCGGATGACCCAAAGGGCATCGATGAAAGCTCCGACACCTACGACACCATAGATTGGCTACTGGAAAATATGGAGAACCACAACGGACGTGTCGGCCAATGGGGCATTTCCTATCCTGGTTTCTATACCGCCGCCGCCCTGCCGGAAGCTCATCCCGCCCTAAAAGCTTCTTCACCACAGGCGCCGATTGCCGATTTTTATTTTGACGACTTTCACCATATGGGCGCCTTTATCCAGGCTTACCTGCTGGCCTATCCCGTTTTTGGCGTACAAGCTGAAGAGCCCACCACCAAAAGCTGGTATGACAATGCCTGGGACAAATTCCAAACAGCCGGTAATCCCAATAATGCCTATGAATTCCACCTCGGCCTCGGGCCCCTGAAAAACATTACCGAAAACTTCTATGCCGATAACTTTTTTTGGCAACAAGTGGCCGAACATCCTAACTACGACGAGTTCTGGCAAAAGCGAAACCTCTTGCCCCATCTCGACGATGTCGACCATGCCGTCATGACCGTCGGCGGATGGTTTGACGCCGAGGACTTGTACGGCCCACTCAACATCTACAAGACACTGGAAAAGAACAATCCCGACATGAACAACACCATCGTCATGGGCCCCTGGAGCCACGGCGACTGGTCCAGGGAAACGGGCTACCAGGCCGTCAACCATATCTATTTCGGCGACAGCATCTCCACCTGGTATCAGAAAAACGTCGAAATGCCGTTCTTCGAATTTCACCTCAAAGACGAGGGCCAGCCTAACCTACCGGAGGCTTATATGTTCGACACCGGCATTAATGAGTGGAAAAGATTTGACATCTGGCCGCCTCAAAATACAGAACCGGTTACCCTTCGCTTTGCTGAAGGAGAACATCTGGTCATCAACGGTGAAGTCAACGAAAGGGCTACTTTTGACTACATCAGCGATCCTAACAAACCGGTGCCTTATCGCTCGGAAATCACCCCCACGCGCTTCACTCCTCGTCCGTATATGACCGACGACCAGCGCCACGCTTCCATGCGCCCCGATGTGCTGACCTTTAAAACAGAGCCGCTGGAAGAGCCGCTGACTTTGGCCGGAGAGATCATGGCTAAGCTAAAGGTGGCCTTATCCACCACTGATGCAGACTTTGTCGTCAAACTTATTGATGTTTATCCTCCCAATGCTCAACCTACGAAGGCAACGCCGGAACATATACAAATGGGGGGCTACCAGCAATTGGTCAGAGCAGAGGTATTCCGGGGTCGTTACCGCAACAGCTTCGCCCAACCTGAGCCCTTCACTCCCGGCGAGATCGAAGAAGTCAATTTCCCCCTGCAGGATATTCTGCATACATTCAAAGAGGGGCACCGTGTGATGATACAGATCCATAGCACCTGGTATCCATACATCGACCGCAATCCGCAAAAATATGTCGACAATATCTTCGAGGCGGAAGAAGACGATTTTGTGAAATCTACCATACTCCTTTTTGGAGACAGCGAGGTGGTGATCGGAGAAAATGAAGGCATTGAGGATAAATTGAAAAGCTTTTACAGAAAATAAAAAAAGCATCCTCTCTTTTGGGAAGGTCTCATAGTTCAGCAAAATTCATTGGTAAACCAATCTGCGCCGTTTTCAATGCCCTGTTCCAGGCCATTCTTGGTTAGCCAGTTGACGAAATCCTGAACGCGATCGGGATCCATATGCCCCCAACTCTCTTCATCTCCATAATATCTGGCGGTATATTGCTGACTCTTCAGCAGGTCGATTGATCGACGATCATTTTCAGGTACGAAGGGCGTCAGTATGTCCACGCTTTCCTGAGGATGTTCTTGTGCGTATAAAAAACCTTTTTTGGTTGCTTCTAAAAAAGCATCGATCACCAGACGATTCTTTTTAATGCGCTCCTCAGTCGTCATGATCACAGGAGAATACCCATAAGGAATACCCGATTTTCCCATTTTGAACACCCTAAGTTCTACCCCCTGAACTTCGGCAGCGATGCCTTCCCAATTGAGAAATATCCAGGTAGCATCCGCTTCTTCATTGAGCAAGGTATCCCAAATGCCCAATTTTTCGGGATAAATGACCTCAATTTCTCCCTTGCCCCCGTCGTTTTTTATCATTTGCCGGACGATGGTGTCTTCGTATCGGGCGTGATAGGAAGCATAGATCTTTCCATCCAGATCCCGTGGTCGCCGGATATCGCTTCCTTTTAGGACCACAATGGCGCTGACATCTTTTTGAAGCAAGGCAGCTACTGCCCTGGCCTCAACCTTATTAGCTTTGACATTATAGCTGATGATGCTTTCTGAGGGCACAATAGCCAGGTCGGCTTCTCCTAATTCTACTTTTTTTGCCGGCGTTGTAGCGTAATTATCCTCTTCCGGACTGATGATCTCCACATCCAGGAAGTTTTCTTTGTAAAAACCCTTTTCGCGAGCCACAAAAAACCCAGTATGATTGGTGTTAGGTGTCCAGTCAAGTGCAAGTTTGATCGTTGGCATGTATTTCGTTTTTTTGAGGAAGGTACAAAATTAAATATACTTCTGTCTGAAAATAAAACACATCAGTGTTCACTTTCATGCACCCACCACGCACTCAACCACCCAAAATAAGGTGATAATCAGCAACTAAACGGGGATGGCAAGATTTTTTGGACTGGCGCCGTGCATGAGTTTAATCCGCCGGAGAGATTTTCGCAGAACGGATACTACAGGAAGCAGCTCCGTCTGACCTTTAGGGCTGGGCTGTAGCTCCGCCTTATCTGGTATCGTTATATTTTTCGGTACCAATCTCGTAGGCGGACCTCAACTTCGTCCGTCCCTTCGGTCACCAGTTGTTTGAATTTTTCAACATCGCTAAACCCATTGCTTCCCCTGAAGTGGTAGGGGTACATCACCTCAGGCTTAAAATCCAGAACGGCGGAAGCCGCCTGTTCTATATCCATGGTATAAGGCAGGTTCATACAGACAAAAGCGACATCGATATTGCTCAATTGTCTCATTTCAGGGATATCCTCCGTATCTCCGGATACATAAAGACGCTTTCCGCCGAGCGTGATCACATAACCGTTGCCCCAGCCTTTGGGATGCCTGGAATCCTCGGTTTCAGGAAGATTGTACATAGGAACAGCCGCTACGACGACGGATTCCCATTTTTTCTCCTCCCCATTTTTCAAAGGCCAAATCTCTTTGGAGGTAATATTTCCAATATCTTCGATCACAGACTCCGGTGCTATCAAAATCGTGTTACTCAGATTGAGTTGTTCCAAAGTAGACTGATTGAGGTGATCACCGTGTTTGTGGGTGATCAACACCAGGTCGGCATCCGGAAGATCAGCAAAACGCTCGGCGCCGCCGTAAGGATCGACGTAAATGGTTTTGCCGTTCCATTGAAAGACGACCGTTCCATGGAAAATGGGCGTTACGGTGATGTCTCCTTTTTCGGCAGGTATTTTGTCGGTCTGAGCATCAAGCGTCAGCCCTAAAAGGATAGATACGGCAATTAATGTGTGCTTCATCATTTAAATTTTTACCATCAGGAATTTTCCAACTACTAAACAGAAGGAAAGTGAGATGGTTTAATCGTGAAAACTCTTGATTACAGCCCTATTTTTTTAGAGATCATACAACATATTAAAATCAAAAGAATTTGATCTGGGGCTGTGTAAAAAGTCCTTCGCCCTTTTTCCACAACCCCAGCATATCTAAATTCAAAACTGCGCCCGCATAGCAATGATCAAATTCCTGCCCGGCGCCACAATGCCCGAACTGTAAGGCCGATACCGCAAATCCGTCAGGTTTTCCAATCCGGCGGTAATCGACAAAGACGAATTCAATTGATACAAAGCCTTGAAATTTAACGTTATCCAACCGGGTGAATAGGGATTGCCTTCATCGTCAACGGCATAGATAAAGTCTTTGCTACGCTCTTCCGGGGGAAGATCCTCAAAAGCGATCTCACCGCTATACATGGCATAGCACTGAAGGTCCAGCTTTTTGATGGAGTAACTCAAGCGCGTTACGCCAAACCAGGGAGCTGCATGGCGAGAGGGACTAGTTGTGCCGTCATCCAACTCTTCCTCCCCCTTTTGCCAGTTGAACCTGGACAACAAGCTCCATCCGGCAGGCAGCTTCACTTCAATGCCTGCCTGAAGGCCGTATACCCGAGCGACCGCCGCATTCTGGATGGCCTGGACCTGGCTGAGTTCGCCATCGTAGAGAATACTGTCCTGTCCGTTCAACTGGAAATTCCTCCTGACCATAGCATTATCCAGAATGGTGTAAAAGCCCGTCAGATCAACTTTAACCGTATTGTCGAATATCTTGTTAATGCCAATTTCTGCATTGTAAGCATATTCCGCTTCCAGATCAGGATTGGGCACGACTACAGAGCCGGGCTCTGAATCGAACACCTTTCCGATATCGTCCACATTAGGCGAGCGAAAACCCGAGGACAAGTTGGCGCTAATCGCCAGATCGTCATTCCGGGAATAGACAAAGCCCAGGCTTCCCGTCAACGCGCCGTTATTTATGCTGGCCTGGCTGTCGGGGAAGGGATAAAAGTCGAGGTTGTTACTAAAATCGGCATCCAGCAAAAACTGATTATAGCGAAGGCCCGATTGCAGCTTCCAGTGGTCAGAAAATTCGTGGTTCAACACTAAATAGGCCGCATAAGAAGACCAATCGGACTGAGGATAACGGGACGGTCCTTTCCGGACCTGTCCGCTGTCGATGTCCTCATCCCTGCCGGTAGAATTCACTTGGTTGACCACACCTTCCAGTCCGTAGTAAAGCTTGGTTCGTGGAGCCAGTGTTTTGGTAAAATCCACATTAGCGGACAGCGCATCGACCTGTTCGATCCGGGTACTCCTTTCGGTGCTCTGAAAGTCCCGATCGATCCGGCTTTCCTCAAAAAACTGATGCGCCAAACGGATGCTCATTTGGTCATACCAGCTATTTCCGGCGCTGTGGGTGACGCTCAGGTTGTTCATCATCCACCCCTGGGGGCCATAGTTCCATTCGGCGCTGCGGGGTTGCCCTCTGCGCGTCCGGACCAGACGATCATAGCGAGGATAATCACTGGTGGTGGAATAGTGAAAAGCATACTGGAGGTCCCAGTGTTTATCGGGTTGAAAACGGAATTTCTGCATCAGGTTCAGCTGCCGGTATCCATTGGGAACCTGCAGTTGGGGGTCTTCATTTTCAATGATCACATCTTCGCCGTTTCTTCTTTCTACGTAGAACGGACGCAGGTATTCATCAGGCCCGTGGCTCCCCATGCGCAAGTTGCCGTAATCATTGCCGGAAATGGAAGTGACCATTGCCCACTTTTTCCAGCCGAGCTGAACGTCGGCATGGCCGGTTTTCTCATTATTTGCAGTCGAGTAGCGGGCAACGGCGCTTCCGTTGACGGTGGTTTTGCCGGTAAGAGAGAGCTTCGGCGTCAGGGTCTGAAAAGCCATAACCGCCCCGATCGCATCGCTGCCGTAGATGACGGAGCCGGGGCCAAAGAGCACTTCCGTCCTTTCCATAGCAAAGGGATCCAGAGAAATGACGTTCTGAAGGTTCCCAGAACGGAAGATGGCCGTGTTCATCCGAATACCGTCCACAGAATAGAGCAACCGGTTTGTGGAATAACCACGGATCATGGGACTGCCTCCGCCTTGTTGGCTTTTCTGGATAAAAACTTCCCCGGAGACGCCCAGCAGATCGGCAGCCGTTTGAGGATTTTGCAAAGCTACCTCACGAGCAGAGATGGTGGAGACCTTCGCCGGCACTTCCCGCTGCTTCTGATTCCAGCGCGTAGCGGAAACCACTACCTCATCAAGAGAGAACTGAGTTGGTTTTAAAAATATTTCAAATTGCTGCGCTTGTAGTTCTTCATAACTTTTTTGCACGCTCTGGTATCCGATATGGCGAATGTCGATTTTTTCCTCCCCCTTGAATTCGGAAATATCAGCCTGCCCAAGGCTGTCGGTCATGACCATCAGCTGACGTTCTGCACTCATCAAAGTGACAAAGTCCAATGGGATATTGGTTTTATAAGTTTTGACGGTTACTGTCTGAGCATAGCTTGAAAGACCTATACTCAGCAGCAACCACAACAAGATCAGTTTTTTCATTGCGGTGTTGATTTGGTCTGAAATGGAAAAATGTCTGGAAAGTAATTGGATGGTAATTAGCTTTAGTAGCAGTCAGATCTGCGTCTTTCTGCATCAAAAAAAGACAAGGAACCATCCAAAAACATTTTAAAGGACCAAATCCGGCGGAGGGCAGGGAGGCGACCGCTCAGGGTCGGAAGGGAAAATCAAATACAGGCTGTTCAGATGATTAGATTGAGAAAAAACCAGAAGCTCTTTTTTCCCATCCATAGGCGCTGCGAACAAAGATTTTGCAAAAGTTTGCAGGCGTTGTTGCTGCTCTTTTTCCCGGGGCTGGTCATCAGGTGAGCCGGCCAACAGCTTTCGCAATTCCTTTTTTAGCCGGGTTTCTTCCTGGTCCCAGAGGCAAGTCAGGATGGTAGTATCGCCCTTGGTTTGTCGTTCCACCACATCGTACATTTGTCCGAGATATTCGAACTCCCATTCATGTTCCCAATGGATCTCATTCCATTCCCTGGGTCCAAAGGCCAGGGTTACCAGGCTTTTGCTTTCCGGTTTTTCCCTGATTTGCTGAGCTGCTATTTTCTTGGCTGCAGCGATTTCCTGCTCCAGCCAAATGTAGGTTCCCACAAAAGGAAGGATCAAGCAACAAATCAGGAATATGCCGAATAGTATTCGCAAAGCCTCTGTTTTATACAAATCTAACAAAAGTCCCTTTCAGGCGGTAGTGCAGGAGCTACAGATAGACCAATTGAAAAAATTTCCCGGCAAGGAGGAGTGGCTCCGGCCAAAAAGGGTTGGGTAGGGCATCAAGTCGGCTTTACTTAAATAGCGGAAAATTTGCTTACCAAAAGAATTCTGGATAATTTTATAAGGCATAACTATCTATCATCATTAACAACACCTTATTATTATGGCTATTTACAATTTACGCATAAACGGAGAAAGCCATCAGGTCGACGTAGATCCTGATACTCCGATATTATGGGTCCTAAGGGACCATGTTAAACTTTTAGGGACGAAATACGGATGCGGGATCGGCCAATGCGGCACTTGCACCATTCATCTGGACGGTTTGGCGGTGCGGTCCTGCAACCTTCCGGTTTCCCGCGTAGGCGATCAACCCATTACCACGATTGAAGGCCTTTCAAAAAAAGGAGATCATCCGCTTCAGGAAGCCTGGATCGAGCATGATGTACCACAATGCGGCTATTGCCAGGCGGGACAGATCATGAACGCGGCTTCACTGCTTAAAAACAATCCCAACCCAGGCGATTCCGAGATCGACGCCGCCATGACCGGTAACCTCTGCCGCTGCGGCACTTACATACGCATCAAAGCCGCCATTAAAACAGCAGCCGGCAAGATGAGTTAAGCTGCCCGATCCTTGTTTTTCTTCTAATTATAAAAAAAATATCATGACTATCATAAAAACAACCTATAATCGAAGATCTTTCTTAAAAGCTTCTGCGCTGGCGGGAGGAGGAATGGTCCTTGGCTTTAGCTGGCTGGCCTCCTGCACTCCGACTGCAGAAGAAATTAAAGAAATGCCCGAAGAATGGTTCAATATTAATGCCTACCTGAAGATCGGCGATAACGGCATCGTCACCATCATGTCCCCTAACCCGGAGATCGGCCAGAACGTAAAAACCTCCATGCCTATGATCGTGGCGGAAGAATTGGACGTCAACTGGGATAACGTTATCGTTGAACAGGCGCCTCTGGACACCGAAAACTTCACCCGCCAGGTGGCCGGCGGCAGCCAGTCTATTCGGACCAGTTGGAACAACTTGCGTATGGCCGGCGCTACTGCCAGACGTATGCTGATGGAAGCAGCGGCTAAGGAGTGGGGAGTTCCCGTGGAGGAGATCACTACCAGCGAAGGCATAGTCATGCACAAAAACAGCGGCAAAGAAATCGGATACGGCGCCATTGCCTCCGCCGCCGCCGGCATCCCGGTGCCCGAAGAAATAGAGCTTAAGGACCCTGCTGATTTTAAGATCATCGGTACTACCCGCCTCAATGTAGATGGTCCTGAGATCGTAACAGGCAAGCCTTTATTTGGACTGGATACTTACAAAGACGGCATGCTGGTGGCCATGATCGAACACCCGCCTGCCTTCGGTATGAAACTGAAATCAGTGGATGCCTCTGCCGTTAAAGCCATGCCTGGCATCAAAGATGTTATTACCATCGATATCGCACCGGAAGACATGGAAAGACAGTGGTCGGATGAAAATAACGTTTTTACCGAGCTGGTGGCTATCGTAGGGGAAACTACCTGGCAGGTGATGAAGGCTAAAAAAGCCCTGAAGATCGAATGGGAAGAAGCCTCCAAACTGGAAAGCAGCGAAGATCACGAAGCTGTCCTGACCAAATTGATCAACACCCCCACCGAACCAGCCCGGAAAGATGGAAATCCGGACGCCGCCTTCGCCAATGCCGCTCAGGTGATCGAACGCACTTATACCGCCCCGTTCATGGCGCACAATACCATGGAGCCTATGAACTTCTTTGCAGACGTAAAAGAAGATCGGGCCGATCTGCTGGGGCCCATACAGACACCCGAGTACATGAGAAAATCAGTAGCCGCATTGATCGGCCTGCCTGAAGAAAAAGTCTCCTTAATGATGACCAGACAAGGCGGCGGCTTCGGACGACGCCTGTACGGCAACTTCGGCCTGGAGGCCGCTCTGATCTCCAAACAAATGAAAGCCCCCATCAAGCTGGTCTATACCCGGGAAGACGATATGACTCAGGGCACCTACCGTCCGGACTACAAAGTCCTCTATCGCGCAGCACTGGATGATAACGGAAACCTGATCGGCTTCCATGTCAGAGGCGCAGGCACCAACGGAGGCCCCGTATTTGCCAACCGCTTCCCCGCCGGTACGCTAGACAATTACCTGGCCGAAAACCACACCAAAGAATCTAATATTTCCACCGGCGCCTGGCGGGCGCCGCGCTCTCACTTTATTGCAGGAGCAGAACAAGCTTTCCTGGACGAAGTGGCTGAAGCTGCAGGAAAAGACCCTATCGATTTCCGCCTCGAATTGTTCGACCGCGCCATCAAAGATCCGGTGGGCGAACGCAACGATTACGACGCCGAACGCTATGCCGGCGTCTTGAAACTGGTTAAAGAGAAATCAGGCTGGGGCCAGGAGGAAGAAGGGGTGTATCGCGGTGTATCCGCCTATTATTGCCATAATTCTTATGTAGCTCAGGTGCTGGACATCATCATGGAAGATAATAAACCGATAGTGAAAAAAGTTTGGTGCGCCGTAGATTGCGGCATCGTCGTCAACCCCGGCGCCGCCCGCAACCAGATCGAAGGCGGTATCGTAGACGGCATCGGTCATTCCATGTACAGCGCATTGACCTTCGAGAAAGGCCGCCCTCAACAGAATAACTTCGACAAATACCGGCTCATCCGCCATGGCGAGGCGCCGAAAGAAATTGAAGTATTCTTTGTAGATAACGGCATCGATCCAACCGGATTGGGAGAGCCTTCGCTGCCGCCTATTGTGGCCGCACTGACCAACGCCATTGCAAAAGCAACCGGCGAAAGATTGTATACACAGCCTTTTGTGACCAATCAGAAAGTCTTAGGATAATAAAAGATCCCGGGTCCTTGACCCGGGATTTTTTTATCTGTTGATCACATTCTTAAATCTCGGCCTTCTTGGACTCACGTCTCCCATTTTCTCCTTCTTCATCTCTTCATATTGAGAATAATTACCCTCAAAAAAGACCACTTCCGCTTCATCTTCAAAGGAAATGATGTGGGTCGCCAAACGGTCGATAAACCAACGGTCGTGAGAGATCACCAACACACAGCCTGCAAAGTTATCCAGGGCATCTTCCAGTGCTCGTAAGGTATTCACATCGATATCGTTAGTCGGCTCATCCAGCAAAAGAACATTGCCGCCTTCTCTCAAAGTCATCGCCAGCTGTAAACGGTTGCGCTCTCCTCCGGAAAGCATGCTTACCTTCTTCTGCTGATCCGCTCCAGCAAAATTGAATCTGCTCAGATAGGCACGTGCATTTATGGAGCTGTTCCCAACTTCAATAAAATCATTCCCATCAGAGACTACATCGTACACCGTTTTATTACCGTTCTGCAATTGCTCATGATTCTGATCGACATAGGAGATCTTGGCGGTCTCGCCTATGGTAATGTTTCCTTTATCCGGCTGTTGCTCTCCCATGATCATCCGAAAGAGGGTACTTTTACCCACACCGTTAGGGCCGATAATGCCTACTACGGCATTTTTGGAAATACTGAAACTCAAGTCTTCAAAAAGCACACGGTCGTCAAAGCTTTTTGTGACCCCATCCACCTCGATCACCTTATCCCCCAGTCTGGGTCCTGGTGGGATGTAAATTTCGAGCTTGGCTTCTTTTTCCTTGCCTTCTTCGCCGGCCAGTTTGTCATAAGCGTTCAAACGGGCTTTGCCTTTGGCCTGACGGGCTTTGGGCGCCATGCGGATCCATTCGAGCTCACGCTCCAGGGTTTTGCGGCGCTTGCTCTCGGTTTTTTCCTCCTGCTCCAGCCTTTTGGCTTTTTGCTCCAGCCAGGAAGAATAATTCCCCTGCCAGGGGATTCCCTCCCCACGATCCAATTCCAGTATCCAGCCGGCTACGTTATCCAGGAAATAACGGTCGTGCGTCACAGCAATGACTGTACCCGGAAAATTCTGCAGGTATTGCTCCAGCCAGTGGACCGATTCCGCATCCAGGTGGTTGGTAGGCTCATCCAGCAACAGAATGTCCGGATTGCTAAGCAGCAAACGCGCTAATGCCACCCGGCGGCGTTCTCCACCCGATAAAACCCTGACCGGGGCATCATCAGGCGGACAACGCAGCGCTTCCAGGGCTGTGTTGAGGCGGTTGTCAAGCTCCCAGGCATTGTGATGCTCCAGCTGCTCCATCATTTCGCCCTGCTTTTCAATAAGCGCATTCATCTCGTCGTCACTCATCGGTTCGGTGAACTTCAGATTAATCTCCTCGTAAGCTTTCATCAGATCGACGATCTCCTGAACGCCTTCTTCTACGATCTCACGCACCGTCTTGGATTCGTCCAGCTCAGGTTCCTGCTCCAGATAGCCGATCTTGTAGTCCTTGTCAAAGGTGATGCGCCCCTCGTAGTTGGAGTCTCTTCCCGAGATAAGCTTCAGCAAGGTCGATTTACCCGATCCATTTAAGCCTAATACGCCGATCTTGGCCCCGTAAAAGAAGCTCAGCCATATGTTGTTGAGTACTTTTTTGCCGGGCGTAAAAGTTTTGGAAACGCCCTCCATGGCAAAGATGACTTTGTTGTCTGACATAAAAACAAGTTTTTTTATAGAATCAGCAAAAAACAAATTTTTCGCAAGCTTTTCAAGTAAAGTATTCCTCCTAGGGCCTCCAGTCTGGCAAATAAGCTACGGATCGCCTGGCCTGAGCAGAAACCGGCACGCCCCAGTCGTCGAAAAAGCCTGAAAGGTCCTTTCCTACGGTTTTAGAAAAACGCACCATCCACTGATCTCTTTTTTCATCATCATTCCTGGGGCGCTCAGAGAAAGGCAAATCACGGTATTCTTCGAAGACCTTAAAATACGCTTCCCATCCGAATGCTTCCTGCAGTTGAATGTACATGGCCAGCGCCAGGAACGGATCTGCTTTCCACTTTGGAAACTTTTCGGAAGGAGAACGCCTTTTTTGTTCTTCGAAATACGCTTCCGGACCGGACCGGTTGCCCAGATCCATGAAAGCCTTCCGGGGAGAAATATTAGTCGCTTTTTCCCTGACATACAGGGTAAAAAGGTTACAGGTCACTTCCACCGTCCCGTCAAAAGTCCAATCGGGCTGCTGATGATTGTGTCCTAATTCGTGATACAAACCCCAGGCGGTTTGCAATTGCTCAATGCTGATCATCCTATCGATGGCGTCCAGATGGGTCATGATCGGATAGCCGCTGTGCATATAGCCTGCGGAGATCTGCTGATCCGGCACAAAGCGCTCGGGCCGGTCGCGTTCACGAGGCTGAACGGCCAGGTCGGCCGTCAGGTCCAACACCCGGTCCCAAAACTGCATAAGACGCTCGGGATCATCCAACGCCCGGAGTTTATCAGACGGGATGGTCAAAATCACCTTATCCGTAATCAATTCGCCCCAGGGCGCCGGATAATACCTTAAGGTATTTTGCCACTGCCTCAGACTGTTTTTTCCCAAAACAAAACTAGGCGCCTCCAAAACGTTCTCAAAATGGACGTACATTTGGTTCAAAGAAAGCCCTCCCGGCGTCTTAATATAGATCAACCCGCCGAATGGACTTGAAATAGAAGTGATCTCGCTATTTATCCGCTTACTTCTGATGATATCCGGGAAGCGCTCCCACTCCTCTTTATGCCAAAGCTGATCCGAATGGGCGCCGATCTGTACGGTCAGGCCTTTGTTAGTGGCCTCCTCAGGAAATCTCAAGGTAATCATCTCTCCCGGAGCCGCATAAAAGCCCGTGCTTAGCCATTGGGCTTCTTTTTTGTTGAGCTGATCTTGCTGAATAATGGCTGTGGTAGAGATGCGTTCCGCACTCGCCGGTACTGCAGCGGGAAAGTCAGGGGCTTTGAGGTTCATGTTTTGCCTGATGACGCCGAAATAATCGCCGATTTCCTGCTCCAGAATGCCAAGGCTGGAAGCCTGTCCTAAAGCCATCCAATTTTGCTTTTGTTCCGCCTTTGTCCGCTGTCCCGTACGGTCATCGAGAGCAACCTTAACATTTAAGTATTTTGACGGCGAAGTTCCAGCTTCATAGCCCTGTTGCGGAGTATTGGCGTAGTAGGCAGACCAGGCGATGCCTGCCGGCTTTAAGAGTTGATTGCCCGGATGATCTGCCATCAAGTCTTTGTCAGGATTTAACTGCTGCCATCCCCAGCCCAGATCGGCGGCCAACAGACCGCCCCCTCTTCGAACAAACTTTTGCAGAATTGTTATCTGTTGCTCGTTTAGTCGGAAAGGCCATACACAGATCACGTCAAAACCGGCCAGGTCGTTTTCCCAGTGTTCCGCGCTTAAATTACTTGCGGTTATCTCTGAACGCCGACCCAGGATGCTTACCAGTTCCCGGGGCCCCATGCATCCTACGTTTAGAGTGCTCCTATTCTGAGCTGCAGCCCAATGTATGGAATTGATGATCAGAGCCTCGGTATTTCCGAATGCTATGGCTTCGTTTCCGAAATAACCATTATGACCAAAGGTGACGACCCTTCCCTGTTCCCAAAGGGCAGCTGCTACCACCGCTTGCTGAGCGCCGTTATCGGATTCCGTCACGACGATGGGATAACTTTTCTCTCCAAACAACAAAAAAGGCCCGGGGACACCAGGGACGGCGATCCGGTTCACCCCTTGCAGCAGTTCCTTTCGTATCCATTTCATGTCGTTTTCAAAGGAAGTAATGAGGTCTTTTCGTGGTTCCTGAGGGTCTTTTTGTACTTCGGCGACGGGCAGAAACCTGAATTGCTGATTAGAGCCGCCATGCTTTTCGTACTGGATCAATCGAGCGCCGTTTTGGGTCCATCCTCCTTCTACATCGAGGTACTTTCCACTGTGTCTCGCCTGTATATAGAAATACTCTCCCTCAGCAGGCTCTAGCTTGAATTGCTGATTAGGTGTTCTGTTGTAAGGCCATTGAATAAGACCAATGCCATTATCAATGGATGATTGCTCGATATCTAATGCCAGAGCATTATCCGCCATAGCAATACGGTAATAGCCGTCTTCAACAGGAGTCAAGGTGAACTGTTGGTTCGGCCTGTTGGTAATGTCCCATTGCTGAAATCCCGTTCCCTGCGCTCCAGCTTGAGTGGCCTGAATAACTTTCTGGCTGTGTCTGGCTTGTATTAAAAAGTTATCCTGGCCTGAAGACGGGAACCAGGTTAAAAGGCTGAAAATGAACAGATACAAGGTAAAAAAAGAAGTTTTGATGTTTTTCATGTTTATTGTTTTGGAAAAAAAGAACCTGAGTGTGAATGAAGTGGAAAAAAATTGTTTAACCAATAAAGTTCATGACCAATAACTACATTGCACTTATTACTATTGGCAAATGTTTCATATTTTTTACACAAAATAACATATTCTAATGTACCTTCCTACCCAACTCCGAAATCCAGCCTTATTTCAACACCAAGCATTTATCAACGGTGAATTCACTGATTCGCAGAGCAAAAAAACCTTTTTGGTAACCAATCCGGTTGACGGAAAAGAGATCGCCATGGTTCCCGACTGCAATGAAGAAGACACCCGCAGGGCCGTTCAGTATGCCTATGAAGCCTTTAAAGACTGGAAGGAATGGACCGGCATAGAACGCGGGCGTGTATTGCGTCGGTGGTACGAGCTTATGATGGACAATCTGGATGACCTGGCGATTATCCTGACCTTCGAGCAAGGTAAACCCCTGGAAGAAGCCAAAGGAGAGATCAAATACGGCGCTTCCTTCGTGGAATGGTTCGCCGAAGAAGCCAAACGGATCTATGGCGACACCATCCCAGGCCATCAGCGCGACAAGAGGATCATCGTCATGAAACAGCCCGTCGGCGTGGTCGCCGCCATTACCCCCTGGAATTTCCCCAATGCCATGATCACCCGAAAGGTAGCCCCTGCTCTGGCCGCCGGCTGCACCTGCGTGATCAAACCGGCGGAAGCGACGCCTCTGTCCGCGCTGGCCATTGCGCACCTGGCGCAGGAAGCAGGATTTCCGCCGGGTGTCGTCAATATTATCACTACGAGCGATCCCGCCACTGTAGGAAAAGAATTAAGCACCAACCCTATCGTAAAAAAATTGTCTTTTACGGGCTCAACAAAGGTCGGCAAGTTACTGATGCGACAGTGTGCCGGCACGGTAAAAAAGGTGTCGCTGGAGTTAGGCGGCAACGCTCCGTTTATCGTCTTCCCGGATGCTGACCTGGATGCGGCGGTGGAAGGCGCCATAGCCTCCAAATACCGCAATGCCGGGCAAACCTGCGTGTGTGCCAATCGCATCTTTGTGCATCAGGATATTCTGGAGCCTTTTAATGAAAAACTCAAAGAAGCGGTAGCCAAACTGAAAGTAGGCGACGGCCGAAAGGAAGGTGTCGCCATCGGACCTTTAATCAATGAAGGGGCCGTTGAAAAAGTCGAGCACCTGTTAGCCGATGCTTTGAAGAAAGGCAGTCAGCGGATACTCGGCGGAGGGCGGCATGAACTCGGCGGCACTTTTTTCCAGCCGACCATTCTGACGGAAGTCCGTCCTGACATGGCCATCCACGACACCGAAATTTTTGGTCCGGTTTCCACCATCTATCCTTTTTCCTCTACCGAAGAAGTCATTGAGATGGCCAATGATACCCCTTACGGTCTGGCCGCTTATTTTTACGGAAAAAACATCGATCTGATCTTCCAGGTAGCGGAAGCTTTGGAATATGGTATGGTTGGCATCAATACCGGCATGTTGTCTACGCCGGTGGCGCCTTTCGGAGGGGTAAAGGAAAGCGGATTTGGCAGAGAGGGATCGAAGTACGGAATAGAGGAGTATGTGAATAAGAAGTATTTGTGTTGGCAGGTGAAGTAATTAGGGCTGTCGGTTGCAAAGCAAATCTCCGAGCGTTGCCCGGAGTTGCGATGTATTTGCCTTGCAGGCAATAATTAATAGGTCTCCCCCATGAGGTTGTGTAAAAAGTCATTGTACTCATTTGCGCAGCTCATAAAATTCTTTTGTGAGTGTTCTGCCGAAGAAAATCTGTGATTTTCTTCGGCAGAACACTCACAAAATAGAATCCTTTAAGCCGGGCAAACCTGCTGGCCGTCAGGCGGGAGAAGTAGCTGACTTCTTACACAACCCAATAGGTAAATCCCTTCTGAAGGAAGCTGTTGAAAGATGAGTTAAGGGAAGGATGCACATGCCGGGCACTCATGAAATGCCAACCGGCAGGACAATATACTTACCCTAAAAAAATCACCCCCAGCAGTTCAATGGCCACTCAAGTGTATCCGACCTAGCCTAAAGTACTGAAAATCAAATTTTTAACATTTAACAATTACTTAATTCCCCATTTCCGTTTATTGCTCTTAATTGGCTTAATTTCGGTGCCAATTAAAGCAACTATGATCAGGAACTGGCTCAAGACGGCATCTCCCTTATGGTTCAACACTTATGCGTTGGTCGCAGCATTCGGGGTATACTTTTGCATGTATGCCTTCCGGAAGCCGTTTACGGCAGCTGAGTACGGCAACAAAGAGCTCCTGGTCATTGCCCAGGTGATCGGCTATATGCTGTCCAAATTCTGGGGCATCCGGCTGGTGCCGGCTCTAAAGGGGCAGAACAGGGCGTTTATCATTCTCGGACTGATCGCTTTTGCAGAGCTGATGCTGATCTTTTTTGCTTTTCTCCCTCCGGCTTTAAGAGCGTACGACTGGATTTTCCTTTTTTCCAATGGTCTGCCGCTGGGTATTATCTGGGGGGTGGTGTTTAGTTATCTCGAAGGCCGGAAATTTACGGAGATCCTTGCCGCCGGATTGACCATTAGTTTCATCATTTCTTCCGGGTTTGTAAAATCGGTGGGTAAAAGTCTGGAGCTCAACTGGTCAGTATCGGCTTATGAAATGCCCTACCTGGCCGGATTGATCTTTTTCCCTTTCCTTGGCTTATTTGTTTTCATGCTGGCCCAGATACCCCCGCCAGGCGAAGAAGACGTGGCGCTTCGGACCATCCGCCCCCCGATGAACCGGAAGGACCGCCGACAGTTTTTTCGCCGTTTTGCACTGGGTTTTATCCTGCTCACCCTTGCCTATATGCTCATTACCGCTTTCCGGGATGTCCGTGAAAGTTTTGCCAATGAGATCTGGCTGGCCCTGGGCATCAATGAACCGTCAATATTTACGGCAACAGAATTACCCATTGGGCTTTTTATCGGCATTATCCTGGCGCTTTGCTTTAAGATCAAGGACAATGCCCTGGCCTATCGCTTTTATCACTACCTGATCCTGTCAGGGCTGGCGTTGATCCTGGCCGCCACGGTGGCTTTCCGGTTTGAATGGATCAGTCCCATCGCATGGATGGTCATGGTGGGAATGGGTGGCTACATGGCCTATGTGACTTTCGCCAGCGTGATGTTCGACCGCATCATAGCCGCCTTCAAACATCCGGCCAATGCAGGATTTATGATCTACGTAGTGGATGCTTTTGGCTACCTGGGTAGTGTCATGATCATTTTTTACAAAGGATACAGCTCTCCTGATGTTAACTGGCTGGACTTTTTCATCACTATATCTTACGTCATCGTCCTGGTCGGAGGAACACTAACGGCCTTCTCCCTGTTTTACTTCGACCGCAAATACTGGCATTTTCAAAAACAACAGCACCCATGAATAAAACAGATAGAAAATTTGACCTGATCGTTATCGGGGGAGGGATCTTAGGAACTTTCCACGCTTATCACGCCCTCCAAAAAGGCCTTAAAGTAGCCTTGCTGGAGAAAAATGTCCATCCTCAAGGAGCTACCGTTCGTAATTTCGGGCAGATCGTTCCTTCCGGAATGAACAGCCAATGGCAGGAAAGGGGACGCAGAAGCCTTCAGCTCTATCGGCAATTACAGGAAAAAACCGATATATCCGTTCGCCAACAAGGGTCTGTCTATCTGGCCTCGGATAAAGATGAATGGACGCTCCTCCATGAATTGGCAGAAATCAATCGAGCCAGTCAGTATCCTTCCGAACTGCTTACCGCACAGGAATGCCTGGATCGCTATCCAGGACTGAACCTGCGCTATTGCAAGGGAGGCCTCTTTTTTCCGGAGGAGATCAACATTGATCCGCGAGTGGCCGTGCATCGGATATTGGCTTTTTTAGTAGAACAACATCAGCTTGTTTACCTCCCCAATACCCTGGTGCAGGAAGTCAGCCTGAATGGAAGTGGATGTTGTGTTCAGGACAGCAGCAATAAATGCTACGAAGCAGAAAAGGTCATCATTTGCAACGGCAGTGATTTCAAGAACCTTTTTCCGGAACTGTTTTACCACAGCGACCTGGAAGTATCCAAATTGCAAATGCTGATGACCGTTCCGCAACCTACACAGAGAATACCAGGCTCCATCCTCACCGGCCTGACCATACGGCGGTATGAGAGCTTCCGGGAATGTCCTTCTTATGCAGAGATCAAAGCCAGAGAGTCCATCAACAGCCTCGTTAAAGACTGGGGCATCCACATTTTATTTAAACAAACAGAAGACGGTTCCATCATCATTGGAGATTCCCACGAATACCAGGATGCAATCCATGCCGACAAACTCGGTTTTGACCTTAATAACGAGATCAATCGCTGCATCATAGATGAAGCGATGAAGATCTTTAACCTGCAAAAGTGGAGAATCCAACTGGCCTGGTTCGGATTCTACAGCCAATGTAAAACAAAGGATATTTTTATTCATCACATCGAGGATAAAATCCATATTGTTACGGGCATCGGCGGCAAGGGTATGACCGCAGGGCCCGCCCTGGCCGAAGAAAACGTCAATGCCTTTTTTGGGTTTCCTTCAAAATTATTCGTATAATCATGATCAAATTAGTCGTTTTCGATATGGCAGGAACTACAGTGGACGAAGACCAACTGGTTTACCGCACCGTTCAAAAAGCCATTAATGAAGCTGGATATGATGCTTCTCTCGAACTTGTATTGCGCGAAGGCGCAGGCAAGGCCAAACTGGAAGCCGTGAAAGATGTCCTTGAAAAAATGCAGATCGAAGTCAGCGAACAAGAGATCGAGAACATCCACAGCCAATTCGTCCAAATGCTTGATAAAGCTTATGAGGCAGCAGAGATCAAAGAGCAACCCGGCGCTTCCTATACCTTTCAGGAGCTACACAACAGAGGCATTAAAGTGGTTCTCAATACAGGATATTCCAGAAAAACAGCCGACCAACTGCTTGAAAAACTGGGCTGGAAAAATAATCCCCTGATCGACCTTACCATTACCAGCGATGAAGTCGAACGAGGACGCCCCTTTCCTGATATGATCCACAAAGCCATGCATGCGTTCGATATCAATGATCCCAAACAAGTGGCTAAGGTAGGCGACGCCATTATCGATATTGAAGAAGGAAGAACGGTAGGCTGCGGACTGGTCTTAGGCATTACGACCGGTGCACATACTAAAAAACAGTTGCATTCCGCCCAACCGGATGGAATACTCGATCGCCTGGAAGAGTTGTTGGAGTTGATGAGTGATAAGTAATGGAGATTAACTGGTGGCCTTAAAAGAAGGGAAAATATATTCCTTCTACTCTTTTTCATCCACTCTTCCTGCTGTGGCTCGGTCAGGGTATAATTGATATTTTGTGGTCTGGGCAAGTCTTCCAAAGAAAATTTTTTTTATGTGGTTCGAAGAATTGACCGGTTTCAAAGAAATAGCTCCTGACCAGGTCAGGGCTCAGCTGACCTTGAAAGGCAAAAGCCTTTCTTCAAAGGTTAACGGCCGCTCCTGGATATATGGTCCATTAGAAACACCCAGTCTGAAGGAATTGAGACAGCGCAGCAGTCAGCTCCTCCTTCCGGAAGGACGTTTAAACATTGAGGAAATTGTCGCTGATGTCCAGGTGCTTCATCAGGATCCTCAAAACGCAGGCGCCTTTTTCCAGGTAGCCTCTCAATTTAACCTTTTGGAGATGTTGTCCCCCCAGTACACCCCAGAAATGGGCGTAGGTATTTATGAAAACGATCCTACACAGGGCCCTGCCTGCGCCATAGCCGCAGGAGCGGGCACCATCTACCGCAACTATTTTGTCGAAGTAAATGGAAAAACCGGCCAGACGGCGGATCATCAGGTCGATTGTCTGGAAGATATGGGAAAAATACTCGGCAATGATAACCAGCAATACTGGCGCATGCAAAACGGCTATGTTATCCCCTCCCTGGATGGGCTCCGTACAGTTCATGATCAGATAGAGAAAATGGAAGCGCCTGCTAAGGACGAGCTACGCCAGCAACTGCGCATTGGTCTTCAGTGGAATACCCAGGTAACGCTGGGCAACTGTCGGCATCTCGTTACTCAGGCCTTCTGCTCAGCTCTGCCGGTAGCCTACTCCATGCATCCTCACACGCTCTGGGAAGGCTTTGCCAGGCTGGTGCTGGAAGCCGCCTATGAGGCTACCTTTCATGCCGCTTCCATAAATATGGCCAATACCGGCAACCGGACCGTTTTCCTGACGTTACTCGGTGGAGGGGCTTTTGGAAATAAAATGGAATGGATACTGGATGCCCTGGAAAATGCGCTGCATAAATTTTCCCAAATACCCCTCCTGGTGAAAGTGGTCAGTTACGGCGCTCCAAATCCAATACTTAATGGATTATTTCAAAACTTAAATCGTTAGGCCGGCAGGTTCCATATTCCTGCATTTTGTATCTTCCTGTTTTTTACCCAAAAAACATCATGACAGGGCCATCATTGGCGGCAATCCCGCAAAATTGATCCCGATGTGATTTACTGAAGAAAGTATTAATCATCTGTTGAAGATCAAAAGGTGAAGCTGAGACATCGAACACATCCCCCATAACGTTCAGCATCTGACAGGGAAAAAAGACTTTTCAGCTTTAGAACAAAAAAACTATGAATCAAAGAAAAATTATGGTCAATCCTCCCCGGATACAACAACGGATCAAAGAACTTGGCCAGATCGGCGCCCTTCCTGAAGGCGGCGTTTGTCGCCTGGCGCTGACCGATGAAGACAAGGCAGCCCGAGATTGGCTGAAAGACCAAATGCAAGCCCTGGGGCTGGATATAATCGTCGATGAACTGGGTAACATGTTCGGCATTCGGGCAGGCCGGCTAGATGTGCCGCCTGTGATGGTCGGCTCTCACCTGGATACGGTCGGCACAGGAGGCCTCTACGACGGCAGTCTGGGCGTCATTGCCGGCCTGGAGATCGCTGAGGTATTGAATGAAAATAACATCCAGACCGAAAAACCCTTCGCCGTTGCCAACTTTACGAACGAAGAAGGGGTCCGTTTTACGCCCGATATGATGGGCAGTCTGGGTTTCAGTAAAATAAAGGATGCCCGATCGCTGCTGGACGCCACTGCGGTCGACGGCTCGGGAGCTACTGTGGAAAGTGAATTATCGCGTATCGGCTATCGGGGCGATGCGCCCTGCGGTTCCTTTCCGGTGGATAGTTTCCTGGAATTGCACATTGAACAAGGTCCTCTTCTGGAACAAGAAAAGCTCCATGTCGGCGCCGTGGAAATGGTGCAGGGTATTAACTGGACCGAGTATATGCTTCATGGAGTAGCCAATCATGCGGGCACCACCCCTATGCATTTACGTAAGGACGCCGGCTATGCAGCCGCTTCGATCGGCCATTTTGTCCGCAAACTCACCTTCAGCATCGCCGGTAACCAGGTAGGAACCGTAGGGCTTATAGAATTGTATCCCAACCTGATCAACGTAATGGCAGAAAAAGCCAGGGTGATCGTCGACCTGCGCAATACGGATGCCGATACCCTGGAAGAAGCCCAAACAGAACTGGACGCCTTCGTCGCAGAAATGGCCAACTCAGAAGGATTACACTTCGAAAAAAAAGTGCTCGTCCGCTTTCCCCCTGTCCATTTTGACCCGGATATGGTGGATCTAATCGAAGCGAAAGCCAAAGCGTTGAATTTTTCGACCCGCCGCATGCCCAGCGGGGCCGGTCATGACGCCCAGATGATGGCGGCGGTGTGTCCGACTGCTATGGTTTTTGTGCCTAGCGTGGGAGGGATCAGCCACAATGTGAAGGAATATACGAAAATGGAGGACGTGGAAAGGGGGGTGGAAGTAATGCTGGGAGTGGTGATGGAAAAATTAAAATAATTTCAAAAAAAATCCCCACAACTTCTCCACAACATTTCCCGCTTTTCAACAACCTTTTCCGGACTTATCCACACATTAAAGCTACTTTAAATGTTAAAATAACATTCCGCTGTTTACAACTTAACCCATATTAAATTTTAAAATTTGTACACATAGCCAAACTGATGCATATTTGTATTGCGCACTTGATAGAACATACGGGAATCTAACAGGTGCATTTCAATCAGGCAACTGATTGAAAAACCCGGACCAAGATGAAGATCGAGGTCTTCCCGTGAGGCAAGAGATTACTTGCGGCTCGATCCGTCGGGCTGCGGGTATCATCTCCACCCGAACGGGATCATCGGTTGACACGCAAGTGTTGTCACATTTTGTTCTTTGAACTTTGGTAACTGAAATCGGCCCGTTTTTTCGCAAGCCTACCCAGGCTGCAAAAATTATTCTGCCGGTGAATTTCCTGACAGGCTGTTGGATGAAGAGGTGTGCAGCTATATCCTACAGTCCCGGTCGGCTTAGTGGTCAGACTAACAGCCTGAGTTCGACAAAATCTTCTGCTGCCCTGCAACCCAGTGTCGAATTTGTCAATTGAACTATTCCGGTATCCATGCGATCCGGAACATTCAAACACCAACACGGAACATTGCTGATGCACAGATTACCCTGTCAAAGGGCAAAAGAGTTGATCTAACCGAAATGAACTCAAACGGATTCACGGTTCATCCCGTGCGGCGAGAGATTGCTTGCGGCCTGACTCGTCAGCCGCAGGTAACATCTCCGCCCAAAAAGGGACGATCCTCTTCATGAGGATTGCCCCTTTTCTTTTTCTTGACTCCTGTTCCCTAATCGCTAGAAGATAAAAAAAAGATACTCCGCATACCTCAATACCAATTATGGACAAGCCTTTTATCTTATCACCACTTCACCAACCTTACTATCCCTGTTGGATAACCATCCACCATCAAGCTTGCTAGATAAGCTCCTGCCTGCAATCCTTCAACTGCAACGCTCACCTGCTGTTTCCCGGCCGGCCGATCGCCAAGGTCAAAGGTGGATTGCAACTGTCCGAGAACATTATAAATCTCCAGCTTGACGAAGGCTGCTTTTTGCAGCTCCCATTCCAGGAACAGTTGCTCCTCAACGGGATTGGGATAGAGGAGGAAAGAGCTGGTCGCCACCCCTTTTTCTGATACACTCGTCGACAATGAATTCGCGCAGCTGAGAATACCAATATCCGGATTTTCGTTATTGGTAAAGCCGATGTTAATGCCGGAACTAAGGGCCGGGCTGCGTTGATCCACGAAGAAATAGCCGGAAGCATCTTTAATGAGCAAAGGATCCTGGCTGCGGTCGAATTTCGTAAAAAAAGGCGAAGAGCCAGTATCCCTTTTAATATTGCCGTAAAGATTATGCCTGCTGTTCACTTCTACTGCTTTTTTATCGGGATCATCAAAATATACGTCAGCATTGGCGTTGTCCCAGAAGATGGAGTTGTTGACCTGCACATGCAGCAGTGAATCAGACGCCGGCTGATAGCTGAAGCCATAACCGGAAGCCTGGGTTCCTGCATCATTTTCGGCATAGTCATTCAGCGCGATCAGGGAATGCAGGATCTTGCAGTTGGTCCAGTTGGCGTGCTGCAAAACCCGTACACCGGTGCCCTTATTCTCTGCTATGGTCGTATTGATCATGATGAAATCGGACAGGAGGGTGTTTTCCCCTTCTTCAAAACGAACGATGGCGGAAAACCGACTGGCTTCGTTTTCGATCAACGTGCAATTAGCCAGCATCAATTGGGCTTTAGGCATGTAACTGATGAAGCTGATCGCGCCTTTGGTGGCATTGGTAAGCGTTAGCCCGTCCAGGATGAGCGAGGCAGAATTTTCTGAAGCGATGAGGAATTCGAAGATGGCGCCTTTTTTACCCCCATTCAGAATAGTCGGGTATTTGCAGTGGTCCTGTTCGGTAAAATCGGCATTCCAGCCTCCCTGGATCATGATTCGGGGAGCAGTGCTGAAAGTTTCATAATTATAGTTGAGCGGGTATTCTCCTTCAGGTATACGGATCACCGATCCCCTGGGAGCGCTTCGGATGAAATCTTCCAGAGAAGTGTCGCCGGTGTAATAAAGAATATTCGGCTGTTCCGGTCGTTGAGGATGTGCCCCGAGAAAGTACTCAAAGACATTGCAGATGCCGTTTCCGTCAGGGTCATCCCAGGCGTCGCTGGGGTCGTCTATGTTCAGGTCGCGATGATATTCCCAGCCGTTGGGCATGGCGTCCTGGTCGGAATCCCAGGAATCAAGCTGGGAAAAGAGAGTGAATGGGGCGAAAAGAAAAACGCCTGCAATCAGAGAGGCGCCGGAATAAACTTTCATGTTTTCTTTTTTTGACGCTGATGGACACTGGACTTGTTTCCAGCCGACCTGAAAATTGAAGCGATAAAAATAAGAAATAGCCGGTGGGATTTTTTTAGCGTCTCAAAGCGTAACAAAAACTTAATACAGATTTATCGCTCGAACCTTTATTTTTGAGAAAAAAAGAAAAATGGGAATTTATGAGATGATCGGCTGGCTGGGCGCCCTGCTCTTTATCTTTGCTTATTTCTTCCTGGTATTGGGTTGGTTATCATCCGAAAGAGGCCCCTATCATTTGATGAACGCCTTGGGCGGAATCTGCCTGGTCATCAATGCTGTTAACTTATCGGATATGCCGACCCTTGTCGTCAATGCGGTTTGGGGAGTTATCGCTCTGTATGCCCTTGTGAAGATACTCAAACGCTAGACCTTTACCTCTACACTAAGCATGCCGATCGCAAGACGGCGGTAAGTATCCAGTCGCTTTTTGAATTCCTCCTTATCGTCCACCAGCCCGAGGTAATAATATGCTCCGTCAACCAGGGCAAAAATATTGACGGACAGTTCCCGCGTATTTTCATAATGCAGTACTCCATTTTCCACTGCTTCATCCAGGGCATCCTGCAGGGCAGCGTGCAATTGATCGTGCAGCTTTTTAAAGCTTTCCTTAAACTTTTCATTTCGGTAGATCTGTGCATAGCAACTATAGAATACCCCATCGTCAAACAGCCGGTTCCATTTTCGGGAAAATAAATTCTCGATTATTTGGATCAGCTTTTCTCTGGTATCCACAATAGGACTATTAACCTTGTAGATCTGAAGATACCGCTCAAGGATGAAATCATTCAAGGCAAGAAGCAATTCCTCACGGGTCTTAAAGTAGTGCATTACTAGGCTGGGATTGATCTTTGCCTGATCCGCCACCTTAGCAATTGAAGTATTCTCCAACCCTTCTTTTTTGGCTACGACATAGAAGGCCTTAATGATCTCTGACTTTCGTTGTTCGCGTATGCTTTTCTTAGGCACTGTTGTTATGTTTTCGAACAAAATTAGTTTCAAGGCGTCGTGCAGGATCATTTCACACAACCCTATAGTCAATAATTTTCATTTCTGTAAAATACAAAATAAAATCGAACCCTGCCTATCCTATCCGTCGTCCACCTCTTCCGGCCTGCGCCATGCAAGCTGTTAACTTTCACGGACAAATTTGAAAAAATTAGTTGAATAATCAGTCAAAAAATTCACAAAAAGTCAACGCCTTTTTTGATGGTTAAACACTGATGACCGTTTGTAAAATATACATTAATAATTATTGAATGACTATTCAATTTTTTTACATAAACTTAATAGAAACTTAATTGAATGCTTATTCAAAATATAGGCTAAAGAGCGAACTTAGCTTCCAATAGTTTTTAACAAAATTCATTAATAATGAAAACCTCCAAATCACTCACTATCAGAGCTTTGTCGGTTCGGAATTTAGTACTGACCGCGGCTTTTCTGTTTATGGGAGCGTTTAATCTGAGCGCTCAATCCACTACTGTTTCCATTTCCGGTACGGTAATGGACAGTGAAGAGAACATGCCGCTCCCTGGTGTTACCGTAATGGTAAAGGGAACGACTACGGGCACCGTTACGGACATCGACGGGATTTATACCATCGAGGCTCCGGTTGACGGGATCCTGGTTTTTTCTTACGTTGGTATGACCTCGGAAGAAGTCAGTATTAACGGCAGAACGACCATCGACCTGAACATGAAACCGGACGCCGTCGGCCTCTCAGAAGTCGTCGTCGTAGGTTATGGAACGCAAAAAAAAGAAAACCTTTCGGGCGCCGTTGACGCCATTGACGTACAGCAACTGGAGAGCCGCCCGATCATGAACCTGGCGCAGGGTCTTCAGGGATTGGCGCCGAACCTGAACATCGGTTTTAACAGCGGTGCTCCTGGCCAGGCCGCTACCTTCAACATCCGCGGTTTTACCTCTATTAACGGCGGTGAGCCGCTGATCCTGGTGGACAACGTACCGGTGGATCCGATCGAGCTGAACCGCATCGCTCCTCAGGATGTTGCTAAGATCTCTGTGATCAAGGATGCTTCTGCTGCAGCCATCTACGGAGCAAGGGCTTCCTTCGGCGTAGTGCTGATCACTACCAAAGACGGCACCCAGGAAGGCGCCCAGGTGACTTACAGCAACAACCTGTCCCTGAGCAGCCCGACCGTTATTTCCAATAGGGTGACTGACCCCTACATCTACCTGAGAATTAAAGAGATCTCTTCTGACAATACGCCCTGGGACAACCAGAACTTTAGTGATGAAACCTACCAGTGGGCCAGGGAACGTTCCGACAATCCCGCTAGTTCTCCTGCAGTGAGAGAAAACCCCAACAGCCCCGGGCTTTGGGAATACATGGGTAATCAGGACTGGACCGAGCACTTCCTGGCGGATAATTCCTTTTCCCAGGATCACAACCTGAGCATCAGCGGTCGCTCGAAAAATGCCAATTACTATCTTGCAGGTGGTTACAACCGCTTCAACGGGGCGCTACGGCTGGCTGATGATTACTTCGACCGCTACTCTGTCAGGGGTAAGATCAACTTCGATGTAAACGACTGGCTGACGATCGGCAACAACACCTTCTTGTCTTCTACCCTGAGAGAAAGACCGAGCTACTACTCCATGTTTGACATTCTTAACCTGGACCCCGTTGGCCATGACATGAACCCTGACGGTACCTGGGCCAATACGGACGTAGGTTTCGAAGCTGCTCAGCTGACTGACGGCGGCCTTTCCGAGACCAGCTACAACAGCTTCCAGTCTACTTTCTCGGCCGAATTGAGGCTAATTCCTGATGCCTTTAAGGTAAACACAGAATTTACTATAAGGAGAGGAACGACGAACTGGGATTGGTACCAAACAAGGTATCTGATCGGCTACGGCCCGAATGATGTTCGCGAGCAAGGCGACAACAGAGCTTACCGGGACGTCACTTTCGACCGTTACGACGTATTTAACATATATGGAACCTTCAACCAGCAGGTCGGCGCCGATCACAACATCACGGTTATCGGTGGTTTCAACCAGGAGTTCTTCCGCACGGAGAGATTCTGGGCGGATCGCTTCGACATAATCTCTGCTTCACTTCCGACCATTGCGCTGGCTACCGGTGAAGACGAGGTTGGTGAATTCATTGAAGACTGGGCGATCCGTGGTGTTTTCGGCCGGATCAACTACATTTTCCGGGACAAGTATATCGTGGAATTCAACGGCCGTTATGACGGTTCTTCTCGTTTTCCTTCCGACAATCGCTTTGGTTTCTTCCCATCAGCTTCAGCTGCTTGGCGTGTGGATAAGGAATCCTTTTTCGATATTGACAAGATCAGCCATCTGAAGTTGCGCGCTTCTTACGGTGCTCTGGGTAACCAGTCAGTAGGCGCCTACGGCTATATTCCATCCATGTCTGCCGCTCAGGGCCGTTACATCATCGGCGGAGAAATTCCTCAGCGCATCACTCCTCCCGCCCTGGTTTCTTCTAACTACTCCTGGGAGGACGTTTCTACTCTGAACTTTGGTATTGACCTGGGTTTGTTTGAAGACCGCTTCTCCATCAACTTTGACATCTTCCAGCGTAACACACAAGGGATGTTGACTTTAGGTAAAGACTTGCCGGACGTACTGGGCGCCTCCGAACCCCAGGAAAATGCAGCCGACCTGGAAACCAAAGGATGGGACTTGTCTTTAGAATACCGCAATTCTGTAGAGGTGCTTGGCAAGCCAATGAGCTTCAACATCCGGGGTATCTTGTCTGACAGCCGTTCTTTCATCACGCGTTTTGACAACCCGGACAACCGCCTGACACAGTTTTATGAAGGTATGGAGCTGGGCGAGATATGGGGTCTGGAAAGCAATGGATTGTTCCAAAGCCAGGATGAGATCGATGCTTTAGATCAGACGGCTATTATTCCGTGGGGTGCACTTTCTATCGTTCCCGGCTGGCCCAAATATGTAGACCAGAACGGCGACGGTGTGATCAACAAAGGAGCTTTGACCGTTGACAACCCAGGGGACCTTAAAGTCATCGGTAACTTTATGCCGAGGCTCCAGTTCGGTCTGAACATGTCCTTCAACTGGAACGGCTTTGACTTCAGCGCCTTCTTCCAGGGTATTGCTGACAGGGACTACTACCCTGTGGATTATCTGTACTGGAGCTTCTATCAGCAGCCTTACGAAGGCGGACAGGTGCACACTTTAGATTTCTACAAAGCACAGGCCGATTCTCCTCAGCAAAGAGCAAAGCACTCTCAGGCTTATTTAAATATGGGCTTAGCGGATCAGAACCTGGATGCACCGTTTCCCCACCTACAGGCTTGGTTGGCTGACCGTAACCTGGGCGAGCGCATCGATCAGTCTCAAGGCTTAGCCATCCCGCAAACTGCACACCTCTTAGACGCTTCTTACCTGCGCGTAAAGAACCTGACTATTGGCTATACGCTTCCTGCTTCATTAACCGAAAGGATCAACATTGCCAGATTCAGAGTCTTCATTACCGGTGAAAACCTGGCGGAATGGTCAGGCGTAAGCGAATTCTACGATCCTGAAGCCATTACCGATGCTGTAAGCGCCAGATTCAACCCTGCCGTAGGCGCAGGTCGCGGAGCAGGCTCCGGTTTCGCCTATCCATTCCAGCGTCGTTATGCGGTGGGTGTGAACATCACTTTCTAATCTTAAACAAACGAGAAACTTATTTATCATGAAAAAGCTTAGTTCTCTTTCATTCCTAATCATAGCGATCTTCATCCTTACTTCTTGTAACGATGAATTTATGGATCGTTTTCCTGAGACGCAGATCGGCACCGAAAACTTTTTCAACACCGAAGACGATCTCAACCTTTACATCAACAACCTGTATAGTTTTCCCAATACAGGTACGTATCAGAATGACGGTTATCTGACTACCGATAATATGGCCAATACCGGCAACACGGAATTAAAGACCATGATGGTAACCAGTCCCAACGCTACAACAGTTCAGGGAGGCTGGAACTGGGGCAGGCTACGCACCATTAACCTGTTCCTGGAAAACTTCGAAAGAGCCGATATTCCCGCTGAAAATAAAGCACATTTCGAAGGATTGGCCCGTTATTTCAGAGCCACTTTCTACATGGACATGGTTAAGCGTTACTCTGACGTTCCGTGGTATGACAAGGTGATCGAGACCGGCGATGAGGAAGCTTTGTTCAAAAGCCGTGATCCTCGCGATTTCGTCGTAGGCAAGATCTTTGAAGATTTCCAGTTTGCAGTAGATCATGTATTCGAAAACCAGCCTAGCGGCGCCATCCACAAAATGTTGGTTAAAGCCGAAATGGCCCGCGCTGCTCTATACGAAGGTACGTTCAGAAAATACCATCTTGAGCTTAACCTCCAGAATACCGCTAACGAATACCTGCAGATCGCCAGAGACCAGGCCAAACAGATCATGGACAGCGGCAGGTATGATGTCTACAGCACAGGAAATCCTGATATGGACTACTACAACCTCTTTGTTTCCGGTGATCTGACCAGCAACCCGGAGGTGATCTTCACGAACATCAACCAGTTCCAGGTAAAGAACAGCGGTAACTCAGAGACCATCTTCGGCAACTATGAGGTGTCGCCTAGTCGTGACTTATTGCAGGCTTACCTGATGGCTGACGGTACTTACTACTCCGAACAACCTGGCTATGAGACCCACCAGTTTGTAGAAGAGTTTCAGAATCGCGATCCCCGTTTATCCCAGACTTATGCTTTTCCGGGTTGGGAACTGATCCGCACCGGCACTTATGCACAGGGTGGGGGCATCTATGTCCAGCAATTAAACAAAAACTTCTCCGGCTACCACCAGATCAAGGGTTATGTAAACTCCACCGATCAGGCCGTTATCCAGGATGTTGACTTCCCCGTTGTCCGTTTCGCGGAGATCCTGCTTATCTACGCAGAAGCCAGGGCAGAGCTGGGTGAGTTGACACAGAACGATCTGGACATCAGCATCAACCAACTCAGAGATCGCGTAGGTATGCCTCACCTGACGATGGGCACCAAAATAGACCTGGTTCAGCAGGCTCGATTCCCTCAGGTAACAGACCCGATGATCCTGGAGATTCGCAGAGAACGCCGGATCGAAATGGCCCTGGAAGGCTATCGGTTTGATGACCTGACGCGCTGGTCTGCCGGCAAACTGCTGGAAAAAGAACCGGAAGGCCTGTACTTCCCAAGCCTGGGCAAGTACGACCTGACGGGTGACGGCGTGGAAGACATCATCCTGATAGACGTTTCCGAAACCATCCCTGCCGGCCCTGATAAAGAGGTGAATTCCCTGGGCGTTCAGCTGATCTATTACAGAGCCAGCCTTCCTGACGGTGACGGCGGCGTTTATCTGGAAAACGAAACCAGCGGTACGGTTCAAACAGTAAACGAAAGAGGTACTTTCGTTGAACCTAAATATTACTACCGCCCGGTTCCTGCTACACAGATACTGATCAACCCGAACCTGACTCAGATCATGGGCTGGAACTAATGACATAAACAGCGAACCTCCCGAAAGCGGGCGGGGAAATTCAGTTATTATTATTTGAGGGGTTGTGTAAAAAGTCAGTCGCTCCTCCTGCCTGACGGCCGGCAGGTTTGCTCGGCTTAAATAATTTTATTTTTTGAGTTTTTTGCCGAAGAAAATC
>CAZJQS010000017.1:0-86716 GCA_964548175.1 uncultured Saprospiraceae bacterium
GTAAAGGTCAGACAACCAAATCGGCCTTACAAGATGCAGTTGCTCGGACGCTTACGTCTACTCTCAATATCCCGCCCGTTCGTGGCAGTCTACAGACGTTCGTGGCAGTCTACAGACTGCCACCTAAAACACTGTTAGGTGGGAAGCTGGTAGGGTTAGCAGTCGGGAGACTGCCAGTAGATGCGTGGGGCGGCCTGGAGACCGCCACGAACCTGGTTTTTGCCCATATTTGGGACAGGACAGGCATCTGTTCAGCAAAAGCCATCCGGCCTTTTGGTGAGCTGCGGGCCAGACGAGCGCATTGGTGGAGTTGCCCTCCTTTTCCTTCTTAATTATGCCGATATCATGCAAAAATGAATCTGCTATAGCCCATCACCATACCTCCAACTAAAGGCCGGCGATGATAATAGAGGTTATGCCACCGACAAACAGTATAAACATAATGACCAGCAATAAATTCGTAGTCTTGCCGGCCCCTTTGAATTCCTGCCAGATGAATACTCCCCATAAGGCCGCTATCAGGGTGGCGCCCTGTCCTAACCCATAGGAAATGGCTGGACCTGCTTTCCCTGCTGCGATTAAATTCAGGGAATTGCCTATGCCCCAGATCAAACCGCCCAGAACACCTACCATGTGGATGGAAAATTTACCGCTAAAATAGGCTTTATAGCTGGTAGGCTCTCCGCTTATGGGCCTTTTCATCAATAAGGTGTTAAACACAAAATTACTGAGGAAAATACCGATGGAAAATACCACCACGGCCGTATAGGGTGTCATCAGTCCTACAGCGGGATTATTGAAATCATTCAAATCCATGGAGGCGGCGATGAAGCGATAGAACAGGGACATCAACACCCCAGCAATACAGGACACCAAAATCCCCTTGGTTGTCACCTTGGTTTTGGCGCCCGATATTTTTTTGTAGGCTACCGCATTGATCACGATAGCGACAGCTATTAAGAAAACCCCTAAAAACAGGTATAAAGGATCACCCTGCTGACTTCCAAAATAGTTGATGATCACGCCCAGGACCAAAGCTATCCCAATTCCTATTGGAAAAGCTACGGCCATCCCCGCAATGGCGATGGCGGTGGATAAAAGTATGTTGGCGGCGTTAAAAATAATACCTCCTAAAAAAGCCGAACCAATATTTTTCCAGCTGGCTTGCTGCAAATCGGTCAAAAAAGGTCGTCCTTCCTCGCCAAAGCTGCCGAGGGTAAAGCCAAAAATAAGGGCAAGCAACAGTACACCAATGACATAATCCCAGTAAAATAATTCATACCGCCAGGTTTTACCGGCTAGCTTCTGCGTGTTGGCCCAGGACCCCCAGCAGAGCATGGTAATGAAACAGAACAACACGGCTAAGGAGTAACTTTCTACAATATACATTGATGATGATTAATAAGGTTATTTAATAGGTATTATCTCTCTGCATCATAAGCAGGATTTTCTTCCATCATCCGGGCGTTTACACTTTCCCTCCAGGATTTCAATTTAGCCTGAAGCTCCTTTACCTTGGCCGGACGCTCTTTTGAGAGGTCATGGGCCTCGGCTATGTCATTTTCCAGATCAAATAATTGTACGGTATGGTTCTCGAAATATTCGATCAGCTTATAAGGCCCCAGCCTTATCGCGCCTCCGGGGCTTTGCATTCCATGATTACTGTAATGCGGAAAATGCCAGTACAAGGCTTCCCGATCCAAATTCTGATTTTTGTCAAACAATGGAGTCAGGCTCAAGCCATCGGCATGCTGTTCCGGAGATAATGGAAGGCCCAGCATATCCAGTATAGTAGGATAAAGGTCAGGACTGTTGACTAGCGCCTCACAGGTAGTCCCTTCCACCTGTGTTCCCGGCCATTTTATGATCAGCGGTACCCTGATCCCGCCTTCGTACAGCCAGCCCTTGGCGCCACGGAGCGGTAAATTGGAGGTAGAAAAGGCTTTGTCCAGGTTGGAGGCCGGAACGGTCCGATCCGGATTATAAAAATTGGCCGACGACATCCCACCATTATCGGAATAGAAAATGATGACTGTATTTTCCTCAAGCCCCAGATCCTCCAGTTTTTCCATTACCCGTCCCAGGCTTGCATCCATACTCTCCACCATACCGGCAAACTGCACATTGTCCTGATGCTGCTTAATTTTCACCATATCATGCGGCAAAACGGAATAACCATCATAAGCGGCTAAGTGCATTAAACTATCCTTTTCCTTTTGAGAAAAAACAATGCTGCCATCCGGATTTCCTTCCAGGGTGAAAGCCGGCCCGGAATAGGACATTTTCAACCGCTTTTTATCATACTTTTCGATCAGATCTTTTGGCCCCTGGATCGGATCATGGACGGCAAAATGGGAAAGGTACAGGAAGAAGGGCCTTTCTTTGTTATCTTCGATAAAGGACAGGGCTTCAGTGGTCAGTACATCGGTTAAATAGTCGCCATGTTCCCCCTGAAGGCCCTCCAGTTCAAAAGGATGATAATAGCTGAGGGGCCAGCCTTTGTTCCAATCGGGTACTTGCAAATCAAAACCGTGGCTCAAAGGACCGGAAGGGTCCTCCCCCAGGTGCCATTTTCCGTAAATAGCAGTTTGATAGCCTTCCGACTGAAGACGTTCAGCGATCGTTTCTTCATCAAAAGGCAGGTGCTGATTAATGGGGACATTTTTCAGCTTTTGAAAATCAAAATCTTTTCTCCCCGGCAGCCAATCAGTTAGATTGATCCTGGCTGGATTTTTCCCTGTCAGAATACTGGCCCGGGTGGGAGAACATACATGACAGGCTGCATAAGCATTGGTGAACCGAAGTCCTTGTTGGGCTAAGCGATCTACATGTGGAGTTTCATAAAACGTACTGCCGTAACAGCCTATATCCCGCCACCCCAGGTCATCCACCAAAAATAACACAACGTTTAGCGGCTTTTCTTTTTTCTCGCAGCCTGTAAATGCAAATAGAATAATACAGGCAAGCAAGATACAGCGTCTAGTGTCCATTTTTGCCATTGAAAAAATTTGGTTTTACTGATTAGAGATTTACATCGTAAGGTTGATCATCATAAATAATGACATGGCTGACCTGAACATCTGCGTGATCCACCGGATTCATTATTTTGATTTGCACCTGGTGCTTGCCTTTGGGCAACTGGTATTTAAAAAATGGGGGGAACCGGCGTTTATTGGTGGCCGTGGGCAGCATGACGGTCTCGACCAATTGATCATCGATATACATCTGAGTTTCAAAAACGTGATTCCGCTCTCCCATATCTCTCAAATTGGGCGGTCCGGCCACGGCAAAACCGATGCCCTCAAATTCAAAGGTAATTTCGTCATCCTGTTTTTGGGGCGTTATGGAAGCCACGGGATGGTGGCCTTCGAATGCAATTTCCAGGGGGACTTCTTTGGGTTGCTGCACCTTGATCTGAATCTTATCCTCGCCCACAGTGCCCCCGTTTCTTTGGATCATGTCTTCGGCATGCCGGTAAGACATGTCATAGGCATCGATCAGGGAGATATTTGTTCCCATAAAGGGGAGGTTTTCCACCTTTTCGATGCCCTGGGTCCAGAATTCGGGAATATTTTCATAGCCTACGATGGCGGCCAGTATGCCTCCGGCAGTGGCCGGATTACAATCGGCATCATCCCCACATCTTGTAGCGATCTCAAAAGTACGGGTAAAATCCCCATTGCCGTATAACAAACCTAGCGTCACCCAGGCTGCATTGATTTTAGCATCGATGTTAAACGGACGAAATACGCCGAGGGGGGAGCCAATATCCACTCCCCACTTCCGACTGGTTTTAAACCAGGTAGCCTTCCAGTCGTCTGGATTTTCTTCATACCAGCGAATAACATCACTGATGCATTGGGCGAATTTACTCTCAGCCGGAATGGTCTGGAGGGCCTTTTTTGCAATATCCTTCACATCACTTACCTCATTGGAAACCAAGGCTTGGGCGTACATAGCCGCCACAAATACCCCGCCATAGTATCCATCTCCATAGTTCATAATATGACCGACCTTATCGCAGATCTCTACTGCCGAGTTGATCATACCCGGCGCCATCAGCCCTGCGAAGTCAGCCTCAATTTGAAAATCGATATCATCGGCGCACGGATTATTAAGCCAGTGGCCGCTTTCGGGTGGCGTGAGCCCGTTTTGGATGTTGTAGCGAGCGGTCTGGTTGGCAAACCACAATTTGTAATCCGCATTGGCAAAGGAGTTGGCAAAATCCTGGGCGGGCGCATCTACTCCTTTTTCTTCGATCACCTGCATGAAAGAAAGATCCATGTAAATATCATCATAAGTGCCGGGTATGTCTCGGTACATTACGTACATGGAAGAATCGTGCCAGGGAATTTTTTGATTATCCTGGACCATCGTAGAGTTATATTCAAATTCGATCGGTAAGCCAAAGGTGACCCCTATGGTTTGTGCCGCCCAGGCTCCTTTGATCTTATCCTTCAGTCTGGCCTTTGACATTTCGATCATGACCTCCTCCTGAACAACTTCCGCCGGTTGACAATACATAATGGGAAAAACTATGGCGATAGCCACTGGATAGATTATTCTTTTCATATTTGGTTGCTTTTAATTAATGAAGAAGGCCTCTAAGATTCCTTCTAAGTGTTTTGGTTCGCCTTTGGGGTTACATTTTCTTTCATGAGCCGATGAACTTCTTCGACAGTAGGAATGGAAGGTTGTGCTCCCTCTACGGTCACACAAAGGGCTGAAGCCGCTGAGGCAAATTCAAGAATTTGCTCCCAACTATTGCCGTTGGAAAGCCCGGCAGCGATGGCCCCGCAGAATACGTCGCCTGCTCCGGTAGTGTCTTTTGCAATAACTTCAAAAATACCAACTTCTAAAAAAGTTTTTTTATCCATATAAATACAGCCCTCTTCACCCATGGTCAAAACCACGCTGGTAGGGCCTTTTTTCAACAACTCTTCGGCTATTGTCTTTTCCTCCCCTCTGACAATTGTTTTCCCGGTAATGGTTTCCGCCTCTGTTTCGTTGACCACCAATACATCAATGTAACTCAGGGTTGCCACGTCCAGAGGTTTTGCGGGAGCCACATTGAGGATGATTTGTTTGCCTTGTTCATGGCCCAGTTTACAAATTGTTTTTACACTTTCGTAAGGTATTTCCATTTGCAACAAAATAATATCGGCTTGCTGAATAACTCCTCTGACCTGGCGAATATGGTCAAGGTTGAGTTTGTTGTTGGCTCCCGGAGTAATGACGATGCAATTTTGCCCCTTTTGATTAATAAGGATCATGGCGGTACCGGAAGGGACGCCATATACGATTTTAGACCCCTCGGTATTCAATCCATTGCGGTAAAAATAATCCAGCATATCCTTACCATAGGGGTCACTGCCTACACATGTGATAAAATTGACCTTACCGCCGAGTTTATGGGCGGCCATGGCCTGATTAGCCCCTTTACCCCCCATCGCCTGAAAAAAGGATTGAGCAACAATGGTTTCTCCCTCAAGCGGAAAATCTTTTACTTTTGCGATGAGGTCTACATTGGAACTACCTATAACAAGGATATTTTTCATATCTTTTTTTTTAAATGAATCAAAGCGTTAATTTTTTCTATTCACTGGCTTACAACTTTTCCATTCTGACATAGTAGGCCCCGATCAGGTCTCTGTTGTTTTCATCCCTGAACCAGGCCTGTATCTCATGCCTGCCAGCCGACAAGGGCAAGTTGAATTCAACATACTTGTCCTTCGTTTTAGCAGGCAGGGTTTGAGGTTCTTTACCATCGATCGACAGACTTCCAAAATAAACAGGCAAAGGTTTACCCTTCCTTATAGCCGTTCCGCCTACAGCAAATTCAGGACCTTCTTCCCTAAGGGGCAGATCCAGGTGGAAAGGCCAGCGGCTCAATTGTATTTTGTAGCGGCCTCCCGATGCTATTCGGATGTGGGTTGTGCCTCCACGAGGTTCACCGCCTCCGGCGGCTACTTTCCATTGGGTGTTAACGGCATTGTCTTCCCAATTCGCCGAATGAAAAACCACCGGATTTTCCTCTTCTTCTCCTACCACAATGGGAACAAGATCGTCAACACTGCCCTCCACCCCTTTCCACCAATCTTCATAAAAAGCTTTCATTTTTTGGAATACTTCTGGATGAGCGGCAGCGATGTCATTTTTTTGCCCGGGATCTTTGCTAATGTCATATAGTTCCGCTCCTCCAACCATCCGCCATTGATTCCAGACCACACTCGCTTCATATTTTTTGGGCGCCACATGCCCGCCGTACTGCACTACGAACATTCGGTCCGGGCCCTCTTTCCCGAAGATGACATCCCGTAAACTACGCCCGTCAAAATCCGTATCGGTCGGCGTGTCCAGTTGTAAAAGATCAGCCAGGGTGGGTAAAATGTCTTGCACCTGAGCAGCATACGGGATCGAGCGGTTACTGGTAAAACCACCTTCAGGCCAGCGAATAAAACAAGCCGCCCGGTGGCCTCCTTCGTAAATGCTGCCTTTTTTATCTCGCATACCGGCGTTAAATACTTCTACCCCACGGGTGCCGCCATTATCGTTCATAAAGATCAAAATGGTGTTTTTTTCTAAAGCAGAGGATTTCAGCCACTCCATGAGTCGCCCCATGCTTCGGTCAATATTTCTCACCATACCCAGGAAGGAAGCTACCTGCTCTTCATCCACCCGGTTACGGAATACTTCAAAATCCTGCATTTGAGCATCGAAAGGGCCGTGCGGAGCATTGAGGGAGATATAGGTAAAAAAAGGTTTATTGTACTGATCCATCTGCTTCATCCAACTCATAGCTTCATCAAACCATAGATTGGTGCAATATTGCGTCGATTGCATCTCCGTGACGCTGTCCAGATAGCGGGTTTCGTAATAGTCGTTGTCGTATTCAATTTCCGAAAGCAATCCCCAGCCCTTATGCCAGATGCATTTGTCAAAACCCCGGTCCATGGGCCGGTCGGGATAGGTGTCACCCAAATGCCACTTCCCGAATATGCCAGTAGTATATCCATTGTTTCGAAAGATCTCCGGCATGGTGACCAGGTGCCGCCTGATAATATTTCTGGCCGTCAGCACCGTAGCAGCTCCATTGCGCATAGCATCAACACCGGTCAACAGTTCCCCCCGGGTGGGCGTGCAAAGGGGAGTCACATGGAAATCAGTAAACCGTACACTTTCCTCGTAAAGTTTATCCAGGTTTGGGGTGGATAAAATGGGATTACCATGGCATGAAAAATCGCCATACCCCTGGTCATCGGACAAAACTATGATAACATTTGGTTTTTCGTTTTCCGCTTCAGCGTTAAAGAATTTGTTGGTAAAAACATGTGTTATCCCAATCAACACGCCCAACAAGATAACCCCATAGCTGTAATGAATGATTCGATTTCCTTTTTTCATAAGCTTGCTTCTTTGAGATTCTTATTTTTAGCCTGCTTTATTAGCTCCTTTAGTTCGGTCACCTTATCCGGCATTTGATCGAAGAGGTTTTCCGTTTCAGCCTCGTCTTCAGAAAGGTGATACAGTTGGGGCTCCAGATGACTCACGTGGTCATACGGCGTTTCCGGCCAGCGGCCGGGAACGGCCGCTTCGATGTACTTCCATCCATCTCCATTGACATCCAGATAAATGGGGTCTCCATTTTCATCTACTCCGTCAAATACCGGGGCCACATAATTCCCAACCGGTTGGCCTTCGTCAACATACTGTGACCAGGTGCCGGCGGCCGGCGAGAGTCTCAAATCCTCCAATTCGTACCCCCTGCTGGCATCGGAAAAAGAAATCATCTCATTAGTGTTGCGGGAAAAATTCACCGAGGTGGTCCATAACATATTGGAGGTTTGAAAAGGAGTGTAGTTGAGTTGTACCTCAACCCCACGATTTTGCATTTCTCCTACATTGGCGTAGATGGTTTCGAAAACATTGGGCGGAACCGGCACGGCATAAAACCAGAGCAGGTCGGAAATATTCCTATTGTAAACGTCGATAGAGCCGGAGATTTTATCATCAAAAAATCCAAAATCAACGCCTATATTCAACTCTCTTTTTACTTCCCACTTCAAATCCGGATTTGGATTGTTAGCCGGCTGGTAGGTATTGACAAATTCGCCGTTGAGGTAAAATTGGCGGCTACCTACTCGTAAACGTTCTATGGATTGGTAGTTTGGGATATCCTGATTGCCGGTAACACCGTATCCAGCTCTAATTTTGAGGTTGTTTATCCAGGTATTATCGGCCATGAAGGGCTCTTCATGCATACGCCATCCCAAGCTAATGGCCGGAAACACCCCCCACTTGTTATTATTCCCGAAACGAGAGGAGCCCTCATACCGGACGGAAGCCGAAAGCAGGTATTTTTCGTCAAAATTGTACATGGTTCGTCCGTAAAAGGCAATAAGCCGATTACTGTTCTTTCCGGAATTCAAAGAAGCCAGCCCATTGGGAAGGGCATAACCGGCCTCCAGACTGTTGTAGGAAAAGTCATCCAGGTCAAAATCGTAGTTGTTTCCTGAGATGAAATTGTAGGTGTTTTCAAAGAAAGAATAACCACCAAGCACGCGTAGGCTGTGTTTACCAAATTCCTTATCAAACTCGAGGTCGGGTTCCACCAGAACATTCCGGGAGAAGCCCGAAGACACGGTCGCGTCACCGTCCGTACCCAAATTAGGATAAAAGCGAGTCAGATAGGTGCCTCTGAAATCCTGGTTATTATTGTAAGTAGTGCGCACCCTGAACGTAAGATCATTAAGGATTTCGTAAGAAGCCGTGATGTCTCCGCTGAAAAAATTGTGATTGATGTCGGCCGTTCGCTCATTGATCATGGCTATTGGGTTGTTGTATCCGGTAGCCGTCAGTACGGTATAATAGCCACCATTAGCTTCGTCTCCAAGGCCAAAAACCGGCTCTGTTGGATTTCTTTGAACGGCCTGATTAATAACAGCAGGGAGTGAGCCCTGCCGACTGATCAGCGTATAGGCAAAGCGGTAATCAAGATTCAGCTTCCCGTTCAAGCCCGTTTGGTTAATTATAATACTTGGTGTAATGGTTCGGGCGCCCGTGTTTCTTACTATACCCTGGTTGTCGTTGAAAAACAGGTTGGCCCTGAAACTCAGATTTTCGGTACCTCCGGTAGAGGAAATGCTCACATACTTATCTACCGGAGTCTCCAATACTTCATCAAACCAATTAGTGCTTGTACCGGCGTCCAGGTTAGTGCGGTCCGGGTAAAAATCGGCTATGGCTTGTCGGTATTCATCGGCGGTAAGGTATCGGTTATCTTCGGCGGCGACTTCCGTGGAAACGTTGGCGGACACCTCAAATCTCACATTACCGGCCTTAGGCCTTTTGGTGGTGATTAAGATTACCCCGTTGGTAGCTCTTGTGCCGTAAATGGCGGCCGCCGATCCGTCCTTCAGGACGTCAATGGATTCAATCTCATTAGGATTGAGCATGTTCAAGGCATTTGAACCAATTACCCCATCTACAATGATCAGGGGAGATTTTCCACCGGATAGCGAATTTAATCCCCTGAGGGTAATCTGAAAGCCCCCGTTGGGGTCGCTGCCACTGGTATTGGTGATACTCAGTCCGGGGACCTTTCCCTGAATCAGCTCCATGGGATTAGAGGTAATCCCCTTGTTGAAGTCCTTACTTTCGATGGTGGCAACGGAACCGGTTATTTCCTTTTTGGTGGCCTTTCCGTATCCAATGACCACCACCTCTTCGAGTGCGGTAACATCCTCACGCATCTCGATGTCCAGCTGGGTTCTTCCATTTAATGGTATCACTTGCGTTTCCATTCCTATAAACGACACCCTCAGGGTCGCCTGGCTGGATTGAACTTCAAGCTCGAACTGTCCATTTATATTCGTAACGGTACCATTACTGGTGCCTTCTTCTAAAACGGTAACCCCAGGTATACCCTGGTTGAGGTCATCTACTACTGTTCCGGTTACGTTAACCGCCTGTGCACAAATAATTTGTGCAAAGCTAAAAAGTAGCGACGACAATAAAAGCCTCTTTTGAAATAAATATTTTCCCATACTTAATGATTTTTATAACCCACAATGAATCAATATAAAAGCGGTTTTACACCCGCAAAAACAGTTGTGAAGCATAAAGCACATTTAAAGGTAATCAACTTTTTTAATAGCACAAACGTTTGTTCAATTTTTTTCAACCAAATTTATTTTTATATGTTTGTACTATTAAAAATTAACATTCCGAATTCGATTACCCTGCCAAGTTCAAACTGAAGAGATCCGTAAACTCTGCCAAGTCAATACATTTAATTTTTGCCGGCATCGGCAAAAATCAGACGTGTAAACCTTCTCTCCGTATGAGAAGCACAGAAAGTACACATGATCGACAAGCACCCTAAACCACTGCCCCATTGTTTTTAGTCTAAAGAAAATGAGAGAATTATGCCAGGTCCAAAAAGAACAAGCATAAAAGATGTTGCTAAAGAAGTCAATCTTTCGATTTCAACGGTTTCACGGGTATTGAATGGTAAAGCAGACGAATACAGGATTGCTAAAAAATCTCAAAAACTCATCCTTGATGCTGCTGAAAAACTGAATTATTTTCCCAACTATCTGGCGGCCAACTTGAAATCGGGAAAAAACAACACCCTGGCTCTTTCCATTCCTTCCCTAGGCAATCCGTTCTTTGCCAGTTTGGCCAGTGAGATCAATAAGTGCCTTCGCGAAATGGGATTCATTACCATATTGAGTGAAACCAATGAAAATATTAATGTTGAAAAAGATGTCCTGGATAGTCTATTGAAGCGAAATATTGGAGGCTTGATCATAGCCCCGTGTGGAGAAGATCATGAACATATTCTCGATTTACAAAAACAGGGACTTCCTATTGTTTGTGTGGACCGATATTTCGAAAACCTGGATATTCCATATGTTTCCACCAATAACTACGCGGGGGCCTATGAGGCTACGAAGTATTTGATCGAATGTGGTCATAAAAAAATACTGAGCATCCAGGGTGTTCCTCAGTCGGTTCCAAACAAAGAAAGGGTGAGAGGGTTTAAAAGTGCTATGCAGGATGCGGGCATAGAAAAATTTAATATCACCGGAAATGATTTCACTATCCAGAATGGGTATTTGGAAACCAAACTGGCTCTAAACAGAAAGGAAAGGCCAACCGCCATTTTCACCTACAGCAATACCATAGCCCTTGGCGCCATTAAAGCCATTGTAGAAGATAAACTCCAAATTCCGGATGATATTTCTCTGCTTACCTTTGACGACCACCCATACCTCGACTACCTGGTCACTCCTTTATCCTGCGTAGTTCAACCACAGAAAGACCTGGCTAACCTTGCCGTTAAATTCCTCATTTCATTGCTTAACAATAAAGCAATTGAAGCTCATCAAGTCCAGCTGAACCCTACACTTAAGGTGAGACGATCTGTAAAAAAATTGATCCATGGGAAATAAGCCAGTGAGGGCTTGCAGGTCTTATCGCTGAACCAGAAAAGGTTTGGTTGAAATCGAAAAAGCGGAACCACAAATTTCCCCGCTTGCCTGCCGGCAGGCGCGAAAATCCGCGGTCCAGACAATAAATGAGCAGAAAACCCGGGACTTTTTTGCCAAAAAAAACTGTATTTTTGGCAAAAGACTTAATATGGAAGTGACAATAGATAAATTCGGACGAATCCTCATCCCCAAAAAGGTGCGAGAAATGCTGGGTTTAAAACCAGGACAAGTATTAGAATTGATTACCGATCGGACCTCCAGAAAACTGAACCTGCGTTTACCAGCAGAACCCTCTTCCATGGAAGTCATCGTCACCGATTTTGGCCTTCCTATCATTCAAAATGGGGAGCCGACTGAAGAAGCATTCGATACGGTCGAATTCATAAAAGAAACGCGTGAAGAATATCTTAACCGGAAAATGGGCCTGTAATGCGTAGCTATTTTGATACTTCTGTTCTTTTTCCGGCACTACATACGGCACACCCCAATCACTTGATCTGCCAAAAAGCTTTTGAACTGGCCATCAAAGAAGGAGAAATTCTTTGTTTGTCGATGCATATGTACGCAGAATTGTATGCCAACCTGACTCGATTTCCCCGAGGAGATAAAATCCACCCTGAAGTAGCGGCCGACACCATCATTAAGCTAGGCAAAAGTGTAATAACCATTGATTTGACTAAAAGCGATTACGAGCAAGCTCTTTTGCGCTGCGGACGTTTCGGACTGACTAGCTGCATCATCTATGACGCCCTGCATCTTCAGGCAGCCATCAAAGGAGAGGTCGACGTTTTATTCACCGCTAACTTGAAAGACTTTGAAAAACTTTGGGATGAGGATTTGACCTTTGGGTTAAGATCAATTTGAGAGGATTAATTTGTTCGTGCACGCCCTTTGCACTCGGAACCACAGATTTTCCGTTCGTGCCGGCCCCGCTCGTGTCGGTCTCCGACCGACCAACGCACATACCGGCAGTCTCCCGACTGCAGGACATACTCATTGCGCCTGACTTCCGGACTATACCATTATAACCATTTGACCGTCCACTCTCAATATCCCGCCCCGCTCGTGTCGGTCTCCGACCGACCAACGCAATACCGGCAGTCTCCCGACTGCCGGACATACTCATTGCGCCTAACTTCCGGACCTATACCATTATAACAATTTGACCATCCACTCTCAAGATATAATAAAGTTCTGTTCGTGGCAGTCTCCAGACGTTCGTGGCAGTCTCCAGACGTTCGTGGCAGTCTCCAGACTGCCACCTAAAACACTGTTAGGTGGGAAGCTGGTAGGGTTAGCAGTCGGGAGACTGCCAGAGATGCGTGGGGCGGTCTGGAGACCGACACCAACCTGTATGCCCAGCAGTCTGGAGACTGCCGGGCATACTCATTGCGCCTAACTTCCGGGCCTATGCCATTATAACAATTTGACCGTCTACTCTCAAGATATAATAAAGTACACCCACTATTCATTTTTCTTGCTTGTTGGTGGAACTCCAACCCTTTTTTGCCTGGTTACTAATCTGCTCGCCAATATTTTTTATAAACTAAAAAAGTGAAAAACCATGGCGAGATATGAAATTTTAGATCAGCATGGACTCAACTTTGTCACCCTTACCGTAGTAGACTGGATCGATGTCTTCACTCGAAAAAAATACAAAGAAGTAATTGTGGATAGCCTGCAATTTTGCCAAAAAGAAAAGGGTTTACTGATCTTCTGTTATGTCATCATGAGTAATCATCTCCATCTGGTCGTAAGAGCCGGCGGAACAACGCCCTTAAAAGACATATTACGCGACTTTAAGAAGTATACCGCCCGCGCTATTCTAAAAGATCTGGAAAAAAATAAAAAGGAAAGCAGAAGAAAGTGGATGCTCTGGCACTTTGCCTATCATGGTCGCAAAAACAGCAGCAATCAAAAATATCAATTCTGGCAACGAGGCTCCCATCCTTTCCTTTTGTTCTCTCCAAAAATAATCAGGCAAAAGATGGGATACATACATGCTAATCCTGTCGTACAGGGCTGGGTGGAAAAGCCGGAAGATTACTGGTACAGTAGTGCTTTATATTATCTGGAAAAAAGAGGGCCTCTAAAGGTAGACATTCTGGATTTGGGGGTGACGGAAGGGTATATTATGCCAAAATATAAGTAATTATGAGAGTGGTTCGAAAAGCGCCGCAGGTTCGCGGCGGACTGTTCGTGGTAGTCTCCCGACTGTTCGTGGCAGTCTCCAGACGTTCGTGGCAGTCTCCAGACTGCCACCTAAAACACTGTTAAGCGGGAAGCTGGTAGAGTTAGCAGTCGGGAGACTGCCAGTAGATGCGTGGGGCGGTCTGGAGACCGCCACCAACCTGGGAAAAATATTATTGGCTGTCGAAAAAGGCCGTAGGTCTTTTGAGACAGCCACTGAACTTTCTCCCCACACAAGAAGTTGTAATATTCTATATATTTGCACTTTAAAAAAACAAGCAACCAACATGTTTCCAACATACGATGTCGTAGTAGTAGGAGGAGGCCATTCCGGCTGTGAAGCGGCAGTCGCCGCGGCCAATATGGGTTCCAAAGTGATGCTGGCAACGATGAATATGCAGACCATCGCCCAGATGTCCTGCAATCCGGCCATGGGCGGGGTGGCCAAAGGGCAGATCGTGCGCGAGATCGACGCCCTGGGTGGCTATTCCGGTATTGTGACCGACCATACCATGGTACAGTTCCGCATGCTGAACCGCTCCAAAGGGCCGGCCATGTGGAGCCCAAGAGCACAGTCTGACCGCATGCAGTTTGCGCGCATATGGCGTAATCTGCTGGAAGCTCATCCCAATATCGACTTCTGGCAGGAGATGGTCACCGGTATTGTAGTGAAAGACAACAGAGCCGTAGGCGTACGCACCAGCATGGGACTGGAAATACCTGCCAAAGCCGTGATCCTGACTAACGGGACTTTTCTGAACGGGCTGATCCACATAGGAGAAAAACAATTCGGCGGCGGCCGCTCCGGAGAGCGGGCGGCCAAAGGCATTACAGAACAACTGGTCGAACTGGGCTTCGAAGCAGGCCGTATGAAGACAGGCACCCCGCCCCGTATCGACGGGCGAAGCCTGGATTGGAGCCAAATGGAAATCCAGCCGGGCGATGAAGAGCCGGGAAAATTCTCCTACACCGATACGCCTAAGCTGGAAAATCAGCTGCCGTGCCATATTGCTTATACCAATCAGGAAGTACACGACATTTTAAAAACGGGCTTCGACCGCTCGCCCATGTTCAATGGGCGCATTCGCGGACAAGGGCCCCGCTATTGCCCGTCCATAGAAGATAAGATCGATCGTTTTGCGCAGCGCGACCGGCACCAGCTGTTTGTAGAGCCGGAAGGGAGAGATACCTGCGAAATTTATGTCAACGGCTTCTCCTCTTCCCTGCCGGAGGATGTGCAGTACAAAGCCCTGCGCAAAATCCCCGGCTTCGAGAACGCCAAAATGTTCCGCCCGGGTTATGCTATCGAGTACGATTATTTTCCGCCGACGCAATTAAAGCCGACGCTGGAAACCCGCCTGGTAAGCGACCTGTTCTTCGCCGGACAGATCAACGGCACTACGGGCTATGAAGAAGCAGCCTGTCAGGGCATGATGGCCGGCATCAACGCGCATTTGAACATCAATGAAGAGGAACCTTTTATTCTGAAAAGGTCAGAAGCCTACATCGGCGTGCTGATCGATGATCTGATCAATAAAGGGACTAAAGAACCCTATCGCATGTTCACCTCCAGGGCGGAATACCGCATCTTGCTGCGCCAGGACAATGCCGATATCCGACTGACGCCTCTTGCTCATCAGTTGGGTATTCGGGGAATAGAAGACAGGATCGAACGGGCGCACGCCAAGAGGGAAGCTGCAGAGGCGATCGATAAATATTTCCGCAAAACAAGCGTCAGCCCTGATCAGCTGAACGGCTTTATGGAAAATATCGGCAGCGCAAAACTCAACCAAAAGGTCAAATTGCACAGCATTCTTCTCCGCCCTAAAGTGAATATGGGTATCCTGCGTGATGTGCTGCCCGAACTGGACCGGTTCTTAAGCCGATACGATCAGGAGTTCATCGATCTGGCGGAGATCAATATGAAATACGAGGGCTACATTCAAAAAGAGCAGGAGATGGTAGAGAAAATGAACCGACTGGAAGCGGTGCGTTTGCATGATAATTTCGATTATCATCAGCTGGCCTCCTTATCCGCAGAGGCCCGGGAAAAACTGTCTCGTCTAAAGCCGCGTACGATCGGACAGGCCAGTCGGATTAGCGGCATTTCTCCGGCGGATATTTCGGTGCTTCTAGTACACATGGGGAGGTAGATTTCAAAGATACTAGGGATTGGGTTTCACCTTTTTACCGTCTGGCTATCATCCGGCGAGGTAAAATCCGCCTCCTTTACTTCTACAAACTCGACATTGGTAATAGTCGCATTTCCCAATTGCTGATGGATTCCTTTGTCTTCCGTCCACAACCAAAATTTCCATTCTTTGGCGATCGGAATGCCGTCTACTTCTTCATAGTTGTGATAAGTGATGGCGTGGGGCTCTTCCTCCGCCTGCTCCTGAGAAGCACGAAAGGTAACGATATAGGCCATAGCATCCAGCAGGTTAGTAGATTTATCCTTGTAGACAATGTACCAATCCTCAGGCGCATCGCCGGTGTCGATATCGAAAGTCAGCCTGGCTGTAGTATGAGGTTTACCGTCCAGCATCATATCTTCCAGTGCCTCCCAGTTAGTCCCCGGATCTCTGAATTTGAAAGGCGCCATAAAAAAGTATTGCCAGGTGAAGATGTCAAAACGGGCGCCGCCGACCTCTGCATCAGCAGGGGACATCCAGACTTGCCGGCCGTCATATCCGATCACTGATCCATCTGCTTTTTCGAGTCTAACTCCGGTAGAATTGGTCTTGCTGATGATCGTGCCGTCCAGGCGTTTACTTCCGCCGAAGTAGAGTTCGATGTCAAATTGGATCGCTTCTTTATTTTTGAACTGCGCAACCTTGTGGGCCGCTTCCATGTCTTCTACAATGGGCAGTTGTGTGACCTCCGGAAGAATTGTCGTCTCAGTCTTTTGATCTACCTGATTATCTGAGGACATTTCAGTGGCATTATTACAGGCAGCAAATAAAAAGAAAAGGGTTAAGACAAGCACAGGGCGCATGGTTTTCATTGTATCGATACATTTTTTATAAATAATGGACTTAGATATCAATGCTTCTGCAAAGTAACACCTTCTTTTCAACGGAGTTGAACAGGATGGCATCTGCTGTCGTTATTCCGACAAGTAGTTGTTTTTGAGGCTAGAGCAATAAAAAAGTAATTACCGCCTTTTAATAACAACAAAATCAGGAAGCAGTCGGCTTTTTTTTGAAAAAAGGTCAAATAAACATAAATTTGTTTTGTTTTCAAGAAATAAAAAACAAATTGTTAAGACAAAAGGTGTGCGGTCAAATAGAAAGCGATGGCAATAAAAAATATTCAACCGACTTTAGAAAAGATCAAGAGCCGGCTTTTGGAATGGCTCCAAAAAGCCCAAAAATGGCTGGTGGCATCCAGAAGCAGGTACCCAAAGGTATTCAAAGGTATTAAGATCGGCTTCATAGCAATGATGTCAGCTTTCTTTCTGGTATTCTGTCTGACCGTCTCTGTTTATTTTGGCGCATTCGGCAAATTGCCCTCCTATGCGGAGCTTAGAAACATCAGCAATCACACAGCCTCAGAAGTCTATTCAGAAGACGGTGTTTTGCTGGGAAAATATTTTATAGAAAACCGCATCAATGCCGATCTGGAAGAAATCTCCCCTAACATCATAGAAGCGCTGATCGCCACGGAAGACGCCCGTTTTTTTAAACACAGTGGCATAGACTTTCGCGCCTGGGTCAGGGTCTTTTTCAGGACGATTTTGCTGATGGACGCCAGCGGAGGTGGTGGCAGTACCTTAAGTCAGCAGTTAGCCAAAAACCTGTTTCCCAGACAATCTTACGGCATATTCAGCATTCCCGTCAATAAAATAAAAGAGCTTTTTACCGCCAGAAGGCTGGAGAATTTGTACAGCAAGGAAGAACTGCTGCGTATGTATCTCAACACCGTATCCTTCGGCGGCAATATATATGGCGTCAAAGTAGCGGCCCAGCGTTTTTTCGACAAATCACCGGATCAGTTACAGGTAGAAGAGGCAGCCTTGCTGGTAGGTATGCTAAAAGGCCCTTCTTATTATAATCCGGTCAATCATCCGGACCGGGCACTGCAGCGGCGTAACACGGTGCTCCATCAAATGTCTAAATATGGCTACCTGGAAACAGTTCCTTTAGATTCACTCAAACAAACGCCCCTCGAGCTTAACTACCGCAGGGAAGGCAACAACCAGGGCCTGGCTACCTATTTCAGGGAACACCTTCGGCTGCAGTTAGACGAGTTATTGAAAGACTACCGGAATGAGGATGGGCGTCCCTATAATCTGTACACCGACGGATTAAAGATCTACACCACAGTCAACGCTAAGCTACAGCGCTATGCAGAGGAGGCCATTCAGACCCACATGCCGAAACTGCAGGAGCAATTCTATAAAAACTGGGGCAAGCAGCCGGCCTGGGGCAGCCGTGATGTCATCGAAAAAGCCGTCGCTTCCTCCAGGCGTTATCAGCAACTCAAGAAAAAAGGATATGCCCAAAGTGTGATTGATTCTGTTTTTGCCACGCCTGTCAAGATGACGGTCTTTGACTGGAAAGAAGGAGAAGTGGAAAAAGAAATGTCCCCCCTGGATTCCATTAAGTACTACACCACTTTGCTCCATGCCGGCTTCCTGGCCCTTGAACCCGGAACGGGCCTGATCAAAGCCTGGGTGGGCGGCATCGACCATAAATATTTCCAGTACGATCATGTCAAATCGAAGCGGCAGGTAGGCTCTACTTTCAAGCCGCTGGTCTATACCCAGGCCTTACGCAACGGCATGATGCCTTGTGAATATACCTACAACGAACGCATCACCTACGCAGAATATGAGAATTGGTCGCCCCAAAATTCCGATGGGGAATACGGGGGCGTTTATTCCATGGAGGGGGCCTTAAGTAAGTCCGTTAATATCGTAGCCGTAGAAACCCTGTTGCGCGCCGGCATCGATTCGATCAGAGCACTCGCCGCCCGTATGGGCATTACTCATAATATTCCTGCGGTTCCTTCCATTGCGCTGGGCTCTGTAGATGCTTCTTTGTATGAGATGGTACAGGTTTACGGCGTATACGCCAATCAGGGTAAACGCCCGGAACTGCACTATCTGGACAGGGTCGAAACCAGCGACGGCCGTGTCCTTCTTTCGTTTGAACGCCCTGATCCGCGTTTTTTCGAGCGGGTGATCGGTGAGGAAGAAGCAAAAGTCATGACGCACATGCTGGAGTCTGTGGTCGATAGTGGAACGGCGGCTCGCCTGAGGTACCGCTATCGATTGTATAATGATATAGCCGGCAAAACAGGCACTACGCAGAATCAATCGGACGGCTGGTTCGTAGGCTATACCCCGGACCTGGTCGCCGGGGTCTGGGTAGGCGCAGAGACGCCGAAAGTCCACTTCCGTACGCTGAGCGCCGGTCAAGGCTCTAATTCTGCTTTACCCATCTTTGGCGAATTCATGAGCCGGGCACTCCAGGATGAGGAATTCAAAAGCTGGAAACGCGCCAAATTCGAAAGTCCGACAGATACCATGCTCTATTTGATGGACTGCCCGCCTTATCTGGAAGAAATGCCGTTGATCGTGGAATACATGCAGGATTATCACGAAAACCCTGGGTTCGTAGGCCGCATCTACCAGGAACTGCTCCCGCAGTTTGACCCCAACCAGATCATTCTGAAGCGACAGCGAAACAGCGAGACCAATGAGGAATATATCGAACGGATGAGGCGATATAATGAGCGAATGCTTGATAAGGAAGAGAAACGAAGGGAACAGCTGAGGGAGTATTGGAGCAAGCGATTGTTTGGTAAACAAAATAATAATAATTAAAATGTTTTCCTGAATCTTAACCCTGCCTACAGCAATGGAGATAAAATGTGAGCAGATTGTGCAAATCCCGCGAATTTTGGGAATAACTATTGAAAATTTGCGGGATTTGCGAAATCTGCGTGCAAAAATTATCAGCTGAATTAAAATCGGGAAACCTTCTCTTTTTTACAGCCTTTCTTTCAAAAACTCCAGAGCCAGTGCATTCGCCTCCTGCGCTGCTTCCTCCACATATCTCGGACTACTCGGGTTAGCAAAGGCATGGTCGGCATCGAAGATGCGGATTTCAACATCTTTACCGGCGCTTTCTGCTAATTTTTTGAAATTATTGGCCACTTCTGGGGTGATCCAGCCGTCTTGCTCAGCAAAAATGCCAAGGATATCCGCCTCCAGAGGCTTCAAGGCTTCTGCTTCCTGTACGGGCATACCGTAATACATGACGCAGCCGGCGCCCTGATCGCCAGCCATAATGGAAGCCTTCAGCGACCAACCTCCGCCAAAGCACCAGCCGATGGTGGCGATTTGCGCATCTTCACCAGCGTAATTGATGGCGCCGTTGATGATGGCTTTGAGGCGATCCTGCTTTTGAGAAGCCGCCTGCGTCAATTCGCCTGCCTTGTCCTGGTTGTCGGTTACCTCGCCGTCATACAGGTCCAGCGCCATAACTGCTACGCCATCCAGTTCTTCGAATAAACGCTCTGCCTCCTGTCTGATTTGATCGTTAAGGCCCCACCACTCGTGAAAGACCAGCAGGTAATTGTTCGTAGGTTCTTCCGGAAGAATGGCATAAGCCGTTCCTTTTTGCCCATCGGGCGTATGGAACTCCAATTGTCGGCCTTTCCCTTCAAAGTCGATCTGAGCAGGTGTTTCGTGCTTTTCTTTGAAGTTCTCATCATTTGCAAATTGAGACATATCCTCATCAGAGGAGCTGTTAGCTTCATTTTTTGACGCATTGTTACAAGAAAAGAAGCCGACTATTAGGATCAGCATTGGGAAAAGAATGTGTTTAGACATGAACGTGTGTTTTGGTTATGAAAATGTTTTTTATAGAACCTGAGAGCATCGGGCTTTCTCAGCATCCGTTGAAATAATTTTATTCATTTTCGAGCAATTTAACAAGCCGCAGAGTTGTTTGTTTATGTCGGTTTATCGTTTACCTTTGTTTCGAACCAATCTATCTGGTTAAAAAATTGATAAGCGTCATGATGGATATTTCTCCCAAACCTATGCAGTTCAAAAAGTCAGGTATCAAAAAAGAGCAACTGCTGTCGCTTTATGTTAACTTACTCAAGCCCAGAATGATCGAAGAAAAGATGCTGAGTCTCCTACGGCAGGGAAAGATCAGTAAGTGGTTTTCGGGCATAGGCCAGGAGGCCATTTCGGTGGGTGCAACATTAGCATTGGAGCATGATGAGTTGCTATTTACCATGCACCGAAACCTGGGCGTATTTACGTCACGGGAGGTTCCTTTAGAGCGGCTTTTCAGCCAATGGCAAGGCAAGGCCTCCGGCTTTACCAAAGGCCGCGACCGCTCTTTTCATTTTGGGGCGCCGGAATACGGGATCATAGGAATGATCTCCCATTTAGGCCCTCAGTTGTCGCTGGCAGCTGGTGTGGCCATGGCGCACAAACTAAAAAAAGAGCAGAAAGTAGCACTGGCTTTTACAGGAGAAGGCGCTACGAGCGAAGGAGATTTTCATGAAGCCCTGAACGTAGCTTCTGTGTGGCAGCTGCCCGTCATTTTTATTATTGAGAACAACGGCTATGGCTTGTCCACACCGGTATCCGAACAATACTACTGCAAAAATCTGGCGGACCGGGGAAAGGGATACGGCATGGAATCGATGATCATCGACGGGAACAATATACTTGAGGTATATAAAACCATCAAAAAGCAAGCGGAAAAGATCCGCAAACAACCGGCTCCGGTACTTATTGAATGTAAAACCTTTCGCATGCGCGGGCATGAAGAAGCGTCCGGCACAAAATATGTACCTGACGAGCTGATGGAGGCCTGGGCACAAAAAGACCCGTTACAGAACTATGAAGATTTTTTACAGACAGAAGGCATACTCGATGTGGACCAAATAGCATCCTTTAAAAAAGCCATCAAGTCAGACATTAACGTGGCCCTGGAAAAGGTAAGGGAAGAAGCCCCCATAGCCGCGGACCTGGAGAAGGAACTGAATGACGTCTACGCCCCCTTCGTCCATCAGCCGGTGGCCCCGTCGGGGCCATCGGAAGAAAAGCGATTTGTGGACGCTATATCAGAAGGGCTCCGGATGGCTATGGAAAGACACCCCCAGCTTGTTTTGATGGGTCAAGATATCGCGGAATATGGTGGCGTTTTCAAGATCACTGAAGGATTTGTGGACCAGTTTGGCGCTGATCGGGTGCGCAATACCCCACTTTGTGAAAGTGCTATTCTCGGAATAGGACTAGGGTTGAGTATGAAGGGGTGGAAAGCGATGGTGGAAATGCAGTTTGCCGATTTTGTCACTTGTGGTTTCAATCAGATCGTTAATAACTTGGCAAAAATCCATTACCGGTGGCAACAAAACGCTGATATACTCGTAAGAATGCCTACAGGGGCTGGTGTAGGCGCCGGTCCTTATCACTCGCAAAGCACAGAAGCCTGGTTTGTGCACACGCCTGGGTTAAAAGTTGTTTACCCGGCCACACCACATGATGCCAAGGGACTGCTGCTAGCCAGTTTTGAAGACCCAAATCCGATTTTGTTCTTTGAACATAAAGCCTTGTACCGAAGCTTAATTGGTCCTGTTCCTGGTGGATACTACACGGTGGAGATCGGGAAAGCCCGAACAGCCAGAACAGGAAGCCGGCTTAGTATCATAACATACGGAATGGGCGTTCATTGGGCGATGCAGGCGGCAGAAGACCTCGATATAGATGCCGAGGTCATTGACTTGCGCACCCTTTCTCCAATCGATTACGACAGCATAGCGGCCAGTGTCAGGAAGACCAATAAGGTCATTGTTTTGCATGAGGACACTATGACAGGAGGACTCGGCGGAGAAATTTCAGCCTATATATCGGAGCATTTATTTGAGTACCTGGACGCCCCCGTTGTCAGAGTGGCTGCCCTGGATACGCCTGTGCCCTTTGCCGGGGCACTGGAAAAGCAGTTTCTTCCGCAAGAGCGGCTGAAAACAAAAATGCTCCAGATGGTTAATTACTAAGTGCCCGGATAAAGCTTAACACAGGTTTGCCCTCTTAATTCGGACAAAATAAATATTATAAAAATTTTGAACAGAAGCGTGGAATAAGTAATTTTAAGGCTAGATATATTTTGGCATCCCCCCACCCTGGACTTTCCCCCACGGTTCTAACGGTAAAGAAAACAGCTATCTGTGTCGATTATATTTCTGTTTAATGAAATATAGTTCGTAGATTTGCCCCTTAAAATTAATGGGACAAAATAGCTTATGAATTTAGAAAATTTAGTTGCTGTAAGCGGTATGTCCGGAGTCTTCCGAATAGCCGCTAATCGAAACAATGGATTGATCATTGAGGACCTTTTAACAGGAAAAAAGAAGTTTGCCTCCTCCAGGAGGCATCAGTTCTCTCCCCTGGAATCCATTGCTATATATACGGATGACGGCGAATCCGTAGAATTAAAAAAGGTGTTCCAAAGTATATTGGAACAAATAGACGACAATCCCCCCGTGAGTGCGAATGCAAAACCAGAAGAACTTCATGAATATTTTCTGGATGTTCTTCCCAATTATGATAAGGAAAAAGTACGCACAGGCGACATTAAGAAAGTGATCAAATGGTTTGAGTTTCTTCGGGAAAACGACCTATTCACTTCCGAACCGGAACCAGCAGAGGGTTCTGATGAGGAATCTACCGAAGAAGAGCAAACGGATTGATCTGTACCAAAGCTGGTGACTTTCTCCCCTTCAAGTTGTGAAAATGGTTTTGACGCCAATTTTTACTTTAACAACTAACAGATCAGACTCATGAATAAAAGCGCTCTAGCTTTACCACGGACAAGGGAAAGGAGGTTTCTACCAGAAGAATTCAAACTAACCGTATGGTCCAGGTTAAAGCCCTACTATACTGACCTGCAAAAGCGACCGATCAATAGCCTTCAAGACCTCGAAAACTGGATAGCCGACCGGAGTGAACTGGAGTCCGTTGTCAGTGAAGACTTTGCCTGGCGATACATCAAAATAACGGTCAACAGTGCTGACGAGCAAGCGATGGACCTCTACGAATACGCAGTCCAGGAATTGATGCCTAAGATTTTCTCTTTCGAAAACACCCTCAACGAAAAGCTGGTCAACTCCCCCTTTGTGCATCAGCTGCATGGGGATCACTACCAGCTGTACCTTCGGCTTACCAGAAATGCCGCCAGCCTCTTTAACGAAGAAAACATTCCTCTGGCTACCGAAGTCCAGCTTAAATCAAAAGAATACGGCAAGATCTTTTCTGAGATGACCATAGGCATGGACGGAAAGCAGCTGACCCTGCAAAAAGCAGGCACCATATTGGAAGAAACGGATAGGAGCCTGCGTGAAACCGTTTATCACAAGATCAATAAACGCATTCTTCAGGACACGCCGCAGCTGGAGTCCCTTTTCGATTCCCTGTTGGAAAAAAGACATGAAATTGCGAAAAATGCAGGCTTCGCCAATTTCAGGGACTACAAATTCAGAGCGCTCAACCGCTTTGATTATACTACGCAAGATTGCGAAGATTTTCACCGCTCTATCGCCACTGAGATCCTCCCCATCATAGACGAGCTGAACGTCTACCGCAAAAAGAAAATGGATTTGCCTCATCTGCGCCCCTGGGACCTGAATGTAGACGCTACAGGGAAAGCACCGTTAAAACCGTTTGAGCATGTCCAAGAAATGGTGGACAAAACCATTCGTTGCCTCGACCGCATCCACCCTGAATTCGGCTATGTCCTCCGGGTCATGCGGGAAATGAAGCACCTTGACCTGGAGTCGCGCAAAGGAAAAAGACCGGGAGGCTATAACATTCAGCTTTCTGCTACCGGCGTTCCTTTCATCTTCATGAACGCCACGCACTCCCTGAACGATATGCGCACCTTCCTGCATGAAAGCGGACATGCCATTCATTCCTTTCTAACCAGAGACTTGTCGCTGACCGCTTCGCGAAGATTCCCTTCCGAGGTGTCAGAATTAGCAGCTATGTCTATGGAATTATTAAGTATGGATCATTGGGGCATATTCTTCGAGAATGAGGCCGATCTGAAAAGAGCCAGGATCAACCAGCTGGAGAATGTGATCAAAGTACTGCCCTGGATCGCTGCTATCGACAAGTTCCAGCACTGGCTGTATACTCACCCTGCTCATACCCGCAAGGAACGACAGGAAACGTGGCTCGCTACTTATAGGGAATTCACTTCTTCAGAAATCGATAACTCAGAGCTCGAATCTTATGCCAAATATCTATGGCACAAGCAGCTTCACATTTTCGAAGTGCCGTTCTACTATATCGAGTACGGCATGGCTCAGCTGGGCGCCATCGCCATATGGAAAAACTACCGGGAGGACCCTGAAAAAGCCGTAGCCGACTACAAGGCCGCACTTGAACTGGGCTATACCCGCCCCATCAGCGAAATCTACGAAAGAGCCGGAATTGCTTTCGATTTCTCTCAAAACTATGTGGCGGAGTTAGGGAAATTCGTACAGTCCGAACTGGAAATGCTCATAGAACAATAGCTTCCTGCTACTGCAGGCTGCGTCAAAAGAGATACGACTTTTGACGCAGCCTCTTTCTTTAATAGATTTTCCTATCTTTGCCGGCGAATCTACTTTAATACCTGCATGTATAACGGAAAAAAGGTTATCGTCGTGCTCCCAGCTTACAATGCTGCGCTGACACTGGAAAAGACCTACAAAGAAATCCCGCTCGACCTCGTGGATGAGATCATCCTTTGTGACGACGCCAGCAAGGACAATACCATCGAAGTGGCTAAAGATATCGGCATCAAGTACGTCATCCAACACGAAAAGAACAAAGGATACGGCGGCAATCAAAAATCCCTGTATAACAAGGCGCTCGAATTGGGAGGGGACATCATCATTATGCTGCACCCTGACTATCAGTATACTCCAAAGCTCATCCCGGCCATGGTCAGCATCATCGGAGATGGACTGTACTCCGTAGTTCTGGGCTCCAGAATTTTGGGTAACGGGGCGCTCAAAGGAGGAATGCCCCTGTACAAGTATATTGCCAACCGCTTTCTGACCTTCGTTCAAAACATTTTAGTTAACCACAAACTTTCAGAATACCACACAGGTTACCGTGCATTCAGCCGCGAAGTACTGACAAGCATCAACTTCAATAATAATTCCGACGATTTTGTCTTTGACAACGAAATGCTCTCGCAAATCATCTATGCCGATTTTCCCATAGCGGAAGTCACCTGCCCTACAAAATATTTTGAAGAAGCCTCTTCTATCAACTTTAAAAGGAGCGTGAAATACGGTTTAGGCGTATTGCGGGTGTCCTTCAACCATTACCTTCAGCGAAAAAGCCTGGCGCGGTTTGATTTGTACAAAAAAAACACGGAACAATAAAGGCGTTTAAGAGCAATATGGGGCAACAGGAACTGAAGCAATTGTTAAATCATTTCGCCGAAAAATTCAATCATCCTTCTTTCATTCAAACGGATCCGATCAGCATCCCCCATACTTTCAGCAAAAAGCAGGACATTGAGATCATGGGGTTTTGGGTGGCTATGCTGGCCTGGGGACAGAGAGTCACTATTATCAATAAAGCCAGAGAACTGATCGAATTAATGGATGAGGCGCCTCACGATTTTATCCTAAATCATGAGGAAAAAGACAGGAAAGCGTTCCTGGATTTCAAACACCGCACCTTCCAATCCATCGATACGCTTTATTTTCTGGAATTCTTCCAACATTACTACCAGCATAACCACTCTCTGGAGGATGCTTTTTCCCGGTTTTTACCTCCCGAAGCCCCCAACATAAAACCGGCCCTGGTTGGATTTCACGAGCTTTTTTTTGAGCTGGATCACGCCCCTCAGCGCACCCGGAAACACGTGGCTACCCCGGCCCGAAAATCAAGCTGTAAACGGCTGAATATGTTCCTGCGGTGGATGGTCCGGAATGACGGGCAAGGCGTAGATTTCGGGCTTTGGACCAACATTCGCCCGCATCAACTAATGATCCCTTTAGATGTCCATGTGGAACGCATCGCACGAAGGCTCGGATTGCTGGAGCGCAAACAAACGGACTGGCTTGCCGTGGAAGAATTAACCGACAAGCTGAAAATGATCGATCCGGAAGACCCCGTTCGTTTTGATTTTGCTTTGTTTGGGATGGGGGTGCTGGAAGAAGAGCCGCTCGAAACGATCCTGCGATCGTTCGGGCTGGAGTAAGTTCCTTTATTCCTTGTCAAAACGCACCTCCTGAATGAGATGTTGCTCGCCATTAACGCGCATATACAGATAGACCCGAAAAACAGCACTTTCAGCCACCAGGTTACCAATGCAATAAACAGAGTCTTTGCTCTTTGAGGTCCCTCTGTGAACCTGCGAATACCCTTTCGGGGGGTACTTGCTAAAAAAGGCGCTCAGCTTTTTCGTCGCTTCGGATTTGTTGTACACATCCTCATCATTTAGGATGGCCAACTCGACCGTGTCGTCCAAATAAACGCTGATCCCTTCCACATCTCCGCGACCTATAGCCCGGGTAATTTCAGCTATATTCAGCCCCGAAAATAAATAAATACTTCCCGCCACTAAACAATAAATCATGGTTTTCATAGCGCATCTGAGTTATTTTTCCTTTTGGTTTTAAGACGTAAAAAAAATCAATAGTAACAATTCAACAGAATTTTTCCCGAAGTTGTATCAAAACGTCTTTTGCTGCAAACCCTAAAAAATACATTCCAGGTTAATCCTAAACGCTAAAACCCCACTTCGTATTACATTTTTTGTCAACCGATACCGATAACCCTGCAGGAAAGGGTTAAAATTCGTCTTCCTTATTTTTCTACTTATGGTTTCATAAGCCTATTTTTGTTCACGCATTAATGACTGAGAAAAAACCTGCATCAAGATTTATCAGTTACTCAAATAAAATACCATTATGGCTTTTAATCGCAACATGCTAATCATCCTTGATGGGTGGGGACACGGCCCCAAGCCCGAAGTCAGCGCCATCGCCCAGGCGAATACCCCCTTTATGGACAGCCTCTATGAGCAGTATCCTCATGCTGAGTTGGTTACGTTTGGAGAAGAGGTAGGCCTCCCAGAAGGGCAAATGGGGAATTCCGAGGTAGGGCACCTTAACATAGGCGCCGGCAGAATCGTCTATCAGGAATTGGCGCGGATCAATAAAGCCATCAAAGAAAAAGCCCTGCACGAGAACGCAACCTTGCTGGATGCCCTGCACTACGCCAAAGAGAACAAAAAGAACGTACACCTCATGGGCCTCGTTTCTGATGGAGGCGTCCATTCCCACATCAACCATCTCAAAGCACTTTGTGATATCATGAAAGAGCAAGGGATGGAGAAGATTTACATTCATGCCTTCATGGACGGCCGCGACACAGATCCTAAATCAGGCCACGGCTATCTGAAAGAACTCTTAAACCATATTGAAAATAATCCCGCTGAATTGGCTTCTGTTATCGGCCGGTATTATGCCATGGACAGAGACAAACGCTGGGAACGCGTCAAGCTGGCCTATGACCTCATGGTCAAAGGTGAGGGAGAAAAAACCACCGATGCGCTGGACACCATCCGGCAACGTTACGATAGAAACGAAACCGATGAATTCCTCAAACCAATCGTCTGCACCGACCAGAAAGGCCATCCTAAGGCGGTTCTGCATGAAAATGATCTGCTCATCTGTTTTAATTTCAGGACCGACCGCCCCCGGGAAATCTCTATCGTTCTGACCCAAAAGGACATGCCGGACTACGGAATGCATACCCTTCCGTTGCGTTATGTAACGATGACCCGCTACGACGACACCTTCAGGAACGTCGACGTTTTGTTTCACAAAAAAGATCTGAAAAACACTATAGGGGAGGTCTTGTCCAAAGCCAGTAAAAAACAGGTTCGCATTGCAGAAACCGAAAAGTATCCCCATGTGACTTTCTTTTTCAACGGCGGTCAGGAAGAGCCGTTTGAAGGAGAGCGGCGCATACTGATCCCCTCTCCAAAGGTGGCTACTTATGATCTTCAACCGGAGATGAGCGCATATGAAGTAACAGAGGCCATGGTTAAGGACATCCGCGAAAACCAGCCGGATTTTGTCTGTCTTAATTACGCGAATCCGGACATGGTCGGTCATACCGGCGTTTTCGAAGCCGCCGTAAAAGCAGCCGAAACGGTGGATATCTGCTTGAAAAAGCTGCTGTCCGTTGGTGATGAATTTGGTTACCATGCCATCATCATTGCCGACCACGGCAATTCAGACTATATGATCAATGATAACGGAACGCCCAATACCGCTCATACCATGAACCCGGTGCCTTGTATCTTTTATGGAAAAAAGGCGGTAGGCGCACGGGTAAAAGATGGAAAACTCGCAGATATAGCGCCGACACTGCTCCACTTGTTTGGGATTACTCCTCCTGAAGAAATGGATGGTAATAACTTGATTGAAATGTAAGGACAAATAAGATCAATAAGCCCCGACGCTCGCCCACTGGCTTTGCGCTCCGGGCTTCCTTTATATAATAAACCGACTATGCATCAAACTTTTCAAAATCTGCTCTTTCTTTTAATCCTGGTATCCGCATGTAATGTTGAGGCTCCTCAAAGTACGCCCGCAGACGTCCCCAACCGCTATTACGACCTGCATACTTATTTCGAACAGGAAATCGAACGCCTGAATAAGGAACAACCTGCCGTTTCGAAAACGGTCATCCTCAATGGAGAAAAAGAAGAGCAAACCGTCAAAAACATCGATTTTGCTGATGAATTCCTCATCTTCCGAGAGTCTCATATCAATAAAGTTTCCTGGTGGGGCAAGTATGAAGGCGATACTACTTACTACAACAATGAAAAACAACAGATCAAAAAGATCCGGTATACCACAGATGACGAGGAATTGAAAACAAAAGTCATTCACATATCCTTTTCTCCGGCGAAGCAGATAGACAGTCTATACATTCTCAATGCTACTCATAGTCCGACCATATCTACCAAACAAGAGTTGATCTATGTCCCGAAAATCAGTTATGAGATCTTTAGCCGGGAAAAAGTAGCCCTATCTAAAAACAGGGAAGTAATGATAAAGGGAATATTCGAATAAAGCCGAAAAAAAAAGAGGCAGCGCTACCACAGCACTACCTCAGCCCTAACCAAATAAAACCAAATTATAAATCTTTACCTTGTATCTTATTACAAATGTACACACTTATTGTAAAAAATACAATTACAAATTTGATAAAAACCCGGAAAGAAATCTGGATTTGATATTGTAAAAAAGCTTCTTTTTAAAAAAATCCCAAATCAAGCTGAAGGGAAGGTGGATTTTAGGTTTCGTAAAAAGATAAGCTTCGCCAATTTAAAATTTTTAAAATCATTTCATCTATTTTTGAAATAAAATTTTTCAGTTTTAGGGTTCCTAAAATTTTTTTATTGATTCTGGAATTTAGATTTTTCCATAAAAAACAACTGCCTTGTCCATGAGATCAGATAGAATCGTTCTCCTACTTTTGTCTTTTTTTTATTGCCATGCAACATTGAGCGCCCAAAAGGACAAGATCCTTGAAGAAGATGCTTTTTTCATTCGCTCTATCTATGATGAAGCGTTAACGGAAGGGAAAGCCTATGACTGGCTCAACTATTTGTCACTACGCATCGGAGGCCGTCTAAGTGGCTCCCCGCAGGCGGCCGCGGCTGTGGAGTATACCAGACAACAATTAGACCGGCTGGGGCTTGATACCGTTTACTTGCAGGAGTGCATGGTCCCCTACTGGATAAGAGGAGAAAAAGAGCAAGTGCGTATTGTCAACAGCACCAAGATCGGCAGCCTTGATCTCAACGCACTGGCTCTTGGCAACTCTGTGGGCACCGGTCCTTTAGGACTGACAGCTGAGGTGATCGAGGTCAGAAGCCTGGCCGAGGTGGACAGCCTGGGAGAGGAGGTCGCCGGTAAGATCGTCTTTTACAACCGCCCCATGGATCCCACCCAGCTCAATACGTTCTATGCTTACGGAGGGGCGGTCGATCAGCGAGGCTTCGGCCCGGCTACTGCCGCTAAATACGGCGCAGCGGCAGCTATCGTCCGCTCTATGACCAATCGCTCTGATGACATCCCACATACCGGCTCCACTATTAATGACGACCGGTATCCGCTCATTCCCTCCGTTGCCATCAGCACCAATGATGCAGACCTGCTCAGCGAACTGCTCAAGCAGGAAAACGTCAGGGTTTATATGCGGACTACCTGTGAGAACCTGCCCCCGGTGAAGTCTTACAATGTGATCGGGGAGATTTATGGCAGCGAATATCCTGATGAGATCATTCTGGTAGGCGGCCATCTCGATTCATGGGATGTGGGCACCGGCGCTCATGATGACGGCGCAGGCTGTGTACATGCCATGGATGTATTGCACCTGCTCAAACGTTTGAATTATCAGCCGAAAAGAACAATCCGGTGCGTGTTGTTCATGAACGAAGAGAACGGCCTTGCCGGCGCCACCGCTTACCAGAAAGCCTCTTTTGAAAAGAACGAATTCCATATGGCCGCTATAGAATCGGACCGGGGAGGATTTACCCCACGCGGTTTTTCAGCCGACGGGGACGAAAGCATCTTTAACAAAAAACTCGCCAAAGTACTGAAATGGCTGCCTCTGCTTGAGCCATACGGCCTGAACTTCACCACCGGCGGATCGGGCGCCGACATATCCGGACTAAAGCCTCAGAAAGGACTGCTTTTTGGCTTCGTTCCGGATTCGCAGCGCTACTTTGACTATCATCACACCCCAATAGATGGCTTGGATGTCGTAAATAAACGAGAATTGCATCTTGGTGCAGCGGCCATTACCAGTTTAGTTTATTTGCTCGATAAATATGGAATTTAAATAACAAGACCATGACCGATCAAAAGATTTCTGTAGGAGGGCTCCCCTTTAAACCCTACCTTACCTCAGACGTGATTGCACAAAAAATACAGGAAATGGCAAAGGCCATGAGAAAGGAATACGAAGGCAAAAACCCCATTTTCCTGGCCGTCCTTAACGGCGCCTTTGTATTCGCCGCCGATCTGATCAGAGCACTCAATATAGAACTGGAGATCACCTTTATTAAGTTGTCTTCTTATGACGGTCTGCAATCTACAAAAGAGGTCAAAACCCTCATTGGACTAGATATGGAACTGCAGGGAAGACCAGTGGTGATCGTAGAAGATATTGTGGATTCCGGGAAAACACTCTGGGATTTTATTCCGGTCCTGACCAGATTCAAACCGGCCAGTGTAGATATTGCCGCACTCCTGCTCAAGTCGGAGGAACTAAGATATCCGCTGGAAGTTAAATTCTTTGGTTTTGATATTCCTCCTAAATTTGTAGTCGGTTACGGAATGGACTATAACGGATTAGGGAGAGAGTTGAAAAGTATATATCAATTAGCAGATTAAGGTTGTATATAATCTTGGTCGGAGTTGTGGCTCTGCCTTACCATTATGATAGACACAAATATACTACAAGCACTTTGCCAACAAGCGCTTCCTGTCGTCAGAAAAGCGGGAGCATTCATAAAAGGCGAGTTAGGCAAAGTTGCCTCACACGAAGTTGAGATCAAAAGCCTAAACAGCCTTGTTAGCTATGTAGACCGAGGGGCGGAGGAAATACTGGTATCGGGCCTGAGATCGCTTTTACCGGAAGCAGGCTTTTTTACAGAAGAAGATACCGTAACCAATGATGCGAAGCCTCTTCGCTGGATTATAGATCCCCTGGACGGCACAACCAACTTTCTGTTTCAGCTTCCCGTTTTTTCCGTCAGTGTAGGGTTGGAGGCTGATGGGGAATTAGTGCTGGGCATCGTTTATGAAATCAACCAAGACGAATGTTTTTATGCCTGGAAAAACGGCGGCGCCTACCTGAACGATCATCCCATCCGGGTTAGTCATCGCAATAATCTGAAAGAAAGCCTGATCGCAACCGGTTTCCCTTACTACGATTACGCCTTGATGGACCAATATTTCAAAGCTATGACTGGATTTATCCGGGAAACACGAGGCTTAAGGCGTTTGGGCTCAGCCGCTGTGGATCTGGCTTATGTTGCTTGCGGGCGTTTTGATGCCTTTTTCGAGTACAGCCTGAGTTTATGGGACATTGCCGGCGGAATTGTGCTGGTCAGAGAGGCCGGCGGCAAAGTAACGGATTTTCGCGGGCGGGAAGAAGGGCTTAGCGGTAAAGAGGTTTTAGCCTGCAGCGCCCAGCTATATGAAGCCAGCCGACGCATTGTGGAGGAGGCCTTTTATGAAAAGAGTTAAACTTTTCTATTTTCCAGCGACCATAGAACGAACTGGTCTATTCCTTCATACTTTTTATCGAACAATTGACCAAAGCCAGATAATTAAAGCTAAATTCGGGCAATTACATTTCTGACAATTATGGACATTCTTGAAAACATACGCGTTGCGATAGATTCCATCCGCTCCAATTGGCTGAGGGCCATACTCACCCTGATGATCATTGCGCTGGGCATCATGGCGCTGGTCGGCATTTTAACCGCTATCGACAGTGCTATTTATTCCCTGAACGACAATTTATCCAGCATCGGCGCCAACACCTTTGATGTCGACCCCAAAGGTTCGGGTATCAGCGGCAACCGGGAAGGGAGACGTTCCAAGCGGGGCGAACCCTTTACCTACAAACAGGCCATTGAGTTTAAAGAGAAATATAATTTCCCGGCTCGCCCTTCTGTTTCATTCAACTGCACCGGTTCGGCCACCATCAAATTCAAGAATGAGAAGACTAACCCTAACGTCAATATCTTTGCTGTGGATGACAATTACTTCGAAGCTAAAGGCTTTGAAATCGAATATGGACGTGGATTTTCCCGAAGAGAAGTTCTTTCGGGCTCTTACAATACAGTCATCGGTTCGGACATAGTTCAACAGCTGTTCGATGGAAAACCGGAGAAGGCGCTGGGTGAAACGATCTCTGCCGGGAACATCAAGTTCAGCGTCATAGGCGTGACCAAGTCCAAGGGCTCCAGCATGAATTCCAGTGAAGACAGGCGCATCATGATACCCCTCTATACAGGAAAGCGCTACTTTGCACAGGAAGACCAGAATTACAACATTCTGGTGGCCGTCAACGACGCTTCACAGATCGACAATGGAATTGCAGCCGCGACGGGCTTGCTGCGCAACATTCGCGGGCTGAAAGCCTCGCAGGAAAACGACTTTGAAATTACCAAAAGCGACAGCCTCATCGACATTATCAAAGAAAACACCCTTTATTTCCGGCTCGCCGCCATTGGCATCGGACTGATCACGCTGGTCGGCGCGGCTATCGGCCTGATGAACATCATGCTCGTCACCGTAACGGAAAGAACACGTGAGATCGGCATTAGAAAGGCGATAGGCGCCAACAGAAAGACCATTCTGGTACAGTTCCTTACAGAAGCTATAGTGATCTGCCAGATGGGAGGCCTGGCTGGCATCATCCTGGGCGTCCTGGTCGGCAATGTCGTTACTTACCTTCTCGGAGGCAGCTTTCTTTTCCCCTGGCTTTGGATCACCATTGCCGTCATCACCTGCACCTTGGTGGGATTAATTTCAGGCTTATATCCTGCCTTAAAGGCAGCGAGATTAGACCCAATAGAGTCTTTAAGATATGAGTAAAAAGGCCTTAGGCTTTTTTTTTACTTTTATCCTATGAATCGCGCCTTTATTGTCAATCTTTTATTCCTGGTAGCCATCAATGTGCTGATTAAGCCCTTTTACCTGTTTGGTATCGACCGGGTAGTCCAGAATACCGTACCGGACGGCGCTTATGGATTATACTTTTCATTTTTAAACCTCACTTACCTGTTCCAGATCATCAACGATTTTGGCATTCAGAATTTTAACAACCGGAATATTGCGCAGCACAACCAGCTGCTCGAAAAATACTTCTCCAATATTCTGATGCTCAAAACGGGACTTTCTATACTTTCTATAATGCTGATCTTGGCAGTTGCCATTTTACTGGGATATCAGCTGCAGCAATTCCCTTTACTGATATTGATAGCATTCAATCAGGTCCTGGTATCGTTCATTTTTTATTTGCGGTCCAATATATCAGGATTGGGGCATTACCGTTTAGACAGTATCTTTTCGGTTTCGGATAAGCTTCTGATGATCCTGATTTGCGGGATACTCCTTTATTCGCCGATTTTCCAGCCCCATTTCACCATAGAATGGTTTGTGTGGAGCCAGACGGCCTCTCTGCTGATAACGGCTTCGCTTGCTTTTTTATGGGTAAGCCGCCGGATAAGGCAGCTCCGCTTTCGCTTCAAGCCCGCCATGTTGTTGTTGATCATCCGGAAAAGTTACCCCTTTTCCCTTATCATCTTGTTTATGGCCATTTACACGCGCACAGATGGCGTCATGATCGAGCGCTTATTAACTGACGGTGCGGTTGAAGCCGACCGCTATGCCTCGGCTTTTCGACTACTTGACGCCTCAAATATGGTCGCCTTGCTCTTTGCCACTTTATTGTTACCCATGTTATCCAAGCTACTGGCACAGCAATCTTCTATTGACCGGCTGGTTTATCTGGGCTTACAAACCATTTGGGGAGGCGCCGTCAGCGGCGCCATGGCCGTATATTTCTACCGTACGGAAATAATGGAACTGCTTTATGACAATGGCGGCCCCTACTCGGGTGCTATACTAGGCTATCTGATGCTCACTTTTATGGCAATGAGTGCGACTTATATTTTTGGGACTTTGCTGGTGGCCAATAACAACATTCGGCCATTGAATATCCTTTTTGCAGGCAGTGTAGTAGTAAATATCGTACTCAATCTCCTCTTAATCCCACAATACAAAGCCCAGGGAGCTGCCATAGCCACCCTGATCACGCAACTGGGAGTTACTTTAGGCGAGTGCCTGCTCTCTTATCGCCTGACTCCCCTTAATCTGGACCTGCGGGTCTATTTTCGCACGGCCGCCCTTTTTGTGGGTGCTTTTTTGATACACCATACGTTGCTGGCGCCCACAGCACTGCCATGGAATGTAAAATTTTTTACCGGAATAGGAATATCCCTGATTTTATCTTTTATCTTGCGACTGATTGATCTTCCCTATTGGATTCAGCTGATCAAAGAAAAGCCTTTGGGGTAAAATTGTTTGGTGTCGTCATTTTAAAGTCAATCTTTTTTGACCATCCTCTTTTTTTCTACTTTTGCCAAACAATTGAAAAACAATGAATCAAAGAGACAACTTACTGGGCGTTTTACAGAACTTATACCGAAGACGCAAATTCATTATTTATACCTGTGTTGCAGCCGGCGTTCTAACAGCCGGCTTATCACTGCTTTTTCCGAATTACTACCGCGCCACTACAGTTTTCCTGGCTGGAAGCCCTGATCAGGCCAACCCTCAGCTGATCTTTAGCGATGGGTCCAGAGAAGCCAATTATTACGGCTCTGAGAATGACATCGACCACATTCTGACTATGGCGGAATCTAACGAATTACTCTATTTCCTCGTCGATTCCTTCAACCTTTACGAACACTACAAGATCAATCGGGAACACACTAAAGCAGCTTTCAAGGTGAGGGAAGAGTTGTTAGATCATTACGAGATTAAAAAGACCGCCAGGGATGCGATAGAACTATCCATTGAAGATACAGACAGGGAACTTGCGGCTGCCATGACCAATGCTGCAAGAGATAAAATCGACCAGATTGTCCAGCAACTGATCAAAAACGCCCAACAAAAAAACCTTCAAACTTACCAAGACCGCCTTCGAAATCAGGAGAAAAACCTGAATACATTAAGCGATAGCCTGATCCGTCTTCGAGAAAAATACGGCATCTACAATACCGTTTCTCAAGGCAATTATCTGACCAGTGAGCTGGCCTCTGCGGAAACCAAACTAGCACAGCTGGAGGCCAAGTTGTCACTTATGAGAAGTAATCAGGTTAGCTTTAGGGGGATCCAGGATTCTATCGCTCTTTTGCAGACTAACATCGCCGGGATCAGATCGAAAAAAGACACCTTATCGAAAAAACTGGCGGATTTTAACGTAGGCATGCCCGTTATTAATACCATTTCCAAGCTTTACTTCGAAACCAGTGATCATATTGTCGAAACCCAGGACCGGTATGAGCGGCTAAGCAACATCTATGATGCTAACATCCCCGCAACCATACTGGTGGCAAAAGCGGACATTCCCATCGTCAAGTATCGGCCCAAACGGTCAATTATCGTCATTGCAGCCGGATTTGTTGCTTTCTTTTTCTGTGTGGTAGGCGTGTTGCTCTTTGATGCTTACAAGGACATTAACTGGAAAGAAATTTTCAAAGCGTAGCCTTTGCGTATGTATCAAAATTTGAAATACCATCTAAAGAAACAGCTGGATCAACAGGGCATCCTAGGCCTTTGGGGCATACTGGTCATCGGAAGCATTTTACTGGCGGTGGCTACCGAAGTCTATGTCCTCGCCGGGCTGCCTGTTTTCTTTTTGGTGGTTTTTTTAGCAGTTGTAGATTTCAAAAAGATCTACTTTCTGCTCCTGGCCTGTATACCCCTATCAACAGAGTTTTCTTTCTCCGGCGGACTAGGCACAGACCTTCCCACAGAACCCCTGATGGTCGGGCTGATGGTGGTATTATTGCTTTGGGTTTTGAGGCATTACTCTAAAATTAGCATTCAAACGCTGACCCATCCCCTGACTTTGTTGCTCTTCTTTCACCTTGGATGGATCTATATGACTACACTGACCTCTGATCTTCCATTCGTCTCTATTAAGTATGCTCTCTCCAAGACCTGGTACGTAGCCGCCTTTTTCCTTTTTTCGCTCCTGGTATTCAGGTCTGCAGAAGCATTTCAAAGGGCTTTTTGGTATATTTTTATTCCTCTGACGTTAACGGTGGTGATCACCCTGTTCCGGCACTATCTGATCGGTTTTTCTTTTGAAGAAGTTCACACCATCTTCTATCCTTTTCATCGCAACCACGTGAATTATTCCGCGCTGTTAAGTTTGTTTTTTCCTTTTATTCTTGTGGCTATCGGTTGGTATCCTAAAAAGAGCAGGCCGTGGTGGATACTGGTGTCGGCGGTTCCTCTTTTTTTGATTGCCATCTATTTTGCATATACCCGCGCCGGATACATTGCCCTTGTTATCGCCGCAGGCGCTTATGTCATTATCAGGTTCCGTTTAATGGTCCCGGTGCTGTTGGTCTCCGTGAGTTTAGCAATGGCAGGCGTAGCTTTCCTTGTCAATGACAATAAGTACCTGGACTACGCCCCCAATTACGATACCACCATTTCGCATACAGAATTCGACAACTTGATAGAGGCCACCTACAAAGGAGAGGACATATCGACCATGGAGCGCGTCTACCGGTGGGTGGCCGGCTTCAATATGATGGCGGAAAAACCGGTTTTCGGCGTCGGCCCGGGCAACTTTGTTAATTTTTACAAGTCGTACACTATTACCAGTTTTCGTACTTACGTCAGCGACAATCCCGACAAATCAGGCATACACTCTTATTATCTGATGACCGGGGTAGAGCAGGGCGTGGTGGGACTTGCCGTTTTTCTGATCCTATGTTTTGCCCAACTGATCATTGGCGAACGGATTTACCATCAAACGAAAGATCCCCGCTGGAAGTCTGTCGTCATGGGGGCGTTATTATGCCTGGTGATCATCGATGCCTTTCAGATCATCAATGATATGTTAGAAACCGATAAAATGGGGCCATTTTTCTTCATTGCCATGGCCTTGCTGATAAAAGCGGATCGATTCAATAGCAGGCAACGATCATCAGTATGCCAGCCGGAAGCCGAAGATAATGCCCAATAGGCCGATGGCCAGGCTTGCGGCCAGATAAGCAAGGGCCAGTTTGATCTTACCATCCTGCAGCAACAAATACGCTTCGCCTGAAAAAGTGGAAAAGGTGCTGAAGCCGCCGCAAAAACCCGTCATCAACAACAAGCGGGAGGAGGTCGACAGCTCGTGTTTCAGGTTATAACCAATTAAAAAACCCAGGATCACGCAGCTGACGGCATTGGCGGTCAGGGTGCCCCATGGAAAGACCAGACTTTGTCCCTTCAAGGCCATTCCTATCCAATATCGCAACAGGCTACCCAGGCCGCCTCCCAGGAAGACCCAAAAAAACGATGCCATACTAAGCATTTTTATTCTGCCTGACTTTTCTGAGCGCCAGTGTTAACCAAAGCGTCAAGCCGGAAGCAATGATCAAAATTAAAAGAAGCAATAAGTGCAGTTCCAGCAGTCCCTGGCCGGAAAAAACCAGCGTAATAAAAACCACGTTAACCAACACCAGCAGGCCGGTAGCCTGCATATGAGTCAGCCCGAAATCGATCAACAAATGATGGATATGCCGGCGATCAGGCTTAAAGGGAGACCCTCCCCTAATAAGCCGGGTAACGAAGACGCGCATCGTGTCAAACAACGGAAGGATCATAATCCCTACTGCTACCGCCGGCGCCGCACTGAACTTAAAGGGATGCTCGTCAGGCAGATGATAATCCGCGTCAATGAACCTGATGATCAGAATAGAAGACACAATGCCGATCAGTAAGGAGCCGGTATCTCCCATAAATATCCGTGCGGGCGTGAAATTATATCGAAGAAAGGCCAGAACCGCCCCGGTAGTCGTAAAAGCCACCACCGCCAGTTCGATGTGTCCGACCATATAAAACCAACTGCCCAGGACTCCTGCTATCAGTGCCCCTACGCTGCCGGCCAGGCCGTTGATGCCGTCGATCAGATTAAAGGCATTGATGATGACCAGAATGGTAAACAGAGACAAAATGATGTAAGTGACCCTGCCCAACTCCTGCTCTATGCCCATAAAGCCATACAAGCCCGTCAATTCAATATCCGACTTAAAAACGAGAATGGAAGCCGCCAGGATCTGCCCTATGATCTTTTTGGAGGGAGAAATGGGCGAAATATCATCTTTTGCCCCTATCAGAAAAATAATGATAAAAGAACACAGGATATACTGAAGGTTGCCGAATTCTTTAAAAGGGGTCCACAGGACGATCGAAAAGATGGCTCCGGCAAAAATAGCAATGCCTCCCAGGGAAGGCGTTTTTTCGGTATGCGAACTGCGTTCGTCCGGCTCATCGAACAAATGCTTTTCCTTGGCGATATTGATGATAGAAGGAATGGTAAAGTAGGTCAAGGTAAAAGCAGTCACAAAGCTAGCAATGATCACAAACATAAGCTCCGGTCAGTTTAGATCACAAAAATACACATACACTGTCATAATGAGGCTTTTAAATGCCTTTATTTTGGTGAATGTACTGCAATCGACAGTCGGAAAACAGTTTAAAAGCGTTCAGTTACTACACATTACCTTTTTCTTTTGTTAATTTTGCAGGGCTTGATCACGAGGCGAAGTGATGCTGAAAGCTATTCAACATCAGTGATGTTGAATAGCTTTCAGCATCACTTTACTTCGTTACTAAAGAAATCATCTGGAAAAATGCCGGCATTTTTTCCGGATAATTTTAGCCGATAATGGCTTTTAACCGATGAAATGATGGGGGTAAAATGGATATAAAGTTAAAGATAAAGCCCGAGAGTTTGCCACGTCACATTGCGATCATTATGGATGGCAACGGCCGTTGGGCGAAGAAGCACGGTAAACCCCGCGTTTTTGGCCATAGAAACGGCGTCAAAGCTGTAAGAGAAACCACTGAAGCAGCCGCCGAGCTGGGCGTTAGTTTTTTAACGCTTTACGCTTTTTCCACGGAAAACTGGAGCAGGCCCCGCATAGAAATAGACGCCCTGATGAAATTACTCGTTGAAACCCTCCACAAGGAGGTAAACACCCTAATGAAAAACGACATTAAACTTCAAGCTATAGGAGACATCAGCCAGCTGCCGCGCCCTACTCATAAAGCACTGCTGGAAGGCATAGAGCGTACAAAAAACAATAAAAGGATGACACTCATCCTGGCCCTGAATTACAGCGCCAAGTGGGACATCCTCCAGGCTACCCAAAAACTGGCCAGAGCCTGCAAAGAAGGCCTGATCAAAGAGGATGAAATTGACGAAGCTGCCTTCGCCCAGGCCCTAAGCACCGCCAACATCCCTGATCCTGAGCTCCTTATCCGAACCAGCGGAGAGACCAGGCTCAGCAACTTCCTCCTGTGGCAACTGGCTTACGCAGAATTGTACTTCACCCCCACTTTCTGGCCCGACTTCAGGAAAGAACACCTCTACGAAGCCATTATCAATTTCCAGGAACGTGAACGGCGTTTTGGAAAAATTAGCGAACAATTAGTACAATAACGTACAACCATTTTCACTTTATAGGTATCGTTAGGATATCATTGTGCAGGAACATGCTTATCTTTGCACTTTCTTATTTGAAAATGACCATTTTAAAATACCAAAATTAAGCGCTCCGACGCCGATGGCTTATTTTGCGGCACAGACCTTAGGATGGCGCCGGAACGCCAACAGAACTGTAAAATGAGAGTCAAATTGTTGAACTATACCATGCTTAACCGACTGTTGCACTTTGCCTTCCTCGGAATGGCCCTGGCCGTCGTCAGTACCCCCACAAAAGCTCAGGATACCGACACCATCCCTCTGTTTGACTATGCTTCCAAAAAAGATTTTGAAATAGGTGGCATCAAAATCACCGGCAACAACTACAGTGACGAAAATGCCATCATCAGCATTTCCGGCCTCAAAGTCGGGGACAAGATCCGCATTCCCGGCAACAATATCCCTAAAGCCATCAAAGCATTATGGCGCCTCCGCCTGTTCACAGATGTGCAGATCCTTCAGGAAAAAACCATCGGCGATGTGATCTTCCTGGAAATTAAAGTGGAAGAACGCCCCAGATTGTCCCGATACTCCTACACCGGCGTCAAAAAGTCTTTACACGATAACCTGAACGAGGAAGTCGATCGCTACCTGCTCAAAGGTGGAATCGTGACCGATAACGTAAAAGTCAATGCCCGCGAAGCCATAGAAGAGTATTTTGTGGGTAAAGGCTACCTGGACGTTCAGGCCTCTGTAAGAGAAATGCCCGATTCCTCCCGCGTCAATTCCGTGCAGCTGGTTTTCAACGTTGATCGCGGAGACCGCATAAAAATACAAGCCATCGAATTTACCGGCAACGATAATGTAAAAGAAAAAAAGCTGCAAAAAGAACTGGAAAATACCAAGAAAAAAGGCCGCCTATTCGGCTCTTCCAAATTCATCCAGGATGAATATGAAGAGGATAAACAAAAGCTCATCACCTTTTACAATAATATTGGTTTTAGAGACGCTCGCATCCTGGGTGACAGCCTATGGAGAGAGGAGGACGGCGATCTCAGGATAAGAATCAATATCGACGAGGGAGATCGTTATTACTTTCGCAACATCAGATGGAAAGGAAATTCCATTTATGACGACCAAACCCTGACCGACGTCCTGGGTATCGAAAGAGGAGATGTGTACAATCAGGAGTTACTGGAGCAAAGACTGCGTTTTAGCCAGGACGGCCGTGACATCAGCGCCCTCTACCTCGACAATGGATACCTCTTCTTCCAGGTCGATCCGGTGGAAGTCGCCATCGTAGAAGATTCCATTGACCTGGAGCTACGTATTTTCGAAGGTCCCCAGGCTACTATCGACAAGGTGATCATCACCGGTAATGACCGGACGCATGAACACGTTGCCAGAAGGGAACTCCGCACCCTGCCGGGCGAAAAATTCAGCCGTCAGGACATCATTCGCTCCCAGCGAGAACTGGTCGCACTCGGCTACTTTAATCCTGAGAATCTGGGCATCAATACTCCCGTAAATCCACAGCGGGGAACCGTAGATATCGAATACGCCGTAGAAGAAAAACCTTCCGATCAGCTGGAGCTCTCTGCAGGCTGGGGTGGCCAGCGACGGGTAATCGGCACCCTCGGGGTTTCTTTCAATAACTTCTCCATGCGAAATATCTTTAATAAGGAAGCCTGGCGCCCCTTACCCATGGGAGATGGACAGAGGCTGTCCCTCCGGGCACAGACGAACGGAGACTTTTTCCAGTCTTACAACGTCTCCTTCACCGAACCCTGGCTGGGCGGCAAAAAGCCTAATTCCTTTACTGCCGCCGGCTTTTACAACCGTTTTGCTTTTGGAACCAGAAACACCGCATCTTATCAGACATTCAATATCATTCAGGGATCTATCAGCCTGGGCACCCGCCTGAAATGGCCGGATGACAACTTTGTGTCCAGCACCGCCATCAATATCCAAACCCTGAACCTGAACAACTGGCAGCAGGGACTTTTCCGTACCGATGACGGCTCGATCGTTTCTGAAGGCGCTTTCAACAACTTCAGCATCAAACAGACCATTGCCAGGTCAACCGTCAGCGACCCTATCTTCCCGCGAAATGGTTCGACCATCTCTTTATCTGTCCAATTTACACCTCCTTACTCCCTGTTCAATAACAGAGACTATACCGAAGAACCTGTTTCGGAGCGGTTTCGGTGGCTGGAATACCACAAATGGCGCTTTGATGCGGAATGGTATACTCCAGTGGCAGGCAAGTTGGTGCTGAAGGCGCAGGCCAAGATCGGTTTGCTCGGATTTTACAACAGAAGCATCGGCACTTCTCCCTTTGAAAGGTTCCAGCTCGGTGGTGACGGCATCAACAATCAGCAATTTGGATTTGCCGGGGTAGATATCATCTCCCTGAGGGGATACGAAATAGAGGATCTGGAAGCCAATATTGACCCGACGGGCGTTCAATCGGCTACCCCTGCTTTTGACAAATTCACCCTCGAACTTCGCTATCCGCTATCCCTGAATCCAAGCTCGTCGATCTACGTGCTGGCTTTCGCACAAGGTGGTAATGCCTGGCGTTCCTTGCGCGACTTTAATCCCTTTGATCTGAGAAGATCGGTAGGTATGGGCCTAAGGGTCTTCCTGCCTATGTTTGGTACGCTCGGCTTTGACTATGGCATCGGCTTTGACAAACCAGGCAACAACCTGAGTGATCTGGGAGACTTTAACATCGTACTCGGCTTCGAACCCGAATAATTTTTTTTATTCGTTTTCAATGTTCGGAACAAGCGGGCAGACTGTTTTAATAAAAATAAGTCTTCAGCCATGCCCATAATACATATCGCTCCTTGATGACCCAAACCACCAGAGCAATGCTCCCGAAAATAGCTATCAGCTTAATGTTGCGAGTGGTTTGCTGATATCGCTCACGGCGGCTCTTATACTTTATTTTTCGGCTTTGATACCCCATGACGAAAATAAATTGGACGATTAACAGAAGAGCTCAAAGGTATTATATTTTTTTATTTCGCTCCCAATAATTTTGTTCCTCCACTTCCTCCAGGATGGTCAGATAATTGATGTATCTGAGTTCGCTGATTTGCCCTTTTTCCAAGGCCTCCAGAACAGCACAGCCGGGTTCGGAACGGTGGAGGCAGTTTCCCCCAAACTTACAATACTCGGACAGGGCAAAGAGCTCGCGAAAGTTGTGGGCTACGTCCTGTGGCTCCAGGTTATTGAAAGATAAGGTCTTGATCCCCGGCGTATCGATGATGGAACCGCCGAAACCCAGCTCGAACATTTCGGCGAAGGTGGTTGTATGCTGCCCTTTTCCAGAATAACCGGACAGTTCTTTGGTCTTTAGCGCCAGTTGAGGCTGGATACTGTTAATTAAAGTCGATTTCCCAACGCCTGACTGGCCGGTGACCAAAGAGATCTTGTTTTTTAACAAGGCTTTTAAGCGATCGAGGCCTTTATGTTCCAGGGCAGAGACCAGGAACACCTCATAGCCAATGTCTTCATAGATGGCTTTCAGCATCTCAAAAGTCGCCAGATCTGCTGACTTGTAAATATCAGCTTTATTGAAAACGATGACCGCAGGTATATCATAGGGCTCTGTCATCAACAGAAAGCGATCTATAAAACCCTGTTTAAGGTTAGGCTGCTTAATGGTCATGATCAGTACAGCCTGGTCCACATTGCTGGCCAGCAGATGAAGGTCGTGTTTTCTTCTGGGAGATTGGCGCACCACGTAGTTCTGGCGCTCTGTGATCTCAACAATGGACCCCACCTCTCCATCCGGCTCTAATTCCACCTTAACGATATCTCCTACGGCGACCGGATTGGTCAGGTTTAGTCCGTCAAGGCGAAATCGCCCCACAATTCTGCAGGATACGACCCTGCTGTCTTCCAGTTTAACGTTATACCAACTGCCGGTTGATTTTACTACGGTTCCTTTGTCCAATGCGTTTCTTTTTGGTGATGTAAATGGGAACTCCGCCACGAACGGCCCCAGCATTTGTTTATTCAACCCTAAGTTTCTGCCTTTAGTTCAATTCCGGATCATGCGTTCACTTTCACGGAATGCACGGCCGAACTTATATCGGTAAGCAAGCCTGGATTTTTTTCCAGGACATTGCCGACAACTACAAGATCTGCCCCAGCGCTAACGGCCATATGGGCGGCTTCGGGGCTTCTCAAGCCACCTCCCACAAAAAGCGGCAGCGATACTTTTTCCCGGACTGCCCGGATCATACTGGCCGGAACAGGCGTTCGAGCCCCGCTGCCCCCATCCAGATAAAGTAGTTTCAGCCCTAACATTTCTCCGGCAAGGGCCGTACAAACGGCAATGTCCTCCTTGTCAGAGGGAATGGGCTGCGTATTACTCATGTAAGAGGCCGTAGTTGGTCGGCCCCCGTCTACCAGCATATACCCGGTAGGCATAACCTCCAGCCGGCTTTCCAGGATATAAGGCGCTGCGATCACGTGTTGACCGATCAATAGCTCTGGATTGCGCCCCGAAATCAGGGAAAGAAATAATATGGCATCAGCACTGGAACAGACCTGTAGCGGGCTACCCGGAAAAAGCACGGCCGGAATGGCCGCCTGCCCCTTAATGCATTCAATACAATCCTGTAGCCGGTCTTTTACCAACAAACTACCGCCGATAAAAAAGTAATCGACTTCGGCCTCCAGGGAAAGTTGGATCAAAGCATTCACCTGATAAAGGTCAATCTTATCGGGATCAAGCAATACAGCCAGTTGCTTTTGTCCTTTTTTCTTTTTTGCTAATAGCTTTTGATATATCCCGTTATCTACCAACATGTATTTCCGTTTTTGAGATTTCTGCTTAGTAGCGTGCTTAAAGGAAAGCCTTTTTTTGTAAAAATACAGATTTCAGCCGTTCCCAAAAGGATTTCACCCGTTTGGCCTCGTTTTTCAAAAAAAAATCCCTTCAGAACAAACTGAAGAGAACGCTCGCTTTCCTTTTGCAGAGGACAGCTTTAGTAAACCCGCAGACGGAAAAGTCGAATGGAGATGATGGAAGAGGCCCTAAAATGGGCGTCCACATTAATGAGCAGACGGAGGAAAGTGAACCGGTAATGCAAGTTTATACAGAAAAGCTGCAGCTTATTGAATGATGTAGACCTAATAGAGACGCTTTTTAACCATGAGCGAAAGAGGCTGACTTTTTAAAACCCCAGCCGCTGATTGCTGACTACATTTACTTCAACCGGAGTCTTGCAACTCTTCCAGCTCTCCGATCTGTTTAATATATTCAAACGTTTCCAGCGCCTCTTGCTCATCCACAATACTAATGGCTACACCAACGTGCACCAGCACGTAATCTCCGGGTTTTGCCTGAGGCACCATACAGAGATTAACTTCCTTCATGATTCCTCCGAAAGAAACTTTAGCCAACCGGAAGGTGTCGTCCAGTTGTTCCGTGATCTTTATAACTTTTCCCGGTATTGCAAGACACATGATCGTTACCTTTTTCTATTAGTCAGCCTTTTTGTAAAATTTTCCTTTCCAGCCATTCGAACCAGGCGGGCAGACCGTCACCTGTCGTGGCTGACAATTCTAAAAATTCCAGGTGATGATTCACTTGAAGTGCATATTCCTTAGATTTTTCCACGTCAAAATCGACATAAGGAAGCAGGTCTGTTTTATTGATGATGCACAAGTGTGCGTTGTGGAAGATATCCGGATATTTGATCGGTTTGTCGTCACCTTCCGTAACGCTGATGATGACCACGCGGAAAGATTCTCCCAGGTCAAACATAGCCGGGCAGACCAGATTGCCGACATTTTCGATCATGAGCACGCTGTTCTCTTGCGGCTTCAGTTTATGGATGGCCTTGTGCACCATATCGGCATCCAGATGGCAGCCTTTGCCGGTATTTACCTGTACTACTTCCGCTCCGGTGGCGGCCACCCGGTTGGCGTCGTTGGAAGTTTGCTGATCACCCTCGATCACAAAGAAAGGAAAACGGTCCTTCATGCCGGTGATGGTTTTTTCCAGCAGTGTGGTTTTTCCTGAGCCGGGCGAGCTAAGCAGATTGAGTGCCAGAATATTTTTGGCCTCCAGATATCCACGGTTACGCTCGGCCAGCAGGTTATTCTTATGGAGGATGTCTTTTTCCAACTCCACTACATCTATCGTACTCGTATGATGGTGATGGTGGCCGTTTTCATGATGATGGTGGTGATCATGTCCGTGATGGTGATGATGGTCATGGCCGTGATGATGACCATCTGCATGATGTTCATGAGCTCCGATCTTGGTGATGGTCACGCCATTTTCTTCATGGCTGCATCCGCAGGTTGTGCACATAGTTTTAACGTTTTATATCAGGTCAATATAGTAAGCGATTTTACTTGCAACTCTTTCCCTTTAAGAATATCGAAAAAATAACTGCCGCAATGACTACATTTATCTAAAAGGTCGGTGGGCTGGAACTCCTTTCCACATTCCAAACAACGAGCCGAGGCGGGGATGGTGTGAATGACCCGTTCTGAGTGTTCCAGCACGCTTTCCTTCACCGCTGCTTCCCAGACGAAGGCAAGGGCGTCCAACTCAATGCCGGAGAGCGCGCCGATATTCAGAACAATACGTTCCACCGCTTTTCCTTTGCGGTTGGCTACGGCCTCTTCAGCGATATCTACAATGCTTCTGGCTATGGAGAATTCATGCATCGCTTTTGCTTTTGGATAAATGGCAGGTTAGATATTGAGCGACTTTTAACATACCCTTCTTTTCCTCCGGCACATTTACGCATGATCAAAATAAGCCGGCCATTTTCTGAAAAAGATGACAAAAATCACCGTTTCTTATGACTTTGGTCTATCTGCCGTCAGGGGTTTTGCCCCTACCTAAATGTAATTAAGATTAAGGGGTTGGTTAACAAGGCCTGTTGTTTGTACAGCTTGTTTAATTTTATTAGCTGCATCATCTGTCAAGCAACTTCTTTTTGCCGTCCCAAGAAGCAAAGCCAACAACACAAAGGTACCATTTGGTTGTCTATGGAGAATTACCTTCAGGCAGCCCTCACTATGATTTCCTCGTCGCACAGCCTGATAAAACCTTATTGACAACCAAAAAAAACAGCCATGTCATCTATTCTGACCAAGAAGAAACGTCCTTCCTATTTCGAAGAACTTCAAAAAAGAGGATATTCCCGAAGGGACTTCATGCGTTTTTGCACGGTTATGGCCGCATATATGGGCCTGGAAGCCAGCGGGGCCGCGCAGATATCCAAAGCGCTCATGACGAAGAGCCGCATACCGGTTATCTGGTTGCACTTTCAGGAATGCACCTGTTGTAGTGAATACTTTATTCGTTCTTCCCATCCGATCGTTGCAGACATCATTATTGACAAATTACCGCTGGATTATACCGAAACGCTAATGGCCGCTTCCGGTCATGCTGCTGAAGCCGCCATGCATAAAACCATGGAAGAGCATTACGGCGAGTATATTCTTTGTGTGGAAGGCTCGGTCTCTACTTTTGGCGATGGAGAATACTGCTGCATAAGCGGTAAGTCTTCCGAGCAGATCCTTCAGGAAACGGCTGCCGGCGCCAAGGCCATCATTGCCTGGGGCAGTTGTGCCTCCAATCGCTGCATACAAGCTGCAAAACCCAATCCTACCAAAGCCACCCCAATCCATAAGCTGGTAAAAGGCAAGCCGATCGTGAAAGTTCCGGGCTGCCCGCCTATTGGAGAGGTGATGGCCGGCGTCTTACTGCATGTGGTCACTTTTGGAAGGCTTCCTGAACTGGACAGGGTAGGGCGCCCCAAAGCTTTTTATTCCAAGCGGGTGCACGACAGCTGCTACCGCCGTCCTTACTATGACGCCGGTTTATTTGCCGAAAGCTTCGACGATGAAAACTCCAAGAAAGGATACTGCCTGTACAAGGTCGGCTGCAAAGGCCCGATGACCTATAACTCGTGCGGGATCATTAAATGGAACAACGGCGTCAGCTATCCCATCCAGTCGGGTCACGGGTGCTTCGGCTGCAGCGAGGCCAATTTCTGGGACAATGGCCCCATATACCGCCAGATGGCCAGCTTCCCTGGCTTTGGCATAGAAGCCGATGCGGATAAGATCGGCATGGCCGTGGGAGCAGCTACGGTTGCAGGTATAGCCGCCCATGCCGTCGCCACCAACATCCAGAAGAAAAAGCTGATCAAGCAAGCTATTGACGAAGGTAAAGACGCTGAGGAAAAACTGGATAATCCACTGAGTTAAAGGATGCCCCGCCAAAAGGTGGGGTTTTCTCGTTGTCAAGCAAACCTTTACGAAAATCCTCTCAAAAAATAAAAAATGAGCAATCGAATTGTCATCGATCCCATCACCAGAATAGAAGGCCACCTGCGCGTTGAAGCCGAGATTCAAGACGGCAAAGTAGTCAATGCCTACAGTTCGGGAACCATGGTCCGGTTGATCGAAGAAATACTCAAAGGACGTGATCCCAGAGACGCCTGGGCTTTCGTCGGTCGGGTATGCGGCGTTTGTACATCGATCCATTCCCTGGCGTCGATCCGTTCAGTTGAAGACGCTCTGGATATCGTTATTCCTCCTAATGCGGAATTAGTACGCAACATCATGAACGCCTCCCTCTATATGCATGATCACGTGGTGCATTTTTACCACTTACACGCTATGGATTGGGTTGACGTCGTGAACGCACTCAAAGCAGATCCTAAAAAGACCTCCGAATTGGCTCAGAGCATCAGCAATTGGCCGAAGAGTTCTCCGGGTTACTTCAGCGATCTGCAAAAACGCATCGGCAACTTTGTCAACAGCGGACAGCTGGGTATTTTCGCCAACGGCTACTGGGGGCACCCCGCTTACCAACTGCCCCCCGAGGTCAACCTTATCGGCCTAGCTCATTATCTGGAAGCACTGGAATGGCAGAAAGAGATCGTTAAAGTGCAGACTATTTTCGGCGGAAAAAATCCACACCCTAATTACCTCGTAGGAGGCATGGCCTGCGCCATCGGCCTGGACGAAGCCAGCGCCATCAATGCTGAAAGGCTTGCTTATGTGGAAACCGTGCTGAAACAAGGAAAGGAATTTATCGAACAAGTCTACCTGCCGGACCTCATGGCCATCGCCTCTTTCTACAAAAACTGGGGCAGCATCGGCGGTGGATTAGGTAATTACCTCGTCTACGGCGACTTCCCTACCAACGGCATTCGCGACACTTCCAGCTTTAAATTCCCCTCCGGCGTGATCATGAACAAGAACCTCAAGGAAGTTTATGATGTCGACCTTAGGGATGACGCCCAAATCCAGGAGTTTGTACATCGATCCTATTACGATTATTCCACAGGTAAAGAACAGGGCTTGCACCCATGGGAAGGCGAGACCGTCTTGAATTATACCGGCCCGAAACCGCCTTACGATTTTCTGAACGTCGATCAGGAATACAGCTTCCTGAAAACGCCGCGGTGGAAAGGACATCCAATGGAAGTAGGCCCTTTGTCGAGGATGTTAGTGGGATATGCGAGGGGAAAAGAAGAATTTGTTGAAGTCGTAGACGAAGCGCTGGCAAAATTAGAGGTGCCGGTGGAAGCACTGTTTTCCACACTTGGTCGCACGGCAGCCCGCGGACTGGAAAACAAGCTGATGGTCAACTGGGTCATGGAGTTTTACGATGAGCTGATCAATAATATCCGCAACGGGGATACCCGGATGGCCAATACTGAGAAGTTCAGCCCTAAACGCTGGGAGCCGGTCGCTCAGGGCGTCGGCCATGCCGAAGCGCCTCGCGGGGCTCTGGCCCACTGGATCAAGATCAAGGATCAGAAGATAGATAATTATCAATTGGTGGTGCCGACTACCTGGAACGCCTCTCCACGTGATCCTAGCGGACAGCTTTCCGCCTATGAGTCTGCGCTCATGGACACGCCTGTTGCTGATCCGGAACAGCCGGTGGAAATTCTGCGCACCATTCATTCTTTTGATCCCTGTATGGCCTGCGCCGTTCACCTGTATGATGAAAAAGGAAGCCATATTAGTCAAATCAAGGTCGTCTAAAAACGCTGGATTATGCAAGAAATAGAAATGAACGGAAGAAGGCTGGTGCGGGTATTTGTATGGGAATTCCCCGTCCGCCTGTTTCACTGGCTGAATGCCCTGGCTATCGTAGTTTTGATCGTTACAGGTTATTTGATCGGCAATCCCCCGGCCATGCTGTCCAGTTCTGAGGCCTCCTTCAGGTACCTGTTCGGAACCATACGATTTATTCATTTCGTAGCAGCTTACGTGTTCGTATTCAACTGGCTGTTTCGCATCTACTGGGCATTTGTAGGCAACAAATACGCCAACTGGCGGAACTTCATCCCCACCAGCAGGCGCTATTTTAAAGAGATTGTGAGTGTATTGCGGATCGACATTCTGCTGGCCAAGTCGAAGGAACATATGTCGGTCGGCCATAACGCCCTGGCCGGATTCATTTACTTCATGTTTTTCCTGGCCTGCCTGCTGGCGGCTATTACCGGCTTCGGACTGTATGCTCAAATGAGCGACTGGTGGTTCCCGGAGCTGTTTGCCTGGGTAGCTCCCGTATTTGGCGGAGACTTCGAGCTTCGTAACATCCATCATTCATTGATGTGGTTCTTCGTCATCTTTACCATCATACACGTTTATCTGGTCTTTTACCACGATTATGTAGAAGGCCGCGGAGAGATCTCCTCCATGGGCGGCGGCTGGAAATTCATCGAAGTGGAGGCTTTTAAAAGGGCCCCCGATACAATAGAAGACCAACCGGTAAAATCAAAAAAAGAAAAAACACCGGAAGTAGAAGAGACTTTATGAGCGATCAATCAACAATATCTGATCATACAAATGCCGATATCCTGATCATGGGTATCGGCAATTTGTTGATGAGCGACGAAGGCCTGGGTGTACATTTTATCCGGCAGCTGGAAAAGCAAACGCTGCCGGATGGAGTAGACCTGTTAGATGGCGGCACTGCCGGCTTTCAACTCATGGATTATTTCGAGCAATATCCACATGTGATCCTTATCGATGCTACACTGGACGATCTTCCTCCCGGAACCATCCGGCTGATCCGGCCCAAGTTTGCTAACGATTTCCCCAAAGCCATGAGCACACACGAGATCGGTCTGAAAGACCTCGTGGAGGGTATGTATCTATTGGGAAAAAACCCGAATATTCACCTTTTTGTTGTCTCCGCTGCTCAGTTACAGCCTATGAATATTACCTTATCGCCACAAGTCGAAAAGGCACTGATAGAATTAAGGAAAAAAGTATGGAGATTGATCGAGGAGATCAAAGGATCATCCGGTAAAAATCCAGGATCACTTCTGTTTATCTGACCAATGCTCTTATCCTCGGCGGATTGGTAATGAACTTATTCGCAACGCTTAGCGGCCGAAGGCTGCCTTTACGCTTAAACTGATGGGAACTCATGCGCTGGATAATGTCGTTTAACGTACTGACCGCATGCACCACGTAAGGTCCTTTATTCAGCATCACGCACTCCGCCCGGGAAGACATAGCCGCGTCAGTGATCTCTGCCCGGGAAGCCTGCCCTTTTTTTGCTAGTTTTTCCAATACCTGCGTAGCCCAGATGCCAGGAATATGGGCGGCTTCGCAAATCCAGAGGATTTCTTCCTGGACCTCGGCGGTTCGTTCAAAACCGATCTCCACGGCCAGATCACCCCTGGCGATCATCACCCCAACTTTAGGAGAACGCATGGCCGTGAGCAGCAATTCCGGCAAATTCTCGAACGCCTCCTTGGTTTCGATCTTCAACACGATACCGATGTCGAGCCGGCCCAGACGTTTCAACTCGGCCTGTAATTCTTCTACATCCCGCCCATTGCGCACAAAAGAATACCCGACCACATCCGCGTACTTCGAAATGAACGGCAGATGACCATAATCTGCATCTGTCAGGGAGGGCAGCGTCAAAATGGTCATAGGAAGGTTGATCCCTTTTTCATTTTTCAGACGGCTGCCGCCGATCTCGGCACGGGTGATTTCCACCACCATTTCTTTTGCAGAGAATTCGCGAACCACCCCGCCGATCTTACCGTCATCAAAAAAGACGGTATTCCCCGTTTCGATATGGTCAAAAATTTCCGGCAGCGTGGTGGAAATAATGCCGACAAAGGGAAGGGGCGGTTTTTCCAAGGGATTTATCGCGTCGATACCTCCCCGGATCACCTTTATCAGATCGCCTTTGTTTACGATCAGGCCTTCCTTTCTTTTCTTTCTCTTTTTGAGCAGCCTTTCCAGTTCTTCTCTGGTCAGAGGAGGATCCAATACCTGGGTGCGTAATTTAGGCCCCGACAAGTCCATATAGATCAGACATTTTTTACCGGTATCCGATTCTGCTTCCTGGATGTTGTCCACCATTCGTTTCCAGTCAGCTGATCGATCGTGACTGGTGTTGAGCCGGGCAATGTTCATACCGGCCTTCAGGAGATCCCGCGGGATGGAGGGGTCATAAGCCGCTTCGCTGGGCATGGTCACCATGATGCGCGTCCGGTGGTGAGGTTGAAGGCCGAATAGGGCGTTGGTGTGGTTTTCCAGGGCTTTTTTGCTTTCGAAAAAACCGATGCGGTTATCGGCTCGCTTTTTCAGTTCGGAAATGTCCCACCCGTCTAATAAGTATAAGAGTTTGAGGATATTGTATAAGTTGGACAACGTATAGGCTTCGCTATGTGCAATAGCCGAAATGCCCAACTGCGCCAGCTTTTCCTGCAGGTTACGCAAGTCGAAGGAGCGCAAAGACAGGTAGTGGATGAGGTTGCGTGCACTCTCACGGTAGTGTGCCTGCACCTGTTGAATGAGGTCTATTTTATCTTTTTCCTGCGCCTCCGCAAAGAGAATGATTTCCTCGACCTCCCGAATAATATCTTCGATCGGATAGGGTGACATACGAATTGGCTTTAATGATTGTATTACCTTGCTATCATACGTCAGTTTTAGGAATTTTAAAATGATTTCTGTCAGTGGATGGTTGGATGTTGGTTGGTGCAGGCGTTTGTCCTACTTGTATCAAATAATCTTAAAGCTTTCTGTAGATGCTTTGGGTGGTCGCAGGCATCTACAGAAAGCTTGACATATTTTTTTAATTATCTGTAACCGATACGTTATCAATTCTAAGTATAGTGGAGTCAAAGCCTCCGGGAGAACCTGCTCTGTAAACGAATGCTATGGCGATTACTTGACCAATAAAACGAGACAGGCTAAGATCACCGGTATTGGTGAAAGCATCATTACCAGGGTCATTGGCTGTCATGGCGTCGAATCCAGGTCCGAAGCGCTGCCAGGTCGCAGCTTCCACACTGATCGAATAATCCGTTGATATCAGAATATCGTAAAGGTCCTCAGGGAAGTTACCCGTACCAGGAAATCGCCTGGAGACATCAAAACTCAATACAGGATTGGTGGCTTCGGTCAGATTAAGTCTTGGGGTAACCAGCCATGCTTCTGAGCTCGACGGATCCTCGGACCCAGGCACAAATGCATTGATCACCAAAGTTTCGCCGTTGTTGTTGCATCTCCATCTTGTAGAGCCCTCTCCATTTTGCTGGATAATGGCTTCTACCCATCCATTGGGTATGGGTTGTGGTGGATTCTGTTGGCAATCGTCAAAACCTTCTACGAGGGGCAATTCTGTTCCGACATCTAAGACAGTAATGACCGATTCAATGTCAATTCCAGTGGTCAACCCTTCGCCGGTTCCTGTTAACGCCATGTTGATCGTGGCTCCGCCTTGAATACCTGCTTCGAGAGGCGTAAAAGTAAAAGTAACCCGATTAGCGCCGGCCGGCACAGGAACAGTTACGGAATTACCTACTGTTGGCGGAGTGGTTGTAAAAGCAGTACCTGCATCCGCTCCGGAGAACGTTATGGTAAATTCAGAATCGTTGGAAAGCGCTGGTGAAATGGTCAGGTTAATTGGAAACGCACTAAGGTCTTCTGTGGTTAAATTGTAAATGCTCTTATCAAAGTTGACCGTTGATATCAAATTGTTGTCGTCATCATCACAACTGGTAAAGGAAAACATTATGACTGCCAAAAGCCCTAACGTTAAAAACTTGATTTTTTTCATAATAATAATATCCATATAAATAATTAAACAATATTGTTCATCTCTTTTATCCGCCCGCTTCATAATGGCCAGGGATAAATTTGCTAAAATCAGTTTTAATACATTAGAGTTAAGTAAGCAAAGGAGCAATTTGGGCTAACATAGCTTGCTTGTCCCCCCCAATATAACAAATAAAAGAAACTTTTTCACTCAGGGAGCGGGGAAATTAACATATTGTATTGAGGAGGTGGTAGGGTACCTTCCCGCTCATTCGTTCCACTAAAAAGGACGGTCGTCGTCTCCCTATGATGATTTTTTTTCACCAACAGAAAGACCTATGAAAATAACGCTAAATTGTGCAAGCGGCACGCTGGCGCCTTATGAGCCTTCCGAAGAACGCCCATGGAACAACCGGCGGATACTCCACCTCCTCCGGAGAACGGCGTTCAATTTACCGACCACACAACTGGAAGAAGCCCGGCAAGTCTCCCCCTCTACCCTGGTTGACTGGATCATCGACCAGGCGCTGAATCAACCCTTGCCCGATCCGCCCGATTGGGTCGACTGGACGGTAAACGACTACACCGACATCGTCGTGCAAAGGGAAGAACAATACAAGGAATGGGCCTGTCAATGGCTGGCGCAAATGATCAGCGGCGGATTCCGGGAAAAACTGGAGCTGTTCTGGCACAATCATTTCGTGACACGCTACGAAGCTTATGAATGCACCACGCATATGTATAGTTATCACCGGGTGCTTCAGGAACATGCGCTAGGCAATTTCAGGACTTTCGTTAAGGAAATTGGTAAAACGCCGGCCATGCTTATTTTTCTGAACGGCGTACAGAATACCCGCTTCAAAGCCAATGAGAACTATGCCCGTGAACTCTTTGAACTGTTCACCCTCGGCCGGGACAACGGCTACACCCAGAATGATATAGAAGAGGCCGCACGGGCACTCACCGGCTGGGTAGGCTACTTCACCGGCTGCGGCCCCATTGGATTCGTGGCGGAATATTTTGATCAAGGCGAAAAAACGGTCTTTGAGCGGACCGGCAACTGGGACTATGATGAGTTGCATGACATTTTGTTTGAAGAAAGAGGAGATCTGATCGCTACTTACATTTGCACCAAGATCTATCAGCATTTCGTGCATCCGCAGGTGGATGAATTTATCGTGGAGCAGATGGCGGACACCCTTAAGCAGCATGACTTCGAGCTGGCGCCCGTATTCAGACAATTGTTCAAAAGCGAGCATTTTTTTGATGAATATATCATCGGCACACAGATCAAAAGCCCCGTTGACTTCTTCATCGGTTTCGTCCGTTCCGGCGCATTTACCATCAACGAAGAATTATTGACCGGCATTCTGTACTATTCTTTCCTTATGGGCCAGCACCTGTTCAATCCCGTGGATGTTGCCGGCTGGCCGGGCAACCGCAGTTGGGTAAACAACAACACCATAACGCTCAGGTGGCAGTCCCTGGAAATTTACATCTACTATTTATTCCAATATTATCCCGATGAACTCAAGCGATTTTTGATCCATTTGATCGGAGCCACCTCCGATCCTGCAGAAGCTACTCGCGCGATCGTCAATGCTATGCTGCCCAACGGGCTTCACAGCGAGCAGGACTACCAGAGAGCCACCCAGGTCTTTAAGCACGAAATTCCGCAGAATTACTTCGACAATGGCCTTTGGAACCTCAACTGGGACACCATCCCGGCTCAGGTCGCCCTGCTCATGAACCACATCGCGCAACTTCCTGAATATCAATTACAGTAAGTCTCCAATTCAATCATCTGCCCACTGTGGCATTCAAAATAAAAAGACATGTGCAATCATCACGATAAAAAAGCAGACCTCCGGCCGGGCGACAGCCTGAACAATGAAAAAGCCCATCAGAAAGATCACCTGAACTGGAGCCGGCGATCCTTCGTTCGCAACCTCGGCCTTGTAGGTGGCGTATCCATGTTTTTGGGAAAAACCACGCTGACAGCCATTGCCAATAGCCCATTAAGCCAGGCCCTTAACGGCGCCGAAAGTGACCGTATCCTAGTGCTGATCCGTTTGAAAGGAGGCAATGACGGCTTGAATACCATCATTCCTTTATTTGATTACGGCGCCTACCAGCAATTGCGGCCAACGATTCGGATACCCGAAAATCAGGTCATTCGGCTAAGTGACGCACTTGGAATACCTTCTTACATGTCTTCCCTGGAAAACCTCTGGAACGACGGCCAGATGAAAGTCGTCAACAGCGTCGGTTATCCTGATCAGAATTTGTCTCACTTCCGCTCTTCCGATATCTGGGCTTCCGGCAGTGATGCCGATATCATGGACACCTCAGGATGGCTGGGCCGGTATCTGGAGGAAGAACTGCCTGATTTCCTCGTCAATCCGCCCGAGCATCCGCCGGCCATACAAATCGGGGGCACCGGTAATCTCGTTTTCAACAACTCAGGTATGAACAATATGGGGGTGGTTGTCAATGATCCGGAACAACTGACCGAGATCGCCCGAAAAGGCCAGCTCTACGATATTCAAGACGTGCCCGATTGTTACCGGGGCGAGCAATTAAGCTATTTGCGCACCGTGGCCAACAGCACGTTTCGATATGCCAGTATTATCTCCGATACCTATAACAATGCCCAAAATCAGGTGGAATACCAGCAAAATCCACTTAGCGATCAGCTCTCTGTAGTAGCTCGCCTCATCAAAGGAGGCCTGTCGACCAAATTGTACATGGTCTCACTGGATGGTTTCGATACTCATGCCCAACAAAATGAAACCCATCCGTACTTGCTTCACTTTTTATCAGAAGCTGTTCATGACTTTTTTGACGACCTGAAAAAATCCGATGACGACAAAAGAGTACTGGGGATGACCTTTTCTGAATTTGGCCGCCGTATTGAACAAAACGCCTCGCAAGGCACCGACCATGGCGCCGCAGCTCCTGTCATACTGTTTGGAGGCGGGCTGGAAGAAAATGGCTTTGTCGGCAATCCTCCTGACTTGCAAGACCTGGACGTCATCGGCAATCTGAAATTTGACGTCGATTTCCGGCAAATCTATGCAACGGTCCTGGAAAACTGGCTGTGCATCGACCCCGGGCTGGTCAACCAGATCATGGGGAAAAGCTTCGAACGACTACCGGGGCTCGGACTAAAATGCAGCCCGATTACCTCCACTCATGACCTTTTCACCCAAGTAGGCCCGTCTCTTAAAGTTGTTCGAACCGGAGAGCAGTTCAGGATCACTTTCGACCTGCCCAAGGCTATGAACATTCAACTGAGTTTATTCGATCTTTCCGGAAAAAGGATCCGGCAACTAGAAAACGGATATTTTTCTGCAGGAAAACACCAGGTGGATTTTTATCCTTCCAAAACGAATATGATTCCCGGACAATATATATTTACTTTACAATCAAGTAGTGGGGTGCGAAGCAAAGCCCTAAGCTATTTTTAGAAAGCTAAGTATTTGAAAATAAACACATTATGAAAAATAAAATGTTAATTATTTTTCAAAAAACTGCAACAAGAGAAAAGTCCGTTCCGTAAAATAAATCAAATCGCGCACGTCAATAAAGTTTGTTTTCGTGCCGATTATGCAAATTACGGTGGGGATAAAATAATAGGAAGATGTTGTCATAACATTCTTCCTATTTTTTTTTCATTTGCCGGGGAGTGCGGCCTGAAAAAATTACATCATCCATGTATTGATGATTAGATAATATTTTTGTAGATTTATACCGTAAAATTAAGGAGCGTACCTTTTTGCTTCCCTCTCGTGAAAATTATAGTGACCTTCCCAAACGACACTTCAACTACCGTAAAGTTATCGTAACTATGTTATTACGCCTGGCATGCGCCGTTTTACTAGGAATCTGTTTAGTATCATGCCGGCAAATTACCGACACTTCCCCCTTGATCAAACAGGTGAAAATTTGTGCTGCACTTAGCAAAGGGGTATGCAGAGATGATGTATCTGTATTTTCAGTGAATACCGGCACTTTTTACGCCAGCTGCATTCTGGAAAAGGTGGATGACGAGGCCGAAGTAACCTTTAAATGGTTCTTTTATGAAAAAAGTAACCGAAAAAAGTTACTGGAGACGGTTGTTTTGAAGCCCCGGGAGCTAAGCGGTCAGAAATCAAGCCGGTATGTTCTGGTTGCAAACCTTAATCGTTCCGGGGGGCACTGGCCTTCAGGAACTTATGAAGTGGAAGTAATGCTTAGTGGCAAGTTTCCTTTTTCGATCATCAAGACTTTTGGGATATAAAGACATATTTTTTCTGAATCTTTGGGCAGGCCCTAATTTTTAGCCCGGAAGCGGCCTGCCCTTTTTTATTTATCCATGCTTTTGATGCGGCTTCGCAATGTTTTAATTTTGTCATTTTTATATACACAGATCAACCATCCCGCAGTCCTTCCGTTAATTGAGCGTCATCAAAAACAGTTAGCATGAAACGTGGTATTCTTTGGTTCAGAAACGACTTGCGCCTTAGGGATAATGAAGCCTTAACCAAAAGCCTGCATCATTGCGATGAGATCATCCCGGTTTATGTTCTCGATGAACGCCACCTAACCACAGACCGATGGGGATTGGTGCGGACAGGCCCCTACCGGCTTAAATTTTTGCTGGAAAGCCTTGAAGACCTGAAAAAACATCTTCAGGAAAAAGGCAGCGACCTGATCATCCAAAAGGGAAAACCGGAAGAGCTGATTCCGGAAATCGCCCGGTCATTTAAAGCGGGGCTGGTTTTTGCTTCCAAGGAATACACGGATGAGGAGGTCATCATTGAGAAACGTTTGAGCAGTTCCATCGGTACTCACTTTTTCCACACCTCTACCCTCATTCATCCGGAAGATGTCCCTTTCGCCATTGAGCAGACGCCGGATGTGTTTACGCAATTCAGAAAGCGGGTTGAAAAATATACTACGGTCCGGCCGCCTTTAGAAGTCCCGGATCACATTTCCAGCCCGGACCTGAAAGACACTCGGGTTCCCACGCCGGCAGAGCTTGGCTATTCTACTCCTCTTGTCGATGAAAGAGCCGCGATCCGCTTCCATGGTGGAAGCACGGCAGCTTTCGAGCGAGTAGATCATTATTTCTGGGAAACGGATTCAGTAGCTCAATACAAAGAAACCAGAAACGGACTTATCGGGGAGGATTATTCCACCAAATTTTCCCCCTGGCTGGCCAACGGCAGCATTTCTGCACGTGAGATCTACGATGACCTGGAGCGCTATGAAAGTGAAGTCGTATCCAACAATTCAACCTATTGGGTGAAATTTGAACTTCTCTGGCGAGACTATTTCAAATACGTGGCCATGAGATACGGGCCTAAGATCTTTTTTCCGGGCGGCATACAGGATAAATCCGTCAACTGGAAAAACAATCCCAAAGTTTTCAAAAAGTGGGCTCTTGGACAAACAGGCGATGATTTTGTCGACGCTAATATGCGGGAACTTTTGTTTACAGGCTTTATGAGTAATCGCGGCCGACAGAATGTGGCCTCCTACCTCGTACACCGCCTCAGGCAGGATTGGCGAATGGGCGCCGCCTGGTTTGAGTCTTTACTGGTCGATTACGATGTGGCCAGCAATTACGGCAACTGGATGTATGCAGCAGGCGTAGGTAATGATCCGCGCGACAGGGTGTTTAACACCCGTCGACAGGCGGAAATGTATGACGATAATGGAGCGTACAGAGCATTGTGGCTGGCGCCGCCGGCAGCAGCGATGGAAAATTACGTTGCGCAGTATATTCCTCCCTTAAAATATACTGCATCCCGAAATTTGGAAGGCTAGCTTCATCGTTCAATTTTCATATTTTATTAACCGGCCTTATGCAGGATCCGCTTTGCGTAAGATGAATTACTTGACTGATGTTACGCAATGGTATTTAATTTATCGTGCTTTTAGAAACTGTACTTATCAGCGAATTATATCTGAGGGGTAATGAACAGTAATTGATCTTGCAATTGGGACACATTAGGACGAATTTAATATGATAATTGTCTCAAAAACCGTTCCCTTGTTAGAACCCGGCAAAGGAGTTTAAGAAACCTGGCCAAATACATTTTTTGATACTTTTGGCAGGCAAGAATCAGACCAACTGGCGGTTGATGAGACTGCTTCCTTTACTTAGGTACTATCCTGTCTGAACCCTTTTTGTCTAATCCTATATAATTTGGTCAGGCCAACGAAGAGGGAATAAATAAACAATAGCTGAATCATCAATAAAATATCAGGTTGAGAAAGATGCAGGGAGGTCATTAAATAGTTGGCCAGATACCACATCCAGACCAGCATGGCTACTGGAATGACAATATTGACTATCCATATACTACTTCGAGTTTTTCTAAGTTCTTCCTTAGAAAGTTGATCAATTTTGTCGGACCTGATTTCCCTGATCAAGGAAACCATGAAGAAGATTACTAACAAAACTGACAGGACATTAAAGATCCAATAACTGAGATTGAGCTTTGCATTTGAGGCCTCCGGCAACGAACCATTTTCAAGGAATTCCAATACATTTTCAGAGATACGCCCGATGCGGTTATTGAGGAACAGGGAGTGTTGATTGATCAGCACCACCAGCCCCATTTGTTCTTCCGGATAAAATCCGAAAAAATTGCGGTAGTCGGAAAGCTGGCCCCCATGGGAAAAGAATTTTTTTCCATTATGTTCATTGATAAACCAACCTTTGCGGTAGATATCTTCGGGAGTGGCCCTAAAGAGATCATTGGTTTTATCCAGGGCAGGCAAAACAGGCCTCGAAGTTGTATCTATCACCATATGTGCCTTAAGATACTGGCAAAGATCCCCGGCACTGGAAAGCATGCCACCGTTGGCCAGGTTTGCCCGGTGATAGTTAATGCCGGATACCATGGGCATACCAAAATAGAGTTGGTGACCCCTGGCCAGGTTGTGCGCGACGGCTTCCTCTTGGCTAAAGAAGGTAGATGACATACCTAAAGGCGCCAGAATCTGTTGCCGGACAAACTCCTCGAAAGATTGTCCGCTGACTTTCTCAATAATCAACCCCAGCAAAGCGTAGTTGTCATTGGCATAACTAAAATGGCCAAACCTCCCGGTACCTTTTATATCCTTGAGTCTTCGGGCCTTTTCCTCCAAGCCCAGGCCTTTGCGATTGGTCTTATAACTAGAAATTCCTGGAATGCCACTACGATGATCCAGTAAATGATCAATAGTTATAGAATCGGAATAATGCGTATTCTTTAAAGTGAAAAAAGGCAGATGGTCTTTGACCTTATCGGTATACCTGACTTTCCCCTGGCTTTCCAGTTGGCTGATGGCCAGGGCGGTGAAGGATTTTGTCAATGAAGCCAGCAGGAAAGGACTATCAGCAGTTACCTGAGAAGCTTTTTTGCCGCTTTCCCCAAATCCTTTGCAAAAAACGATCTTTCCCTCTTTGATAACCCCAATGGCGAGTCCTGGGATTTGATTGGCAGACATTTCACTTTTTAGATAGTTTTCGAGCTTCTGAAAATCGACCTTTTGAGCAAGAATTAATCGAGGTAGGCAAAGCCCCAGTACAGCGAGGGAGATAGTCTTTATCATTATTGGTATTTAAGTGTTCGGAAGATATTCCTTAAGATCAGCATATACTGAGGAGCAACGAAAGCTTTTGGACAAGTCGAGGAGAAAATCTGACCGATTGATAGACTTTAATTGACAAGGGTTAAGAATATTGCTTTGCTAGTCTACCCCAATGCGGTTAGGGTCATATTGTACGGCCATACCACCGTAAAGCAGTTACAAAATACCACCGAATAGTGATACTTCATCCCCGCCACTTTTCTTTTGGATCCATTGTAATGAAGATAGTGCCAAATACCCGTTCTAAAAAACAAAGGGCCATAAATTCTATTGAGGCCCCCTTTCTTGAAACTCCTACCGCTAGCAGAAAATGCTCTTATTGTCAGAGGAAGTCACAACTTTTGGGCGCTGTAAATCTCCGGGCGTTGCCCGGAGTTGGTTTGTATTTGCCTTTAGGCAATAATTAATTGGCCTCCCCCATATGGGATGGGGTTATGTAAAAAGTCAGCTACTTCTCCCGCCTGACGGCCGCCAGGTTTGCTCGGCTTAAATGATTCTGTTTTTTGAGTGTTTTGCCGTAGAAAATTACAGATTTTCTAAGGCAAAACACTCAAATAAGAATTTTATTAGCTGCGCAAACCGGCCGGCAGGCGAGAGAAGTAGCTGACTCTTATACAGCCCCATCAAAATTAGGGCTGCCCCATGTTTACCTTGCTTTTCTGACATTCACGTGCCCATAAGGACAATGCCGACACTCATTTCCACAACAATATCCTCTTTTCAACAAAAACCATTCCGTCATCACCCATCGACCGCTCTCCCGGTAAAAGTCGATCCCTTCCACCAGTTTCTTAGCTGATTTGGTCAGCTTTCCCAGGTCATTTTCTCTTTTCCCTGATCTGACCTCCTCCATCAACTGTTCCACCCTGGGCAGAACGGCCGCCTTCAGGCAATCCGGGCACAGGCATCTTCGGGCTTTGCTTATCGGCAAAACCGCCGGATAATCGGCACACCAGCAGGAAGAAACTTCTTCCGACCCACAGTCAAAGGATTGGTTGCAGTTTGGACAGGTCTGGTTCGTCATGCCACAAAGTTAACATGCTTGCTGTTATAAACAAAAACATGGGGCATCCGGAATTTTAAGGGACAACTAAGATTCTACCAAACAACCATTTATTGTGAAACGACCAGTTTCTCTGTTCTTTGTCCTTGTGCGTCAATGATGGTGTAATAATAAACCCCATTTCTCAACTCACTTACATCTATATCCATCTGATAAGAACCGGTTTCCTGGAAATCATCCAGCAACACTTTTAAAACGCGCCCGCTGCGGTCGCGCAATTCGATGCGAATCTTGCCGGGCTGCCTGATCTCGTATTTCAGCGTATTCAACCCTTGGGCCGGATTAGGATAAGCCTTGATGGTATTAGCAGGCTCCTGGTCCGATTTTTGGGTTAATTCGCTGGAAGGATCCAGGAGCAGGAAATGCCCTTTTTTGATGATTCCTCTGGCCTCGCCTTTTCTGCTTTGGTCCTGGCCCTCGCGGCCTCTAAATTCACGGCCATTTCTTTCTCCGCGATCCGGTCTTTCCGGAGCATATTTTTCATGAATGCTCCTGATCTCTTTTTTCCACTGCTCTATCTGAGGCTTGATCTCTTCCATCAAAGCTTCAATGTCTGCCTCATACTTGTCAACCAAGGCTTTCAGCTGCTCATGCCGAGCTCTTTGCGCTTCACTCAAGCCTTCGGAATGCTGTCCGCTTCGTTCTCCTTTACCACGCTGCATCTGCTTTTTGTGCTGCCGGTATTCTTTCAGTTCCGCGCGCAATTCGGCGATGACTGCTTTGTCTTCGGTTGACAGTTTTTCTTCCAACTTTACGCGCTGGGCTTTCAAGACCGGTTGGATCGTATTTTCCCGGAAGGTTTTCACTTCCTTTTTCCATCCCTCCCGGTCCACCTCCGCCATGCGGTCTTTCCGCTGTTCTCTGGCCTCTTCGCGAAGAGTTTCGAGTGCTGCCTTTTGCTCTTCTGTCAGGACGGCCATTACAGCAGTATGATGGGCATCCCTCAAAGCCTTCAGTTGTGTTTGTTTTTCTTCCCGTTCGGCATCTGACTCGCGCAGGGCCTCTATTTTCGCTTTAAAATCCTCGTTGAGGCTTTGTAATTGTTGTTCCTGCGCTTCAGTCAGGTTAAGCTCTGACATCAGCTGCTGGAAAAAGGGGCGCCGTGCAGGGCCGCGGTCGGGTCGCTGGGCGAAAGTACTTGCTGAGAGCAGCAATACGAACGCCAACAGGATAACATTTTTGATTTTCATTGTTCTCCATTTTTTTTTAAGGCAATTCAAAAAATAAAAAATCTGCACGTGCTTTATCTTTAGACCATCCTATTGGGGTGATTTTTCCATGGGTGGTCTTCTTTTTCTAAAATCATCTCTTCGTTCTCTTTCTTTTTGGCGAAACCGGCGGGAGAATTCTTCCATTTGCGTTACTTGCTCCTCGCTCATCATGGGTTTCAATTCTTTGTACAGAGAATCCACCAGCTCTTTCCTCCGCATTCTGGATTCCCGGCTGACCCTGGCGATCTCCTGGGCATACTTATCTACTACCGGTCCCATCTCATCGCGTTGTTCCTGATCGGCATGAATCACTTCAAAAAGGTTTTTTTTGAATCCCATGGCAAACCGCAGTTCCGCCACCTTTTCTATTTTTTTGGCCACCACATACCTGTGCGTATAAAAGCCCGCGATGAAGCCTACACTGAGTAAGCTGATGACAAAAAGGACGATTTTTAATGTTTTCATATCTGTTGCTTTGTCAGGGACTTGCAGATCCCGGGAAGTCCGGATAAAAAAAATACATCAAATATCCATTAAAGAATAAGCATCTTCGGGCGACAGGTCCTGTACGCCGATGAAAGCTTCCATGCTTAGGCTTCCTTCCATCAGAAAAGTAGCCAGGACGGTTAGGACGACTACGATCACGCAGGCGGCTGCAACTTTTGGCAGCAGGCTATTGATGATCACGAAAAGATAGCTTTCCTGCTCTCTTTCCTGCCTTTGCTCCTGGCTGAGCTCCCGTATGAGCCGGTCGGCAAAGCCTGAGCGGGCGGATGTTTTCAATTCAGCCAGACCACCTCTCATTTTCAGGAGCAGGATCTTTTCCCTGCGAAGTTCTTCAGAGGTTTGCAGATACTGATCTAATTGTTGCTGCTCAGCAGCGCTGAGTTCCCGGTCTAAAGAACGGATCAGCAATTCCAGTGCTTTGTTATTCATGTTTTATCCATTTACATCCATTGTTGAAGGATGGACTTCAGTTTTTTTTGTGCCCTGGCTAATCGGGAGGCGACGGTGCCCTCCGGCACATTTAAAATCTCCGCAGTTTCTTTAACGGAATAGCCGTCGATCAGTCGCAGTACTACGACTGCACGAAAGTCGGGTTCCAGTTCTTTGAGCGCTTTACGAAGTAAATCTTTCATCTCCGAACGCTCCGGATTAGCGCTTTGATCTTCCAGTTCGAAAGCGGAGCTTCCTTTTTGCAGGCTGCCGAACCATCGGTTTTTCTTTTTTCTCCTTTGAATCTCATTTAGAGAAAGGTTGATCGCTATCCTTGTCAAGTAGGTGCTCAGAGCCGCTTCTTCTCTAAATTTATCCAGTGAGCGATAGAAACGGATAAAAACCTCCTGAGTGACGTCCTCGGCTTCTGGCGTTTCTCCCAGCATCCCGATAACGGTAGACCTCACCTGCGCCTCATGTTTTTCCACCAGTTGGCGAAAGGCCAGCATGTTCCCTTTTCTGGATAAGGCAATAAGTTGTTGGTCTACTTGCATCAAGATGGCTTTCAACGGTTATCTTTTACTATTAGACAACAACAAGGCGTTTTTTTTTTCCTTGGAGGGTATAAAAAAGGATGGGGATGGAAGGTTAGGGGGCTGTCACAAAAGATATTTCGCCAGGTTGCCCAGCTTAAATAATTCTTTTTCTTCATTTTCGTCGAAGAAAATAAAATGATATTAAGCTATGCAAGCTTACAAAAAGTCTATTTAGACAACCTCTTATCCCTTAAAAAAAATCAATAGGCTTTAGCAAACAGCACCCTGCCTTCGGAAGGCTTCCCGGTCAGAACGCACTGACCTTTTTCCATTTCCCTGTTGAGAGGAATGCATCGAATGGTCGCTTTGGTCAACTCTTTGATCTTTTGCTCGGTTTCGCCGGTGCCGTCCCAATGAGCGGAGATAAAGCCGCCTTTAGATTCCAGCACCTCTTTGAAATCATCGAAATTATCGACGGAGGTTGTATGATCAGCACGAAACTGGACGGCCCGATCATAGAGATTTTGCTGGATGTCCTTGAGCAGTTGTTCTACATAAGCTCCTACGCCATCTATTGGCTGGAAGGATTTCTCTTTGGTGTCTCTTCTGGCGACTTCTACGGTTCCTTTTTCCAGGTCGCGTTTTCCGATGCCGATGCGGACGGGCACGCCTCTCATTTCATGTTCGGCAAATTTAAAGCCGGGCCGTTTTTTAGGATCGGTATCGTATTCTACTGAAATTCCGCGGGCATTCAGTTGGCGGGTAATCACGCCGGCGGCCTCGTCGATCTCCAGTGCCGGTTTTGGAATGGGCACGATCACCACCTGTACAGGCGCCAGTTTAGGCGGCAGTACGAGCCCGGAGTCGTCGGAATGGGTCATGATCAGCCCACCGACCAGGCGAGTGGAGACGCCCCAGGAGGTCGCCCAGACGAATTCTTCCTGGTTATTTTCATTCAGGAATTTGACGTCAAAAGCCTTGGCGAAGTTTTGCCCCAGGAAATGAGAGGTGCCTGCCTGCAGGGCTTTGGCATCGCCCATCAGGGCCTCGATGGTATAAGTTTCTTCGGCGCCGGCAAAGCGTTCGTTAACCGATTTGGTGCCTTTGACGACGGGCATGGCCATGTATTCTTCGGCAAAGGTAGCATAGATGTTCTGCATCTGTTCGGCTTCTGCGATGGCTTCCTCCCGGGTGGCGTGGGCGGTATGTCCCTCCTGCCAGAGAAATTCGGCTGTACGCAAAAACAGGCGGGTGCGCAATTCCCATCTCACTACATTGGCCCATTGGTTGATGAGCAGAGGCAAATCGCGATAAGAATTGATCCAATCTTTGTAGGTATGCCATATGATGGTTTCAGAAGTAGGCCGGACGATCAATTCCTCCTCCAGTTTAGCGGAAGGATCGACGACGACGCCCCCGCCGTTGGGATCGTTCATCAACCGGTGGTGGGTCACTACGGCACATTCTTTGGCAAAGCCTTCAACGTGCTCAGCTTCGCGGCTGAGGAAACTTTTTGGGATAAAAAGAGGGAAGTAGGCATTGACGTGGCCGGTCGCCTTGAACATGCGGTCCAGTTGGTCTTTCATTTTTTCCCATATGGCAAAACCATAAGGTTTTATCACCATGCAGCCCCGAACGGCGGAATTGTCCGCCAGGCCGGCTTTTTTAACAATGTCGATGTACCATTGTGAGTAATCTTCTTTCCTGCTAGTAATCTCTTTGGCCATGTGTTTCAGCTATGTTGATGTTAATTAATATTAAGCATGGGCCGGAATTTTGAAATCCGATTTAACCGACTGACTTTCAGTTTTTTAAAAAAATAAAAACCTCAAACAAAAAAATTTAAGGCAGTTTGCCAACAAAGGCGGTAAATGAACTCTAAACATAGATTTAGTGCCCTCGCCTTCGGTGCCAACCCTATATTTAAAGAGCAAAATAAACGAAAAATTGGCTAGTTTACTAGTTTAACAGCTTAAGTCTGCGTTAAGTGAATCTTTTTCAGCGAATTATTGTTACAGTATATGCAAGTTAAAAAGGGAAAAATGAGCTTTCAGGCTGTTAATATTACGATTTTAACATTTCTAAAGCGCTAAAAATTCCCTTAACAAGTGTTAAGATTCAATGTGTTATCGTCTTTAACATTGCGATTTTGCGTATTAGCAGAGATTTAACAGAAAAAGAAGTAGAATTTTAATACATTTATATCGATAGGATAATTTAGAGAGCACTGCAATAACTATAAAAAAACGACTTATGCAATTCAACAAGATTACAGCGCTCATTATTGCTTTACTGGCCTTTGGCGCTTTCAGCGTCAATGCACAGTGGGATGATGTGTACTACGATCCGAATAAAGACATCATTGTAGAAGACTATAACCGTTCAGCTTCTGCAAGAGACGATTATCGGAGCAACAGATACAACGATGATGAGTATGCTTATTACAACGATTACGACTTTTACTATACATCCCGTATTCGTCGTTTCCACCGTCCTTTCTACGGTTTTGGATTTTATGACCCGGTGTATATTGACGCCCTTTACTATGATCCGTTCATGGACCCGTTCATGAATCCGTTCATGAGTCCGGGGATGACCATGCTCATTTACGATGACTTTTACAGCCGCCGGGCCTGGGCGGGTAACCGCTTCTGGAACAATATGTGGGGGTTCTCTCCTGGCTGGGGTGCATGGGGAAACCGCTTCGGATTCGGGGCAGGATTCAATCGCTTTGGATTTTCTCCCTGGGGGTTCAACTCGTTCGGATTTTCTCCCTGGGGATTTAACTCGTTCGGATTCAATTCGTTCGCATTTGGCGGAGGGTTTTTCTGCCCACCAACTTGGGGTAACAACTTCGCTTACAACAATGTAACGAACGTCTATTCCGACCTGAACAGCCGGGGCACTTCTTTCGTACCTCGCAGAAGCGGCAGCTCCATTAATCCTTCCGGAGATACCAGAGGCGGAGCAGTCATAGGTAACGGCAGAAATACCACACCAGTAACCATTGACGGCAGAAGGCCTTATCCTTATGCTCCTGTAGGAGCTGACGGCATCAAGCCCAGCAGAAAGCCGGAGTATAATGTAGATAACACCCGCAGCAGAACGCGCACCAGGGCAACTGCAGCCGAGCCATACGTCAACCCTAGAAGTTCAAGAATAAATTCCAATAACAGCCGTACGCGCAGTCGCACGAATTCCATTACACCTTCGTCGCACACGCGTACCAGAACGATCAATAGCGGAAGCAGCACACGCACACGAAGCTATTCGCCTTCTACGCGTACTCGTTCCGGCTCCAGCATCAGCCCGCCGAGCAGTTCTTCTTCTTCAGCAAGAAGCAGCTCTTCCGGCAGCTCGAGAAGCCGTTCTTCCTCTTCTTCCAATACCAGAAGCAGAGGTAATAATTAAATGAACTGAACAGGGTGCTGTAACCTGGTGAAGTACTAGCGAAATAAAGGAGCTTTCATGATTAGCCCAATACGAAATTGACGCTTCATGACGCTCTAAAAAAAGAGTGGATTTATTCCTATGGATAAGGCCACTCTTTTTTTTTGCCCGCCGGTTTTTGATTACAACTCCATATTCATGGAAAAAACCTTCCCCCTAACATGTAATTTGATAAAAGGGGTATCTATTTTTGCAATTGAAATGAATAATACCATATGAATCAACTCAGATATTTTTGCCTGATCATCCTGATGACTGGATCATTGGGGTTTCTCCAGGCACAGAATTTTACGGATGCCTTGCGTTACAGTGATTTTGACTTCATCGGAACCGCTCGATCGGCAGGTGTGAACGGCTCCATGGCTGCCCTGGGAGCGGAATTTTCTTCCATGCACGTCAATCCCGCCGGTATCGGCATGTACCGCATATCCGCAGCATCCGTTTCCCCCAGCTTTACCTTTACCAATGTACAGTCCAAACTGGAAGGACAGGGCAACGGCTTCAGCGAGCGCACCAGTGAAAACTTTCCCGTACTGAATGTGGGCGCCGTATTTGTTAATCGCCCGAGAAATTCCGATTTCAAAACCGCTAACTTCGGCATATCTTTTCAACGCATCGCCGATTTCAACCAGGAATTCTTCTACGAAGGTTTCTCTCAGGGCTCTATCGTCAACCGCTTCCAGGAACTGGCTAACAGTGCCTTTGGCCTAGACGATTTTGAGTCAGGCCTGGCTTTTGACGCCGGCGCACTCTACGACCTGGAAGAAGACGGCATTTACGAATCCGATGTAGAGCTGGCGCCAGATGCTAATCTTTACAGAAGACAAGATGTGTTCCGCAGTGGAGAGATCAATGAAATCCAATTTTCACTGGGAGGGAATATACAGGAAAAGTTAATTGTCGGGCTAGGCATTGGCATCCCTATCCTCGAGTACAACGAAAATAAGCTGTACTTTGAGTCCGATAACAACGATGAGGTGCCTTTTTACCAAAGCATTGAATTTTTGGAAGAGCTCACCACGACCGGAGTTGGTGTAAATGCCAAACTGGGCGTGATCCTTCGCGTTAACCAGATGTTCCGCATAGGCGGTAGCGTACATACCCCCACCATTTGGGCGCTGGATGATAACTTCATCTCTGATGTGCGCTATCAGTACATTGAGGACGGACAGCAGTTCGATAATCTGGCGCAATCTCCAGAGGGCATTTTTGATTACCGGCTCAACAGCCCATGGCGTTTTAACCTGCACGGTGGCGCCCTGATCGATAAGTCCGGCTTCGTCAGCGCTTCTATAGAAATGGTCAATTTCGGGGGAAGTCAGTTTCGCTTCGATGGCTTCGGCGAAGATGAAGTCATCGTCAACGACGAAATCGAAAATACGCTCAGAAATGTGATCAATGTGAGAGTAGGCGGCGAGTATGCTTTAAATAAGTTCCGTTTCCGTGGAGGAGTCGGCGTATTGCCTTCTTCACTGGAAGGCGACAATACGATCAATTATTCGCTTGGGCTGGGAGTAGGTTACCGGGGCAATCGCTTTTTCGCGGAATTGGGTTATCACAATATCACCCGACAAGAGAATTACCTGCCCTATTCAACCGAAAATGGTCCGTTACAATTGGTGGAAAACGAATATGTAACCAATCGGGTTATTTTTAGTATAGGATTTAGGATGTAATAAAGCTGAGGCCATATCCTAAAATCAGGACGGCGGATGAGCTGCCTAATAAATTTCCAGAGGCTGTGGGGTTGTGTAAAAAGTCAGTCGCTCCTGCCGGCCGATAGCCGGCAGGAGCGACTGACTTTTTACACAACCCCACAGCCTCTGGAAAATAAAGCATGCACAGCTTTATTTTGTCTGGAAGCTATTTTTACTTAAAGCCGGAATAACGTTCATGCGTTCCACTTTTGGTTGAACATCCAACATAACCTTTCCTTGTCTGTCCAGAAAGTCTTCCACGCCAACAGGCAAACCGTGGATATTGAGACTTTCTTTCAAGGCGTTATAATCTTCCAATTCACTATCTCTGCAAATACTGGTTACTTTGGTCCGGTTGTTGAGCAAGAGGGCTTCTTTGAGATCACTCCACCGCTCTGAGGCGCCGGAGACAATTTTTCTATTGGGTGTAGAAGGAATTGGAGGCAAACTTTCAAGGAAATCTCTGCAAGCCTCGGCAAGTTGGCTGCGATAGGCGGCCAGGCTTTCAAACCATTCCTTCATACCTTGATCTTTAGCTAATTCCTGGGCCTTCTGGTAATGTTCGGCAGCATCTTGATGGCGAAGCCAAAGGGAACTAACTGCAGCAATCGATGTTTCTTTATTCATAAATGCATTTTTACTTAAATGTTTGACTTTATGTCGCAAGACAAAATAAACTTAACCTATCCAGTCACTTACTTCCTTTTCTAAGCAGTGGTTTTTTCATGAACCGTTGCATACCAGCGCTTCAGTTCACTCACTGTCCTTTTGATCCCCTCGCGTTGCCGCATGATCAATGCTCTGGTAGAACCAGGCAAGCCTTTCACTACGGTCGCGTGGTTAAAATCATCCAAAGCGGCATACTCTCCACGCAGGCATTCGGATAAGATTCCTCTTTCATCAGAGGTAAAAGCGCTCTGAATCTCCATCCAAACGCGGTGAATGGAAGAGACAATGCTGGTGGTAGAATGCACTTTCCCACCCACCGCCAGGATTTCGTTTTCAAGATCGAGTGCAAACTTTATGCGTTCTTCAGATTTTTCGGCAAAAAAATCTTTGAGTTTTTCATTTTCTACCATGCCGGCTGCTTTGAGGTATCCCTCCTTAGCGTCGTTACAATTCAATAACAACCCATTTAAGGTCTCTTCTATCACGTCTTTATTTTCTATTAACTTTTCCATTATTGTATTTTTCTGTTAAACAGGGACTGGGCTGAAGGTGTTCGACTTTTACCTTTGACTGTCAACACGCTGCGCTTCTTTTTCGCTCAGGGCAGAATAATTTTTTATGATCATCCTAAGGGATTTATCATACCTGAAATAATTGTACACCCAGTTGATCATCACGACCAGTTTATTTCTGAAGCCTACCAGCGTGATCAGGTGTAGTCCCATCCAGGCGATCCAGGCCAGGAAGCCTTGAAATTTAACCCTGCCTATTTCTGCTACAGCTTTATTTCGTCCAATGGTGGCCATAGTTCCCCGGTCGTTATATTGAAATGGCTCAGGAGACTTTCCGTTGAGTTTTCTGACGATATTATTTCCCAGATGTTTTCCCTGCTGAATGGCTACGGGCGCCAGCATGGGGTGCCCTTTCGGAAAGGCTTCCGTCTCCATCGCCGCCAGATCACCTATGGCATAGGTATCGCGGTAGCCAAGTACCCGATGGAATTCGTCCACTTTGATCCGCCGGTTTTTATATTGTTCGCCTTCAAAGCCATCCGGCGCATTTCCCCCTACACCGGCTGTCCAGATCATATTGTAGGTTGGAATACGTTCTCCCGCAATGTTGACTTTTTCACCGTCATATTCTTTAACCAAATGGTTCAGGTGTATTTCCGTTCCCAGCGTTTTCAAATATTTTTCCGCCTTTTTTCCCGAAACCTTTGACATGGCGGGCAAAACTTGTTCCAGCCCTTCCACCAAAATGATTCGCATCTCGTCAGGGTCTACTTCCGGATAATCTTTTGGAAGGATGAACTTTTTCATCTCTCCCAGAGCACCCGCCAATTCCACCCCTGTCGGTCCGGCGCCTACAATGACAATGTTTAATATAGCACTCCGCTTTTGGGGGTCGGGTGTCTTAATAGCGCTTTCGAACTTGTTCAGCAACCAGTTGCGCATCGCTAAAGCATTAGGCAATGATTTCAATGGATAAAGCAAGTCTGCCTCCAGCCCGAAAAAATTAGGCCGGCTGCCGCTGGCCATAACCAGTTCATCATACCTCAAAGAACCGCTATTTGTAAAGATCATCTTCCTGACCGGATCCACGCGCTCTACCTCCGCCATTCGAAACTTTACATTGCCGGCATTCCGAAAAAGCTGACGAAAAGGATAGGCCACCGAATTAGGCTCCAGACCTCCGGTCGCTACCTGATACAGTAAAGGCTGAAAAGTGAAATAATTATTGCGATCGATCAGCGTTACCCGGATAGACTTGCCTTTTAGTCTTTTGGCCAATTCGAGACCTGCAAATCCACCCCCTATGATCACAAGATGTTTTTGATCCGTAGGTTGTATGTTGAGCATAAAAAAATTATCTGGTTTACGGTACTAAACCCAGGCTGTAACCAGCATGTTCGTTCTGCTCGGACCCAAATTTTTTTCCAGGAATGACATAACGCATTGTTTGCTCTTCTGCATACGACTATATTTGCGCCAACAAAATTGTTAGTGTATTAAAAACACTAAGCTGAAATTTTAGACATGAAAACATCCAAAAAAAGACTTCAACGGCTTATTCGAATCCTGATCTATGTGTTATGCTTTGGCTTGCCCTTATTTTTGGTAATGGCGCCGCCGGGCTTTTTTCCATTGGAAGGATTAACCCAGGTAGAACAGCGCATTATCGCCATTTTCGTATTGGCGGCCTTTTGCTGGGTATTGGAGCCCATACCTATCCATGCGACATCAATTCTGATCATTTTCCTGGAATTGGTGCTGGTATCGGATAGTAGTCTGGCATTCATCAGGGCGGAGGAGAAGGACTTACTGAGCCATCGGAGCATCATGGCGACCTTCGCTTCCCCGATCATTATGTTGTTTTTGGGTGGCTTCTTCCTGGCGAAAGCAGCCACCAAGTTTAGGCTGGACACTAACCTGGCCCGCATTCTACTCAGGCCTTTCGGGGATCAGCCAAGGTGGGTCATGTTGGGTCTTATGTGCATTACGGCCTTTTTCTCAATGTTCATGAGCAATACTGCCACCACGGCGATGATGTTATCTATTCTGGCGCCTATTCTGGCGGTCTTACCCGAAAGCGATAAAGGACGGACGGGGCTGGCCCTTTCCATACCACTTGCGGCCAACATAGGAGGTATCGGCACGCCCATCGGCACGCCTCCCAATGCTATTGCTTTAAAATATCTGACCGGGGAGCACGCCATAGGATTTGGGGCCTGGATGGGTTTTGGCGTGCCGCTGGTCGTTGTATTATTGCTCATTAGCTGGATATTAATATTATCTGTTTTCCCTTTCCGTTCAGAAAATATTACCTTAAATATCGAAGGCCGTTTTTTGAAAAACCGGAAAGCCTGGACGGTTTATGCAACCTTCCTGTTGACGATAATTCTTTGGCTGACTGATTTTTTGCATGGCATAAATGCGTATACCGTGGCCATCTTGCCGGTAGCCGTCTTTTTGGCTACTGACATCATCAACAAGGAGGACATGAAAAAGCTGAGTTGGGATATTTTATGGTTGGTATCGGGAGGTATTGCACTAGGTTATGGGCTGGAACAAAGCGGGCTGGCGGCGCATCTGGTCAGCAGCATTCCATTTGATCAGATGTCGGTTCTAACTGTTGTCAGCGGCTCTGCTTTCCTGGCCATGGTCATGGCTAATTTCATGTCGAATACGGCTACGGCCAACCTCCTATTACCCATTATCGCGGCGCTGGCGGTAGCCTTGCCGGGTATTCAGCAGGTCGGCGGTGCTACTACCATAATCCTGGCGGTAGCTTTGTCGGCTTCTTTGGGCATGGCCCTGCCCATTAGTACACCCCCTAATGCTCTGGCGCACGCCACCGGAGAGATCCAAACGGCTCAGATGGCTAAAATGGGGATTCTGGTAGGTTTGATCGGTATTGGAATGGTATTTCTAACTCTTTGGATCTTGCAATTGACCTGATGTCTATTGAAAGTCTCCAAAAAAAATTAAAGCATAATGACATCGACAACGAATACGGCTCCTCATATAGAATGGCTCAAACGCATTTATTTTTCTGACCCTGACAAACGCATTGCTTTGGCTCCGGGAGAGCAGTTGCTTCAGCCCAACCAGCGCAATGAACGCCTTTTTTTCGTTCTTAAAGGCATGTTAGTTGGCTATATTGAGGACGAATTAGATGACCGCTTTGAAATTTTTCGGTCGGAAAAAAACAAACTGGTGGGCGCTTACAGTTTTTTTTCCAAAACCCACGTAAGTTACGCCACGGTAGAAGCAGAGGGAGAGACCATTGTGGCCTATATCGAAAGCAGTGATCTGGAGCGGGAAGATGTCACATACGGCGACTTTGCGGAGCGTATTCTCCCCGTCATTGTAGAAGAGATCTACATGCGACAATTACTGGCCATCCGAGTGAGCATGGACCGCCAAAATGCCATCCGCAAGCTTAATCAGGCCGAAAAGCTTGCCGCTCTAGGGCAAATGGCGGCCGGTCTGGCGCATGAGCTCAATAATGCCATCGGGGTGATCGAAAAAAAGTCGGAATGGCTGGTCGGCAGAATTTCGGAATACATCAGGGAAAAAGCAACCAAAGGAATGTATCCTTTTTTTGAAAAAGGCCTTCAGGAGGGACAGCCGCTTTCCAGCGCCGAAGTGCGCCAGCGTAAAAATGAATTGGAAAAACGTTACCGGATGCCTGCCAACCAGGCCAAGGCGGTAGCCAAAATTGGCTTGAACAACCAGGAGATCGACCGTTATTTACCTGACCTTGACCAGCATCTTCAGCGCATCAATTATTACTACGAAACGGGGCTGGCCATCCACGATATGCTGGTTGCCGCCCGCCACGCCAGCGAAGTCGTGCGTTCCGTTCAGCAATTAGGCACGGACACTCGCGTGCATCTGAAAGAAATTGACCTGAATCGCACCATCAAAGACGCCCTGGCTATCCTGGACGACCTCAGCCAGCCTGTCGACATTAAGCTACAGCTGGGGACCCTGCCTACAGTCACCGCTCATGCCAATGACTGGACTGAGGTATGGGTGAACCTCATCAAGAATGCTATTGAGGCCCTCAACGGCAGCCAGACGGATCATCCCTTGGTCACCATTTCCTCTTCCTTCCATCAGCAACACATATGGGTGTCCATAGAGGATAACGGCCCGGGTATTCCGCCCTCACTAAGGCACAAGATCTTCCAGCCTAACGTAACCACCAAGATAGATGGCCTGACTTTCGGCCTCGGCCTGGGGCTTTCCATAGTACAGCGCATCGTACAATCCTATAATGGGGAGGTCATCGTAGAAAGTGAAAAAGGCAACACCAAATTCACTGTAAAAATACCGGCTTAAGTGCCTGATCAACCTTAAATAACATATACCATGGAAAAATTATTCATCCTTTGCATCGAAGATCAGCGGGAAGTGCTCAATTCCATAGTCGAAGACTTATCCTTTTTCGAGGAGGCCATGATCATTGAAGAATGCGAATCAGCAGCTGAAGCAACCGATATTGTCGAGCAAATTGATGCAGATGGCGACCATCTGGCAGTCGTAATTTCCGATCATGTGATGCCGGGAAAAAACGGGGTGGAATTCCTTTCCGACCTGCACGAGGACAACCGGTTTAAGCAAACCAAAAAGATCTTGCTCACCGGACTGGCTACTCATGCGGATACCATCCGGGCCATTAATAAAGCCGCCATCGACCGGTATATCGAAAAACCCTGGCAAACTGAGGTTTTAATTCAATATGTAAAAGAACTTCTTACGGAATTCGTTCTTAAAAAGGGCATTCCTTATGAACCTTTGCTCGATTATCTGGATAAGTCTACTCTGTTTGAATTGTTAAAACAAATGCCTTGACATCGATTTCAAAAATGATATGGAGACTTCTAAAAACACCGGATTAATGCTATGAAAAAAAAGATGACCATATATCCCGGACTTTCCTATCCCCTGGGCGCCACTGTAAGGGACGGCGGCGTCAACTTTTCTTTGTTTTCGAAAAACAGCGAGGCGGTCGAGCTGCTACTATTCGACTCCAAAGACCATTCCGCTCCAAGCCATTCCATACGGCTCGATCCGGAAACCAATAAGACTTTTTATTACTGGCACTGCTTCATTCCCGGGCTAAAGGAAGGCCAATTATATGGATATCGCGTTTTCGGTCCTTTTGAGCCGGAACGCGGATGGCGTTTTGATGGTCAAAAAGTATTACTGGATCCTTATGCCAGAGCAGTGGTAACCGACACGTATGAACGGGAAAAGGCTAAACACCCGGGCGATAACTGCGCCTTCGCCCCTAAGGCGGTGGTCATTGACCCCAACAGATACGACTGGGAGGACGATCAGCCGCTGAATCTCCCTTTTGCCAAATCGGTCATCTACGAGCTGCATGTTGGTGGATTCACCAAACACCCCAGCTCCGGCATTCCCGAAACAAAAAGGGGCACCTACTGGGCGCTTACACAAAAGATCCCTTATCTGAAGTCGCTGGGGATAACAGCCGTGGAATTGCTGCCGGTACAACAATTTGACCCTCAGGAAGCCCCGGAAGGCCTTGTTAACTACTGGGGATATGCACCGATGGCCTTTTTCGCCCCCCATAATGGTTATGGCTGCACTGACGATCCTGTAGCATTGATCAATGAATTCCGGGATATGATCAAGGCCTTTCACAAGGCCGGAATAGAGGTCATACTGGATGTCGTCTTTAACCATACGGCCGAGGGAAATGAGCAAGGCCCGGTCCTGTCGCTAAAAGGCATTGAAAACCTGGGCTATTACATTCTTGAAAAAGACAGAAAACACTATAAAAACTACTCCGGCACCGGCAATACCCTAAACGCCAATCACTCTGTAGTCAGACGTTTGATCAGAGACTGCCTCCGCACCTGGGTGGCCGAAATGCATGTAGACGGCTTCCGTTTTGATCTGGCTTCTGTACTATCCAGAGGGGAAGACGGCAGGCCCCTGGAAAACCCTCCTTTACTTTGGGAAATAGAATCCGATCCTGTGCTTGCGCCGATCAAAATCATCGCAGAAGCCTGGGATCTGGAACAATACCAGCTGGGGAAATTCGTCGGCGACAAGTGGGCGGAATGGAACGGTCGATTTCGCGATGACGTACGCCGTTTTTTAAAAGGGGATGAAGGAATGGCGCCTGCTGTTTCCAACCGGATCATCAGTAGCCCTGACCTTTTCGATAACATTCATAAAAGGAACCCCAACCGAAGCATCAATTTTGTGACCTGCCATGACGGTTTTACCCTGAACGACCTGGTTTCCTACAATCATAAACACAATGAGCAAAACAGGGAAGGTAATCGCGACGGCACGGATGCTAATTACAGCTGGAACTGCGGAGTGGAAGGGCCTACCCAGGATCCTGGGATCGAAGCCTTACGCATAAAACAAATGAAAAATTTCCTGACTTTGCTTATGGTCTCGCAGGGAACGCCTATGTTACTCATGGGCGACGAAGTTCGACGGACCCAACATGGCAACAATAACGCCTACTGCCAGGATAATGAGATCAGCTGGTTTGACTGGAACGCCGTGGAAAGAGAACAGGAACTGATCGATTTCACAAAAAAGGTCATCCATCTTAATCTGAATACGCCGTATTTTCAGGAAAAGCACTTTTGGAACCTACACCGAACCAAGAAAACGACCCATATTGTATGGCACGGAACTAGGGTTGGAGAACCTAACTTCAGCCATCATTCGCATACATTGGCCTTTACACTAAGCAATTATAATTACGAGCATCAGTATCACGTTATCATCAATGCTTTCTGGGAGCCGCTTACTTTCGAACTCCCTCCTCTGGAAACGAACGGTGGCAACGTTTGGCAGCGTATCATCGATACTTCTCTGAGTAAGCAGGGCACGAAAAAGCTTAAGGAATTTGCCTATGAGATGGAGGCAAGGTCGATAGCGGTTTTTCAGTGTCATCAGCAGTGGGTGGATTGATCAGTTTTAAAGAGACATCCTCCTTTTGACGATGGCCTCGACTAAAACTTCCTTAAATTCACAGGATCAAACACCCATTCCGGCGTCACTAACCGGCCTCCACCCGGAATTTCATACCACGGGCTTAATCCGGCATTATTAGGATTTTGCAACACCTGAATATCCTGTGCAGGCATATAGCTTTGCGCCAGTAAAAAAAGTTGCTCACCCGTTTCTTTATTCTTTGCGAGGTCCACCACGATAACGGCATGCCCGGGGAAACCTCCCTGGATGAAGATGTCCCCAATTTGGAGATTATCCAAACTCGCTGAGGCTAACTCCTTCTCCAGGCTGGCGGTTCCGGCATAGCCGAACACCAGTTCCATGTATTTCAAGAAAGAAGCATAGGAGGTACTCGGCTGAGCCCCCTGATACCAGCTGGTCTGGTTGCCATTGATGCGCACTCTGTACCCTTGTCGCCACTTGCCATAATCCGCCCGGAAGCCGTTGGTGAAATTGAAATGGATTTGATCATATTGCTGTTGATGCCAAAGATACTCGCCCCGCAGCCGCATGATGGCGTCGGCGCATTGCTGCAGGTCTCTTTTTCCGATGTCCATGTCGATCACTGCTGCGTAAACACCCCGGTTTTCCTTGATTGCTCCATTGTAATAATAAACCTTGCTCCCTTCTGGCTTCAGAGGAAGGTGCTGTAAAAAATCGGTGAAACTGCCTTTCGGAGAGTTGATTCTTTCAAAACCGGCGGGTGGGGTAAACCGAGTGGCGATGTTCTCAGCAGAACGATCGATGGAGGGAGGAGCATCTGGAATAGACCTGGCAGATTCTTCTGCCCTAACAGGGGTAGATACTTTCGAAGTACTCTTTTCCAACGCTGCGGATGCCTGCTCAGCAACTATTTCCTCTCCAATGGCTTCAGCATTCTTTACTTCCTGAGATGCTTCTTCCTGGTCTGAAAGCGGGGTTTCTTCTTCCTGAATAGCAACGGACTTGTCTTTTCCTGCTTCTGGCTGGCATCCCAGTACCATCATCAGGCTTGCTAAAAGTAATATGGTGTTTATTTTCATACTCTAAAGATAAGCGCTTTTTTCATCAATGCCCCCTTATTTGTTGTATCAACCCTCATTATGTTTAATGTGATCAAAGTTGTTTTCTAATTTTTGAAGTTTGCTTATCTTAAGTGACCTTTATTCAGAGCGTAACCTTATGTAAGATGTAAGGTCAGCTAAGTGCTTGTACAAAAATATTTGAAGATAATTTGCCGCCCCCAGGGGGCGGCAAATTATCTTCAAATATAGTTTTTGTTGGCGTCTCAGGCGCCAACAAAAACTATATTTGAAATGGTTGGCTTACTTATTGATTAATCAAATGCCCTTATTATGGAATTCAGATTGAACCTCCCCTGGCTTTTGCCTACACTATTATGTTTATTAATGGTGATTCCCGCTAATGCGCAACGCAAGCAGAAGCAAACCGAAACCACCGAAACCAAAGAAGAAAAACATCCTCTTGATGAAGTATCTCTGAATGGCCTTAAATTCAGAGGTATTGGCCCGGCGCTCACCTCCGGTCGAATCTCTGATTTTGCCGTCAACCCCAATAACCCACACGAATACTATGTAGCCGTCGCTTCAGGGGGTGTTTGGAAAACGGTCAATACCGGAACAACCTATACGCCCATTTTTGACAGCCAGGGCTCCTATTCCATAGGCGTTGTCACAATGGATCCCAATAACCACAACGTCATCTGGGTAGGAACCGGCGAAAATAACGGCCAGCGAAGCGTCGGTTACGGTGACGGGGTCTATAAGTCGATCGATGGCGGTCAAAGTTGGAAGCATATGGGCCTGAAGGAGTCCGAGCACATTGGCAGCATAATTGTCGATCCTCGCAATTCAGACGTCGTCTATGTGGCCGCCATTGGTCCGATCTGGAGCGCCGGCGGTGATCGCGGCGTTTACAAAACAACAGACGGCGGAGAGAACTGGGAAAAAATACTGGAGATTGACGAACATACCGGCGTTAGTGAAATTGTAATGGACCCCCGCAATCCTGATGTCCTCTACGCTTCGGCTCATCAGCGCCGGCGACACGTATTCACCTATATTGGCGGTGGTCCGGGCTCCGGCCTTTATAAAACTACAGACGGCGGTAAGAACTGGGAAAAAATCAACAAAGGGCTGCCCACCGTAGATCTCGGGCGCATCGGCCTGGCCATTTCGCCTGCTGATCCTGAAGTGATCTATGCTATTGTGGAAGCAGCTCAGGGCAAGGGAGGTTTCTATCGCTCTACCAACCGCGGCGCCGGCTGGGAACGCCGGGGCAGCCATACCACCAGCGGCAACTACTACCAGGAGATCATTGCTGATCCGAAAGACCCGGATGTCGTTTATTCCATGGATACCTGGTTCAGCGTCTCAACCGATGGCGGTAAAACCTTTAGCGTGGTGGGCGAGGATACCAAACACGTGGACAATCATGCCATGTGGATTGATCCTCATAACACCGACCACTGGCTGCTCGGCTGCGACGGCGGCATCTACGAAACCTGGGACGCCGCCAAAAGCTGGGACTTCAAGGCCAATCTTCCGGTAACGCAGTTCTACAAGGTAGCTGTGGACAATGCAGAACCCTTCTACTTCGTCTACGGTGGCACACAGGACAACTTCAGCCTTGGCGGGCCCTCAAGGGTAACTACTGATCATGGCATTGTCAACTCCGACTGGTTTATCACCAATGGCGGAGATGGTTTTGAATCTCAAATCGACCCGGAAAACCCGAACATTGTTTACGCCCAGTCACAGTACGGCAACCTGGTGCGCTACGACAAACTGAGTGGTGAAACGGTAGGCATTCAGCCGAAGCCGGGGAAAGGCGAAGACAGTTATCGCTGGAACTGGGATGCGCCCCTTGCTGTTAGTCATCATCAACCGACTCGCATTTATTTTGCCGCCAACAAACTGTTCCGTTCCGACGATCGCGGCAATAGTTGGCAAGTATTGGGCGATGACCTCACCCGCCAGATAAACAGGAACGAGCTGAAAGTAATGGATCGCATCTGGGGAATTGATGCGGTTGCTAAAAACGGATCAACCTCGCCCTATGGGACCATCGTCGCTTTCTCAGAGTCACCAGTTAATGAAGACCTGTTGTATATCGGTACGGACGACGGTCTCCTTCAGGTAAGCGAGGATGGCGGTCAAAACTGGCGAAAAGTGGATGTTAATGATATCGCTGGTGCGCCTGAGCGCACCTACGTCAATAGTGTTTATGCCTCTCAACACGACGAAAACGTAGTCTACGCCGCTTTCAATCACCACAAATATGGGGATTTTAGGCCCTATTTGTTCAAGAGTACAGACAAGGGACGCTCCTGGACGGAGATCAGCAACAACTTGCCGGAGCGCGGCTCCGTTTATGCGATTGAAGAAGATCATATTGATCCGAATCTGATCTTTGTCGGCACGGAGTTTGCTGCTTTCTTCTCAAACGATGGCGGTCAATTTTGGAAAAAACTAAGCGCCGGACTACCCACGATTGCCGTTCGCGATCTGGCTATTCAACGCCGGGAGAATGATCTGGTACTGGCAACTTTTGGTCGAGGATTCTATATTTTGGATGATTATTCCTCGCTGCGCTCCCTGAATGCAGAAACCCTTGAAAAAGAAGCCGGGTTGTTTGCGGTGCGTGATGCCTTGCAGTTTGAAAAGGGAACGCCGCTGGGGCTGCCCGGCAAATCCTTTCAGGGGGATTCCTACTATTCGGCCGAAAATCTCGGGCCGATCGCCATGTTTACTTATTACATCAAGGAAGACATGAAAACCCGGCAGGAGGTGCGACAGGAAAAAGAAAAGGAAGCCAGGAAGGAAGGTAAAGATAATGTATATCCCAGCTACGAAGCTTTGAAGGCCGAGCAGGAAGAAGAGGCGCCTCAATTGGTTTTCAGCGTAGCAGATGCTAAAGATACAGTCGTTCGACAATGGACTCAATCACCCGGGAAGGGCATTCATCGGGTTACCTGGGATTTGCGTTATGCGCCTAAGGATCCGATTAGTTTTCGTAAGCCGGATTTCTATAACCCCTTTGCCGGAGGAGAGCAAGGTCCCCTGGTTCAGCCGGGAACTTATTCGGTCATTTTGTCCAAGCGGGTTGGCGATGAGGTAACGAAAATAGCAGGTCCCGTTTCCTTTGAAGTGAAGCGCCTGAACAATACGGTCCTTCCAGCTCGTGACCTGGCGGCCAAAACCGAATTCCAGCGCAGTGCGGAGGAGTTGTCTCGTGTGTTGTCCACTGCAACGGGTAAACTCAGCGAATTCAGCACGGAGCTTCGCTATATTCAGGAAGCGGTCAAGCGAGTAGACCAGCCTATGGGGAATCTATTGCAGGAAGTATCGGTGTTGGAAGATGAAGTGAGCGCAGTTCGCCAGGATATTTACGGCGATCCGGTGGCCAGAAGGTTAGATATCGATACGCCACCATCTGTTTCAAGCCGGATCTCAGGCCTCGCTTATGAGCAGGCTAACTCCACGGCCCCGCCAACAAAAACACACAGAGACAACTACACCATCGCCAAAGAAGAATTAGGGCCGATACTGGATAAGGTTAAAGCGATCGGAAATCGCCTGGGACGTCTTCAAGCAAAATTAGAAGAGATGGGCGCGCCATACACACCGGGAAGGAGCTTAATGAAAAACTAACCGACCAGAGCTGATGTCATCTGGATAGCTTATAAATTCAGCAGCTTTCCATTTTTCCCTGATAGAAAAAACCTTTGAGTAACGAAAATCTACAAATCATGAAAAATGCAATCTTTCTTCTTTTTCTATTCCTTGCGCTAGGCGCTTGCACCGATAAGGAATCTCCTTCCAAATCCAGTGCTCCTGTTATTGACGAAGCGGTAAATGATCCTGCTCTCTTTCCCGAAGGTGTTCTTGTAGCCGGAACCTTAGAACAGGAAGAAACCGATGAATTCGAGTTGATGGTGAAGGCTGGTTCCTTTGTATATGGTCGGGTTGATCAGCAGACTGTGGATGTGGAAGTTAGCATTTATGATCCGGCAGGTGAAAAGATAGCCACTTTCGACGGCCCGGCGGCAGGTATGGAAGATTTCACCTTTGACGCAGAGTTAGAAGGTACTTACCGAATAGCCGTGAAGCCGATTGAGGAAGAGGAAGGCGCCTACACCATTCAGTTGGTTAAGAACGAGCCTAAGGCTGAAAGTCCGGAAGCCAGAGTAAATCAACTCTTTTCTGCCTATGACAACGACTTTACGCCCGGCGCTGTAGTCGGCGTCATTGAAGGGGGAGAAGTGACCTACGCCAAAGGATTCGGCATGGCTGACCTGGCGTACGACATTCCATTCGATACCGATATGCCCTCGAATATCGGCTCCGTATCCAAGCAATTTACGGCTATGGGAATTTTATTATTGGAAAAGGAAGGCCTGCTGAGCCTGGAAGACGACATTAGAAGGCATTTGCCGGAGCTTCCACAGTTTGAGCATACCATCCGGATAAAAAATTTGCTCAATCACACCAACGGGCTAAGGGAGATCTACAACATCATGCCACTCAGGGGGTGGGATGGGGAAGATAGGCTGCTTCGCGAAGAAGCCATTAACATCGTAAAAAGACAGCCGGAATTACAAGCCCCTCCCGGTGAAGAATTCAATTACAACAATACAGCTTTTATTCTCCTGACGCATGTGGTGGAACGGCTAACCGACCAGAGCTTCCCGGAATGGATGGCGCAAAATGTCTTCCAACCACTTGGCATGGATAACACCTATATTCGAAGGGATCCAGGCCACATCATCCCTAACGCGACTCAGGGATATGCTTCTGATGAGGACGGCTTTAGAGAATCGGGAGACCTGTATGCCGCCTATGGCGCCGGAGGCATTTACACCACCGTCGGAGATTTTGCTAAGTGGATGAAAAATTTCAAAACCGCTGAATTGGGTGGTCAGGAAGTCATTAACAAACTAACCACTCCTGACACTCTAAATAATGGAGACACCCTCAATTATGCCCTTGGGCTAAGCGTTTCTGAATACCAGGGCTTAAAAAAATATTCGCATGGCGGCGCCGATATTGCCCACCGCACTATGCTGGTTTATTTTCCGGAGATCGACAAGGGCGTGGTGACCAACAGCAACAATGCCAATTTCAACCCGAATTTGGCCAATAAAGTTATCGATGCTTTTTTCACCGAACACCTGGAGCCTGAGGAAGCAGCCAAAGATACAGAGGCGTCTGAAGAGGAAGCATTTACACTTGAGACCGAACAATTGAAAGCCTTTGAAGGAAAATACAAATCTGACGCTCTCGGGGTAGTCGTTGAAGTCAAATTAGAAGACGAGCAGTTGAGGGTGGAAATACCGGGCGATTCTCCTCTGGACTTGAAGCCCACCTCAGAAAACACCTTCGCCGACGCCACCGGTGAAGTAAGGCTGACCTTTCAAAAAGAAGAGGAGAAAGTAAAAAGCATAACTGTCGAAAGTGGTGAGCAAAAATACGATTTTGAAAAACTGGCGGACTATGCGCCAGGCAAAAAGGACCTCCAGGCTTTTGCCGGAAAGTACTACTCTAAAGAAATCGAAACCGTATACACTATTGCACTGAAGGAAGACCAGCTGATCCTTCAGATCTTCGGCCTTGAAGATATTGAGTTGACGCCCATTAAAGAGAATACTTTTTCAGGAAGTGAATTTTTTATCGGCGAAATAGCTTTCGAGCGCAATATCTTTGGAAGGGTGAACGCTTTTACAGTCTCTAATGGAAGAACCAAAGGCGTCGCTTTCGAGCGCATGACCGGCCTGTAAAGAAAAAAATCATCACCCCCAGGATGCTGACGATTTACCTTGTAGAAAAAAATATTATTCCAAATTTTGATCAAAGGATCGTCAGCATCTTATGGGTGAGTTTTTAGAGTGTGGTTTTTTCTTTCTTCCACGCATCAATGCCGCCTTTAAGATTATAAAGGTTTTGAAAGCCAA
>CAZJQS010000018.1:0-79340 GCA_964548175.1 uncultured Saprospiraceae bacterium
AAATTAGCACTTTCTTTTAATAGTCCTTAAAAAAGTTGTGTGCATAGATTAGCTGCCGGCAGGCATGGTTTATCGCTCCATAGCGCTGCTATGAAGCTCAAAAAAGCCTCAACTGGACATAAAATCCTGTTTTTTCGCTTCCAGCAGGAAACTTTAAACAACTTCTAGCAATGTTTTCGAATATTCCGTTTCTTTGAGGCAAGATTTAAAGATAATTTGCCGCCTCTGAGGCGGCAAATTATCTTTAAATATTTTTGTGTAAGTACTTATCCATTCATCATGATCAAAAAACATTTTCTCTTTATCGCCTTATCACTATTCGCCATTCAAGCGGGCTTTGCTCAGCAAGGCGAGCGCATCCAGGGTCCAGTTATTCAGGACTACGGCCCCACTTTCGCCGTTGATAACCCGGATTTCATAACCGATCCGAACAAGGTATACAAAGTCGTTTTTGATATCCACAATTCCCCCGAAGACCCTTCCGCCCTTAATCCTATACTCAATACCCTGGCTCGTTTTCTGAACATGCACGCCCATTCGGGGGTGCCGTTGGAAAACCTCAGGGTAGTGGGCGTCATCCACAACCGAGCCAGTAAGGATGCCATGAATAACGAGGCCTATCGCGAAAAATTCGGCGTCGACAATCCGAATATTCCGCTTATGGAGGAACTGGAAAAAGCCGGCGCTGAATTGTACATGTGCGGCCAGTCGATCTACGCCCGCGGCGTCGATCCCCAGCGCATGGCTAAGCCGGTCAAAACGGCCTTATCCGCCATGACGGTGTTTTTGAGCCTGCAGAGCGAAGGGTATACGCTGATCAGGTTTTGATCTTAATCGCCACCCATTTTGATCTTGGCGTTTTACTCCCCTCTGCATATGAATTAATCGGCACCAGCACATTGGCTTCCGGAAAGTAAGTAGCTACGCTCCTGCTTGGGATATTATAAGGTATGACGATAAACTGGCTGGCTACTCGTTTTTTTCCGAAATAATAACCAACCAGATCCACTACATCACCCTTTTGCAATCCTTCCTTTTCCATGTCTGCTTCATTCATCAGCACCACTCTTCTTTCGTTGTAGATACCCCTGTAGCGATCATTAAGTCCGTATATGGTAGTGTTGTACTGATCGTGGCTGCGGATGGTCATCATGATGTATTCATCCGGTTCGAGGTGGTTTTGCGGAATGGGATTAAGGGTGAAATGGGCTTTGCCGGTAGGTGTATTGAATTTTTGCTCCCGGGCGCTATTGGGCAGGTAGAATCCTCCTGGCTGGCGCACCCGGCGGTTGTAATCTTCGAAACCAGGAACGGTGGCTTCAATAGCGTCGCGAATATGATCGTAATGGCTGATCATGTTGTCCCAGTCGACTTTGGACCGTTCGACCAGGGTAGCGTTGGCCAGGCCTGCTACTATGGCCGGTTCGCTGAGCAGGTATTTGGAACAAGGTTTAAGGACCCCCTGGGAGGAGTGCACTATGCCCATGGAGTTTTCGACGCTGACGGATTGTGGTTCGCCGTTTTGGATGTCCTGATCCGTTCGGGCCAGACAAGGCAGGATCAGCGCTTGCTTTCCATGCACGAGATGGGAGCGGTTAAGCTTGGTGGATACGTGCACAGTAAGTTCACAATTCCTCAGTGCTTCAGCTGTGTATTCGGTGTCAGGAGTGGCGGAAATAAAATTACCTCCCATAGCGAAGAAGACTTTGGCGTCCCCCTTGTGCATGGCCTTAATGGCGTCAACTACAGCATAGCCATGATGGCGGGGCGGTTGGAAGCCGAAATAGTTTTCCAGTCGATCGAGAAACTCGGGCATAGGAGTTTCCCAGATGCCCACGGTGCGATCTCCCTGTACATTACTGTGGCCGCGCACCGGGCAGGTTCCGGCGCCGGGTTTGCCGATGGCGCCTTTGAGGAGGAGGAAATTGACGATTTCCCTGATGTTGGCGACGCCGTTCTCGTGCTGAGTCAGTCCCATAGCCCAGCAGACGATTATCTTTTTTTTATGCATGATCATCCGGGCGGCTTCGCGTATTTTTTCTTCCGGCACGCCACATGCTTCGACCAGGTCTTCCAGGCGGTAGCTTTGCAGATGCACCATGAAGTTGATGTAATCCAGGGTTTTGGCGCCGATAAACTGGTGATCAAAAACGCTGTTGGGGTGCTTCATTTCTTCTTCCCAAAGCACCAGCATGATGGCCTTGAGCAGAGCGATATCGCCATTGATTTTTACCTGGAGGAACAGATCGGTCAGTTTTGTGCCGCCGCTCAGCATTTTACCGAAACGTTGTGGATTGGTGAAGTTGAGCAGGCCGGCCTCGGGCAGGGGGTTGACTGCAATGATCCGGCCGCCATTCTCTTTGCATTTCTCCAGGGCGGATAGCATGCGGGGGTGATTGGTGCCAGGATTCTGGCCCATGACGATGATGACTTCGGCTTCGTAGAAATCCGGTAGCGTGACAGAACCTTTGCCGATGCCTACTGTCTCGCTAAGCCCCTTACCACTGGATTCATGACACATGTTGGAACAGTCGGGCAGATTGTTGGTGCCGTATTCCCGAACAAACAATTGGTACAAATAAGCGGCCTCATTGCTGGCGCGGCCTGAGGTGTAAAAAACAGCTTCGTCCGGCGAATGCAATCCATTCAAGTGATCGGCGATCATTTGAAAAGCGTTCTCCCAGGAGATGGGCTCATAATGCGTAGCATCTTTCTTCAACACCATGGGCTGAGTGAGCCTGCCTTTTTTTCCGATCTGATAATCCGACCAGGAAGCCATTTCTTTGACACTGTGTCGGGCAAAAAAACGGGGCTTCAGTCTTTTTTTAGTGGCTTCCTCAGCAATAGCCTTAATGCCGTTCTCGCAGTATTCTCCAAGTGAAGAGCGTTCATCGTCGGGATCCGGCCAGGCGCAGCCCGGGCAGTCAAAGCCGCCTTTTTGATTCATCCTGAACATGGTTTTTACAGCGTCGCCGGGCTGCATATGGCGAGTGGTGTGCGTTAGGGCAGCCATAATGCCGGGCAGGCCGGCAGAATCTTCCTTCGGCTTTTTGACCCTGAGGCCGGTAAATTCTTCAGGGGGCTGAGCGTCGGTCCTTTCTTCTACCACTTTAATGTTAAAGCCTTTATCTTTGATATTTTTAGTCTTCTTTGACATAACAGGTTGTGTTTTAGAGGCGGTCGAGTCCGTGTGCTATGAGCCAGACTCATATTACGCTACCCGTACTTTTCCACAATATACGTTAAAGGAGTTTTTCCTTAAAAATCCAATCAGGGTAATCCCATGTTCTTTGGCGAGGCCAATAGCAGCACTGGATGGGGCCCCGATGGCAGCGATGAAGCCAATTCCAGCCATGGCCGCTTTCTGCACCAGTTCAAAGCTGATCCTTCCGCTTAGCAGCAGGATGTGATCCGTCACCGGTATCATTTGTCTTTGCAGAGCTTTGCCGATCAACTTATCCAGGGCATTATGCCGGCCTACATCTTCAGCCGCGAGGATCAGCTCGCCGGAAAGGTCGAAAAAAGCAGCGGCATGGTTGCCTCCCGTTCTGGTAAAGAGGGATTGAGCGGCAAATAATTTTTCAGGTAAGGTTCCAAGACATTCTGCTGCGACCCGTGGATGTAATAATTTTGAAAAAAAAGCCGGCTCGGTCCGGATCATGTCAATAGCGGTCTTTCCGCACACGCCGCAACTGGATGACGTATAAGAATGCCGGCTTTGATTGCTCGTATCGGCTTGTAGGCTTTCCAACAGTTCAATCAATACCGTTTGCTCATCCGGGGTGCTCCAGGAATGTACCTGCCCTATATCTGTGATCATTCCTTCCGTAAAGAGATAGCCTATGGCCAGGGCAACGTCATCTCCCGGGGTTCGCATGGTGATGGCCAGGTTTTCTTCGGCTCGGGAATGCCATAGGCCACTGCCGATCCGGATCTCGACGGGCGCTTCTACCACAACCAGATCGTCAGTGTCCGTAAAGGACGGGCCTTGTTTTTTCAGCAAAGCGACTTTTTGGACAGCGGCGGCTTCTTTTTCTTTAGTTAGCATACGGGTGAAATTTAAGGGGTAATAAAGCCTCTAGCTTAATTTTAAATGCATATTAGACGAGTGACCGAATTACGGCATTTAACATTGCTCTCTTGAAGAGCCGGCTTTTGACTGACCCACAGTACATTTGAAATATAGCAAAAATCAAAAGAAATAAAAAGGCTCTTAACGGACTGACAACAAGCTTTTCGTTTGGTTCTTGCTATTAAAAAAAATTGCCTATTTTAAGCCTTCGCTTTTTGATCTTTACCAATATCAAACTAATCATGAAGTACGTATTTACCTCGCTAATAGCACTATGTTTTCTGTGGCCGCTAAAAGCGCAGAAACAACTTCCGCAATTGCTCTCGCAACGAGAGCAAGCTCGTGTCATTGATGAAATACTGGAAGACCGGCTGGATAATTTGCTTCCTCAATTGATGCGCCGTGAAGGGATCGATATGTGGATCATTATTTCCAGGGAATACAATGAAGACCCGGTCATGAAAACCATGTTGCCCAGCACCTGGTTATCGGCTCGACGCCGTACCATTATGGTCTTTTTTGATCCGGGAGAAGGTCAACCTATTGAAAAGATCGCTATTGCCCGCTATGACGTGGGGCGCTTGCTGAAGGGCGCCTGGAATGTGGATGTTTATCCTGATCAGTGGGAGGCGCTAATGAATACCATCAAAGAAAGAAACCCACAAAAGATCGGATTGAATATGTCTGGGGACTTTGCCCTGGCCGATGGTTTGGTACATTCCGAATATGAGGCTTTTATGGAAAAATTACCGAAGGAGTTCCACGGCAGGGTGGTTTCTGCTGAAAGACTGGCCATTGCATGGCTGGAAACGCGTTCGGAACGCGAGATCGAGATATATCCTATGATCTGCCTGATGGGGCATATGATCCTGCAGGAAGGCTTGTCGGAAAAAGTCATTCATCCGGGCATCACTACTACGGACGATGTGGTGTGGCGGCTGCGCCAGCGGGTTAATGAGTTGGGGCTTTCCGCCTGGTTCCATCCTTCCGTCTCTGTTCAGCGGGCGGATGCAGGCAACAACGAATTTTTGCGTTCCTTTTCGAAACGACCGGATAAAGATGTGATCCAGCATGGTGATTTGTTGCACGTGGATTTCGGCATCACTTACCTTCGGCTCAATACTGACCAGCAACAGCATTTTTATGTCTTGAAGCCGGGGGAGACGGAAGTACCTAAAGGTTTGCAGGACGCTTTCGACAGAGGCAATCGCTTGCAGGATATCCTGGTCAGTAAATTTGAGGAAGATAAATCCGGAAATGAGATCTTGAAAGAAGCCCTCGAACAGGCTAAGGCGGAGGGGATCGTCGCATCGATCTATACCCACCCCATCGGGAATCATGGCCATGGCGCCGGTCCTTTCATTGGCATGTGGGATATGCAGGGTGGCGTGCCTGGAAAGGGGGACTATCCCTTGTTTGCCAATACAGCCTATTCCATTGAACTTTTTGCTGCTTCAGAAGTTCCGGAGTGGAATGGAAAGATCGTTCGCATCATGCTTGAGGAGGATGGTTTGTATGATGGAGAAAAGTTTTATTTTCTCGATGGAAGGATGGAGGACATTCTGACCATTCCAAGAAAATAAGATAAATACGACTTCATGTTTTCAAGGTTCATCTACTACTTTTTAATAAAACCGGTTTCTTTATTGCCTCATGCGATAATCTATCGATTGTCGGATATGTTGTTCGTGCTTTTTTATTACCTGGCAGGTTATCGCAGGAAAGTAGTCTTTGCTAACCTTAACAGTTCTTTTCCCGAAAAAAATGAAAAGGAGGTCAGAAAGATCGCCCGGCAGTTCTATCAGCATCTGTGTGATCTGATGCTGGAAAGCATCAGGTTGTTTAGCCTTTCAAAAGAAGAGATCGTCCGGCGGTGTAAGGTACTTAATCCGGAAGTGATCGATCAGTTTTATGATCAGGGCAAGGATGTGATCGTTGTGACGGGCCACTTCAACAACTGGGAAATGGCGGCAGTAACGATCGATATGCAGTTTAAGCATAGATGCTATGGTATTTACCAGCCGTTGAGCAATGAATTTCTAAACAAAAAATTCAGCCTGTCCCGCTCCAAAACAGGCCTTGTTCTGGTGCCTAAAAAAGAAACTAAGGCTTATTTCCAAAAAAAACGCGATGAAAGGGGCGCTTTCTTTTTTGCCGGCGATCAATCTCCTACCTACAGCAAAAGAGTGTACTGGACCACTTTCCTGAATCAGGAAACAGCGGTGGCTTTCGGCACGGAAAAATATGCCCGGGAATACGATCTCCCGGTTATTTTTGGTATCATTGAAAAGCGCAGAAGAGGCTTTTATGAAATTACCCTTAAAGTCATTACCGAAACGCCCAATGAGCATCCGCACGGATGGATCACCGAAACGCATACTCGTATGCTGGAAGGCTATATAAAAGAAAAACCGCACTACTGGTTGTGGACACATAAGCGCTGGAAAAGAAAAAGAGAAAAAGAGGAGCTAAACGAAGCCGTCTAGAAACCCCAAATCTGCGAGGAGCACCTTTGTCAAAAACTTAACCGGGCTATTCTTTTGTTTCCGGCCAGCCAGATCACGCTGGGGTTACTGCCGAAATCAAAGGTATAAAAGGCTTCATTGCTGATGTCCTCCCAATTTTCGCCTCCATCTGAAGAATAAGAAATTCCGGGAATGCCGCAAGCCAGTAACCCCCGACCTTCCGTTCCCGGAATGTAACGTACCTGTGAGCGATAGCCCGGCGCTTTCCCATCTGCAATGAGCTCCCAGTTTTTTCCTCCATCGGTAGTGACCGCCTTGTTTTTAGAGTTGAGCGCTTTATTGTTCCAATCACCTCCAAATATAATTCCCTGCTTTTCAGAATAAAAATCTACAGAGTAAATGCCCGTCATCTGTCCTCCTTGTACGATAGGAGTATCAAAAACTGACCAGCTTTTTCCTTTATCGGAACTGTGATACACTCTGGCCCTTGCTCCTCCGGAAACGATCCAGGCCTGATCGCCGGCCAGGGCAATATTGGAATTGCTGGCGGCAAAGGCGGCTTCTCCTTCTGCAACTGGTGGAATATTGTCGCAGGAGACTTTGGTCCAGTTCCTTCCGCCATCGGTGGTGCGGATGATCGAAAGACAGTCGTCCGTAGGATCACCCATCGCCACACCGTATTGATCGTCCCAAAATTTCATAGCATCATAAAAAGCGGCGGGATGCTCCTCCCGGTACACGATCTCCCAGTTTTTTCCTTTATCCGTTGATCGATAGAGTAAAGCGGGGGAAGCCACGCAAAGCAGGTGGACGGCAGAGTCGGTTACAGCAATGGCCCTAAAGTGGGGCACGATAGTATCGGTTCTAATGCTGTCGATGGTCCATGTCCGGCCACCGTTTTCGGTATAGCCGAATATTCCTCCGGAGCCGGCAAACCATACCGTTTGGTCGTCCAAGGCGGTCAATGCGCGGATGCTGCTGTTGATAGGGAAGGTATCCAGCGTCCTGATCAGCCAACCGTCCAAAGAAAGTTCGTCTGAGGCTTCTTTTTCCTGAGTGGAGCAGGCGTAAAAAAGGACGCTTACAACCAACAAAAAGAAGTGAAATAGGGAAATGGATCGTTGCATAAGGATGGTAATTTTATCTTTGAAGAAGAAAGATACAGGAAATATGAATGTCCCGGAAAAATTTATCATTCTTTACGAAGACGAAGAGTTGGTGGCCATCAACAAGCCTGCCGGGATACTGGTGCATCCTACGCGGATCAGTGAAGACACCTTGACCATTTTGCCTTTGCTAAGAGATCAATTGGGGGGAAAGATGTATCCCGTTCATCGCCTGGATAGAGGGACCAGCGGCGTTTTGGTGTTTGGTAAAAACAGCATGTCCGCTTCTTCATTGAACCGACAATTCCGCGAAAGAGCGGTGAAAAAGAAGTACCGGGCGGTCATCCGCGGCTTTGTTGAGCCTATGGGTAAGATTGATCATCCGCTGGCCGGCGATGGGCAGAAGAAGGCCCGGCAAGCGATAACGGAATATAGGAAGATCAGCCAGTCAGAAATGGATTTTGCCATCAGCAGGTATCCTACTTCGCGCTATTCTTTGGTGGAAGTATCGCCGCTGACCGGCAGGCATCATCAGATCAGAAGGCATTTTGCACACATTCGTCATCCGGTTATCGGGGACAAACGGCATGGCGATTGTAAGCACAATAAATATTTTAGAGAGCAGCTTGGAATTGAACGGATGCTACTGCATGCCTGCCAACTATCGTTATTAACCAGAAATGATCAGCACCTGACGATCACCGCTCCGTTGGAGCGCTCTTTCCGGCGCGCCATGGGATTATTGAAGCTGGCACAGGTTGGACCAGAGGCTGATGGTGGATCAACCTCTGATCAGGAAGGTTTTTAGGTATCGGAAAGGCTGAAAAGTTGATTAATGCCGAATTGAAGGATCAGAATGAAACTTAAAAGCCGACAATAGAGGACACCTCTCTGGCGTAGGCGTCACCCACTTCTTCCCAAACGCCTATGCCGACCTTGGCAATTAATAAAAGGGCGATTAATAATAAACCGGCATAGAGAACGAGAGATGCTATTTCAATGGTTTCCTTTTGCTTTTCCATGATTAACTTTTTGTGTTTTAAGGAATGAATTAGGTGTTAGTCGAAGAATACAACACTTTCGTCGACTTATTGAATAAAAATACGTAAAAAATTAAAAATGTCAAATTTTTATTTTTTTTTCCGAACGTAAACAAAAATAATGGAAGGTCATTTACCGCCCTCAGGTAGCAAATGACCTTCCATTATTTTTTTGCTTAATCATTTAGACGATTACACTGGTTTATTGGCATCTCTTCATTTATCGTATGAAGGCGGGGGGTTGGTCGAAAAGGATTAGATGTTAAGGAAAAGCTAATTACATTTGACTCAAGAATTAAATTAGATTGTAAAATCTTAATCCGACTGTTAATTATGAAAAACAAGATCACCCATCTTGGCATGACTCTGCTGTGCCTTTGCTTCAACACCCTATTTGCCCAAACTCCTGGAACCATCTCCGGAACTATAGTGGACGACAACCAGGAACCCATTTCTTTCGCTAATGTTATTCTGAAGTCTGTAGTGGATTCCTCTTTGGTAAAAGTGGAATATACTCAAGATGACGGAACTTATCGCATCATGAATATTGAGCCCGGAGAATACTGGCTGAACATCACTTACGTAGGATTAAGTCCTTACAATTCGGAGGCGCCTTTGACCAGATGGGGAATATGAATAACACTTGGACCGGACTGAACTTCAAGGCGGGGGCTGATTTTTTTCTGAATAAAAAAAGTACAGCAGGTTTCCTCATCAATGGCTTCATGAACGATAATGAACATATCGCCAACACCCGGACGCTGATCAGCAAGATCGGCGCTTCCACTGTCGACAGCATCCTGCAGGCCTCCAGTATTGATGAAGGAGAACGCAACAACCTCAACTTCAACCTCAATTATAAATTTGACAACGGCAACGGAACTTCCGTCAATATCGACGCCGACTACGGGCAGTTCAGGAATGATGGTAATCAGTTATTACCCAATACCTATCTGGATCCAAGCGGAGAAAACATTCTTTTTCAACGCACTAACGCCAACGAGACGCCTACCAATATCGATATTTACACATTTAAAGTCGATTACGAGCGCCCATTGCTGGGTGGGCAGTTAGGTGCGGGCGGTAAGCTGGCCTTCGTCAATACGGATAATACCTTTAATTTTTTCCAGCTTGTAGATGGTGAAAAAATATTGGATCAGGACGTCAGTAACCAGTTTGATTATATAGAAAATGTCAATGCAGCTTATGCGAATTTCAACAGGAAGCTCGGGCAAAAATGGAGTATCAGCATTGGACTGCGCGCCGAGCAAACCAACTCTACCGGTGATTTAACCAGCTTTATCTCTCAGCCCATAACCAAAGTGGATACCAGTTATCTGAACTTTTTTCCTTCAGGAGGAATTACCTATACGCCTAGTCAGAAACACAGCTTCGCGCTGAACTATAGCCGCAGGATCAATCGCCCTTCCTATCAGGACCTTAATCCTTTTGAGTTTAAACTGGATGAGCTGACCTTTCAGAAAGGCAATCCTTTCCTTCGGCCGGAATATGCGAACAACCTGTCGCTGACCTATTCTTTCAACTACCGCTTCAACGTTTCCCTGAATTACAGCCATACCAATAACCTGATCACCCGGATAACGGCCGCCTCTTCCGAAACGGCCGCCTTCATCACCTGGATTAACCTGGCGGATCAGTATAACTACAGCCTGAACGTCAGCGCTCCGCTGCCGATCAAGCCTTGGTGGAATTCCTATGTGAGCCTGACCGGCTTTAATACGCAGAATAAAGCCGATTATGGGGACGGCAGAGTGATTGACCTGAACGTGTCTACTTTCAATATATACTCGCAGCATACCTTCAGCTTGCCAAAAGACTGGTCTTTGGAGCTTTCAGGCTGGTATAATTCACCCTCCACCTGGGGAGGCACCTTCGAGATGCAGTCCATGTGGAATGTCGATTTCGGTATCCAGAAAAAGTTACTCGGCGGACGCGGCAACTTGAAATTGTCCGTCAGCGATATTTTCAAAACGACTAACTGGAACGGCATTGCCAATTTCGGGCCCCTGTTCATGGACATCAGAGGGGGGTGGGACAGCCGCCGGCTAAGACTGAACTTTAGCTACCTGATCGGCAATACCCAGGTGAAGGGCGCCCGTAATCGTAAAACAGGACTGGAGGACGAGAAGAGCCGGGCCAACGGAGGAGGAAATTAGAACTAACCTTTTTCACCTTCAGCACACTTCATGATGTGAACGATCTTAATCCTGTTTAAAATCCAACATCATGAAACGCTTCCTGCTGATCGCTTTTGTCATTACGTTAGTGACAGTAATAATAGTTAACTATTACGGCGGGCACAATGTTGCGCCGGAAAAAATTGAAACGGTCCTGTTTTTCTGACACCTCAAGGTCCTGTGTCGCTGGAAGCGACACAGGACCTTTTTTATTCGTATAGAAAGGGGTTGAGCTATTAGACTTGTTTCGACGGGATCATCACGGGTGAAAATTGGCCCTTTTTCTCCCACACTGTGCCTTTTTTCGGTCGCGCAGCTCGGCTATGCTCCCTCAAAAGCCTTCGTGTGGGAAAAAAATAGCTCATTTTTCCCACCGCGCTGACCCGTCGCAACAAGTCTGTTGTTTCTCAGGCTGGGGCTTTTACTCCGGCCTTTTAACATTTTGTCGTAGTAAAAAAGAAAAATTAAGGGTGGCATAAATTAGAAACTACGGATAATTCTTTGCAATTTAATTGTATAATTTAAAGGGCAATTTTTTAATTGCAATTCAATCAGATCACCAGGCTTCACAGCTCGCTTTATCATCAAACGAAATAAAATGAACAAGCTACTTTTTACTTCCATAATCGGAACCGGTTCTTTTTTACCGGAGCTAAGAGTTACCAACGAATATTTCCTGAAGAATGAGTTTTTGTATCCTACTGGCCAGGAGCAAAACAAGACGACTGAGCAGATCATCAATAAGTTTGAGGAGATCACCGGTATTCAGGAACGCCCTTATTCAGAGGACCTGAACAATTCGGATCTTTCGCTCATCGCTGCTGAAAGGGCGATTGAGGATGCGGGTATTGACCGCGAAACGCTGGATTATATCATTCTGGCGCATAATTTTGGGAATGTCAACACCAGGGACAATTATTACGACCTGGTTCCTAATCTGGCCTCCCGGGTAAAGGGCGGACTGGGCATTAAGAATCCGGCTTGCATTGCTTATGATATCCTTTTTGGCTGCCCGGGCTGGCTGCAGGCTATGATCCAGGCTGACGCTTTCATCAAGACAGGTATGGCCAGAAGGGTTTTAGTGATCGGGGCGGATACCGTCGCTAAGGTAGTAGAGCCTCATGATATTGACAGCATGCTCTTTTCAGACGGCGCCGGGGCGGTGGTTCTGGAAGGCCGGGAGTCAGGAAGTCCTGCCGGTATTTTAGCACATAAAGCCATTTCCATCTGCGGGGAAGAGTTGGAGTATTTAAAAATGGGGCCTTCCTACAACAAAGCATACCAACGTACCGGTTGTTTCTTGAAAATGGATGGTAGAAAAGTATTCCGCTTTGCCAACGAACACATGCCCAGGCTGATCTCGGAATGTCTGAAAGAGAACGGACTGGAATTAAAAGATGTTAAGTATTTTCTTTTCCATCAGGCCAATGAAAAAATGCTTAAACTGATCGTGGAAAAACTCCTGGCCCTGTGGGGAAACCCCGATGAGGCCGATTTCAATATCCCTTTTAATATCCACAAAACAGGGAACAACTCTGTTGCGACCATACCCGTGCTTCTGGATGATTTATTGCACAGTAGAATGCCTGATTTCCAGCCTCCCCAGCCAGGAGCTCTGTTGGTATTTGCTTCGGTGGGCGCAGGGATGCACGTTAATTGTGTGGTTTACAAATACTGAACCGTATCAAAACATGTCCAGGGCAAACCGGGCTTCCTCACTCATCATGCTCTTGTCCCAGGGAGGATCAAAAACCACCCGCATGTCTACATCTTCTACGCCCTCCACTGAGGCTATTTTCTCCTGTACTTCCATTGGGAGGGATTCGGCAACAGGGCAGGCAGGGGAAGTCAGGGTCATTCTGACGAATACAATGTTGTTTTCGTCAATCCTGATCTCGTAGATCAATCCGAGTTCGTAAATGTCTACCGGTATTTCCGGGTCATAAACGGTTTTGATCTGTTCAATGATCTGTGCTTCCAATTGTTGCTTATCCATTTTTTGTTATTTTTTGGCATCAAAGGCCAGCCCGTACATTTTCATTTGTTTGACCATGCTTACCAGGCCGTTAGAGCGAGTCTGGGACAAGTGCTCCTTAAGTCCGATCTTATCGATGAAATACAGATCGGCTTTGGCAATTTCTTCTGCTTTTTGTCCGGATAATACCCTGATCAGCAACGCGATGATCCCTTTGGTGATGACGGCGTCGCTATCGGCTGTAAAGGCGACTTTATCGCCTTCCGGTTCGGCATGCAGCCATACCTTGCTTTGGCATCCTTTGATGATGTGGTCTTCGTTCTTATATTCTTCCTTGATCAGGGGCAAATTCTTACCCAGATCAATGATGTATTCATATTTTCCCATCCAGTCGCCGAAAAGGGAAAATTCAGAAATGATCTCGTCTTGTATTTTGTTGATATCCATTACATGCTTTGTTTTAAACGGTTTCGATACCTGTTAGGGTGCGCAAACCGGCGCCATGCTATTGATCTGCCTCATGAAGAGGGAAATGATCTATCTCAGCATTTCAACAGCCCGCTTAGTTGCCGCTACTAATTTATCAATTTCCTCCTTTGTATTGTATAATGCAAAAGAAGCCCTTACAGTTCCGGGAATACCATACCTGTCCATCAGCGGCTGCGTACAATGGTGGCCGGTGCGAACGGCAATGCCCTGCTTGTCCAATAAGGCGCCCAGGTCATAGGGATGGGTGCCTTCAACAAGAAAAGAAATTACACTGGCTTTATTATTTGCCGTGCCGACGATCCTCAGCCCATCGATTTGGCTCAGCTGCCGGGTGCCATATTCGAGGAGGTCTTTTTCATGCTGTTGAATAGCTTCGTGGCCGATTTCATTCATGTAGTTGATGGCTGCGTGTAAGCCTACTGCACCGGCAATATCCGGAGTACCGGCTTCAAACTTGAACGGCAGTTCATTGAAGGTCGTTTTTTCAAAGGTGACCGTTTTGATCATTTCACCACCGCCATGATAAGGAGGCATGGCGTCCAGCCATTTCTCTTTGCCGTATAAAATACCCATCCCTGTGGGGCCGAACATTTTGTGAGCGGAAAAGACATAAAAATCCGCATCCATCGCTTGCACATCAATCTTCTGATGCGGAACGGCTTGCGCGCCGTCTATTAGTACCGGAATATTCCTTGCATGGGCTTTGGCGATGATCTCTTCCACCGGATTTATCGTGCCCAAAGTATTGGAGATGTGTACAACGGCGACGATCCTGGTTCGCTCGCTGAGCAGCTGGTCAAATTCATCCATGAGCAGCTCTCCCTCATTACTTACAGGAATGACTTTTAGTTGAGCCCCGGTCTGCTCGCAGATCAATTGCCAGGGAACGATATTTGAATGGTGTTCCATGGCGGAGATCAGCACTTCGTCGCCTTCTTTGAGGTATTTGCGCCCGAAAGAAGAAGCGACCAGGTTAATGCTTTCCGTCGTTCCCCGGGTGAAGATGACTTCTTTTTCCGAACGGGCATTGATGAATACCTGAACGGCTTTACGAGCTTCTTCAAAAGCATCAGTGGCCTCCTGGCTGAGTTTGTATACCCCACGGTGAACGTTAGCATGCTGATAATGGTAATAATCATCCATGCGTTTGATCACAGCCTCCGGCTTCTGGCTGGAGGCTGCGCTGTCCAAAAACACCAGCGGCCGGTCGTTCATGGTACGGGAAAGCAAAGGAAAATCTTCACGTATTTTATCGATCGGGAAAATAGAAATCGCTTCTTTTGATTTGTTCATTACGAATGACACTTTAAGGTAAAAAATATGGCTTTCTCCTAAAAGACAAAATACGCACCCCAGCAGGGGCACGTATTCTGCGATATCAGGCGATATATCAATGAAGATAAAATTTACACTAACTTGTTTTCGATCAGTTGCTGAGCCATTTCTTTGACCCCTGCCAGTTTGAAAGCATCAACAACTTCAGCGAGAAAAGCCAATTGCAATAAAGAGGAAGCTTTTTCTTTACTCAGCCCCCTTGTTTGCAAATAATACATAGGCTCTTCATCCAGCTGGCCTATGGTGGCTCCATGGCTGCATTTCACGTCGTCAGCAAATATCTCAAGCTGTGGTTTGGAATCCATTTTTGCAGCATCGGACAGCAGCAGGCTGCTGTTTTGCTGAAATGCGTTGGTCTTCTGTGCATCCTGCTGAACCAATACTTTGCCGTTGAACACACCCACTGCTTTGTCGGTCAAAATACCTTTGTACAGCTCGTTGCTGTCGCAGTGTGGAATGGCGTGATCGATAAATGTCTGGTTGTCCATGTGCTGATTTTCGTCTGCCAAATAGACGCCATACATGTCGGTATGCGTATTCTGGCCTTTCAGCCAAACGCTCAGGTTATTCCTGACGAGCCTTCCACCCAGATCGATGTTGTAGGAAGAATAAACGCTGTCTCTTTGCTGGATGACTTCAGTATTGGAAGTCATAAAGCTTTCCTTGTCGATCTGTTGCAGCTTATAATGCCCTACTTGTGCATTCGCGCCCACCAAAAAGCGATTGGTGATGTTGGCGTAAGTAGGCTCTGTTTGGGGAGCAGCCAGTTCGTGATAAGTTTCGATCACATTAAATTGACTGCTCGTCCCACCTACGATCAGGTGCTGCGGATGATACATTTGAGCCGAACCATGCTGGCTTTGCAAGTAAAGAAAATGAATGGGTCGCTCCAGCATTACGTTGGCAGGAATGTGAAGGAAGAACCCGTCTCTGGCGAAAGAAGTATTCAAGGTCACCAGGGTGCGGCCGGCGTCGGTATGCCAGGTTTTGAGCTGTTCCTGCACCAGCGCTTGAAAGTTTTCATCTTCCAGGGCCGAGGCTATGCTCATCAGGCTGACATTTTCGGGCAAGCCCTCGATATCGGACAAGGTGGTATTGAAATGTCCGTTAACGAAAACCAGCGTGTAGGGGTTATCCTCTTTAAGCAGGAAAGGAGCAATATTTTCTTTTGCGACTTGAACCAGCTCTCCTTCCCTGTATTGAGGGGTAAAAACGCGTGTCAGGGCGGTATATTTCCAATCTTCATCCCTTCTGGTCGGAAAATTCAGCGTTTGCAGTTGCTTGATGGCCTCTTTTCGTATGCCAAATAAGGGATGATTTTTATGTCCGTTGAGGTGTTGTTCTGCTGCAGTAAAGAGCTGCTGAAAATGCTGCTTAACTGATTCGAACGTATCTTGAGTAACGGTTGCCATAGTTGTTTTTTAGTTTTTGAAAATGGCTCTGTAAAAGGGTTTTTTAGGCGATGCTGGCCGCTTCTTCCTTGATCCAGTCGTAACCTTCTTCTTCCAGCTTAAGAGCAAGGTTTTTGTCACCCGATTTCACTATTCGGCCCTGGAAAAGAATGTGCACATAGTCAGGCACGATGTAATTCAGCAATCGCTGATAGTGGGTTACGATGATGAAAGAACGCTCTGGAGACCTCAATTTGTTAACGGCATCCGCGACGACTCTGAGTGCGTCGATATCCAGGCCGGAGTCTGTTTCGTCAAGGATGGCCAGTTTGGGTTCCAAGACAGCCATTTGGAGCATTTCGTTACGTTTTTTCTCACCGCCGGAGAAGCCGTCGTTCAGGGAACGGTGGAGTAGTTTTTCATCCATTCCCACGAGTTGTACTTTTTCTTTCAGCAGCTTCAGCATTTGAAGAGCATTGAGTTCTTCTTCTCCTTTTGCCTTGCGGATCGCGTTAATGGTTGTTTTTAAGAAATTGGCGTTGGTAACGCCAGGAATTTCCACAGGATATTGAAAGGCAAGAAAGATGCCCTTATGAGCGCGCTCGTCCACTTCCAGTTCTAAAAGGTCCTCTCCATCGTAGTTGATTTCTCCGTCAGTGACTTCAAAAGCTTCGCGGCCTGCCAGTACGTGCGCCAGGGTGCTTTTTCCTGAGCCGTTGGGCCCCATGATGGCATGCACTTCACCGGGTTTGACTTCAAGGTTGATCCCTTTCAGGATTTCTTTATCTTCAACAGAGACTTTAAGATTCTTTATTTTTAGCATTAGATTTTGATTTTAGCGTGCTATCTGTATGGTAAAAAAGATAAATTGTTCGATTTTGACCGGCAGGTTTATCCTACGCTTCCTTCCAGGCTGATAGCCAGTAGTTTTTGAGCTTCAACGGCAAATTCCATGGGCAGTTCATTGATCACTTCTTTCACAAAGCCGTTAACGATCATGCTGATGGCGTCTTCTTCGCTCAATCCTCTTTGCTGGCAATAATACAGCTGGTCTTCTCCGATTTTTGAAGTGGTGGCTTCATGTTCTACCTGAGCGCTGTTGTTTTCCACTTCCAGGTATGGGAAAGTATGGGCGCCGCAGCGATCTCCCATCAGCATGGAGTCGCATTGTGAAAAATTGCGGGCATTTTCTGCTTTCTTGGCGATCTTTACCAGCCCTCGATAGGAGTTGTCGCTCCTGCCTGCGGATATGCCTTTTGATATAATGGTGCTGCTGGTATTCTTGCCCAGGTGGATCATTTTGGTGCCGGTATCGGCCTGCTGTTTGTTATTGGTTACGGCAACAGAGTAGAACTCGCCGATGGAGTTATCGCCGAGAAGTACGCAGCTGGGATATTTCCAGGTAATGGCAGAGCCTGTTTCCACCTGGGTCCAGGAAATTTTTGAATTTTTCCCTTTACAAATACCGCGCTTGGTCACAAAGTTGTAAATGCCGCCTTTGCCGTCCTTATCGCCAGGATACCAGTTTTGTACGGTAGAATATTTGATCTGCGCATTGTCGAGCGCGATCAGCTCAACAACGGCGGCGTGCAATTGGTTTTCATCCCGCTGAGGAGCCGTACATCCTTCCAGGTAGCTGACGTAGCTGCTGTCTTCAGCGATAACAAGCGTACGCTCAAACTGGCCGGTATTAGCCGCGTTGATACGGAAATAAGTAGACAACTCCATTGGACATCTTACGCCCTTTGGAATATAACAGAAAGAACCGTCGCTAAATACTGCTGAATTGAGCGCCGCAAAATAATTGTCGTTATAGGGGACAACAGTGCCAAGATATTTTTTTACCAGTTCAGGATGCTCCTGTACCGCTTCGCTGAAAGAGCAAAAGATAATGCCAAGCTCAGCAAGCTTTTCCTTGAAAGTCGTTTTTACCGAAACACTGTCCAGTACAGCATCAACCGCAACTCCCGCCAGCACTTTCTGTTCTTCCAGCGGAATACCAAGACGCTCGAATGTACGGATCAGTTCAGGATCGGCTTCATCCAGACTGTTCAGTGTCTTTTTCTTTTTTGGGGCGGCATAGTAGATAATGTCCTGATAATCAATAGGAGGATATTCTACGTTCGGCCAGCGGGGCTCTTTCATGGTTAGCCAGTTGCGATAAGCCTTTAAACGGAAATCCAGCATAAACTCCGGTTCGTTCTTCTTTGCAGAAATCGCTCTGATCACCTCTTCATTCAACCCTTTTGGAAGGGTGTCCATTTCTATATCGCTCGTGAAACCATACTTGTATTCACTTTGGGTATGGGCTTCTAAAGTCTTCATTGAATCGCTCATGATCGAATAATTTTTTTCGCTCTATTATTTTTATAAAGACTGATTCTAAATAGTTGTACAAAGCTATACAAAAAACTACTAAAAATGTTTACCTGAGTTACCTAATTTTAGGTATAGCTGAAATAAATTTTTTATTAGAAAAAAATCCTAATTTTCGAATGGAAAACACCCCCATTTTTTAAAAGTTCGTAAAACTAAGGCAATTTTCTAAGCTTTTTGCGGCGGGTCCCAACAAAAACGGCAAAGCATCGTATGATTAGAGGGTAATGTTACTTCCGGCAGCGTATAACGTCGAAAAAGGAGTACTGGCATGGGTAGGATAAAGGTCGTATCTTACTCAGAGAATTTGTATGCCATCAGAAACCGAATTGATAAATCTGATTTTTTCCATCATATTGCTGACTATGAGAAAAGTAATCCCATTTTTTGCCCTTCTTTTCCTGTTTTCCAATTTTCTTTCCGGCCAGGAGCGATATATTATCTGGCACTCTGACCTTCTGGAGTTCACTGCCCCCGATGGGAGTGCTCTTGATGAGGACCTCAGGCCGACCCGGATCGGGCAGTCACATCTCTTAAGCATTGGAGATCCTTCGGCTGTCCGGCTGCTGAATAGCGGCAAATCTACGGTTCGAACTAAAGTGTTGTCCCTGACGACCAGGCACGAATCGATCTGGCAGGACCTTCCCGCCGGAACCGCCATCAACCTCAAAGAGCTTATGAACCAGTTAGAACCCGCGACTCCGACTTCTGAAGACGGCCGCTGGGACCGGGTTACGGCCTTCTTTGCCAAAACCATCACTGAGGGCCGTCTGGAAGAAACGGCCGCCCTCAAGTCGCAAATGGAAAGGCGCGCCGCCACCGAGATCGCCGCCACTCAATCTGCGGAGGGCGTTTCCTTCAAACAGCCTCTTTGGATGGAGTTGGATAGCCCTGAAGACATCGATCTGGGGTGGACATCCCGCTTCCCTATCGTTTCCGTAGCCCTGAAAATGGTTGGCCGTGCAGAACCCTTGTTCCAGGTGGATAACCTGGGTTATTACCGGCTTCAATATGCCGCATTGAACAAAGAAATAAAGGACCAGATCAAGCGAAATGAACGTTATGAACTGCTGGTGACCGTTCGCAGCAATGATGGCCAAAATAAAATGGCCTCCACTCGCTTTTATATTAAAAAATCACTGGACTTTGACGATGCTCTGGGTGAAGCATTTGCTCCCGACAACATGCGGTTGAAATGGAGTTCGAGGTATCCCGTTACGGAAGTGATCCTGCGGAATTCCGAAAACCGCGATACGCTTTACTTCACTGATGATCCCGCTATTATCGAGGAGGCGCATAAAATTCCGGGAACTGTTCCCGGTGGTGAGGCTTATCAATTGGCGTATATTGATTTCGCTGCCGAAGCACAGGCAAGCCTTAACAGAGGGGATTACTATGATCTGATCATCGCCGTCAGTGACGCCAGGGGAGCCAAGAGGGTCTATTCCAAGCGGTATTACTGCATGAGTACCGAGGAAACCCTGCTGAAAGCCTTAAATGACGATCGCGATTTCTATCGAAAGCTGATGGAATTTGTGGAGTCTACCCCAGAAAATGAAATAGTCATCTCAGAACCTGCCGACCCGGCGCCCTCCCGATTAAACAAGTCATCAGAGGTAGAGACTGAGAAAGGCTTTAGCGAGGCCAATGAACCCGAGACGAAAATGAGCGGTGAAGAGACAGCCGAGGAAAGCCAACCCGAAAATGCTCAGCAGGATGCGGGCCGGCAGGCGCCCGTTTTTTATTATTCTTTTGATCAACCCCTTATTGCCGACCAAAGCGGCAATAACTTTAACGCTCTGGGCAGCATACTGATCCCGGACCGAAAGGGAGAAGACAATAAGGCTTATCGATTTGACGGCCAGCAGGATTTTATCGCCCTGCCACCCAATGAATCTTTCGTCTTCTCCGAACGCAGCCCATTCACCCTAAGCTTCTGGGTGAAGTCCGATGCGCCGACAGCTACTCTGGGCCAGATCTACCAGCAAAAAGGGGGAGAGGGTTCGTTCTTCTTGGATGTTAAACTTGAGAATCACAAACTTTCAGTCTGGTGCTGCGCCAAAGATTTTAGCTGCGAGACCTTATTCGGAAAAGAAATACCTGTCGGTAAATGGAGCCATGTCGCCGTCACCCTTGACGAATCCGCGGTGCTGAGTCTGTACGTTGACGGCCGGCTGCTGAGATCCCGAAAGATTACTTTAGTCATTACCGATACCGGACAATCCGCCATGTTGTTTGGAAAAGACCAGCAAGATCAAAATTTTCTGACAGGTGGTATGGATGAAATCTACCTTTTCAAAAGAGCCCTTACGCCTGACGAAATTGCCGATCTGGCCAAATAAGACAAAGACAAATGGGCGCCGCGGCGCCCATTTGTCTTTGTCTTATTTGGTGCTTTGATATAAAAAAAGTAACTTTACGTTGAAAGAGAGCCTATCTAATACAATTTACCTTATTCCACATTTCTGATACTTGAACACCATCATTACATTTTATCCCCATTTCCACTAATACAGCTTTAGAGGCCCGTTTTTAATTGATTAAAAAAATTATCCGGTGTTGTTCGCCGGGATAACAAATCATTAATCTCATGAAAAGACTGACATTAAAGACGGGGATTCTTTGTGCATTAGTTTGGCTGATGCCTTCTATGGCCATTACAAATGATCCTCCGGTTTCTTTTGACAAGCAGTGGACGGGTGCTACCTATGCTTTTGTGCTACAGGCCCTGCCACAAATGCAAATTCCCTTTCAAGCCCAATATGAAGAAAAAATCATCGATTGGATTCGATTGTACATGACGCGTGGGAGCCGTTCATTTGAAAAAATGATGAGCGAATTTCCGTATTATTTTCCCATTTTTGAAGAAGCCCTGAATAAGGAAGGACTACCCGCAGAACTCAAGTATCTGGCTCTGGTAGAATCAGGGCTGATCCCGGATATCGAATCAAAGGCGGGCGCCGGAGGGCTCTGGCAGTTTATGCCTAATACCGCCAGGCATTATGGGCTGGAGATGAACGAGAGGGTAGACGAGCGTTTTGACCCGCACCTTTCGTCCACTGCCGCGGCCGCTATGCTTCGTTCCTTGTACGATCAGTTTGGCGACTGGAAGCTGGTGCTGGCGGCTTATAATTGTGGGCCGGGCCGGGTCAGAAAAGCGATCAGAATAACCGGCAGCAGTGCTTACGAGGATATCCGTGGTCTGTTACCTGATCAAACCAGAAACTACCTCATCAAATATACAGCTGCTGCTTTTGTTTCCATCCATCATGAACTGCTGGGCCTGCAGCCTGGAAAGGGAAAAGCCGGGTACCAGGAGTTTGCTGTGATGAAAGTGCATGAGGAGATGAGTTTTGAGACCATCATTGAAGCGACCGGTATTACAGAGGCGGAACTGCAGCGGCTTAATCCTGCCTATAAGCAAGGTATCCTGCCCGCAAGCGAAACGGGTAGCTTTCTGATCCTTCCGGCTGCGCTGGCCTTGGTTTTCGAGCAATTTTTGGCAGACAGGGGGGTGGAAATACCTTCGTATCTTTCCGGCGAGCCTGAACGTCCGAAAAAAACAGCAACTCAGCCGGCGCAATATTGGGTGTCTGCTTATGTGAAACCCCTGCCGCCCGAAGGGTTTTTACAGTTCAATTTGCAGGGCTTATTATCATGGACTTATGACTGGGGGCTAAGCCTTTTTCACCTTTCAATATTTTCCTGAAAAATAAGTTCCCGGGTGTCCAGGTTTAGAGCACACAGTTGGTGAAGACCAGGCCTGGGATAAACGCAGCCGTTGTCAATGTCGATGACCGGGAGTTGGTCAAGTTCTTCAATGAACCTTTGAATCTTGGTTGCCGTAGCGGGCGTATGTCCATGTACAATGACCCGATCACCAAGCCATTGTCGATCAATATGCTGGTACCAGTTCCTGATCCAATACATAGAGGTATGATCTTCCAGCGGAGCTATGGCTTTGAAGTTCAATCCGGCGTGCACCAAAATGTAATCATCTAAAAGAATGCAGGCTTCCAGCGATCTGAACCAGTCCAGGTAGACTTCCGGAAGGTCTTTGGCCGTCCTCGCCTGAAAACTGTACAAGGTTTCTAAACCTCCATTGGCCCACCATAATCTTTCCCTTTCGGGACTGGCGTCCTGCGCTTCCAGCAGCATTTCTTCGTGATTACCACGAGTACATTGAATTTGAAAACCGAGATTCTGTAGCTGGATGATCTTGTCGATGACGCCCTTGGAGTCGGGGCCCCTGTCTACAAAATCGCCGAGAAGGTATAGTTCGTCTTCCCTGGATAATTCGATCTTATTCAATATAGCACCGAAAGTCCTGGCACAACCGTGAATATCGGAAATGGCAAATCTGCTCATGTAGGTTTTATTGTTGTACTGCTTATCAATGAAGGCGGCAAATTGCCCGTAAATATAATAGGTTTAGCGCTCCCAGGCGAGGACATTGAAAGGTTATATCGTGCTTTGGTAATTTTCACCGCGAAGAAGCTAAGGAACACGGAGTCTCAGCGGCCTTGGCGTCTTTGTGGTAGGTTCAAATGGGTTTTATTGATTTTCAATGTTCGGACAGGCGCCAAACCTATATTTTAAAAAGCACTTTATTGAACTACTTTAACAGTAATTTTTTTACTTTGTTAATAGAGCAAATAAAGAAGTTGTTTAAAGTTTCCTGCTGGAAGCGAAAAAACAGGATTTTATGTCCAGTTGAGGCTTTTTTTGAGCTTCATACCAGCGCTGTGGAGCGAGAAACCATGCCTGCCGGCAGGCAGGAAAACGAAAAATGGGCATAAAAGATGTTTTTGCAGCCCAGTGAGGAAACTTTAAACAACTTAAAAATTAATCACCAGGACAAAATCAGTTTTATAAAAGAATAACATCATGGAACTACCAACCCAATTGCAGGTGCAAAATATCCACTCCTTTGATCCGCCGAAAAGAAAACTAATGGGCCCAGGCCCATCGGATATTCATCCGCGAGTATCCGAAGCCATGTCCCGGCATTGCATCGGACATCTGGACCCGGAGTTTGTCAGGGTCATGGATGAGATCAAGATCATGACCCAATACGTTTTCCAAACTACCAACAAACTGACCATGGTGCTGTCGGCGCCGGGTTCAGCAGGTATGGAAGCTTGTTTTGTGAATCTGGTCGAACTTGGTGACAAGGTGATCGTTTGCATCAACGGCGTGTTCGGAGGCCGGATGAAAGAAAATGTAGAACGGATTGGTGGAGTCCCGGTCGTAGTAGAGGATGACTGGGGCAAGCCCGTGGACCCGAATAAGGTAGAAGAACAACTCAAAGCGCATCCGGATGCCAAGATCCTGGCTTTTGTGCACGCGGAAACCTCTACCGGTGTTCGCTCTGACGCCCGGCAGCTTTGCGGGCTGGCTAAACAGCACGGCTGCCTGACCATCGTGGATACCGTAACTTCCCTGGCAGGAATACCGGTATTAGTTGACGATTGGGGGATGGACGCAGTTTATTCCGGTAGCCAGAAGTGCTTGTCTTGTACACCGGGCTTATCACCGATCACCTTCAGCGACAAGGCGGTGAACGTGATCCGGAAGCGCAAGACTAAAGTCCAGAGCTGGTTCCTGGATATGAACCTTGTCATGAGCTACTGGGGTAATGGCCAGGCTAAACGTTCTTATCATCATACGGCTCCGGTAAATGCGCTTTATGCTATGCATGAGGCTTTGCTGCTGGTCAGAGAAGAAGGGCTGGACGATCGCTGGGAGCGCCATCATCAGATGCACCTGAAGCTGAAGGCAGGCCTGGAGGAACTGGGCTTCCGGTATTTGGTGGACGAGGAATACCGGCTTCCGGATCTGAATGCGGTTTTCCTGCCCGATGGTTATGACGAAGCGCAATTGAGGAAAAGACTTCTGGAGGAGCATATGCTGGAAGTAGGCGGCGGCCTGGGCGCCTTTGCCGGAAAGATCTGGAGGATTGGTTTGATGGGGTATAGCGCCAGAGAGGAAAATGTGGCGTATTGTCTGGATGCCCTGAAAGAGGTTATGAAATAACTTTTTTGGAACGCGAGGTATGGCCTCCCCCCTGCCGGTCGTAAAGAGCAGAGCGTTTTTCATTCAAAACCATTGACCATGACTCATCGTCAGCCCAATATACTTGAATCTTTCCCTAAGCTTATCGCTGCGGAATCTCTTCGTCACGGCGGAGTTAGTCCGCAACCCTATAGCTCGCTTAACCTTGGTCTTTACACAGAAGATGCTCATGAGCATGTGGAAGAAAATCGCAAGCGCTTCTTTAAAGATCTGGGGCTCGAGGAGTCAGAAGTGGCGGGAGCTTTTCAGGTGCATAAGGACGAGATCAAAATAGTGCAACAACCTGGTCAGTACAAAGGCTTCGACGCCTTGATCACCGACCGGCCGAATGTGTTTTTGACCATCACCGTGGCAGATTGTGCGCCCATTCTGATCTATGATGCAGAAAAAGAGGTGATTGGCGCTGCTCATGCCGGATGGAAGGGAACAGTAGCGGAAATAGGGAAAAAGACTCTTCAGGCTATGCAACAACACTTTGGGACCCGGCCTGCATCTTGCTTTGTATACATCGGCACCTGCATCGATCACGATTCTTTTGAAGTGGATAATGATGTGGCCATGTATTTCGATCAGTCTTTTAAAAGGTGGGATGCTGAAAAAGGCAAGTTTTTTGTGGATTTGAAAAAAGTGAACCGGTATTTTCTGGAAAAAGCAGGCGTGCCGATCCATCAAATAGGCGTTTCTCCCTTTTCTACGGTAAAGAATAATGAGGATTATTTTTCGCACCGAAAGGAAAATGGGAAAACAGGCAGAGCCCTCGCACTGATCGGCAGGAGGTCGTAATTCATGTCAGGGGGCAGTACGTTTTATAGGTTAGCTCTTCTTTTAAGCAAGAGGCTGTCCCAAAAGACGTTTTTGCAGCCCAGTGAGGAAACTTTAAACAACTTCAATATATTTTAGCGGTGTTTCTAGAGAAAAAATAAAAGTTTTTCTCTAGAAATACCGCTAAAAAAGAAATTTATTAGGCTGCGAAAACCTGCAGGATGCTTTTAATGCTGTGCATGCAACTCTTTCTGATGATTCCAAAGGTCTTGAAAAGCTTTGCTGTGTTCAAGCAGGTCCTCGAAGGTGCCTTCATCTACTACACGGCCCTGGTCCATCACGTAAACGTAATCAAACAAACGCAACAAGTGCAGGCGGTGTAACGAAGAAATAACGGCTTTATGCCGGAATTCTTTGAACAACCGCTTGTAGATGATCAACTCCGTCTTGGGGTCGACGCTGCTGGTTGGTTCGTCCAGGAGAACGATGTCACTTTCTTTGGCGGCCAGGACACCCCGCGCGAGGGCCAGCCGTTGTTTTTGACCTCCCGACAGGTTCACGCCTTTCTCTTTGATATCGGTATCCAGGCCATCCGGCAGTTGGTGGACGACCTCTTCAAACTGAACGACCTTGCAGATGCGCTCCAGTTCCTCCCGTTCGGAAGGGAGGCCAAGATTAATGTTATAAGCAATGGTGCTTTCAAAGATCTCCGGCTCCTGAGGGAAAAGCGTCACATGGTTGCTGATCACGTCTAGGTGTTCAAAAGTTTGATCATCAACATTCAGGCGGAGGCCGGGCTGAGCCTGGTAGAGGCCCCGTAAAAGCGCCAGTAGGGTGCTTTTACCGCTGCCGCTTTCGCCGATAAGGGCGACCTTCTGCCCTCTTTCAAAAGCTATGTTGAGATTGATCAAGCCCCGGACGCCGCCTTCTTCCTGTTCAGAAGATTGATGGGAAAAATTCAGCTGGCTGATGACCATCTTTTTCCAGTTGTTGTTCAACGCGACTTCTGATTCCGGCAGATGTTGTTCTTCATAGGCTTCGATGATGTTAAAAGCCGTCTGGACGTCTGTATCGTATTGAACGATCTGGTTGTATTGCCAGGCAAAGTTGTGAAATACGCTGGTGAAGCGCTGCACATAGCTCATGAGCGTGACCAGCCCGCCGATCAGAAAGACTTCGCCGGGTACATAATTCTGGTAGATATAGCCGATCAATATGCTGACATAGATCAGCGAGATGCAGAAATCTACCGTGAACCACTTCCATTCGTTCACGTACACCTTACGTTTGAACGGAGGAAATACGTTATTGACCTTTTGCATCAGTCCCCGTTCCATGCGCTCTTCTAACCGAAGGGTGATGACCGTGATGATGTTAGACAAGCTGTCGAACAAGGTCGAAGAAACGATGTGTTCCCTTTCGTTAGTCTCGCGATGTGCGGCAATGAACGGCTTATCAAAGCGGTTGATGATCCAGATGATGCCGATACCCATCAGGATGGCTAATCCGCCGAAGTAAGGCGCAAAGTAGATCATGGCTGAAAGGGAGAACAGGAACTTCATGATAGTGTGGAAATACATGAAGCCGTTTTCAAAGAACTCTTTCAGTGCTTCGTAGGCCTTTCGCATCCGGTTGATAGTAGCTCCGCTGTGGTTGTCCTGATGCCATTTGGTGGGCAGATGGACGGCTTTATGGTAGAGTTCCTGGAGGAAGTTCTGGCTCAGGTTGAAGGCCAGTTTCCGTTCTTTCACCCTTGAAATGCCATGAAATACCCAGTCGAGAAACCACAATATCAGGTAAGCCAAAGCATACTTCCAGGTAGATTCAATGACTGCCGTGCCTTTTCGCTGTAATTCGTTGATAAACCAGCCCCAGATGATCGGGTTGGCCGCGTCAAACAAATTGCTCAGACTAAACATGGAATAGATCTTCACATACTCTCCCCGCTCTTTCCTGGCGTACTTCCAGGCCGTACGCATCATGGAAACATAGGGGTTCTTCCCCAGTTTGATTTTGCTAGACATAAAGTGGGATTTTGGAAAATAACAATTGGATGAATGGTTCTGGATTACAGTAGTGATAGGGCAAAACGAAAATAAGCATTGAGCCCTTTCTTGCTAATGCCGAAAATGCCGGTAAAAAAATGTTGAAATGAATAACGGGCGTGCGTACTTATCTCCTTTTCATGACGATTAGGTTTTGATGCAAAAATAGGAACCGATGAGAGCGGGAAAACGTTCCGGGAGGATTTAAAAAAAAATAAAAATAAATGACTTTTTACACAACCCCATGCTATCCAAATGGTTGGTTTGGGAAAGGAGATGGGCGACGGTGGTTTCTAAATTTCATGCGGGAACAAATGCTAATTTGTCTTCTAAGAAGGAAAAATTGCCAGGGAGTTGAGTTATGTGCTCCACATGTCATCCAATAACTACCTTTTCCAACCGATCACCCTGGCCCTTCCTTTCACTGCAATAACGACAGTTTGTACCTGTTGGGCCAGTTGATTTAGGATACTCTTCAGCGCTATTACCATTTTCTGCTCTTTCAGCCATTCCTTGATCGCTTCTACATTAAGCGCCGCATACGAAACGCCTAAAATAAATAGCAAGGCGCCCAGAATCACTGCAATAGGATCCAGTGAGCGCGCAAAAAAAGTGGATAAGCCCAGCCCAAACCAGCTGCCGTACAAGACCACAAAGTGGATGATGTAAATATTCAAAGTGCTCCTTCCAATCTCGTTGAATAAAGAAAAACGGGCCAGTATTTTTTCCAGTAAAATAAATCCGGAAATGAACAACAGTACATGCCCCAAACGGATAAACAGGTAGTTGTTGTACGCTACTTGTTTGAATACCTCTATATCGAAACTGTAGTGCAATTGCATGAACATCCAGGAGGAACGCTGCATCAAAAAGAACCCGACGGTGGCCAGAATAAAAGGAAGGACCTTTATACCGAATATTTTCTTATGAAAATGACCATAATAGACAGTGCCTATAAAGCCACCCAGTAAGGTATAACCTACCCAAGGTAAAGGAGTAAACACAGAACCGCCGGTCCTGGTCAGGTAATTGCTGAAGGCCGTCGGCCAGCTTGAATAATCAAAACTCATATACCAGGGCTCCAGCAGAAAAATCACCACACCGCTGATCAGCAATAAGGCCTGAAAAGCATAGAGCGGCAGGCGCTTGCTGATCTGATAATACAAACTCAGTACGATCAGACCTATACCGATGCAATGCAGTACGTCTATTTTCCAAAATTCACGGTAGATCTGACCGATCATCATGCCCAGAAAATTGGCCCTCAATAAGTAGCCCCAAAAAATAAGCTGCAACCCTCTCTTAAATGCCTTTTTGGCTCTTTTTTCCCGATATGCAGCATCATCTTTTCGGAATAGTAAATAAATCAGCACCAGCCCGGTTACGGTAAAAAAAATGGGCGCCGTAAATCCTTTACAGAACATCCAGGTTTGGTACAAGGGATTAGTAGCAATCCGGTAGGCAGGATTAATAAGGGTGTCAATAAAATGCCCCTGCAGCATCATCAAGATGGCATAAGCTCTTAATGAGTCAATATGATGTAAGCGGCCCATCGGCGATGTGGCCTTTGAGATAGTTGTCATTCCTGTGTTTCAGCCAAAGGTCGGTGAGGACCTGTTAAGTGTTAAAAAGTGTTAACTTTTTCTTGTTAACAGGTGGAGAACGCAAAGGGTTTCAAAATCTTGTACTTAGGGTTATCTTTTTATGACTTTCTTAGTCGTTTCCTTGCTTTTGCCGGTATACTGAATAAAATACAAGCCGGCCGGCAACTCACTGATATCCACTTCCTGCAGGAAGGCCCCTTCCTGCACTTGAATGGTCTTGAAAATGCTGCCATTCATGCTGACAACCCGGAAAAATTCACCTTTTTCGAACGGAAGAGTGGAGCGTATGCTTAGCTGGTCTTCTGTTATATTTGGTGTAACTTCCCAACTGAAAGCAGCATTCCTGAAATCGATCACGATGATTTCAGAATAATCCACGGCGCCATCAAAGTCCACCTGCATCAAACGATAGTAATTCTTTCCACTTGAAGGGCGCGTATCGATAAAAGAATACTCCCTGGGCGTAAGGCTGGTTCCGGCGCCTTCTACCTGGCCGATCGCCTCAAATCGCTGACCGTCCCTGCTTCGTTCAATGATCATATGGCTGTTGTTCTGCTCCGACTCGGTAGTCCAGCGGAGGAAAATGTCGGTTGATCTGGCCTGCCCTTGGAAAGAACTGAGTGCTATCGGCAGCAAGGTCATGGTATTGATGTTGTCGCCAACCAGCCAGGCGCATTGCTCACCTACTGCCATGATGAGAAAATTGTAATTGGTGTTCTGGTTCAACCCTGTGATGGTAGTCGAAGTGCCGGTTCCATTATAAACGAAATAATCCACCCCATCAGCACCGAGGGTATTGCTGGTTTGATTAAAAACTTCATTGCTCTCTCCACGAGCCGACCAGTCTGAATTTGCGGTAAAGTCGGAAGCGTCGTAGAGCCCTTGAAGGTTGGGTACAAGCAGATCAGCAGCAGGCGCCACGCCTTCCCTGGCCACCACCAGGTAAGTCTCCGGACAATCGCCGGTGCCGTCTTCCGTCCAGCTTAGGTCCAACGTTTTGTCCAAAACATCGGAAGTGATAAAACTGGTGATGTTGGTGAGCGTGCATAAAGAACCTGTAATAGGGGTGATGCTGATGGAGTTAAAGGCGATGTGATCTGTTCCAGGGCCGGTGCCCGAAATTCTCAAAAAAACCGAAGAACCACTCGCAATATTACCCATGCAGACGACGCCTTGGTTAATGGGATTACCTACCCAAAATGGAGCTGGAAAGACCGGACTGCCAGGAGGAAGGACAACGGGGCTCCCAATAGGATTCCAGGGGCCGGTTTCACTGAATCCATATTCGAGGGTGTAGGTTTGATCATCGGCGTCACTGTTCCATATCCTGACGTCAAAATCTATATCTAAACTATAAAAAGGGGTAGCCGGCATGATGTTATTGTCTATTTTCAGTATAACGGACCAATCGCCGACAGGACTAATCCCTAGCCAGGTATTTCCACCATCGGTTACTGCAAAAACGGCATCAGCAGGCGGAACTGCCGTGGTGGCAACCGTTCCTCCATTCAAGGTAGTAATGCCGCTGAAACTGACGCCTTCATCGTCCAGTTGTCCGGCCATAGGGGGAGCGTCAATACCGGCGCCGGTAAAAGGGCCTTCATTTACGCCGTCAAGGGTGCTTTGGAAGTCGATCAGGACCGCGCCGGTGGTCGTCAGGCTGAGCTGCGCTTTTCCTTGTTTTGTACAAAACCCGAAAAGGCAGATGGTGATAAGGATTAAGTAATTGTCTTTCATTGTTATCAAGTTAGCGAATAGCGCTTAGCTATTTTCATTTTCAAGCAAGGTTTATTTTTTTAGTAAAAACTTTCATTTGATTAGAGGACATGGTGATTCGTTTCTTACACGTTCAGGCATATTTTTTTTAAAAAGTTGGAATAGGGGGAAGCTCGGTTCATTTTCATCTTAATATAAAAACAATCCTTTACACTCGGAAATTGATCTTCATTATGAAAGAAATTATCCTGCTATCAGGCATTTTTTCTCTTTTCAGCTTATCTCTAAAGGCACAGTATGTAGTCAACGGCGTAGTTGCTGATACGGATGGCCAGGTGTTAGAATTCGCCAATGTCGTACTGATGAGCTTACCCGACAGCAATATTATAAAAGTGGAAACGACTGACGGAAAAGGAATTTTTTCTACAGGCCTTGATAAAGAAGGCCAGTATTTGCTCAAAGTTATGTTGCTCGGATATGCCGACTATTACTCTCCTTCGTTCGACCTGAACGATCTGCAGTCTGAACAGGAGATCAACTGCAGATTGGAAGCTGAAGCTCAACTTTTAGAAACGGTGGAAGTTAAAGCCAGGGTTCCGCTTTTGGAGCAGCGTTCCGATCGTTTGGTGGTAAACGTTGAAAAAAGCCTGACGACGCTTAACGGCACGCTTATGGACGTGCTCCGCAAAGTTCCGGGCATGTTGATCATCAATGATCAGATCAGCCTGGCCGGCCAGTCGAGCGTAACCATCCTGATCAACGGCCGACCAACGAAGTACATGGACATCACCGCTTTCTTAAAAGAAATGCCGGCCGATAACATAGAAAAGATAGAGGTCATTCATCAGCCCGGCGCTGAGTTTGAAGCTTCCGGAACCGGCCCGGTGATCAATATTGTCCTTAAGCAAAATAAGTTGTTCGGCACCAACGGCAATGTTCGGCTTGGGTTTGGAAAGGGCAGTTTCTGGCGTTACAACAACAGCCTGAGCCTCAATCATCGACAGGGAGACCTCAATATCTACGGAAGCGCAGGCTACAGTCATAATGCCTGGCGGGAAAAATTCTTCCTGGACCGCTTCATCGAAGAAGATGTTTATGCTCAGTTCAATAATCGGCCTTCCAAGCCCTTTACCAAAAGGGGTAATCTGGGGCTCGATTGGTCGATTGATGATCGTCATACCGTTGGCTTCTCCGCCGACGGCCTGCACAGCATCAACGATCGCGCCAATACGAACGAAACCACCATTTTCTACGGAAACCAAAGGCCAGATACCCGTTTTATCACGACCAATCATTTTGAGCGCGAGTGGTCGTATGTCTCTTCCAGCGCCTACTACAGTTTTCAGATTGATACCATGGGGCAGAAGCTGGACCTGGATGCTAATTTTACTGCCTTTGAACGAGACAACCGTAACCTGCTGCAGACCATAACGACTAGCAGTGACGATCTCAATTTCGATGACCAGCAGATTGACCAGCCGGGAACCACTGAAATTACGGCGGTTCAATTGGACTACAAAAAGCCGTTTAGCGATCAAATCAGCATACAGGCGGGCGCCAGGTGGAGCCTGGCGGATTTGGACAATAATCTCCAATCGACTTTTTTTGATGGAGAAAACTGGATCAATAATCGACAGCAGAGCAATCATTTTTTATTTGACGAAGAAATTGGGGCGCTGTATGGAAAGCTTAATTTTCAATCGAAAGGCTGGGAGATTTCGGCGGGGCTGAGGTACGAAAGCAGTCGGTCGGAGGGCTATTCCATTACGCTGGATTCGACCACCCGGCGGGACATCCGTCAGTTGTTTCCCAGCGCCGGCATCAGCAAAGCGCTAACCGACCAAATTGGGGTGGCGCTGGCGTACAGCTATCGGATCGAAAGGCCCAATTATTCAGACTTGAATCCTTTCTTATACAACCTCGATCCGCTTACATTTGAAAAAGGGAATCCCCTTTTAAGACCAGAGCTTACTCATAGTTATAAAATGAGCCTGACTTATGACAAGCAGCCTTTTTTCAGTCTCGAATACAGCAATACCAGGCATCCTATGGCGCTGGTCACCGAGCAGGATCTGGAAACGAAAGAGGCATTTGCCACTACGGTCAACCTGGATAAGTTTGAGCGTTGGGGCGGCAGTTTGTTTTTTCCTTTGGATTTCATCAAAGGCTTATCAGGCTATGGTGGGGTAATGGCTTATTACAACAAATTTACTACCGACCTGGAAGGAAGTTTGTATGAAAATGACCAATGGACGGTTACTGGTTTCTTGCAAGGCTCTTTCACATTGCCGTTAGACATCAAAGCGGAGGTCAATGGCTGGATCACCAGCGGAGGACAGGACGGTATTGTCAATTACGAAAGCTTGTATGGCGTTAACGTCGGTTTTGAAAAGGAACTGTTGAATGAAAAGGCATCTCTTCGCCTGAGTATTGGCGATCTGCTGTATAAATTCTGGTACGGTAACATCAATTATGGCAACCTGATCGCCGTTGCTTCCTCCCAGTGGGATACCAGAGTGGTGGACGTTCAGTTGACCTATCGCTTTGGGAATCAGCATCTGAAAGGGCGTAAGAATAGAGAAAGCAGTGCCGCTGATGAAATCAACCGAGCACAGGGGAATTAAAAAAGATCGCTGAAAAAATATATATTGGCTATATAAACCTGCCTGCGGCATGTAGAAATACCCCGCCGCCGGTTGAAGCCCTCGGCGTAGAACCTGGGTCTTTTGAGACATCGCCTGCTTTTCTTAACTTTATCATAAACGCTTAAAATGGAACTCAAAAAATCCTTCTTTCTCTTTTGTTTCTTAACCTTTTTTCTTTTTTCCTGCGAGCCCGAACCTGCCGCTACCGGCTCGTCCACCGAAAAAATCGTTGGAGACGCTTCTCTGGAAACCTTTGTAGACCAGATTGTCCAACCGGAGTTAGACAGTGGAAACATCGCCGGCATGGGAGTAGGCGTAATGAAGGGAGGTGAGGTTTTACTAGCAAAAACTTATGGTTATGCTGAGCTGGAGCACGATGTGCCGATGCCGCTAAATGCCTCTTTTGAAATAGGCTCTGTAACCAAGCAATTTACTGCCGCTGCTATTTTACAACTGGCGGAGGAAGGAAAGCTGAACCTTGAGGACGATTTTACCCAGTATGTTGATTTTGACACCAAAGGACGCAGTATTTCAATAAAAAGATTGTTGGATCATACTTCAGGAATTAAGAGCTACACGGAATCCCCCATTTTTGGAGAAATTGTCACCAGAGAACTGCCCCGCGACACCCTCCTCAGGATGATCGAAAAGGAGCCTTTTGATTTTGAACCCGGTGAGGCTGAAATCTACAACAATACCGCTTTTTATATTCTTGGCTTGATCATAGAAGAAGTGAGTGGTCAATCTTACGAAGATTATGTGGACCAAAAACTATTCGTCAAAGCCGGAATGGACAATTCTTATTATTGTGATAATACCACGATTCGAAAAGATCGGGCGCATGGCTACAGCATGGGGCCTGAGGGCGACCTGGTACGGGCGGCTTATCTGGATCATACCTGGCCTTATGCAGCAGGATCCCTTTGTTCGACCGTTCAGGATCTGTTGAAATGGAATCAGGCTTTACACAATGGAGAAGTCCTTAGTGAAGAAAACTATCAATTGCTCATCACACCAGATACGCTTAACGATGGCACCCGGCTGCGTTACGCCAAAGGCATTGCTAATTTTGAATATAAGGGACATCAGTGTATTTCGCATGGAGGCGGTATTAATGGTTTTCTCACCGAATCCCGCTATTTTCCTGAACAGGAACTGACCGTCGTCGTCCTGGTCAATACCACTGGACCGATCGGTCCGGGAAACATCGCTGATCAGATCTCTGATGAGCTTCTGGAAATTAAGAGCAATGAACCTGTAGCTTATAATGGTAACATCGAGGCTTTATCCGGCATATATTCCGGCCCTGTTCGGGGACAGTCACTCACGCTCGCTGTAGAGGGGAAAGAAAATTTCCTGTTGCTTAAAGAACCAGAGGAAGAAGAAGCTGATACGCTACGGTATTACGGCAATTACTGGAGCCCGGAAGGGCAACGGCAAGTTTATTTTATTGAAAAAAATGGACAAATAGCGGAGATGAGGATAGATCAGATTAGCGGATATTACCGGTTAAAGAGAGAATAAAAAAGGGCGGCCAGCGGCCGCCCTTTTTTATTCAGCAGCTGCTTCATCCAGCCACCAGTGCAATTCCCCATTTTGCGGCAGTACATGCGCTGCCGGATACTTTTTGTAACCGGACTCCCGGTTTAAGATGATGTTCACTTTTTCAGCTTTAGACTCACCGGTTACCAGAAAGCAAACCTTTTGGGCATTATTGATGACAGGCCCGGTCAGCGTTATGCGTTGTTGATTCGTTTCCGGATGATGGGCGACGGCAGTGATGTCCGCGCTCATCATTAGTTCGATTTTATTAGGAAAAATAGAAGCGGTATGTCCATCTTCACCCATGCCCAGGATGATCAGGTCGAACTGGGGAATATTAAATCGGGCGGGTAACTCTTTGATGAGCAGCTGCCCATATCGAGTAGACTCAACATTGGGCTTCTCTTCTCCTTTGATCCTGAAAACATGGTCTTCGGGAATGTCAATATGATCCAGAAGATGCGTTTTGGTCATTTTATAATTGCTCTCTTCATTATCGGGCGGAACGCAACGCTCATCCCCCCAGAACAGCTTTACCTTTGACCAGTCGATCTTGTCTTTATATTCCTGTGCGAGATGCTTGAATAGTACCTTGGGCGTACTTCCTCCCGATAAGGCGATGGAAAAAGCGCCTTCTGATTCTTCGATCTGTTGAGCCAGATATTCTGCAAAGGCCTCTGCTACGGCCTGTTGGTCTTTGAAAATGTGTTTGTTGGTGTTCAAAATAGAAATATTTTTTAAGAAAGGAGAGTTAGTAAATGAGCGTATTATATAATACACTCAAATATTTTCACCGCAAAGGTCGCAAAGATTTAGCGTTCCTTAGCGTCTTTGCGGTGAGATCATATTTTTTCTATTAATTTTCAATGTTCTCAGCTAAACGCGTCCCCTACTATCCATTACAATTCACAAAAATTATGTTCGTCTGTTAAGGCCGGACATGGATTATGCCAGCTGAACGGCCAGGTATCGAACAACATATCTGAGTTATCCGGCCCCCAGGTGCCCGCGGGATAACCGAACAGTTTGATCTCGGGATCATTTTGCCAGGCATTCAGGATAGGGTCGACAAAAGACCAGGCGGCTTCTACGGATTCTCCGTGGGCATACAAGGTCGCATCCCCTTTGATGCAATCCATGATCAGCCGCTCATAGGCATCCGGCACATAGTGATCGGCGAGGTCGGTATAGTGAAAGTCCATGTTGACGTTCTTAACATTAAAACCGGCGCCCGGTACTTTCATGCCGAAATTGAGCAACAGGCCTTCGTCCGGCTGAATGCGGATGATCATTTTATTTTGAGACTGGAAGATCTCTTTTTTATGGCGGAATAACGTATGTGGGGGTGCTTTGAAAGAAACCGTTATTTCGGTAACTTTAGTCGGCAGGCGTTTCCCGGTCCGTACATAGAAAGGTACGTCCGCCCAGCGCCAGTTGTCGATGTAAAACTTTACCGCCAGAAAGGTTTCTGTCATGGAATCCGCCGGGACGCCTTCTTCTTCACGGTATCCTTTGAGGGGTTGTCCATTGACCTGTGAAGATAAATACTGACCTCTGACGACGTATTTGTTGACTTCCTCCTCTGTGATGGGGCGCAATGATTCAAAGACCTTAGCTTTTTCCGTACGAATGGATTTGGCGTCGGCGCTGGTCGGCGGTTCCATGGCAATATGAGCCATGACCATCAGCAGGTGATTTTGGAACATATCCCTCAGGGCGCCCGAAGTGTCGTAATATCCTCCTCGTGCACCTACGCCTATATCCTCGGCGGCCGTGATCTCGATGTGGTCGATGAAGTTGCGGTTCCACAGTGGTTCGAAAATGCCATTGGCAAAGCGGGTGACCAGCAGGTTCTGCACGGTTTCTTTGCCCAGATAATGGTCGATGCGATAGATCTGGTCCTCTTCAAAGTACTCAAGCAATTTTACATTAAGCGCTTTAGCAGAAGCCAGGTCAAAGCCAAACGGTTTTTCAATAACCAGGCGCTTGAATCCGGTAGAACGGTCATTTAATCGATAATGAGCCAGGTAGGGCGTGATGATCTCATAGAGTTTTGGAGGAGTAGACAAATAAAAAATATAGTTACATCCCGTTTGATGCCTTTTATCCAGCTTACTTAATTTATCTTTAACTTTTTGATAATCTTCCAGCGCAGAGGTGTCAATGGATTGATAATATAACAATTGGGCAAAAGAACGAAGCTGATCCTCTGTGGCGTCGTCTTTTTTTATGTGCCGGTTGTCAAAAAAAGCCTCTTGTCGGTACTTTTCATCGGAATAGGCGGAACGACTGACGCCCAGTATGGCGAAATTTTCCGGTAGTCCGCCTGCTTTGTGCAACTGAAAAAGCGAAGGCAGTAATTTGCGCTTGGTCAAATCACCGGAAGCGCCGAAAATGACAAAAACGAGAGGTTCCATGAAATTTGTTTGTTCGTATTAGAAATTTTAGGATGAATGTATTTTGGAAAAGGAGTATATACTTTCATTAAGTGAGCAAATTTACCTATAAAACACACACCGCCGGCGGCGGTGTGTGTTTTATAATAGAACCCTCCCCCGCCTAAGGGGGGGGAAGTTATACTTAAAATTGCTTGTTTATTTAGTAAAAAACAAAAAGCGTTTTTAGTTTTGGGAAAATTGTCCGCAGGCGGCTATTTGGCCTATAAATAATACAAACTTAAAGATAGCAAGTTAAGGGAAGAAGCATAAAATAATAGTTTTGTTCTTTTGGGCAGTGTCGATACACCATCGGCTTAAACACTAATTAATTCAAGTTGCGAAGCAACTTTAGTAGAAGCTAGAAGGTATTAGGTAGCAAGAAATACAAACAAAAAGGTGTCTATTTGTCCATTTCAGGCAGAAATCTTTCTACTTTCTACCATTGACCATCTACACCTAAGTTGCGATGCAACTTAGGATAATTAACAGATAAATAGGAAAACATGAAAATTGGAATTGCAGCTGATCACGGAGGTTTTGACCTCAAACAGCAGATCGTGGGCATCATTGAGGCAGAAGGCTATGAAGTAGTGGACTATGGAGCACATGAATACGACAAGGCTGATGACTATCCGGACCTCATCATTCCGCTGGCCCAGGGCATTTCTAAAGGGGATATTGAAAAAGGGATAGCGGTATGCGGCAGTGGTGTCGGCGCCTGTGTGGTGGCGAATAAGATCAAAGGTGTCCGGGCTGCCCTGATCACCGAAACCTACTCAGCGCACCAGGGGGTTGAGCACGATGCGCTCAATGTTATTTGCCTTGGAGGCCGGGTGATCGGTATAGAGCTGGCCAGGGAGATTGTTCGCGCCTTTTTAGAGGCCGAATATTCCGGAGAGGAAAGACATAAACGCCGTCTTGGAAAAGTAAATAAACTGGAAGAGAACTGGAAGTAAATAAATGGAGGAGAGGCTGTGTCAAAAGACCTACGGCCTTTTTTCGCAGCTAAAAAAGAAATTTATCAGGCTGCGAAAACCTGCAGGATCCTTTTGAGTCAGCCTCTCTCATTGATCAATAAAAAACACACCACATGAATCATCCTAACTACGACTTTGGCATGATCGGTTTGGGCGTCATGGGGCGAAATTTTCTGCTCAACGTGGCGGACCAGGGCTATGCCGCCCTTGGCCTCGATCTTGACCAATCGAAAGTTGATGCCTTAAGCCGGGAAGCACAAGACAGAACCATCGGGGGTACAAGCTCGATGAAAGACTTCGTCGGGCAGCTGAGAAAGCCTCGAAAGATCATGCTCCTGGTGCCGGCCGGCCAGGCCGTAGATGCCGTGATCGGCCAGTTGCTGGAACATGTGGAAAAAGGTGACCTGATCATAGACGGCGGCAATTCGCACTTTGACGATACCAACAGAAGAGTAAAGGAATTGTCTGAAAAAGGCATTCATTTCCTCGGCGTAGGAGTGTCGGGTGGAGCGGAAGGAGCCCGGAAAGGCCCCAGTATAATGCCAGGTGGAGAGGAAAAGGCTTACAACTTAGTCGCCCCCATACTCGAGGCAGTATCAGCAAAGGTTAATGGCGATCCCTGTGTGGATTATATGGGCAATACTTCTGCGGGGCATTATGTGAAAATGGTTCACAACGGCATCGAATATGGGATGATGCAGCTCATAGCGGAAGCTTACGACATCCTCAAAAGAGTAGCCAAACTGCCGAATGATCAAATCAGCGAAATATTTGCCGCCTGGAATGAACGCGAACTCCGCTCTTTTCTCATCGAGATCACTGCCCATATTTTTACCCGTAAAGACGACGAGGGAGAAGGCGAGCTGATCGACAAAATCCTTGACAAAGCCAAACAAAAGGGCACCGGTAAGTGGACCTCCCAGAACGCCATGGACCTGGGCATACCCATTCCCACGATAGACGCTGCTGTCAGCATGAGGGGTATTTCGGCTCAAAAAGTGTATAGGCTCAGGGCAGCGGATATTTTCCCCGACGATAATTTTGAGCTGGCCGGTATTGACACGAATGTTTTAACTGACCAATTACGGGATTCGCTCTATTTTGCTTTTGTTGTCACCTACGCGCAGGGCTTTGCCCAATTGGCTGAGGCTTCCGAAGAGTTTGGCTACGGGCTGGACATGGAGCGCATCGCCCGTATCTGGCGTGGGGGCTGTATTATCCGGGCCAATTTACTCGAAAATATCCGCAGGGCCTTTAAAGAAGATAAGGGGATGCCCAACCTGGTTTTGTCAGAAGTCTTTAAGACCGAAATGATCCGGACACAATCCTCTGTAAGGGATGTGCTGAAGCTTGCCTTGGATTACGGCATTCCAATGTTGGCTTTATCGTCGACGCTTCATTATTTTGACGCGTTACGCACCAGAAGACTTCCTTTGAATCTCGTACAGGCGCAGAGGGATTACTTCGGCTCCCATACTTATGAGCGGATCGATAAAGGAGGCGTATTCCATACCCAATGGTAAAAAGGAGTTACATTAAAAAGAATTAATCGCAGCTGTGGCGGCATTCCTGCCGCTTCTCATTGCTGCATCCAGCGAAGCATTCAGCAGGTAGTCTCCCGCCAGGTAAATGTCATTCGTCAGGGTAAATTCTGTGAATTGCAGGTCAAAACGCATTTCGTCATTGATGGGCAAGGCATAAGGGATATCATACCTTGCGACCAGTGAGATCTCCGCCGCCGTGCCAGTCAGCCTTTTGAGGGCCATGGCCACCGCCATCTGCAGTTTTTCTCCCATTCCCTCCGTATGGTCTTTGACCGTTACAGATATCAGGGAATCTCCGCTCTTACTGTAAGAAGGAGCGATATCCGTCAACACACAGAAGTTGTTGATGATGTGTTCGGGATCAGTGACCAGGGCGATGTGTTTGTCATTGAGAAGGGAATTTTCGGAAGAATAGTACAGTGTGGTAGTGCCTTCATATTCAAGAGCCTGCCCCTGCAGATTGCGTAGTAATTTACTGGGGTCAATGGTAACGATGAGCTTGTCGAAATCCAGTTTCTTACCGTTTACCAGTAACAACTGTTTTCCATCAACTGCCTTCGCCCGTGTATTAAAATGAAATGCTGTTTTTTTAAGTTGAGCCTTCAGTTGTTTAGGAATGGCTTCAATACCTTCGGAAGGAATAGCCGCCATTCCTTCGCTGAACTTTTTAAAAACAAATTTGAACATGCCCGCCTTAGTGCGCAGATCATTTTCCAGAAAGATGCCTCCAAAGAAAGGGTTGAAGAAATGTTGAATGATCTGTTCACTAAATCCGAAGCCTCTTAAGAAGTCCAGGGTGCTTTCGTCCTGATGCAGAAAGAGCATATCCTCTTTTTGTCCTTTAAGCCTATTGGTCAGTTTCCAGATCAGGTATTTATCTTTCAGCGTTCCCACCGGAGATTGCAGCATTTTGAAAACCTGAGAAGGCTCGCGCAGGGGGTCGCTGATGGTGTAGCTGCGATCCTTATCAAAGATGATCGCGCCGGGGGCAAAAGTTTTTAGCTTCAAGGCGTCATAGTCCAGGTACCGACGAGTTTCCTGATAGGCGGTGAGCATCACCTGAAACCCGTGATCCAGTAAAAAACCGTCTTTCTGATCGGTCTTAATCCGGCCGCCTGCCCGGTCTTCCGCTTCGATGATCACCGGTGCATATCCGGCCTGTTCGCAGTGGATAGCGGCTACCAGCCCTGAGACACCACCGCCTACGATGACAATTTTTCGGTCCATGTTGAAGAGCTTCTTTTGTGATTCAGGTAAAAATAGGGAAAAGTGTTCAGGGGTGAAGAAGTTTGCGTTTTGTTTTTTGGTGTTAATCCATTCTTCCTGGCCTTTTGAAACAACCTATATTTTAATAAATTGCGACGCGAAAGCATCAACTCAAAAAACCAGCTTCCATGCCGCGTCCAACTGGATTCATACTTATTGTTTTTCTTTTTCTCCCCCTTTCATTAACCGCTCAGATCGTCAATACCGAAGAGCTCCGCTTCAACGTTGACGAGCAAAAACTGGTAGGGCTGGCCGACCTGAATTTTGGACTTACCCGCAATAAAGCAGGTATGTCCATCCGTCCGGGGCTTGATCTTCGCATGGAGCTTAAAAATGCAAAAAGCCGTTGGATCGGGCTGGCCGGCTACAACCTTTCCCGCTTCACTAATCTGAGCCGGCCGGGTTCCTTGCCCACTAACTTTACCAACCGGGGCTTTGCTCATTTGCGCTATAATTACGACCTGTCTTCCAAAGTTACCCTGGAAGCCTTTTCCCAATACCAGTTTGACGAAATCCAGGAAATCGATATCCGGGTGCTGAACGGAATCGGACCAAGGATACAGATCGCTCAATCCGATTCCGCCTATCTGTATGTGGGAGCGCTTTACATGTACGAGTATGAAGAAACTTCTGAAGATCCCGAAAACATTGTTTACAATAAAGACAGCCGGCTGAGTTCTTACCTCTCTTTCGGATACCAGTTCAACGAATTCGTCAACCTGACTAATGTGACTTATTTCCAGCCCAATTTGTCGGACTGGGACGATTACCGGATCACTTTAAAAACGGTGCTTTCCGCTGGATTAAATACATGGATCGCCTTTAATATGACGTTCAATCTGGTTTACGATAATCGTCCGCCACTGACAGTGCCGCCTGCGATGTACGACTTGTCGACGGGTTTTTCGTTCAGGTTTTGAGTTTTCTGAAATCCTCTTTTCAATCGACGACAATCTCCTGGAGTACTTTTTTAGCCCGATATAGAACTTGGTCGAGTTTGATCAGGTTTGTTTAAAAAGTCATTATCACGGTCTCACAGTTTTGAGGTGCTTATCGGTGAAACTCATTGTTTTTCTATCAATACAGATCCTATTTGATCCAGATTCCCATCAACATCATCAGAAATTTCCAGGTCTAATATACGGCACATTAGTGGGTAAATGTGAATGTTTTTTACAGCAGGCATGGTATACCCTTTTTTGAAAGCTGGGCCATTCCCATAAAAAATTCCGTGCATTGCTTTAATTTCCGGGTCAAAGCCATGTTCGCCATAAACTTTCTGAGAAGAGCCTTTCATGGAATTGATCCTGCGCAGGCCGCTAAAATAATATCCGTCATCAGGAATGATCTGTATGGAGCCCCAGTTCTTATTTTTGGGTATATGCTCAAAATAAGGGGTTTCTGCCGTTTTATATACTTTGAAGTTGTCTTCTTTGGATTTTAAGGCATTGAAAACAGAGTCGGTCTGGCTTTCTTTTTTGGGGTGGATACTGACGATAGCACCGTTATTGATGGTCAGGCAGGTTTCGTCATTAAGCACGGCTTCGATCGGTAAATATTTTTCAACCGGCACTTCCAGCATTCCATGGTCGGATACGATGATGATATTAACGGGCAGATCTGTTTGTTCTACGCCTTTGAATAGTTTACCGAGGTCGGCATCCAAATCCATCAATGTTTTTTTCAGTTGTTCATCATCATTAGGTCCGTACCGATGGCCGGTATCATCCATATCCGAAAAATACAGGGTGATCATATGTGGCCGCTGTTTTTCCGGCATTTTCAGCCATTCCAGTACTTGATTGATGCGCACCTCATTTTGCACACTTCCGTCATACCTGTAATAATAGGTAGGCCTGATGCCCTGAATATCTGCTTCGGAGCCCACGAAGAAGAAACTGGCGGTCACCATGCCTGCATTATTAGCTGTGATCCAAATGGGGGATCCTCTGTACCAGGCGCCGTCTTCGACCTTCTCTCTGTCTCCTAGTCTGTAAATGTCTTTTTTATCGTAACTGTAAAAAGAGTTTCCCAACAGCCCGTGCTTGTCCGGATACATGCCGGTTGCGATAGTGTAGTGATTAGGAAAGGTTTTGGAGGGAAAAGCAGGAATTAAGGCTTCCGCCTGCACCCCATTCTCTATAAAGGTTGTCAGATTGGGGGGATTAAACCGCCTGACATAATCCCAGCGAAAACCATCCAGGGAAATTAGAATTAAGTAGGGCTTTTCGAGTGTTTTTTTGGTGTTGAGCGCGGTTGGTTCACCTGCCGGCGCTGATATTTTCGGGCTGCAGGACAGCAAGCCTAGCAGTCCTATAATTATAAGAGTTACAAGCCTTGTTTTTTGTTGAGTCATGTTTAGATATATTTTAAGTAACCGCAAGGGTTGGGAAAAAATCGTTACTATCGTGACGAACACGAAATTTTTTCATGCCTTCTCCAAAAAATTTTTCAATATACGTTCTCCTATCTTTCCCGACTTCTCCGGATGAAATTGCGTGGCGTAAAAATTATCCTTCTGCAGCGCCGCGCTAAAGGGCAGAATGTAATCTGTGGTAGCTGTAGTGTATGCGCCCAGTTCTGCGTAATAGCTGTGGACGAAGTAGACGAATTCGTTTTCCAGCGCCTTGTCAAACAGCCCGTTCTTCAGATCCTTAATGCTGTTCCAGCCCATGTGTGGGACTTTCTCTCCTTGCTCGGGGCGAAATTTGACCACTTTTTGCGGGATGATGCCCAGGCAGGGGGTGTCGTTTTCTTCGCTGTATTCGCATAGCAGTTGCATGCCCAGGCAAATGCCCAGCACCGGCTGCCGAAGTTTGCGGATAAGGTCGTCTAGTTTATGTGCTTTTAGATAAGCCATAGTGGTGCTGGCTTCTCCTACGCCCGGAAAAATGACTTTATCGGCGCTTCTGATTTCTTTATGCTCTTTCGTCAGAGTGGCTGCGATGCCTAAACGCTCCATTGCAAAAAGGACGGAGCGGACATTGCCGGCGTTGTAATCAATAATGGCTATTTTCATGTTATTCGATCTTTTACAAAACTCCTTTGGTGGTGGGTAAGCTTTGGTTGTCAGGATCAATTCGTTTGGCTTGCCTTATGGCTTTAGCAAAGGCCTTGAATGCGATCTCGATCATGTGATGCGCATTGTCGCCCTCGATTTTAACGTTAATATTGCATCGGGCCGTATCACTAAAGGATTTGAAAAAATGAGCGACCATCTCCGTTGGAAAATTTCCTGCTTTTTCCCTTTTAAGGTCAGCCTTCCAAACCAGGTAGGGACGCCCGCTGAAATCTATGGCTACCTGGGCCAGCGCTTCATCCATGGGTAAGATGGAAAATCCGTAACGTTCTATACCTCTTTTGTCTCCCAGCGCCTGACGAAAAGCTGTTCCCAAAGCCAATGCAGTATCCTCAATGGTGTGATGCTCGTCAATATGCAGGTCTCCTCTGACCCGCGTTTGCAGATTACAGCCCGAATGCTTGGCCAGTTGATCCAGCATGTGGTCGAAAAAGCCGATGCCGGTCTGGTTGTCGTAACGTCCTTGCCCATCTAGATCCAGCTGAATGCTGATCTCCGTTTCTTTGGTTATACGGGATACTTTAGCGGAACGCCCCTGCTGGTTTTTTAAAAAATGATATATCTCTTCCCAATGCGTAGTTGTCAGGGCGATGGTCTGGGCGATCAGCGCTTCCTGACCCCGGACTTCTGAGGCGCCGAGCTCGGGCTCGTTGTTGAGCCAGATGCCCCTTGCGCCCATGTTCGCAGCCAGCTGCATATCTGTCAGGCGGTCACCGATAACAAAGGAAGCCGCCAGGTCGTAACCTTCCTCCATATAGTGCCTGACCATGCCGGTTTGCGGCTTACGGGTGGGGGCATTATCACGGGCAAAGGTGCGGTCGATGAGTACTTCTTTGAAAGTGATGCCTTCGTTTTCAAAGGCCTCTATGACCTTGTTGTGGGCCGGCCAGAAAGTATCTTCCGGGTATGCCTCCGTGCCCAGTCCGTCCTGATTGGTTACCATGACGAGTTCGTAGTCCAGGTCTTGCGCGATTCTGGAAAGGTACTGAAATACTTTTGGGTAGAAGATCACCTTTTCCAGACTGTCCACCTGGTAATCATCCGGCTCTAGGATCAGGGTGCCGTCCCGGTCGAGGAGTAAAAGTTTTTGCATTGTTTTGAATGTTTTTACCGCGAAGACGAGGTCTTTTGAGAATGGCTCGTCTTCGCAGTGAGACCCTATTATTTTCAAATTTCGTATCTCCGGGCTGCCATCATGTTATGCTGCATAATAATCCAGCATGGCGGCAAACAGCTTTTCATTCTCCTTCGGCGTGCCGATGGAGATTCTCAGGCAGCCGTCGCAAAGTATCACTTTTGATCGATTTCTGACGATGATCTTTTTTTCCACCAAATATTGATAAAGGCCATCCGGATCGGTTACCTTGACCAGGATGAAATTCGCTTCGGATGGGTAGATGCGTTCTACGAATCCAAGGCCGGCCAGAAATTGCTGCACCACGGCTCGCTGCCCCAGGATCTTATCGACCCATTGGCGGCGTTGATCCGTTTTGTCCAGCGCTTCCAGTGCGGCCTGTTGGGTGAGTTGGTTAATGTTGTAGGGGGGCTTCACTTTGTTGAATAACTCAATGATGGCCGGCTGTGCGAAAGCCATGCCCAGCCGGATACCCGCCAGCCCCCAGGCTTTAGAGAAGGTTTGCAGGACGACCAGGTTGGGGAATTCATCTAAGCGGTGGATAAAACTTGGTTGACTTGAAAAATCGACATAAGCTTCATCGATTATGACAATTCCTTCAAATTCTTTTAGCAGTTCTTCGACCTTGTCCTGATCCATGTTATTTCCGGTAGGATTATTCGGGCTGCACAGAAAAAGAAGTTTGGCATTAGGGTCTTCCCCCTTTTCTAAAATGGCCGGCACATTAGGCTGAAAACGCCTGTCAAGCGGTATTTCTTCGATCCGGACATCGGCAATGTCAGCAGATACCTTATACATGCCGTAGGTCGGGGGGAGGGTGATGATAAAGTCTTCTTTAGGCTCGCAGAAGATGCGCATGAGCAAGTCGATGGCTTCGTCGCTGCCGTTGCCCAGGAAAATGTATTCAGGGCTGACCTTTTTAAGCTCGGCTATCCGCTCTTTGAGCTGTAGCTGCAAAGGGTCGGGATAGCGGTTGTAGCCGGTGTCGAAAGGATTTTCGTTGGCGTCCAGGAAAACGTCTGCGCTGCCTTTAAATTCGGATCGGGCCGAAGAGTATGGTTTGAGCGTTCTGATGTTGGATCTGACGAGTTTTTCTATGTTCATGCCTGGTTCTTTTTGATGGCTTCCAATCGGATGCTGACGGCGTTTTTATGGGCCAGAAGTTCTTCGGCCCGGGCCATTTCTTCGACAGCGGGTCCCAGGTTAATTAATCCTTCTCTGCTGAGTTCCTGAAAGGTGATCTTTTTGACGAAGGAATCCAGGGACACGCCGCTGTACATGCGGGCGTAGCCGTTAGTGGGCAGGGTATGGTTCGTTCCGGAGGCATAATCACCGACAGATTCTGGGGTGAAGTTGCCGAGAAAGACGGAGCCTGCATTGATGATGTGATCGCAGAAAGTGGTTGTTTCTTCGATCGACAGGATGAGGTGTTCCGGCGCATAATGGTTGATCAGTTGGAGAGCCGTTTCCCGGTCTGGGACTACCACGGCGGAGCTGTTGGCCAGGGCCTGTTCTGCAATATTTTTACGAGGAAGCAGAGATAGTTGTTCTTCGATCGCCTTATGCACTTTTTTCACAAAAGCCTCTTCAAAGGCCACGAGGATGGCCTGGCTGTCGATGCCGTGTTCTGCTTGAGAGAGCAGGTCGGATGCCACAAAGGCGGGATCGGCGGTATGATCGGCGCACACCAGTACTTCCGAAGGTCCTGCCGGCATATCGATGGCGGTGCCCTGTTGGCTGATGATCTGTTTGGCGGCAGTTACATATTGATTGCCGGGGCCAAAGATCTTGTATACCTGTGGCACAGTTTCCGTGCCGTAGGCCATAGCGCCCACTGCCTGCACTCCGCCGATTTTAAATATTTTATCCACGCCCACCTGAGCGGCCGTGTAGACGATGGCCGGATGCAGGCTTCCGTCTTTATTGGGAGGAGAGCACAGCACGATCTCGCGGCAGCCCGCCAGTTTGGCCGGCACGCCCAGCATCAGTACGGTGGAGAAAAGCGGCGCGGTGCCGCCGGGAATATATAGCCCCACTTTTTCGATAGGTCGGCTCTGGCGCCAGCACTTGACGCCGGGCATGGTTTCGACGACTTCAGCAGGCAAGGCTTGCTGTTGATGGAACTTCTCAATATTTTCTTTGGCGGTCAGAATGGCTTTTTTGAGTTCCGGGCTCAGCCTATTTTCTGCCTCCCGGACTTCTGCTTCGGTAAGCTGAAAGCCGGCAAGAGAGACCTTATCAAATTTCTGAGTGTAAGCGCTTACTGCCTGATCGCCTTCTTTTTTAATTTCCAGGAGGATGTTGCCGACTGTTTCGTGCAGGCTGCTGACATCGAGGGTCGGGCGGCGTAGGATCTCATCCCATTGGGCTTGCTTTGGATTTACGTATACGTTCATAACTCTTTCTTTAAACAGCTTCATCAAAAATTACAATATCATTTTTTCAATAGGGATTACCAGTATCCCTTCGGCACCTTGCTCTTTCAGCTGGTCGATGATCTCCCAGAAGCGGTCCTCCTGAATCACGGTATGAATGGAGCTCCAGCCGTCCACGGCCAGCGGCATAATGGTAGGGCTTTTCATTCCCGGCAGAATGTCGATGATCGCCTTGATGTTCTTGTTCGGCGCATTCATCAGCAGGTATTTATTGTTTTGGGCTTTCAGGACGGACTTCAGGCGGAAGATCAGCTTTTCGAAGATGGGCTGGATCTCTTCGGGCATATTCTTATTGGCAAAAATGCAGGCCTGTGACTTAAGCAAAATGTCTTTTTCTTCCAGTCCGTTTTTAAATAAGGTGCTTCCGGTGCTTACCAGGTCGCAGATGGCATCGGCCAACCCGATATTGGGAGCGATCTCTACGGAGCCGGAAATTTCATGGATCTCAGCCTTCAGATTGTGCTCTTTCAGCCAGGCGGAAAGGGAATTAGGGTAAGAAGTGGCGATTTTTTTGCCGTTAAGAAAGGTCAGGTCTGGATAATCGGTGTTTTTAGGGACGGCAATAGAGAGGCGGCATTTTGAAAAATTCAGCGGCAGTATTTTTTCCAGCGGCTTTTGCTTTTCGATGACGGTATTTTCACCAATGATGCCAAGGTCTGCAATGCCATCGTACACGTATTGAGGAATGTCGGAATTCCTCAGGTAGTATAATTCTACGGGAAAGTTGCTGGCCTGGACTTTGAGCTGGTCTTTTCCGTTATTGAAGCGGATGCCGCATTCGCGAAGTAGTTTTAGCGATCCGTCCAGAAGTCTGCCTGATTTTTGGACGGCGATTTTCAATTTAGCTGACATAGTTAAAGTTGGTTAAAAAAAAAAGAGGTTTACCAGTAAATGGCAAACCTCTTTCTAATGTTTTGGTAAAATAATAAAAACCAATGTCGTCACCATCTACTCGTATTGCGGAGTAAGTTGTTAGGATGATGGTAATGATATTGGTATATTAAGATCATACTCAATTTTGTTATAGCCACCATAAATATAAGCAAGAAATAATGGGAAAAGCAAGCCGGTGTTAAAATAAAAAAGGCGCATTGGATTTAAAATACACCCTTTTACCTTTTGTAGTGGTGTGGGGCGGAATCGAACCGCCGACACCAGGATTTTCAGTCCTGTGCTCTACCAACTGAGCTACCGCACCAGCATCTGTTTTGCAGGAAAAAAATCTTGTTTTTCCATAGGCGGGACAAATATATGCCTATTTTTGATTTTACACAACCCCAGCCATTATAATTTTATTGACTGTCTCAAAAGAAGTTTATTAGTTGAGCAAACAAAAACAATAACCCTTTATGCTTTCAAAAATAATTGCAGCTCCCTTCGTATTCGGTGCGCTGATCTTTTTGTATCTGGCCTGGGAAGTGGACGAGGGATACGCCCTGTACATTATCCCTTGTGTGGTTTTATTGGCCATCATATTTGTTTTCAGTCCGCAGATCGACTGGTGGTGGTACAAGAGGAAGCCCCCGCAGTTGGATTCCAGGATACGTAATTTACTGGTGCAGTTTCATCCGTTTTATCAGCGTATTTCTCCGGAAGAGAAGGAAGTTTTCCGCAGCCGGGTGGCTTTGTTTATGATCGCTAATGATTTTAAGGGGCAAGGTACGGACTCGGTGCCGGAAGACATTAAGGGCGTTATAGCATCCAATGCGGTTCATCTGACATTTGGGCGACCGGAGTTTCTTTTTCCTAAGTTCGAAACGATCGTGGTGTATGCTCATCCCTTTCCTTCGCCGAAGTATCCACAGAAAGAGCATGTATCGGAATTGTATGAAGAAGACGGGGTATTGTTGTTTGCGGTGGACCAGCTCATGCTGGGTTTTTCCAATCCCAGGCAGCATTACAATATCGGTCTTCATGAGTATGCTCATGCGTTCGTGTTAAGCCATCCGGAATTCAAGTGGCCTGAATTAACGGAATCTGTCTGGAGTAAGCTAGAATACTTGAGCGGTTTTTCCAAGGATTACATATATCGCTGGATCAACCGGCCGGATGTAGAGTTGCTGCCTGCCGCTATCGTGCATTATATGACCTTTCCCGAATCATTCGGGGCCGTTCTTCCTGAAGTCCGGAATGTTTTTGACGACATTTTCCTGCCAAAAACGGGAATAAACAAGAACAATTAGTCAGAAATTTTTATTTTTAGTTTATGTATATAGAAGCGTACGGGGTTGTTCAGACGGGGAAGCGGGCTTTTAAGCGCGATCCCGGTGCGTATTCTTAAATTAGCTTTTACATGAAAAACTGGTTCGTCATTTCTTTCTCAATAATGCTCTTATTGAGAGCATCTCTCCCTCTTGCTGCTCAGCCGGAGCCTCTCGTCGCTTATAAAAAGGCTGATCCTTTTTTGAAGATGATCATAGAAGAAGCCCCGCATTCTTTTTTATATGAAAAGGGAGGGGCGGAAAGCAAGGAAAACATCAGGCTCGTGGTTGAGGTTTCGGATCAGCAGACACTTCAGGACGTTCGTTTGGCAGGCGCCCATATTCATACCTCCGTAGGTAATTTCCATACCATTCAGATAGAGAAAGGCAGGGTAGCGAAGCTGGCGGCATTAAAAGGGGTGGATCGCATGTTTTTGGGGCAGCCTATAGCGCCTTTCGATGAGGACGCGGTCAGGCACGTCAATGCGCATCTGGTTCATCAGGGGGCGGAAGGCCTGCCCAGGGGATATACCGGCAGCAATGTGGTCATCGGCGTCATAGATACGGGGATCGATTTTTTTCATGAGGATTTCAGAGATGTGGAAGAACCTTCGAAATCTCGTATTGCCTACATCTGGGATCAGAAGATGGAAGAGGGCCCCGGAATGATGCCCGATAAATTTCAGTATGGAAGAGAATGGACGAGAGCAGATATAGAAGCGGAACTCTCAAAAAATCCCGCGCGAATTATTTCTCACCTGGATACCCATCAGGTATGGGGCGGGCACGGGACGCATGTAATGGGGACAGCCGGCGGAAACCAGGGGCTGGCGCCGGGAGCAGACCTTATCATGGTGGCTTCCAGCCTTAATACCAGCGATATCATTGACGGCGTTCGCTACATTTTAAATAAAGCTGAAGAAATGGGCCGCCCATGTGTGATCAATATGAGCTTCGGCGGAGTCCTGAATCCACATGACGGTACGGATATCCTGAGTGTGATCCTGGACAATATGCTCGAAGGTACTCAGGGCTTTGCTATCGTTTCCGCCGCCGGCAATGAAGGCAATGATTTGTCCCACTGGGGAGGCTTCGAACTTTCTGAGGAGCCGTCCGTGATGTACGGCACCGGCATTACCAACCTGGGCGTCTTTTTCAGAATACCCAAAGAGCATGTAGAAGAAATATCCATCTCCATAGGTGTAGATAGCGCAGATTTTGATCCGGCCAAGGGAAACCTCTTGGTGGCGCATAAGCCGGTCGGACAAACAGACTGGGCCACAATAAAAGAATTGGTTGATCGCAGGGGCGGAGAGCCGCTGGGGATATTCGACCACGTCAATGGTGAAAGGGCCGGCCTCGTCTACGTTACGGCTACAGAAGAAATGCATCACTATGCAGTCCTTCTTCGCATTGAAGACGGCATTAAGTCCATCTACAGTTGGCAGGACTTCCTTGATCGGGTTGACCTTTACCGGATCATGGTCAAAGGGAAAGGAACCTTCAACGCCTGGCTTTCCTCTTTTTATCCGATCATTCTTTCAGAACCGGAGAGAAGCGGGTTTCCGGCTAAGCATTTCAAAAAGCCTGACAATCGCTTTGGCATCACCTCTCCGGCGGATGCTTTCCACATCATTTCCGCAGGTGCTTATACCAACAGGGCCAGTTGGACGGATATCAACGGGCGAACATTGAACGGCGATCAGCCGGTCGGCAGCCTGGCTAACTTTTCCAGCCTGGGCCCTACGTTCGACCAACGCATAAAGCCTGATATTACTGCGCCTGGAAAAATAATGATCTCAGCAGTTCCTGCTCAGCGGTCGTTCCCGGAGCACCAATTGGTAGATGACAGTCCCAGAGCCGTTTTTTCCGGCACCAGCATGGCTTCCCCTGTAGTAGCCGGTTCCGTAGCACTTCTGCTGGAACACAATCCCTTTTTGTCTTATGTTGAAATAAAAGAATTGTTATTGAATACGGCTATAATTGATGAAGACGTTCTGGCGTTTGGGCCGGCTCCTAACCAGGGTTTCGGCTTTGGTAAACTGAATGTATACGAGGCCCTGGGCGCTACGATTGAATTGACGAACACCCAGGAGGTGGAACGCAATCCCGATTTGTTCCGGTTGTCGGTTTTTCCTAATCCTGTTACTCAAGATCTCAATCTGAATTACGCGATACCCAATTCCGGTAATGTTCAGATCCAGATATTTAATGCCATAGGCCAGCCCATGATGACTCAGGAGGGTTTTCATCCTAAAGGCCGCCATGCTCTGGAAGTAGATGTTAGAGCGTGGAGTAGCGGCTGGTATGTGGCTCGGATCACTGACGGGCGCGCGATTACCAGCAAGGTCTTTGTCAGAAAGTAATCATTGCTGAAATGGTCTTTAAGAATTCAGAGATGTCTCCTGTTTGTTACATACATAAATGATTAGTATGAAGTATACGACGCTTACGATAGGATTGTTTTTATTCGTTTTTTTGCCACTTACCGCACAAGAAATTGACTGGTGGACCTCCTTTGGAGCAGGCTCGAGTGAAACCGTTACCAAGGTGACTACCGATACCAAAGGCAATATCGTGGTTTTAGGAACACATGACGAGATCTTCGACATCGGTAATAATACGCTGGTGATCGAGCGGGAGCAGGAGTTCTTTTTAGCCAAATTTGACCGTTCAGGTACTCCGCTATGGGTTCGTACATTTACCGGGGTCGGGCTTGATCAGGGAGCGGATATAGCCATTGACGATCAGGACATCATCTACCTGGCGGCCTATTTTGACAATAAGGTCCGCATCAACGACGAGGTGATCTTCGCGGAGGGAGGTATGGATGGATTGATCATGCAGATCACTCCCGCAGGTTTCAATGGATGGATAAAAAATATCGGCGGCACCGAAACGCAAAGAACTTTAGGCATCACAGTGGATGCTTCTCATGTTTATGCGGTAGGGGACTTTGAAAATTTTGGTAAAATAGACGATATCATCATAGAAAGTGTGGGCGGCAGGGATATGTGGATCGCCAAAATCGAAAAAACAGAAGCCCGTTTGCAGTGGCTGAAACGGTTCGGGGGGAGTGGAGATGAACGCCTCAACAGCATTGTGAAAGACTTTCGCGGCGACTTGTATGCTTGCGGAGCTTTTTCCGGTAGCTTCCAATTGGGAACACAAACCCTCAACGCGGTAAACGGCTCGGATGCACTGATCACTAAACTGACCGACCAGGGAGAGCCCATCTGGGTAAAGGAAATAAAGGGAGATTACGAGCAAAATGAAGCTCTTAATCTGGAGGTAGATGAGGTCGCCAATATTTATGTGAGTGGGATTTTTGGTAATACGGTTAATCTGGCTGAGAACATTAACCTTACCGCCGGCCCCGATTCAGACGGCTTTCTGCTTTCTTATAATGCTAACGGCGGCCTGCGCTGGTCACATCGGATACAGACTCAAGGTCCGGGCCGACTCAATGGCCTGCAGATAAGGAATAACCGCCTCTATGTGGCCGGTACTGCTGAAAACGGCACTTTATTCGACCAGGAAAACATCACCAATGCAGAGGGAGCCTATGCCTTTCTGGCCGGCTTTGCATTGGACGGCCGCTTGCAGCGTCTCGGCTTGTTTGATGGACCAGGGAAGAACGAAGGCATCGACCTGACCGGAGAGAATGAAACGATTTCCCTGGTCGGCACTTTTGAACAAACCCTGGATTTCGGTGGAGAGACGGCTACTTCAGTTGGCGGTACAGATATTTTTATCGCTAATATCGACGCCACCACGCTCATTACCGATGTGGAAGAACAGCCCCTGGAGGCTGCTTTAGAACTGCAGGTCGACCCTGCTGTCAAGAGTCTGACGGTACTATTCCCGCACTCATCCGATGATGCCAACAATGGTTATCTGCAAATTTGGGATGCCCAGGGAAGGTTGCTTCAAATGAAAAAGGCGAATCGACAAACGCTGTTCGATCTGAGTAATGTAAGTTCGGGCGTTTATTTTGTGCAATGGCGAAACGGCGGACGCCAATTGAGCAAGGCCTTCGTGCTGTACTAGTCTTCAGAGAAGGTAATGTTCTTGTAGACCTCCGCCAAAGGAAAATGAATGCCCAGTGAGCGGATATGGACCTGATCTTGCAGCTCATAGTATCGGTCGATCTTCCAAAGGTTCTCTTCCTTTTTCTGAGCGAAAAAAGTTTCCATAAAAGGACGGTTCTGCGCCACGATCACATATTCTTCTATGGATTCAAGCGAGGAATACTTTTCGAACTTTTCCCCACGGTCATAGGCTTCTGTAGATTTGGGTAGCACCTCAAAAATGACTTTGGGGTTGGTTAAAACATCCTTTCTGCCCCTGAAAAAAGCAGGTTCACCGAAATGCACGCTTACATCAGGATAAAGAATATTGTTGTAGAAAGGAATATGTATTTTCATATCACATGGCAATACCCTGTAATCAGCGTTGGAAACGTCAAGCAGATTTCTCAAAATAAAAATTACATTTGAACTAATCAGGTTATGAGCATACATAGCTCCCGGCATCTCCACGATACTTCCTCCGAGATATTCATGTTTGTTCTCGGCATATTCTTCCAGTTGAAGGTATTCTTCAATGGTGATGTATTGCTGTTTTGTTTCAGACTTTGTTGACATAAGTGTTTAAGACCTGTTTGAAAGGATGCTTAATGATAATGTTGTTTAATATAAGTTCTTTTGTCAAAAAAGCCAAGAAGCGCTAATATCCTTGGAGTCTCTAGTTCCACTTCAGTTCATCTCTTTCTTTCCAGTACTCTTCCGGTTTCATTTGCAGGGACTCTAATTGATTGATCTCATCCGAATTCAGCAGGATGGCTCCGGCTTTTAGGTTAGATTCGAGATGATTTTCCACGGCTGCTCCGCTGAGCACCACCTGCGCCCAGGGGCGGGAGAGGATAAAAGCCAGTGCGATAGCGTCAATGCTGGCGCGGTATTTTTGGGAGATGTCTTCCAGTATTTTTTTCCGTTCCAGAAAATGAGCGGCATTATTTTTTTTGGTCAGCCGGCCATTGGCCAGGGCTTCTTTAATGATGATGCCCATGCCGCTGGCCGCTGCCGCTGAAAGGACGTTTTCCATGGATTGTTCCAATACGTTGTAAGTGGCTTGTGCGCAATCAAACAGGTGTTCGCCATCCACGCGGATCATCATGGCCAGTTCGAGTACTTTTGGCTGCTCCAACCCGCTTAGAGAGAGCCCTATTTTAACGCCATGCCCCTTAAGTTCCGCCAGGTAGGAAAGAACTTCCTCGTCCTCCAGTACTCCACTCTCAAAGGTAGCGGAGTGGATTTGGTACAATTTCAAAAAAGGAAGTAGCTTTTTGGATTCCTGCCATTGTTTTTTCAGAACCTGGAGGGAGTGGTCCTTGATCTCATGACGCTCGGCCTCTACTTTCCAGTCGGCGGTGTAGGTGTACCCCCATTTCGATCCTACAAAGATGTCATTGGGGTTATGGCCGTTTTTTTCCAGCCAGGATTGCAGAAAAGCTTCCGCCCGGCCGTAGGAGCGAGCCACATCAAAATAGCGGACGCCGTTTTCGTAGGCCAGTTCCAGTAGCCTGTGGGTACGACCTTCCATGGCTTCCACTACATAATCGTAATAAAGATCTTCTCCATGACCCAGGTTGATATAGCCGGGGCGACCGAGGGCGGCCAGGCCCAGTCCGATTCTGGGTAGCTTAACGCCGGTATGGCCAAATTCGATGTGTGGTAAATGCATTTGGATGTTAGTTGTGAATTGATGGTTAATGGGAGTTGTGTAAAAACTCAAAAAATAGAATTATTCAAGCCGGGCAAACCTGCCCGGCCGATAGGCGGGAGGAGCCGCTGACTTTTTACCCAACCCCTAAAATCCAACATCCAATCAATTATCTGCTGCCTTTTTCACATAGGTTGCATCATTCAATGCATAGATCAAGCGATTGATATCAGATGCATTCAATTCCAGGGTGCCTTCAATGGTCACCGCTTCAGCGGTATACTCAATCGGTTCTTTGGCATAGACTTCCATCACGGTTTCCGGGCCTGCGCCGCCGCAGAAGAAGCACATGCTATAAGGATAAGCGGAAAAGATGAATTCCTTATGGCTCTTGTAACCTTCTACCGGAATGATATACCCCTTAATTTGAATGGTTTTACCTTCCATTTTTTTCACCTCGTCGCTAAAGACAGGCACATCTACTTTAAAGCCCATCATTTCATCGTACTCTTTTTTGAAGGTAATTTTAGACAAAGATTTCCAGGCATTGGAAGCCTTGTCGGACTGTGCGGATAAGGAGACGCTTGTAAACAGGAAGGCGCCCAGTATCATCAAACCAAAGATCTTTTTCATAGATGGTAAACTTTTATGATTGTTCAATTTTATTTTAATGGCGAACATACAAAACGAAATTTTTCCAAAAGATATATTTAAATCAATGTTAATTGTGATGTTAACACATTCAAATATAACCTATTGGGGGCATGTTCTGTTTCATTGTCAGGCAAATTTCCTTTTACCGTTCAAAATCATCCTTCTGTTAGCGTAGTGGAGATATCCGTCCTGGAGGCCTGGATCGCAGGAATAACTGCGGCGATAAAACCGATAGCCAGTGCACCTCCGAGCAAGAATAATTCTTCGCGCAAAAATCGAGTGCCTGTAAAAGTATAGCGATAAGAATCCTCCATTACCCTGGCCAATACTTCCATGCCGATATGGCTCAGCAACATTCCCATAACATAACCCATGGCGGCGAGCAGCAATCCTTCCAAAACGATTAAAATAAAGAGCGTGGTTCGGGAAGCACCCATCGTACGCATCAGGGCCAGTTCGTATTTTCTTTCTTTGAGGGAAGAGAACAAAGAAATAAAAATGCTGAGCCCGGAAACGATCACAATGACCAGTGCCAGTACGCGCAGGGCTTCTATACCTACGCCCATATTGTCGTACAGCTTATTGATCTCGATGGGTGGTGAAGCCGCCAGCAGGTCGGTATTTTCGTTGACGCCTCGAAGCATGTTCAAGGCCTGGTAATTGGTGCGGGATTTGAATTTCAGTAAAATGGAAGTGATGTCTTTATCCTGATAGCTGATCAAGGGCTTTATTTCTTCGTAGGGGCTGTGATCATGATGGCTGTGCTCATCCTCCGGATGGTCTTCTTCCTCGTGATCTTCAGTTTCATGGTCGTGTTCCTCTTCTTCATGTGCTTCATCGTCGTGTTCCTCTTCCTCAAAATCGGCCTCCTCCATTCCATGATCGTGGACGGCCCAGACGCTTTCCGGCCGAGTCAGGATCAATTGGTCGGTTACGGCGCCGGAAGGTTTCAAAATGCCGACTACAACGAGCGAACCCGAATCTTCATGAGTAAGGTCTTCATTGATGTCAAAACCGTGAGAACTTTTAAAAGTGTCGCCTATCTTAAGTTTCAAGTCTTCAGCAACTGCGGCGCCGACAGTGGCCTCGAGTGTTTTTTCCCAAAGCCGGCCTTCCGCCACTTCTGCATCGTACAGCCCGAGGATGTCGTGTGTAGTGCCGACGATCCGATAGCCTTGGTAGCTGTCTCCGAGGGACAGAGGAACAGCCGTTCCAATAAGCGGATGCCCATCCCTTAAAAAGGGCGTAGCCTCTTCGATGGAAATATTGCCGGTGGGGCTGTCCACGTGATACATACTCGACAAGATCAGCTGCAGCGGACTTCCCTTGGCGCCGATGACCAGATCTATCCCGGCCAGGTTTTTGTCAAACTTTTCCTGCACCTGCGTGCTTAGTTGGAACAAAATAGAGATCAGACCGACGCCCAGGGCGAACAGGATCAGGCTCAGGGTGGTGGACAATGGTTTGTGGAATATATTTTTCAGGCTTAATCCGAATAGATTCATGGCTTCGAGCGATTAGAGGTTGATCTGGTTGGAAAATTTACTGCTTAAACGAGCATCATGAGTAACGACCAGCAGAGTAGCTTTTACTTCATTAGCGACTTCTTCGATCAGTTCGATCACCTGGTTGCAGTTGACATCGTCCAATGCTGAGGTCGGTTCGTCAGCAAGGATGATCTTGGGTCGGTTGACCAGGGCTCTGGCGATGGCTACCCGCTGCTGTTCGCCTGCACTCAGCCTATCTGTGGAAGACTTGATCTTATGGCCGACGTTCAGGCGATCCAGCAGGTGCTGGATGCGATCCTTGTCGATCTTGAGGTTGGCCAGCTTTTGGGCGAGCATCAGGTTTTCCTGCACGTTGAGCGAGCGGATGAAATGGGATTTCTGGAAAATGATGCCGATATTCCGGCCGCGGAAAATGTCTTTGGCGTGTTCAGACAGTTCGGTAATGTCTGTATCTCCCACAACGATTTTTCCTTTTTTGGGGGAAAGTAATCCGCCCAGTAAGTGCAAAAGTGTCGTTTTTCCACTACCCGACTGCCCCAGCAGCAGCCATTGTTCGCCTTTTTTGCAGTCGATATTCTGAAATTGCATCAGCTGCTGCCCGTTGTAGGAAAAAGCCAGATCTTTCGTTTGTAACATAGCGTATCAGGTTGATTTATCGGTCTTATTGGGTTAAGTAACCCTTTCAAATATTGGTTTTGTCGGCGCCTTGGCGCCGACAAAACCAATATTTGAAAGATAATTTGTCGCCCACTGGGCGGCAAATTATCTTTAAATATTTTTGTATAAGCACTTATATGAATCAAAACCACGGGAAGTGGTTTCGGTTTGTGCTAAAGTAGAAAAAAATCCTGGAAGGTTCTAGACTGTCCATTATCCTCTTGACTTTAAATGTTTATCCTCCTATTTTTGTATTTCATGGAATATAGTCAACACATCATTACTAGCATTATTATCTGCAGCATTGCCTGAGGCAAACTGTGATGTGCTAATAGTTGACCACCGAAAAGCTCTGGCAAATTACAGTTTGCCAGAGCTTTTTTGTTTGCTATCTTTGCACCGCTGAAACAAAAAACCATCCAGTTGCAGCAGGGCCGCCGGCCCTACTGCAACTGGATGGTGCCACTAAATATCGACTTATGTACAAGGAATACAAAGGCTTGAACCTGCCTGAGATCGACAAGGAAATACTGTCCTTCTGGGAAGAAAACAAGGTTTTTGAAAAGAGCGTCGAACAACGGGATGCCGGCAATGCATACGTCTTCTACGAAGGGCCTCCTTCCGCGAATGGACAGCCGGGCATTCACCACGTAATGGCGCGGACGATCAAGGACCTGTTTTGTCGATTCCATTCCATGAAGGGCCAAAGAGTAGAGCGTAAAGGCGGCTGGGACACACACGGCTTGCCGATCGAGCTGAAAGTCGAGAGCGAAATGGGGATCACCAAGGAAGATATCGGCAAAAAGATCAGCGTAGATGACTACAACAAAGCCTGCCGGGAAACCGTCATGCGCTATAAAGATCAGTGGGATGACATCACCCGCAAAATGGGGTACTGGGTGGATCTGGACGACCCCTATATCACCTACGAGAATGATTACATTGAATCCGTCTGGTGGCTGTTGAAGCAGCTCTATGACAAGGACATGCTGTACAAAGGGTATACCATCCAGCCCTATTCTCCTGCAGCAGGCACCGGCCTTAGCTCTCATGAGCTGAACATGCCGGGGGCTTATAAAGAGATCAAGGATGTTTCAGCCATAGCACAGTTTAAGATCAAAGGCACGGAAAATGAATATTTCCTGGCCTGGACCACCACTCCATGGACGCTGCCTTCCAATACGGCCCTGACCGTCGGCCAGGACATCACCTATGTCAAGGTGGATGGATACAACCGCTATACAGGCGAACGCACGAAAGTGATCCTGGCCAAAGACCGCTTGTCCGCATACTTCACAGAAGCTGACCCTGATCTGAAGCCGGAGGATGTAAAAGCTGGCAATAAACCTATCCCCTATCTCTCCATCGTAGAAGAAATGAAGGGAAGTGCGTTGGAAGGAATGGAGTATGAGCAACTTTTGCCTTACGTACAACCGGATAAACCCGCTTTCAAGGTGTTGATCGGTGACTTTGTTACCACTGAAGATGGTACGGGCATCGTCCATACGGCTCCCACCTTCGGTGCGGATGACTTTAAAGTAGCCCAGAAATACGGAATTCCCCCATTGCTGGTCAAAGACGAACACGGCAATCCCGGCCCACTCGTAGATAAGCAAGGACGCTTTGTGGAAGAAGTAACCGATTTTGCCGGACGATATGTTAAGGATTACGGACAGGAAGAGGAGCGCTCGGTGGATGAAGACATCATCATCAAGCTGAAGCAGGAGAATAAGTTGTTCCACTCTGAAAAATACGTACACTCGTATCCGCATTGCTGGCGGACAGATCGCCCGGTGCTGTACTACCCCTTGGATAGCTGGTTCATCAAAGCTTCGGCAGCTAAGGACCGAATGTATGAGCTCAACAAAACGATCAACTGGAAGCCGGCTTCAACCGGGGACGGCCGCTTTGGCAGATGGCTGGAGAACCTGCAGGACTGGAACCTCTCTCGTTCCCGCTACTGGGGAATTCCGTTGCCGATCTGGCGAACAGAAGACGGCCGGCAGGAAAAGTGTATCGGTTCCGTGGAGGAACTGAAAAGGGAAATAGCAAAAGCCAACGGTTCTTTAGGAATGGATCAAACTGTCCCTAAAGATCTTCACCGCCCCTATATCGATGAGATCGTTCTCGTTGCAGAAGACGGCCAACCCATGAAAAGAGAACTGGACCTGATCGATGTCTGGTTTGACAGCGGTTCCATGCCTTATGCGCAATGGCATTACCCATTTGAAAATGAGGAGAAGTTTAAGCATTCTTTTCCTGCTGATTTCATTGCAGAAGGCGTTGACCAGACCAGGGGATGGTTTTATACCCTTCACGCCATCGCCACTATGGTTTTCGACAGTGTTGCTTTTAAAAACGTGGTGTCGAACGGTTTGGTGCTGGACAAAGAAGGAAGGAAAATGTCGAAGCGTTACGGCAATGCGGTCGATCCCTTCGACACCATCGCCACCTACGGCGCCGATGCGACTCGCTGGTATATGATCTCTAATGCGCAGCCCTGGGATAACCTGAAATTTGACCTGGACGGCGTAGATGAGGTGCGGCGTAAATTTTTTGGAACACTTTACAATACTTACTCCTTCTTTGCATTGTATGCCAATATCGATAAATTCACTTACCGGGAAGCGAAAGTACCCATGGCTCAACGTCCGGAGATCGATCGCTGGATCATTTCACTGCTGAATACGCTGGTGAAGGAAGTAGAAGCCGAATATGCGGATTATGAGCCGACCAATGCAACCCGTAAGGTGATGAATTTCGTGGATGCGCACCTGAGTAACTGGTACGTACGGCTGTGTCGGCGACGTTTCTGGAAAGGAGATTACACGGAAGATAAGATCGCTGCTTATCAGACTTTATATACTTGCCTGGCTACCATTGCCAGGTTAATGGCGCCGGTGTCGCCTTTTTTCTCCGATTGGCTGTACCGGAATTTGAATGATGCCACCAAAAAGGAAGATCACATTTCTGTTCACCTGGCGGATTTTCCGGTGGCTGAAAAAACGTTGATCGATAAAGCGCTCGAACAGCGGATGGACTATGCCCAGCGCATCAGTTCGCTGGTGTTGTCTTTGAGGAAAAAAGAAAAAATGCGGGTAAGGCAGCCCCTTCAGAAGATACTGCTTCCCGTCCTCGATGAATCATTCAAAGAACAGGTGGAAGGAGTGAAAGACCTTGTCCTTTCAGAGGTGAACATCAAAGAGATTGAGTACCTGACGGACACAACAGGCATTTTGAAGAAGAAGATCAAGCCGAATTTTAAAACACTGGGAAGGCGATTGGGCAAGAACATGAAAGCTGCAGCCCAGATCATAGGCCGGATGAACCAGCAGGATATTGCACAGATCGAAAAATCCAACAGCTACACCCTAAGCATCAATGGCGATTCCTACCAGTTGTCGGCAGAAGATTTTGAGATCACCACCGATGATATACCCGGGTGGCAGGTTGCCAGCGACGGCCCTCTGACGGTCGCGCTGGATGTCACCGTAACAGATGAACTACTCGCGGAAGGTATGGCTCGTGAGTTGGTCAACCGCATTCAGAATATTCGCAAAGACAAGGACTACAACGTCACTGATAACATCAGCGTAAAGCTGGAGCGGCATGAGCAAGTGGTTCCGGCCGTGGAGCAATTTGGAGAGTACATTAAAACAGAGACACTGGCCTCCAAACTGGAGTTGGTGGATAGTATTCCAGATGGCGAGCAGCTGGAATTACCGGAAGAGGTGAAGGTCAGGATCAAAGTCGAACAGATCAAATGATTTTGCTAGTCTTCAAAGTTCCGGGATACTCCCTGTTTTTAGACTAGCTTATGTTCTAATAAATCTTCAAACGACACATAGTTCAAGGCCGCTTCATGAGTAGCTTCCAGGACAACCGGCGGCGCCACGCCCGCCTCCAGTGCTTCTTTCCATCTGAGAGCGCACAAACACCATTTATCGCCCGGTTTTAGGCCGGGAAACTGATAATAAGGGATGGGCGTGATCAGATCGTTCCCTCTGGATTTAGAAAAGGTCAGAAATTCCTCGGTCATAATGGCACAGACGACGTGCCTTCCGGTATCCTGAGGTCCTGTATGGCAGAATCCGTTGCGGTAGAAGCCCGTCATCGGATCGGTGCAACAGGATTGTAATTCCGTTTTAAGGACGTTTTTTGCTTTTTCCATAAAAAGTTAACAAAAATAGTGGCGTCTTGTTTTTGACTGATCTTGCCAGTTATTTCCGGCAGGCAAAATGTTAATTTTTCCTAAGGTAATGATAAAAGTCAGCAAAAGACAATGATTTTTTTTAATTTACATCTGTTTGTATGCAATTAAATTTAAAGATAAGTTTTGGATGTTGGTTCCTTTCAGGCCTGCCAAACAAGAGCACCTTCATATAAGCACATTTTATCCTATAACCTTTAGCCGTATCATCAAAGACTGAAGTTGACCTAGCTTGAGCCCTCTGCCATTTGGTCGTAAGATAAAAAGACCTTAAGGCGAAGTCGGTGTTAAGAAAAGAGGAAAAAGTAAAGATGAACACCCTTGAAGGGGGTAGATTTTAACACATAAATTATAAACGAAGAACAAATGAAAGACATTACCTGTCTGGTTACCGGGGCCAATTCAGGTCTGGGTTTGGCAATGGCGAAAGGTCTTGCACAAACAGGAGCGACAGTGGTAATGGTTTGCAGAGATCCCAAAAAAGGAAAGAAAGCCCGCATTGAGGTCATTGCAGAAAGCCAGAATCCCAATGTTGATCTGATGATTGCCGACTTATCGTCCCTGGAAGAGGTCAAGCAGTTGGCTCGGAATTACGAAGCACAGTATGGCGCGTTGCATCTTCTCGCCAATCTTGCGGGATTAGATTATCCTAGAATAGGGATATCTGCTGATGGGCTGGAGATCAATTTTGCTACAAATGTATTGGGGCCTTTTGTTTTGACGGACTTGTTGCTTGATCTGATGATTCATTCCAGGCCTTCTACGATCATTAATGTTTCCGGGGAAGCTCACCGCACCGGCGCGATCTACTTCAATGATCTGCAACTGGTCAACAAGTTTACCTGGATAGCGGCCAAAGGGCAATCGGCTCTGGCTCGCGTCACATGGACTAATGAATTATCGAGGCGGCTGGAGAGCACTGGCGTTACGGCGAATACATTTTGCCCTGGCCGTACCCGAACGAACATCAACAGGCATTTTCCTTTGCTCTTTCGCTGGATAAAAGATTTCAGAGACCGTTTTTATGGTCAGATGCCCAAGGCTGCTATGGCGCCCATACTGCATTTCGTATTGACGCAGGCGTTGAAAGGAGTGAGCGGCAAGTACCTGTCAGAAGGAAAGGTTATTTCTGCTGTGCCTATTAGTTATCATACAGGAATAGGAAAAAAGTTGTGGTGGACTTGCGAGCGCATGGCAGGTCTTGAAGGCGCTGCTAACGAAGTCATCAGCAAGGCCGGCAGTATTTATAACCCTTTCAATTTTCAGGAATAGCAGGGGCATTCAGGCAAAGAAGATTGATTTTGGTATGGCTTAGTGAAGATAAGCTGGGAAAAGCAGGCTAGCGAAGAGTCATTTACATGGGCTGCTCTCCGGATAGCCTGCTTTTTGTGGAAAAATTAAAGCTTGAGCCTTCCTTTTTGTAAAGCTTCATTTACTTTTTTAACCCCTTCCTCAGTAACATGATATTTCTTTTTGGCCTGTGGGCTGGAGCCTTCTTTTTTGTTTTGAGACATTAAAGGCGGCGCCTTTTTCGTCAATGAAGAAATGGCCGCAGTGATGTTTTTCACTCCCTGATTCATCCTTTTCAGTTCCGTGTTGATTCTGCGACCTCCTAACTCCTGCAAATTAAGTTTTTCCTGCAAATAGGAAGCTACGACCAGGACTTTCTCTGGCTCGGTCTTTGTGGCAATTTGATTAAACAGGTCTTCGGCATTTTCAAAGCCGGTCAGCTCTTCTGGTAGTGGTGCATCAGGACTGACTGAAATAAAGCCGGATAGGCCAGTTTTACTGGAATCAGAGCCTGGAAGCCCTTTGTGGCCTTCCTGCAGAGCAGGCAAGTCACTGGAGAGGCCAAACTTATTGACCAACCAGGTGATTACCCGCTTTTTTGAAGCACTATCCAGGTCTTTAATTACTTCATAAGATTTAACAATTGCTTCAATTTCTGGATCAATTAACATAGTTTTTGCTTTGTATTATTCAATTTATTAGAACGTCTTCTTAAATTCATTCAGGCGATTGTATTTTGTTTAGTTTTTTCTGATGCCTGTCTTTTACCGCCAAATGAGAGGACGGTTAGAGGCCAATTAACGGCGCCTGGCTGGAATTACTTTTAAAAAAATCTTACCTTCCACATCTGAAGGAGTGGAGTCGTTACATATCTTAGAACAGCTATGTTGTTGTTCTTCAATCAGATATAGTAAACAGATGATTTTTTAAATCTTTTATTCCAGGGCTTTTGAAAAGATTTTTTGGAAGCGTTCTATAAAGAAAAATAAAACATAGATTAAGAAACGAGTTTAAAATTTTCTTTACTTGATCAAAAGTAAGGCTTCTTTTTTAAAGTTCATAAGACTTGCAAATAAATAATTGAAGTTTAAGAAAAAGATAATTTTGCTTACTGTATTTTGAGGGGAACGAAAATGGATTGATGGTTTTTATTGACAAAGGAAAGAGGAAATTTTAAAATTGTTCGGACAAATCCCTTTGATTTCAAGTAAACAATGGTAATATTGTCTGCAGATCATATTGCCAATTACTAATCGATGTGCTATGTTGTCAAGTATCTTAATCGCCATCCGTTGGAACGCATCTCCGGAAATTGTTACTATAGGCCCTCTGACTTTACGTTGGTATGGCTTGCTTTTTGCTCTGGGCTTTTTGCTGGGGCTTTTTATGGTGCGCAAGATGTTCAAAGCAGAGAATGCCCCAGAAGAATGGCTGGATAAAGCCTTTGTGTATGTTGTCGTGGGTGCGGTCATAGGTGCACGTTTGGGGCACGTTTTTTTCTACGACTGGGATTATTATTCCCGGCACCTGCTGGAAATACCTCAAATATGGAAAGGGGGGCTGGCCAGCCATGGTGGGGCCATAGGTGTTATTCTGGCCCTGTGGATCTATTCCAGGAGAGTGAGTAAAAAGTCCATCCTCTGGATCCTTGACAAGGTCGTAGTGCCTTCTGCTCTGGCCGGGTGCTTTATCCGGCTGGGCAACCTGATGAATTCTGAGATTTATGGCAAGCCTGCGCCTGAGGATTTTCCGCTGGCTTTTATTTTTGAGCGGGTGGATCAGGTGCCTCGCCATCCCGTTCAATTATACGAAGCCGTCAGCTACCTGATCATCTTCATTATTTTATATCTGGTTTACTGGAAAACGAATAAAAGGGAAAAACCAGGATACCTCTTTGGCTTGTTCCTGGTCTTGGTTATGGGCATCCGTTTTGTACTGGAGCGTTTCAAGCATGAACAGGGGGGCTTCGAAGAGGCCATTGACAATGTTCTGAGCACCGGTCAGCTTTTGAGCATCCCCTTTGTGCTGATCGGCCTGTATTTTGTATTTCGACCCACACCAAAGGTTAAGCAATAAAAAAAATAAGATGAAGACAGCCGCACTGATTATAGGCGCCCTTCTTACGGCTACCCAGCAATGGGCGATCTCACCGGCCGAAAACACCGCCTTCCCCCGGAGAGATTCTTCCTTTGTATGGACCTATGATATGGAAAATCCGGCTGTAGTTTTCGACCTGGAAAACGAACTTCGAGAAATCTCCGGCCTGAGTATCGTTCCGGGTAAACCTTTATTGGCGGCCATACAAGACGAAGAGGGCGATATTTATCTGCTGGAAAAAAATACCGGCAAAATTGTTCAGCAGACCGATTTCTGGAAGGATGGCGATTATGAAGGCGTTGAAGCGGTAGGAGATCTTTTTTTTGCCGTCAATAGCTCCGGAACCGTCTATGAGATCCAGTCTTTAGGGAAAAACAACCAGCAAACCTTTAAATACAATTATTTTCTGAACGAGGACTACGACGCAGAAGGGCTGGCCTATGATCCTTTCGAGGAGAGACTGCTGCTGGTCTGTAAAGGAAAAGCCGGAGAGGCGCCCGAATTTGATTTTCGCAAGGCTTTCTATGCTTTTGACCTCAAAACGAAAGCTTTACAAGAAACGCCTGCCCTTGTTGTCAGCATAGAAGATATTCAGGATTACCTGAATACGTCCCCCGCAATCCGGAAATTTGAAAAATTAGTGGAATTTTTTAGCCCCAACCAGTCCTCTTTTATTTTTAGCCCCTCCGGAATAGCCGTACATCCCCAGACGGGGCATTACTATGTCTTGTCCACCGCAGGTAAAATACTGGTCGTACTGGATAGAACAGGCCGAATCCTCCATATTGAAAAACTGGACAAAAAAAGCCACCCCCAACCTGAAGGCATTTGTTTTGATACGGACGGAACCCTTTATATTGCCAACGAGGCGGACGGAGGTACTGCACGGATTTTTAAATTTCATCCCTGATGCCGGAATAGCTGCAAATTATTAGGAATTCCCAGCACTTTTAAGTGTCATATAGTGTTATATTATTTACTTTTACAAGGTCAGAACCTCCGCTTTCAATAAAAAATTATTTCATTCAAATACAGGAACAAACCATATGAGTATTGTCGAAATGAAGGTTCCTACCATAGGGGAATCCGTAACCGAAGTCACCTTATCCCAATGGCTGAAAGAAAATGGAGAATTTGTAGAACTGGACGAGCCCATCTGCGAATTTGAATCAGATAAAGCAACCCTGGAATTTCCGGCGGAGGCATCAGGCAAATTGATCTATGTAGCGGAAGAAGGAGACGATCTTGAGATCGGCGCTCTGGTAGCGAAAATAGACACCAGCGTCCAGAAAGACAATGGGGAAGGATCACAGAAGAGCGCTCCGTCCGAGGAACAGCCAAAGGAAGAAACTCAAAAAGAAGCTCCGGCTCCTCAGCCCCAACAGAGCAAAGAACCTGGCTACGCCAGCGGGCATCCTTCGCCGGCGGCGGCCAAGATCCTCAAAGAAAATAACATCGATCCTGCCAAAATAGAGGGAAGCGGCCGCGATGGCAGAATTACAAAGGAGGACGCCATGAAGGCCGTAGAAGCCAAAAAAAGTGCTCCTGCTCCTCAGCAGCAGCCAGCGGCAAAGGAAAAACAAAAAGAAGCCCAGCCTGCTCCCGCCACCGCCAGCTTCAGCCGGGAAACCAGGCGCAAGAAAATGTCCCGTATGCGGCGCACCATCGCCAAAAGACTGGTGAGCGCAAAAAACGAAACGGCCATGCTCACTACCTTCAACGAGGTGGACCTTACCGAAGTGATGGCCATGAGAAAAAAATACCAGGATAAATTTGTAGAAAAATACGGCATCAAACTGGGCTTCATGTCTCTCTTCGCCAAAGCCTGCGCCAAAGTGCTGATCGAAATGCCTGATGTCAACGCCCAGCTGGATACCGAAACCAATGAACTGATCTACCACGATTATGCCGATATCTCCATCGCCATTTCGACACCCTCTGGGCTCGTTGTGCCTCCTGTGCATAATGTAGAATCCCTCGACTTCGCCGAAATCGAACATAAGATCAAAGATCTCGCGACCAAGGCCAGAGAGGGCACCCTCTCTTTGGAGGAAATGACCGGAGGAACCTTTACCATAACCAACGGAGGGATATTCGGATCCCTGCAAAGTACTCCGATCCTGAATGAACCCCAGTCCGCAATTCTCGGCATGCACTCCATTCAGAACCGTCCCGTAGCCATCAATGGAGAAGTGAAAATCCGGCCCATGATGTATCTGGCCCTCTCCTATGACCACCGCGTCATCGATGGAAGTACCTCCGTTACTTTTCTGGTAAAAGTTAAAGAATTGTTAGAGGACCCTATGGCTATGTTACTAAATCTGTAAAGCGACGTTATATTCAATAGAGGAGGCTCTTAGTAAAAGAACAAGGATCCTCCGGTTTACGCAGCTAATAAAATTATTTTTGAGTTTTTTGCCGATGAAAATCACAGATTTTCTTCGGCAGAAAACTCAAAAAATGAAATTATTTAGGTCTAGCAAACCTGCCGGCCGTCAGGCGGGAGGAGCGGCTGACTTTTTACAACCCTCAAAACCTGTATTTCTGAAATGTTTTGCTTTCTTATAAAGTAACGCTTTCTCTTCCGCTAGTCGACTTTGATGGGTGTTTCGTAGACTAAAGAAAATTTTTGCTTGCTAAAAGCATCTTTTTGTATCATCTTACGTCTATTAGTATAGGACACTTGTAGTCGTTAGATTTGGAATAAAAGTAAACCTAGGCATGACGCTGCAAGAGTTATTTGACTATTTTGCTGATCATCCAAAAATAATGCTGGGATTCTTTATACTAATCCCGGTTTTGGCCCTTGTGGCCGGAGCATTGGACAAAGATCAGGGCCATTATCTGCCCTGGAACTACATCTACGCCGTGTTAATCTATTTAGTCGCTATCCCGGGTATTTTCGCTATTACCCTGAATATTTATATGTTCCTCTTTGAAAAGCGAAATATCATGGCGACCGATATCTACACCCAGGTGGCGCCTATAGTGTCTATGTTCATTACCCTTTGGATCATCAGAAAAAACGTGATCCTGGAATATATCCCGGGCTTCGACCGGCTTTCAGGTTTAATGATGCTAATTGCCGCTGCACTGGCCATTATGTGGCTGGTAGACCGGTTTAAGGTCATTGCTTTTACACAGGTCAGGTTCCAGTATGTGATCCTTTTCCTGCTGGCGCTGATCTTCGTGCTGCGATATGGAATGCGAAGCGTTTTTGGCAACCCTTATCGAAGCCGGAAATAAAAAAGCTATCCATTTGTATAGATAGCCCTTTAAAATAGGAACCAATGAGAGTTTTTTCATACTAATCCAATGTAGTTGTCGTGTGAGTACGCTCGCACGACAACCTTTTTGTTAATCAAAAGTAAACAAATATCGAGTTTTAAAAAAAAATTTTTAAATAAATTTTAACATCATATAAAAAAAGGGCCGGCAGCATTGCCGGCCCTTTTTTTATTCTAACTTAGGGTAAGAAACTTTGGGAAAATTCTGTTTCAAAGAAACGGGAATTGCCGTTTCCTCAAGTTTTCCTACCAGCCCTGTATCAGGTTTAACCCAAACCCGGGCTCTGCTCCTTCCAGTAGCGGTATAGCGTAGTAAGGCTCAATGATCAAAGAGCCGAATAAATTAACACGCAGAGAAGCTCCCGTACTATATAACGGTGATACATTTGGAAAACGGCCTTCATCTCCGCCAAGTTGATTGAAATCAAACCAGGCGACGCCCGCGTCGAAGAACAAATTCAAATCCGAAAATAAAAAGTTGGACTTGATCAGCGCCAATTGCCGGGGACCCGTAAACGGTAACCTGATTTCTAAATTCGCCACAGCCATCTTGCTACCCAGCAAAGAAAACAATACCTCGTCAGATACAGGAATGGACCCACCGAATCCGGTGCCCGGCAAAACAAAATTACCTCCGATCACATTAGAGCTGTTTTGCAGGAATTGCTGCGTAGCATCCGTATTATAACCTCTTACCAGCCAGGGTGACCCCACAAACAGTGGAGAGATCTCCTCACTGTTTCCGCCGTAACGACCATAATGGTATCCTCTTATAGCTATACTGAAGGGACGAATGAACTTGTAGGCCCGCAAATCCACAGTAGGAGCAGTAAAGGTGAATTCTCCAAAGAATTGATCAACCCCCACTCTGAAACGATGCCCTCTCAAAGGCGACGTCAGTCCAAAAAAGGAGTTGTCTCCTACGATGGCTGTACCGGTGCGCCACAAACTGAAACCCGGCTGTGTCTCCAGCTTCCTTCTGTCCAGGAAAAACAGATTGAAACCATCACTCAGGTAATAGTTGCGGTCCAGTCGGGTGCTGTATCGGGAAAAAGAGGCGCTGGCTTCCCAACGCAATGTCTGCGAGAAGGCATACTGAGAGATCAAACCTAACTCGTCAATAAACAAACGGTACTGATCAATAACATAGTTGGTCGGAAACTCCTGCCCGTCAATCTCAATGATCTGGTCCACGACATTGCCGTTTTGATCACGGAAAAAGCCTCCCGAGACGAATTGGTTAGGAATGTGGGATCCATATACCCCCCAGTTGAGCGGTCTTTTACGGTTTAGATACATTAGGCTGGCCCCGAAATCCTGGATCTCCCCATTCATGGTGGCGGAAGCAAAAAGGTTCTGATTGCCGACAATGTCACTGAAAAGCATATCGATGGCGCCCGCCAGACGGTTGTTGCCGCCCATGATGAAGTTGTTATTGGTTACGCCTACCCCGGCGCCGCCGCCAATGTAATCCAATTGAAACTGAGCTTTGTAATCCCTTGTTCTGAAATCTACGGCCAATTCCTCCGCCTCCCGGCTAGAACGATCGAGATTGCTCAGCTGGCGATCTACGAGTTTAGAGGCTTGCTTGTTGACCCGTGGAAGAGTCGCCGGAGCAAAATCCACTGCCGTCGGATCCACCTCTTTATTCATAAATTCGTCGTAATCTCCTTTGTAAACCTTGTACTGATTGTTGTTGAAATAAGTGTACAATATACGCTGCTGTCTTCGGGACAAACTGATCGCAGGAGCATAGTGGGTAATGCCGCTGATGCCGGTCATGAAATCGGTCATCTGAAATACCTTCCCCGAAGAAGGCTCATAGCGGTACATGTTGCGAAAACCATCACGGTTGGAAATAAAGACGATATCTCCGTTGGCGTCTTCCCAGGGATTCAGGTTGTCGGCGCCCGGAAAGATATCGATATCCTCCATAACGCCGCTAATGACATCCAGCATAGCCAGGTTGAAGGTCCACTTACCATTGGTGCGGCCTCTTTCCATGCTCAGTTTGTCAGAAGAAAAATAAAGAACGGCGCCGTCTGCTGACCAGTGAGGGTGCAGTTCGGAGTAAATGTCATTGGTCAGCTGGGTGACTTTCTTGGTTTTCAGGTCGTAAGCATAAAGGTCCGCCTGGCCCTGGACAAGACCTGAAACGACGATCTGATTGCCGTCAGGGGACCATGCCGGGTTACTGAAGGCAGGAACGCCAGGTATGGTGATCTCGGCTATTGTTTTGCCGCTCAAAGCTTCGTTGATGATCAAAACATTCTGCCCTCTCTTGTACCCCACAAAAGCAAATTCCTGGCTGTTAGGGGACCAGGTGCCCGAGGATTCGATGTAGTCGAAATCGTCTATGTGGGAATTTTTGGCAGAACTGGCTACTTCCCGGATGATCTCCTTTTTGCTGATGTCTGCCAGGAAAAGGTCGATGCTAAAGAGGTTACGTTCCGACAGGAAAATAGCATACCTGCCGTTTGGGCTGATCACCGGGGCGATGTTGATGCGCCCTTTTCGTTTTTCCTGATCCAAAAGCGGACGACCGATAAACTGCTCCTTCTTACTATCCAGGTACTGGCCAAAATGTTTTTTCACGGCGCTGACCCATAGTTCCGACAAATTTTCTGAGCTCATACCCAGTACGCTCCTGCAAGCAACATCAAATCCATACTTGGCAGTCGCTTCATAAAAGGGGCGGATCACCTCATCTCCCTGCAGTCCGGTCAGGAAAGCCCAGAAGGCTTGTCCGTAGCGGTAAGGAAAGTACTTTGGATTATTAAGGTCCTTTATGGTCGGCACGTCGTCGTTCAATACGGCGCTGCGCATCCACATGGCGGTATGGGCATCCACACTACCTATAGACATATACTCGGCCAGGCCTTCCACCAGCCATAGCGGCAGATTGGCGATATTCTGAAGAGAGGTGGAATCGCCATTGATCACAATATCATACTGGAAGGCGTGCACCAGCTCGTGCCCCAGAACGTGGAACGTCTGCTGGTTGGTCATGGCAAAAGGCATGATCACCCTGTTTTTGAAGGCTTCCGTCACCCCGCCCGTACCAACGCCTACGCCACCGAAGATGGCATTGGTCTGCTGAAAATCTGCGTGGTCATTGTAGATGATCATTGGGTTTTTGCTGGCAAACGTATCCCGGAGGATATTCTGGTGCAGCATATACCACTGTTCGGAAAACTCTGCAAAACGCTCGAGTACTTCCTGGTTCTCTAGGTAGTGGTAGATTTCAAAGGTAGGGGTCTGATAAACTTTGTAGTCAAAGGTCTCATAGTGAGGCTTGTTCCTTCCGAAGTACTGCGCATCTAGTTGGACTGACAGGAACAACAAACCTACCCCTATTAATGCAAATTTTGTCCATTTCATAGTTGAAGCAATTTTATTTAGCGGGGAATTTTTATTTTTTGGAAAAATCAGCGGAGTTATCCGGCCGATGTTCTCCTTTTTTTGCTTTTTCCATATTAACATTTGTTAAAAGCTAAAGGTGCAGCCAAAATTACCGGGTCTCAGTTAAATTTGTCTTAAAGACCTGAAATAGGTAGTATGACTGACAAATGGAGCGGGCAAAAGAAGGTGCTTCCCCTTTTTTTCTTATTAAATGCACAGACCGGGTCATCTGTTTTATGCGTTAGCCCGGATTGGTCTTTTTTTATCAGGGCTAATAACTATCTTCGTCCATGCACTCCTTTTCTTCACCAGAAAATTACAGAAAATTCAATAATACGATGAAGCAATTCCTGATTTACCTGCTCATTTTTTAAACAGGGTTATATTTTTCAGGGTAAGGAAGCAAGCATTTTTAAGTATAACTTGGGGGTGTGTAAAAAGTCAGCTACTTCTTCCGCCTGACGGCCGGCAGGTTTGCTCGGCTTAAAGGATTCTATTTTTTGAGTGTTTTGCCGAAGAAAATCTTTGATTTTCTTCGGCAGAACACTCAAAAAAGAATTTTATTAGCTGCGCAGAAGAGTACGAAGACTTTTTACACAACCCCAAATTTACCTATAAAACTACACCGCTGGCAGCGGTGTATATTTTATAGGTAAATTTGCTCACTCACTCACTTATTTATTTGATGGCATAAAAATTTAGTTTTTAAAATATGCTGTTAGGTTTTATAGGCTTGTATTTGTGTATAACACTGCTGATTGGCTGGTGGGCTTCCACCAAAGTTAAGAACACGAAAGATTTTGTGATCGCCGGTCGGAACCTACCCATGGTGGTTGCTGCTTCTGCCTTATTCGCTACCTGGTTCGGATCGGAAACCATCATGGGGGCTTCTTCCCAATTTGTGGAGCACGGCTTGATCGGGGTGATCGAAGATCCTTTTGGCGCAGCATTGTGTCTGATCCTGGTGGGCGCCTTTTTTGCCCGGCCACTATATAAGCTCAATATTCTGACCTTTAACGACTTTTTTAAGATTCGTTTCAGCAGGAGGGTGGAGGTAGTATCGGCTGTTTTTATGGTGCCTTCTTATTTCGGCTGGATTGCCGCCCAGTTGGTGGCCATGGCCATCATTTTGAAGACCTTAACGGGCTTCCCTATGATCGTCGGTATACTGCTTTGCACTATAGTGGTAGTGGTCTATACTTATATCGGCGGGATGTGGGCGGTATCGGTGACGGACTCTGTACAAACAGTGATGATCCTGGGAGGCTTGCTTTACCTGGCGATCGTTATGCTGAGGCAGGTCGGGGGCTTCCAGGAAGTACTGGACTACACACCGGATGGTTTTTTTCGGATCCTTCCAAAACCTGGATTTGACCATATAGTGGAATATATAGCCGCCTGGATAACCATAGGTCTGGGATCCATTCCACAGCAGGATATTTTTCAGCGCGTGATGTCCGCAAGAAGTGCTAAAACCGCTGTTCAGGCTTCTTATCTGTCGGGCTTTATGTATTTGACGATAGGCTTTATTCCTTTGTTCATCGGGCTATGCGGGTGGATTTTATATCCGGATATCCAGGACGGGGATACCCAAATGGTGATCCCGGTGATGGTATTGCAGCATGGCAACTTGTTATTGCAGGTGTTGTTTTTTGGGGCTTTACTTTCGGCTATTCTGAGCACTACTTCAGGGGCAATGCTGGCTCCCGCAACGGTGATAGGAGAAAACCTGGTGCGGCCATGGTTTAAGAATATTCCCGACAAGACGCTCTTGTTGATCATGCGATTATCGGTCGTATTCGTAGCCGTTTGTTCGGCGACTATGGCGGCTTATGAAGGAGATATTTATCATTTGGTTGGGCAGTCATCGGCCTTGAGCTTAGTGTCACTTTTTGTACCTTTAACGGCAGGGCTATACTGGAAGCGGGCCTCTGATGCAGGGGCGCTCAGCTCGGTGGGTTTGGGAATGGCCGTCTGGATTTACTTTGAGTTTGTCCGGCCTTCGGCGATTCCTAGTCTTATTTTGGGCGGCCTGGCTAGTCTTTTTGCTATGATTATTGTAAGTTGGATGTTTCCGGATCAATCATATCAGCGTTTTCTAAAATCAAAATAACTTATGACCTACGATAATTTCACCATAAAAGCGCAGGAGTCAATCCTCAAGGCTCAACAGATTGCTGCAGGTATGGATCAGCAACAGGTGGATACGCCGCATCTTGTTAAAGGCATCATGGAGACGGACGAAAATGTGAGTAACTTCCTTTTCCAGAAAATGGACGTCAGTATTATTTCTTTAAAGAGCAAGCTGGATGCTGCTGTAAAAACTTACCCCAAAGTCGAAGGCGCCGAAAAACAATTCCTGACCAATGAAGCCAATAAGGCGCTCAGCCAGGCAAAAAAAATGCTGAAAGACTACGGCGATGAATACATCTCTATAGAGCTTATGTTAATGGGCATCCTTTCGGGAGAAAACAAAGGCGCCGAGATCCTCAAAGAGCTGGGAGCTACGGAAAAGGGTCTTAAGGAAGCTATAGAGGAACTGCGCAAAGGAAAAAAAGTAACCGACCAGAGCGCGGAAGAGACCTACAATGCGCTAGTTAAGTTTGCCATCAATCTTAATGAAAGAGCGGAATCCGGAAAGCTGGATCCCATCATCGGAAGGGATGAAGAGATCCGCCGCGTACTGCATATCCTTTCCCGCAGGAAGAAAAACAACCCAATTCTGGTCGGGGAAGCCGGAGTAGGTAAAACGGCCATAGTAGAGGGCATCGCCTGGCGTATCGTTAAAGGTGATGTGCCGGAAAACCTCAAGTCCAAAAAGATCTTCACCCTGGATATCGCCGCCCTCATCGCCGGAGCGAAATACAAGGGAGAGTTCGAAGAGCGCCTGAAGGGAGTCATCAAAGAAGTGACGGAAGCCAACGGACAGATCATCCTTTTTATCGACGAGATCCATACGCTCATCGGAGCAGGCGGCGGCGGCGGGGCCATGGATGCCGCCAACATTCTTAAACCCGCTCTCGCACGGGGTGAGTTGCGAACCATCGGCGCCACTACCCTGGATGAATACCAGAAATACTTCGAAAAAGATAAAGCCCTGGTGCGCCGCTTTCAGACTATCCTCATCGATGAGCCCAGCGTGGAAGATACCATCTCTATCCTGCGCGGCCTTCAGGAACGATACGAAGTTTACCACAAGATCGAAATCCTGGACGAAGCCCTGATCGCAGCAGCCGAATTGTCCAACCGTTACATCACCGACCGCCATCTGCCGGATAAAGCCATCGACCTGATCGATGAATCTGCCGCAAGACTTAGACTGGAACTGGATTCTGTGCCCGAGGAAGTCGACGAATGGGATCGGAAAGTGCGCCAGCTGGAAATTGAAAAAGAAGCCATCAAAAGGGAAAAAAATAAGCAAAAACTCAAAGGCATAGACGAACAGATCGCTAATGCCAAACAGGAGCGCGACTCCATCCGGGCAGCCTGGCAAAGCGAAAAAGAGGTCGTCGATACCATTCAAAGCATCAAAAAAGAGATCGAAGAGCTGGAAATGGAAGCCGAAAAGGCCGAACGGAACAGCGATTACGAAACCGTCGCCAAAATACGCTACGGCCAACTGGAAAAGAAAAATGCCTTGCTTAAAGCAGCCGAGGAGCAACTCAATAAGCTGCCCGAAGAAAATCGCTTCACTAACGATGAAGTAACAGCCAATGACATCGCCGAAGTCGTAGCACGTTGGACAGGCATTCCCGTCGCAAAAATGCTCCAAAGCGAAAAAGAAAAATTGCTTAACCTGGAGGAAGAGATCGGAAAACGCCTGATCGGCCAGAAAGAAGCAGTAATAGCCGTTTCGGACGCCATCAGGAGAAGCCGCGCCGGCCTGCAGGATGAAAATCGACCCGTCGGCTCTTTCATTTTCCTGGGCCCCACAGGCGTCGGTAAAACAGAGTTGGCCAAAACGCTGGCCAATGTCCTTTTTGACGACGAAAAAGCCATTACCCGGATCGACATGAGTGAATACCAGGAGCGGCATGCCGTTTCCCGCCTCGTCGGCGCCCCTCCCGGATATGTAGGCTATGATGAAGGCGGACAGCTGACAGAGTCCGTTCGCCGCAAACCTTATTCCATCGTTTTGCTGGATGAGATCGAAAAGGCACATCCCGATACCTTCAATATTTTACTTCAGGTGCTGGATGATGGTCGACTGACCGATAACAAAGGCCGGGTGGCCAATTTTCGCAATACCATCATCATTATGACTTCCAACATGGGCTCGGACGTCATACTGGAGAATTTCGAAGACCTGCAGGCCGTAGGAGATAAACATCGACAGGAGATCATCAATACAACAAAAGAAGAAGTGTTCGACCTGCTCAAAGAAAACCTGCGCCCCGAATTCCTTAACCGGATCGACGAGCAGATTATGTTCCTGCCCTTATCCCGGGAGGAGATCCATCAGATACTCGAACTGCTGCTAAAGAAAACCCGCAAGATGCTGGACAGACAGGGCATCGTCCTGAGAATGAGCGAAAAAGCAAAAGACCTATTGTCCGATATGGGCTATGACCCGCAGTTCGGCGCGCGTCCGCTCAAACGGGTCCTGCAGAAGCAAGTCATCAATGAGTTGTCCAAACTGGTCCTCGCTGGCCAATTCGTCCATGGCGACACCATCTATGTGGATGCAGAGGATGACGGATTGTCATTCGGAAAAGAACCTTTTGAGGGGGCGGTCACCATCCCCGAGGAAACAGAAGACCTGGAAGAGGAGGAAAAGGAGCAGACTAAGGAAAAATAAGGAGGTATTCCTAAAAAAAATAGGGGAATTACCCAGGAAACCCCGCAACTTTTATTCCTTAACTCAAGTTGCGAAGCAACTTTAGTAGAAGGTATTAACGGGAGTTCGGAGATTTCCCTTTTGATAATCAGCTAACTAGCCCCGTTAGGGGCTAAATGTTGGTAGAAAAGAAATAAAGATTACCCACAAAAAACCGTACCGTAGGTACGGAATAAATGACGTACCTACGGTACGCTATCCTTTAATTTCAATTTTTTTCTACCAACATTTTGCCCCTCTGGGGCCTCAGGAGTCTCCGAACTCAGGTAGGTATTAGGTAGAAAGAAATACAACCTAAAAAGGTACCTATTTGCTCATTTCAGGCAGAAATCTTTCTACTTTCTATCATTTACCATCTACACCTAAGTTGCATCGCAACTAAGGTTACTTAACGACCTCAAAAAACTTCGCTATCCAAAATGTCGAATGAAAGTCCACGTCCTTCGCAAAGGTATCCTTTTGTCCGCCCTGTTTGGGGCCCTCCCCCGGGTCAATAGCAATGGCATGGCCTAAGCCTTGGATGTCATATCGCACGATTACTTCCTTGCCTTCCTTTTTCCATCTGGTGTACTGAACGGCGGGCAGCTCTTCCAGTGTCTTTTGCTCAGCAGGCGACTCGCTTAATTCATGCAAAGCGGCCCATTGTTTGATCAGCTCATCTGCATTGGGTGCTCGGACAATAGGATCGTCTGCACCCTGGAAAAGGATCAATCTGGGAAACGATCCCTTAAACTCAGGATTTTGATCTTTTACCAATTCAGCCCATTCCAGGCCGTTTTTCTGAATGCTGCCGCCCATAAGCGCGACAGCATCCGTCAGGTTGACGGCGCCGCCGTAGGGAACGCCGGACATGATCCCCCCGGCCTGCAGCTTGTCCGGATATGTAGCCATCATTACGGCGGTCATGGCTCCTCCGGCTGACATGCCCGTAATGAATATTTTTGATGAGTCGACAGAGTGATCCCTGATCATCCGGTCGATCATCTCCTTGATAGATTGGTTTTCTCCCCGGCCTTTTTCGATATCTTCGGGGACGAACCAATTGAAGCACCTTTGGATGTTATTGGTCATTTTTTGCTGAGGATAAAGCAGCACGAATTCATGCCGGTCGGCCAGCCGGTTCCATCCTGTCAGGCGGGCTATATCTTCGGCTGACTGTGCGCAGCCGTGCAGAACAACTACCATGGGCGGAGCCTGCGGCGTCTTTTCAGGGATATATTTAAACATTTGAAGGTCTCCCGGATTGCTTCCGAAGGTCGTTACTTCGATAAGAGCATTCTGGCCTATGGTCGAGGATAAGGTCATGATCAGAAAGCTTATTGCTGTTGTAAGGGCTCTTTTTTTCATCATAACATTGTTTTTTTTGAATGAGTGCTTAACTCAAATATTTAGGGAATTCTTCATTTATCACTCATTTTAATCTGCACCCAGTCTCCTTCTTTCAATTCATCAAATTTTCCCTTAGGGAAGGCAAGAGAGATCGTACGGCCTTCGCTGAATATTTTTAGTTCGTAGATGTTGTCCCGGATTTGAGACCTGACTACAGTGCCATTGATAAGCGGTGGGCAATCCTGAATTTTTTTGGGAAAAAGTTGTTGTGGACTTCCATGCTGAGTGATCTTTCCATTGACGAGGCGGATGACGCGATCGGCCATTTTGGTGATCTCCTCATAGTTGTGGCTGACCAGGAGGGTAGTCAGCTTGTAGTGGCGATGGACTTTAAGGATGTAATCCTGAAGTTTATTGCGCATTTCAGGATCCAG
>CAZJQS010000019.1:0-78965 GCA_964548175.1 uncultured Saprospiraceae bacterium
TGCCGCTCATATCATAAATACCTAGTTCGTTTGATCTTTTCTGTCCTACTTTGTGGGTTCCGCCTCCGGAGTTAGAAGAATACCATCCCACGGCGTCCAGATTGTCGCTGCCGGCGTATTTGTAGCCCCGGCTCTTGTTGCCGCCCCTGGCGGCAAATTCCCATTGGGCTTCGGTAGGCAGTTGATAATTCTTCCCGGTTTTTTCTTTTAACCAGTTGCAAAAGGCACGGGCGCCGTACCAGGACACGTAAATAACCGGATGATCTTCGTAGCCGCGCTCTACTTCAAAACGATTGCCTCTTTTAGAGATGCGACATTTTTCATTGCGGTAACTTCCCTCTAAATTAATCCATTCTGTTCCACCCTCTTCTCTATTGCCCTTTTCATTCAAAAAAGCGCAGAATTGGGCATTAGTCACCTCGTATTTTCCAATGGAAAAATCAGAGAGGGTGACGGAATGGATGGGTTGCTCATCATCACCTGCTTCTTTGTCATTACTGCCCATGCGAAAGGTTCCGCCTTCCACCAACACCATCTCCGGCTCGAAGGGCAGGCGGTCGGTGTAGGTAGCGGTGACTTTAAACTGGATATTATCGCCCTGTAATCGTTCTCTTTCGTCCAGCACCTGCCAGCGGATGCGTTTGCCTGTGCCGGGGGTAATATCGGGGCCGACGTCGCCGGATACCTGTCGCAGCGGCCCGCTGTAGGTACGCCCGCCATCGGTGCTGAGGTAGAGCCGGGTGGTGAATTTGAAGTTGTTGTTGTCCACGCGGAGGTCGTAGGTAACGATGATGTCTTTTTCATCCTGCTCGGCGCGGATGTTGGTGATCTGCTGGGCCGATGCGAGGGTGGCGGTCAGCAGGAAAAATAGGGGTAGTAGCGTTGGTTTCATGAGCTTGATTTTGAATGTTGCGTAAATTTAGTGAATTTAGGGGAGGAAAAGTACCCTGTTCGGACCACAGCGTGAACGCTGTGGTCCGTGGTTCGTAGTGGAGGGAATAGAAAAAATAACATTTGTCTTACATTACAAAGGTGGTTCTTTTCCAGATTTTCTTTAAATTAGGAAAAATTTAGTGCGTTATGACTTTTCTTGAAGCTGTAAGCTGGGATTATATCCTGGTATGTATTTGTTCTTTTGCCGTTGTGATACTGGCGATCGTTTATCGACTGAGAAGCGCCAGTGACTTGCCTGATGACGACCGTTCTGATGATGATGACCGGGGTGGCAACAAGCCTACTCTTGACGAACCGATCCTTGACTTACCAGATGGGGTGGTGTGGAGTGAGCGAGAGGAGGAAGTGGCTGTGTAGGCATTCATTGGGGGTGGTGTAAGAAGTCAGCTACTCCTCCCGCCTGACGGACGGCCGGTTTGTTCGGCTTAAGTGATACTATTTTTGAGTTTTTTGCCGTAGAAAATCTGTGATTTTCTACGGCAAAAAACTTAATAAAGAATTTAATTAGCTGCGCCGGATTGGGCAAGGTGAACCTTGCCTTCCATACAGCGTAAACGCTGTGGTTGGTCATTGGGCAAGGTAAACCTTGCCCTACGAAAAGGGTGAACGCTGTGGGCCGGTTCGGTATTAGGCTATATTGGTGAATACGGCCTGTATGTCGTCATCGTCCTCCAGCTTATCGAGCATCTTCTCGATCTCCTGCATTTGTTCCTCTGAGAACTCTACCGGGCTGGTGGGAACGCGTTCCAAAACGGCCCGAGTAATTTCTACGCCTTTTTCCTCAAAAGCTGAGCTCAGACTGCCGAAGCTGGTGTAGTCACCGTATGCGTAGACGATGCCGTCATTTTCGGTGATCTCTTCCAATCCGGCGTCGATCAGTTCGAATTCCAGTTCTTCCAGATCCATATCGTCCGTTTTTTTGAACTGGAAGGAAGCTTTGCGGGAAAAGAGGAATTCCAGGGAACCGGAGGGTGCCAATTCTCCGCCGGCTTTACTGAGGATCGCCTTAACGTTGGCCACCGTGCGGTTGGTGTTATCGGTGGCGCATTCGACGATGACCATCACGCCGTGGGGGCCTTTGCCTTCGTAAGTAAGCTCGGTGTAATCAACGGCATCTTTGCCGATAGCGCGATCGATGGCCGCTTCGATATTGGCTTTAGGGAGGTTTTGTGCCTTGGCGTTTTGGATGGCGGTGCGCAAGGCTGAGTTCATATCGGGATCGGGGCCGCCTTCTTTAGCAGCTACGGTGATGGCTTTAGCAAGTTTGGGGAACAACTTGGACATTTTGTCCCAGCGCTTTTCTTTGGCGGCTCTGCGGTATTCGAATGCTCTTCCCATGGTTTGACGATTCTATTGATTAAGGTTTATCTTTTTTCAGGGCACAAAAATAAATATTTGGGGAATTAAAAGCATGGAAAAAGGTATTTTTTTGATGTGCCGGCATTTTGTGGATGGCGCAGATTTTATTAGCCGCCGGCGAACGCCAAAATGTTTTTCTTTGCCATCTCTACAATCAAAACCTTACTAAACTTTCACTTCAATGATCAAGCAACTACCACTATTCATTTTTTTACTTTTTCATTTTTCATTTTCACAAGCACAAAGCGATGCCTACCGGGCCTTCCAGATCGCTCAGGAAGCAGTTGATGAAGATCCGGAGGAATACCTGGCGCCGATCCGGGCGCTGCAGATGATCAATTATAAAACTACCGACCCATTGGCGTTGAGTACTATGGCGCAGGCGGAGATGACTTACTTCTCTTTCGTCGGGGATTATGAATACACCTTGATGGCGAATGTTAAGCGCTTCGGGCCGGAGCGGGATCCTGCTTTCCTGCAGGTGCGGCATGACAGTGCTTTTGTCGATCAGCATACTTTTGTGGAGGCCCGGGATTTTATCCTGCAAAAAGCGGAGGAAGAGCAGGTGATTATGATCAATGAGGCGCATCACATCCCTTATCATCGGTCTTTTGTGCATGGTCTCTTGAAGGGGCTTTATGAAAAAGGCTTTCGCTACCTTGCGGTGGAGACTTTATCTGATGACGACATCAACGCTTTGGGGTATCCTGATCACAGCAGCGGGTTTTATTCTCGTGAGCCGCTCTTTGGAGAGATGCTGAGGGAGGCGTTGAAGACGGGTTTCAGGCTTGTACCTTATGAAAGTCAGCAAGAGTGTGCTGATGAAAGTGATGACCGGTATTATTGCAGTACTTTTCGCGATTCTGTTCAGGCAGTGAATATAAAGGAGCGGATCTTTGAGGAGGATACGGGGGCGAAGGTGTTGGTCTTTGCGGGCTATGATCATATTCATAAGGGTAGCCATAACAGCTGGATCAAAATGGCGCAGTTTGTTGAGCGGATGACGGGTATTGAGCCTTTTTGTGTTGATCAGACTACTATGATGGAGTCGTTGAATTTGGCCTATGAGAACAGAACTTATTATTCGGTGATGGAGTTGGTGGCGCCGGAAGAGCCTGTCATTGCGGTGAAGGAGGAGAAGCCGTATGCGCACGGTCCTTTTGTGGATGCGACGGTTTTTCATCCCCGGACAGAGGAGATTAATGATCGGCCGGGATTTTATAGTATCGATGGCAGGCGCAAGCCCTTCCGGTTGGGAGTGACGGAATTGGAGGAGGGGCAGTTGGTGCAGGCGTTTTATGTGGGAGAAAAAGGTTATCGGATCCCGGCTGATCAGTTTGTGGTGAGGACCGGCAGGGAGTCGTTATTTTTGTTTCCGGGAGCATATGAGTTGGTCATTAGGGGCATGGATGGGGAGAATGTTATTGAGCGGGTAATTGAGCAGAGGTGATTTTGACCGCTGGTTGAGCTCCTGCCTGCCGGCGAGGCAGGGATTTTCGCGATTGTTTTGGTGAACTAGGATGAGGAAGCCATGTTTTTTTAGTAGATTTCGGGCAGAAACCAGGCTAATGGAGCACCGCCGGCGGCGGCGGTGCTCCATTAGTAGTTATTCACTTACTCGAGAAACTATGGAAATATACGGTATTGCGGTTACGCTGATCGTTTTGGCGGCCATTTTTGGATATCTGAATGTACGTTTTTTGAAGCTACCCAACACCATTGGATTAATGGTCGTGTCTATTCTGTTTTCGCTCGGATTGCTGGCGGTGGGAGGATGGTTTAAGGACCTGGTGGAATGGGAACGGCAGTTGATCAGTCAGATCGATTTTCGGACTTTGCTGATGGAGGGCATGCTGAGTTTTCTGCTCTTTGCCGGCGCCCTGCACATCGATTTTCAACAATTAAAAGCCCAGCGCTGGCCGATCATTTCTTTTGCGACGACAAGCGTGATCATTTCCACCATTTTAATCGGGGGCATCACCTATTATTTGCTGCAGTTGTTGGGATTGGAGCAGCCGTTTATCTATTGTCTGCTTTTCGGGGCGCTCATCTCCCCTACCGATCCCATTGCGGTTTTGGGTATTTTAAAACAGGCGGGCGTTCCGAAAAAGCTGGAAGCCAAGATTGCCGGGGAGAGTTTGTTTAACGATGGCATTGGGGTGGTGGTTTTTATCACCATTTATGAAATTGCTTCCGGGGGTAGTCATGGGCAGGCGATGGGCATTGCCGAAGTAGGCAAGCTGTTTTTGGAGGAAGTCGGTGGCGGAGTGCTATTGGGCTTGCTGCTTGGTCTGGGCGCTTATTATTTGATGACCACCATCGATGATTACGAAATAGAGGTATTGATCACGCTGGCCCTGGTGATGGGCGGCTATTTTCTGGCCTCGAAGCTGCACTTTTCCGGTCCGCTGGCGATGGTCATAGCCGGTCTGATGATCGGGCATGATCGGTTTAGGACGAGCTCGATGTCGGAGGAGACGGAAAGGTATGTGGATCAGTTTTGGGAGTTGCTGGATGTGCTGTTGAATGCCGTATTGTTTGTGCTGATCGGCATGGAAATCATTATCTTGCCGTATAATCAGACGTTCATTATTGCGGGCTTGATCGCCATTCCGATGGTATTGCTGTGCCGGTATATTGCCTTGACGATCCCGATCAAGCTGATGGAGCGACAACTGGATTTTATCCCAAAAACCAATCTCATCATGACCTGGGGTGGCTTGAGGGGAGGTATTTCCATCGCATTGGCGTTGGCTTTAACGAACGAGATGCCGAGGGATTTGTTGCTGACAATGACGTATATTGTGGTGGTGTTCTCTATAGTAGTGCAGGGATTGACGGTGGAGCGACTCGTTAAACGAGTGACGAGAGCCTGATAAAAAACTAAAAAAACGATAACCATGAAAAAAATTAATTTGTTATTCTTCTTCAGCATGGCGCTCTTTTTTGCCTGCAACAATACTGCTCAGGAGCAAGGGGAACAAGAAGACGCTACCGACACTACAGAGACCGTGACCAATACGCCATTGACCGCCGTGGAAGCCAGTTTTTCCTGCCGGGAGCTGACAGGAGACGATGAGCCGTTGCCCTTGTTTGAAGTCGTCCTCGATATTAACGGCGAGGCTATGGTGGTAGATTCCACTAACGCCTGTGAAGTCTTTGCAAAAACAGACTATGAAAAATACGACATTCCGGCCAATGCGATTACTGCTTGTGGCGGCTGGTATGCCGGAGCCGGTGATTACTACTATTTGGTCAGAAAGCAGGATGAATTATCCCTGATGCAGGGCTGGCAGGATGAGGGGCAGGAGGATGAAGGGTTTCATTATGTAGAAGTGAGGAAAATAAGTCTATAATAAATAAAGGGGCCGGCGGCCCCTTTATTTATTATGATATTTTTTTATAGTGTTTTTTGTAAGCTTTCTTAAATTTTCTGAACCGCTTATCGCGCTTTAATTCTTCCATTTCGTACCGTTCAAAAGAGGTTTTGTAGTTTTTCCCGCCGAATGCCCGGTAGTTTTCCTCAGCCATTTTTTCGGCTAAGGCTTCCAGTTTAAATGCAGGGAGGGAATTGTCCTCTACCAGCTGACGCAACAGGCTGTTGGTAAAGTTTAATTCCGTCAGTTTAGTGCAATTGCTCCACACGACAAAGCTTAGGAAATCGTTATTGCGTATTTGCAGGATCTTGCGCTGATAAGGCACCAGGTTCAGGCCGTACCCCTTATTGATGATGTTATCCAGGTAAAAGGCATTGAGCGAAGTATACGCATCCTGATAAGCCCGGAAATTGCTTTCCTGAGTACCTGAATGAACCTTTTCCTCCAGTCGCTCCAATTCGGCTTTGCGCTGCTGGAAAGCAGCCGCCACCTCATACTCCCCGATCTTGCGCTGAACGCGACTCAGGTCGACGCCGCATTCCGGAAATTCCTGAGCGACCTCCAAAGCCTGGCGGAAATATTGCAGGGCGGAAGTATAATCCATATTGCCTACAGCCCTATCCCCCAATTCCATTTTGATGTAATATTGCTCATTGCGCTCCACGCAAATATCTCCAAAAATATCATCTTTCAGTCGACGCTTTTCGTCCAATGCATAGGCCGAAAGCGGCAATTGATGCTCCTCGATAAAAGCCTGCATGGCGCGATAGCCTTCGATCCTGGCCTGCTCATAGGTCGAGCTTCGAAGCTGAGCCATGCGCTGGTCTACTTCAGCAGCATATGCGGTATTGCGCTTTTGGTTCAGCTCGGCTAACAGTCCGGGACGGCGATAGGATGCCGGAGCAAAATCAACCAGGTTGATGGCTTCGATCCAAAGATCAAGGCTCTCTACGTAAGCCTGTTGACGGTCTTTCCATTTGGCTTGTTCCACCTTTTTAGCAAAAGCCATGCCTTTTTGGGCCGACTGGTATTCTTTTTTGGAAAAAACGAATTGGTGCGTCTGATAAAAACGGTCTAACTCATTTTCCAGGGCGGCTGTATTAAAATTAGCCTGAGACAATTGCTTCAATATTTCATCCTGATACTTTTCAAAAATCCGGCGATATTGGCCCATCATTCTGTCTTCCTGCATTTCCAGGCCTTTTATCGCCTGATCCTCCTGCAGTTGTGCGTAAAGGCGATCCAGTTGTCGAGTAGCCGCCGGCAGATCAATGCTGATCTGCTGAGCCGTTTGATCCAGTTGCAACTGATAATACTCACTAAAGGTTTTTCTCAATTCATTTACAAGTGTTGCAGAGATCAGATCCGTCTCTTTTCCGGCGGCCATGGACTGCAGTTCATTTAACAAAGCCCGGGCATCCTCGAAACGGGCAGCGCTGAGGTACTGACGATTCAGTTGCATTCCGCTTCGGACAAGGGCGGCAGATACCAGGCGGAGTCGGTTTGCCTGTTGTTCAGTGAAAGCCTTTCTCTTTTGACTGAACAGTTGATTCGTAGTCTTGAGCAAAGCCAGGCTGCCGGCTATTTGGCTGCTTTCGTTTTGAAGGCGTTCCAATTGCTGCAGCTTATCGTCCATCTCCATGCGGTCGATCTCCTCCAACTGGCTGTCGACGGAATTAGCTGCCGCGACGACCCAGTAACGCTGACCTTCCAGTTGGCCGGCTTCCTGCAACAAGGCACGAGCTTTGTCGTAGTTCCTTTGCCGGGCGTAGCTTTTAGCTGTCGACAAAAACTGATTGTATAGCTGCTGATAGGCTGCTGAAACAGGCATTTCGCTGGTCAGATCATTGCTGTACAGTTTGTATACCCCTTCTGCTTTGGACAAAATGCTCAGCGCCTTATCAAATTGTTCTGCTTGTATTTCAGACTGTGCATTGGACAACATATTGCGGTAGACATCGACGACTACCTCGCGGCGCTCTTGTTGCAGGTTTCGACAATCGCCTCTGGAGGCAGACAGCTCTTCGGGAAATTCTCCGCAGAAACGAATGGCCTGATCATATTTACTCATCTTTTTGTCCAGATAACGCTCCTCTCTGGCGGCATAAACCAGATCATCATATTCTCTGACCACAACCTCACGACGTTCCTTACCGATCTCCTGCGCCAGTTTGAAACGGCTTCTTTGATCCAGCTGCTGAATGAGTTGTTGCGCCTGGTCCAGTTTTTGTATTTTTTCGGAAAAACGATCATTACCGGTTCTTAAAAGGGCATACACCTGTTGAGTAACCAGGTAGGTTCTGCGTTCCTGTATGCTCTGATTGTAGGCATATTGCAGGAAATTCTGGTTAATCTCCTGAGCCTGTTCCAGGTATCTTAATTGTTCTTCTATGGAACCGGAGCGATACTGCAATAATTTCTGCAATTGATTGTAATGGATCTGCTTTTTCAGCCTTCCGATCTCCTCCCAGCGCTCTTTAGGCAGTTGTCCTTTCGCGATCAGTCGCTCTGCTTCTTTCAACATTTCCTTTTGTTCTTCATAATCATTGGAGCGCGTAATGTCCTCCATCAGCTCATCAAAGCTAAAGTGAAAAGCCTGACCACGTTTTTCGTTGATCCTTGCCTGGCAATCCTCAGGAGAATATGCCTCTCCACAAAGTGCTTCAGCTTCAGCAAAGACCTGCAGCTGGCTTCTCAGGTCACGGGAGCGAGCCGCTTCATTCAATAAGCGGTTTAGTTCATTGGAGTAAACATGGCGTAAATGGGTGTTAATCGACCTGGCACAACCATTTTGCAGATAACGATTACAAAGTTCGCGCGCCTGTTCCAGTTGGGCTTTTTGTCTGTCGAAGTTATTCCCGCTCAGGGCTTCATTCACTAACTGATCGTATTGAGCCTGATAAATAGCCTGTTCGCAATTACTGACGGCAGAGAATTCACTGCAAATATCCCTGGCGGAAGCATATTCCTTTCTCGAAAGCGCATCGTTGAACATACGTTGTGCGTAAGAAGCCACAGCCGAAGAGCAGTCGTCGGTTTCCAGTACAGCTCGATAGTCCATACAAAAACGTTCGGCTGTTCTGAGGTAATTAATGCGTTTACTAAAAGATTCGGCGGCGTTCATGGCCGCATCCAGGAATGACTGGTACAATTTCTGGTAGGCCTTTTTAACCTTATTCCGGTCATTGGAGGTGGTGAAGGAAGCATCGCTTAGGAAGCGGGCCTGGTCCAGCCAGGCCATCTTATCATTATAAGACGAGCTTTCAGAAGCGAGACCTAATAATCGATCGATCTCCTGGCCATAAGCATTAGCTAGTTTTTCAGCGATGAGCTTTTCACAGTCATTTTTCAGTTGATCCATACAAATGCTGCGTGCCCGGAGCAGTAGTTCTCTTTTCTTATTAAACCCATTCTCCTTATCCGCTTCCGAAATCAGTTTATTAAACTCCTTTAGGGCAGAGGATTTATCCTCCTGACCGGATTGACCTTTCCGGCTTCTCTGGTCTTTTTCGGTGATGGCTACTTCCGCTTTTCTAATGACCGTATCACCTTTCACTGGCCGGACTACTGGTTTTTGCGCATTTATCGCTAAAGACAGCAGCAGCAGTATTCCCATTATCGATATTGTTTTCGCAGGTCGCATAGGCTTTGGTTTTTGTAGTTCTACTATATGGAACCCCTGTCGGGGTTTTATAGCCAGTTTAATAATAACAATTTGGATATTTGTTTTTTTGCATTCTACATACAAAAACCTATACTTTCAATAGCAGCATTGCGGATTAACAGCATGGTAACCGGCAGTGGAGAAAGGTTTAATAACTTTAATGCATAGGAAAAGGGAATTTAAGGCTTTGTTAAGGGACCAAAATATGAATTAAAGTTTTAACTCATGTATTAACAGAGGGAGTCAAAGGATCTTTCCGGAAAAAAGCGGGGTAAACTTTTCATCAGGCGCCGGACACCGAAACCGTACGCGGCAAAGTTTCCTCTCCTTCTGTTTCCCAGGATATGGTCGTTTTATTGCCATTCTGATCGAACAATCGTTTGACGAGGCGGAGTTGGTGGGTGTATTTTCCCTGTTCTTCATCGAAGATGCCGAAATGATCGATCTTATCCAGGCGCACTTTGCCATGGGCATGAAGAATACGTTGATCAGGAAAAACAAGACCGGTATGAGTGATGCGGCCGTTCCTGTTTTGGAAGAAAGCCAGGTCGCCGGGTTGGGTTTGTTCGATAAAATCGATATTTTCCCCGCAATACACTTGCTGTTCGGGAAAGCGAGGCAGATGAATACCAGCCATTTTGTAGATCATCTGATTCAGGCCGGAGCTATCGATACCGAAAGGCGAACGTCCGCCCCATTGATAAGGGGCATTGAGGTATCGGCGGGCCACCTTTAAGATAAAATCAATGGGTTGCTTGATCTTCTCCGTAAATACGGCCTGACCGCTGAAGGTAAAAGGTTGTTCCGCCAAAAACAGGCGAATGCCGTCAAAACGAGGTAATACGCCCCCCAGGGGAATGGCAATAAATTCCTTCTCTCCCATGATCGGCTGAAAAAGTTCCAGGCTGTAGGCTTGTTCCGAGAAGTAAGAGCGATACTCATTTGGGGTGATGGGCATGACTTGATTGGCCCTGACCCAGCCTGTGCATTGATCCCAGGGGCATCGAATGTGGTACCATTGTTTTCCTCTGCGATCCAACAGCTCGAATGCTTCTCCGAAAAGCAACTGAGAGACCTGTTCTGCTTTATGAGCAGGCGTAGAACGAATAGGGGCCACGCTAAGCGGGCAAACGCCGTAATTTATTGTCATACCTTTTTTTTACATATAAATTCGCCGGCAGATTCAGGCAAGAGCCTAGGTTATATACAAACTTAACAAATATCAAGGGGTTGAACAAAATTTTTCGGGTTGAAGCCCATTTCCCGAACACTTATTTTTTAGCGCAGGAAGGTAATAATTATATTTACCAGCCGTTTTTAAAAAAGTGTGAATCAATCCACAGGACGGATTGATTTTTTCATTGTTACTAAGAACAAACCTAATGAGAAAATTCCTACCTTTTATTATAGTATGCTTTGTGTTTATGCAGGCAGCCCAGGCGCAGGATCCACAGTTCAGCCAGTTCTTTGCTGCCCCGTTAACTTTGAATCCGGCCTTATCCGGGGCCTTCAATGGTAAGTACAGAGTGGGATTAGTCTATCGCAATCAATGGCAAAATCAACTGGAAACACCTATTGTCACGTATGCTGCCGCTGCCGATTTCAGGTTTGGATTAGACAATAGGGGCAAAAGGTCACAGGACGGGATAGGCGCCGGCATCTTGTTTTATGCCGACCGTTTCGGCAATACCGGCTTTACGACCAATCAGATCAGCATATCCGGTGCTTACCATAAATCGCTGAACGATTTCAACGATCAGTACCTGACCATCGGCGCCCAGATCGGCATTGCACAGCGTAACGTAAATTTCGAGAACATTTTTTTCCAGGATCAATTCAACGGGTCCAACGGATATACAGACCCCACGGGAGAAGTTTTTCCCGAAAACAATTTCACGTATTCAGATTTCGGTATCGGCATCAACTATACCCTTGCTCCGGATAACGGGTGGGCGCTCTTTGCCGGGGCTGCCTTACACCACATTATGGAACCTGAGGTCTCTTTTTATACTAATGAAGAAAATCCATCGGAGAGCAACAGCAATACTTTATATAGAAAATATACAGCTTATTTAGCAGGACAAGTGCCTTTATCCAATTCCGTTCAGTTCCACCCCCGGGCGTTGATCCATCTGCAAGGGCCTCACCGCATGGTTAATGCAGGTTCGAACATTCGGCTGTTGATGAATGAATTTGCAGGGACCGCTGTTCACGTCGGTGGTTGGGCCCGCATGACAAGAGGCACCGTAGCTCCTTTTGTAATGGACTCTGCGGTAGCCATGGCAGGGTTTGAATTTAACAATATCCTGATAGGCTTCAGCTACGACATTGGCGTGGGCAGCCTTGACTTAGGCAATCCACGCAACAGAGGCGTTTTTGAGGTCAGCATCGCGTATCTGGGGAATTATGACTATTCCTCAGTCTTTTGCCCTAAATTCTGATCACATCAACTGAACGTTATCTACGATCTCCAGTCCATAACCGATCAAACCGATCCGGCGACGAGGGTGGCTGGTGAGCAATTTCATCTTGCTGACTTTCAGGTCCCGTAAGATCTGAGCCCCAACGCCAAAATCGCGCTGCTCCATATCGCTTTTGATGGAAAAAGATTCGCCTTTTTCTTTTAGGTTTTTGTAATGGTCCAGTCTTTGCAGGAGCGCATCTTTCTTTTCACTATGCCTCATATAAAGGAGGACGCCTTTCCCTTCTTCTGCGATCAGCTCCACCGCCCGGTCCAGTTGTGCTCCATAGCCCTCGAACAAGGAGCCTATGATCTCTCCTGTTTCCGTGGAAGAGTGAACCCGCACCAGAACCGGTTCGGACTCTTTCCACTCTCCTTTTTTGATGGCCAGATGAACATCACCTGTAGTAATTTGCTTGTAAGCGATCACTTCAAATTCTCCGAAACGGGTGGGCAGGTTAACGGAGATCTCGCGGGTGATCAGACGCTCATGCCGCATGCGGTAGGCCACAAGGTCTTTGATAGCAATGATCTTCAGATCGAAACGCTCGGCAATTTTCATCAAATGAGGCAGCCTTGCCATGCTGCCGTCCTCGTTCAGTATTTCCACCAGTACGCCTGCCGGAGCAAATCCAGCCAGCCGGGCCAGATCGATGGCTGCTTCCGTATGTCCGGTACGCCGCAGTACGCCGCCGGTCTTGGCTCTAAGCGGGAAAATATGCCCAGGACGAGCAAAGTCACTGGCTTGCGTTTTGGGATCCACTAAGGCCAGAATGCCCTTAGCCCGATCATGAGCGCTGATGCCAGTCGTACAGCCGTGCCCGATCAGGTCCACAGATACGGTAAAAGCAGTTTCATGAAGGGCGGTATTGGAAGACACCATCATTTCCAGTCCCAACTCATCCGCCCTTTTTTCATCTATGGGTGCGCAGATCAGTCCGCGGCCGTAGGTGGCCATGAAATTGATGATTTCCGGAGTGATGCATTCAGCTGCGCAGATAAAATCCCCTTCATTTTCCCGATCCTCATCATCGACGACGATGATGATCTTGCCGTTCTTGATGTCCTCCAGGGCTTCATCAATGGTATTCAGTTTGATTTGGTCAGTTTCGTTTGGTAGGTTGCCAGACATTCGTTTTTATTCCTTTTAAAAATTTCCAGAAACCGGCTAACAGCGCCAGGTTCATCAAAATAAAGTAACGCAGGCTTCTCAGCGGCCCCCAGTTGAAGCCTAACTGTGAAAACAGCCAGTCCAACAAAGGTACAAGGATCAGACATATAACCAACAAGAAAAATAAAAGTTGGTAAAAAGCCAGGCCCTTCCAGGCCAGATAACCGCTGCTGACCAGCAGCAACAGCAAAAAAAAGGGGCCCAGCCACCTCAGGACCTTATGAGAAAAAAAGGCAAAATTCAGTGGTTGGAGTGGCGGCCACCACAAAGAGCGGAAAGTAGCGAGGTTTTGAAAATTACCAGCCGAGATCCTTCGTTTACGTCGGTATTCAACTGCTATATCGTGAGATACCGCTTCATAACAGACCGCTTCCAGTTCGTTAATGGCCTTTCCTCCTTTTTCAAAAGCTTTCATGGCAATGAAAAAATCGTCTACCAGGAAATTGGAGGGCACTTCATGAAAATGCGAAGCCCTGATCATGTAACAACCGCCGAAGGGGCCCACCATTTTCCCCCAGATCATCCCTTCCCAGTGTTTCAGCCATACCTCCAAGGAAATGTACTGATTTTCGACCTTCGAAATGCCTTTCTTTTTCATACCGGTATGCACCATATGGGCATCAGCTAAAACTATTTCAGGATCTTTAAAATGGCTGGCCAACAGGCGAATGACCGGTGGTGTTAAAAAAACATTGGCGTCGGTGATTAAAAACAATGAATCGGGTTTAAGGCCTCCTGCCTCAATTTTTTCCACAAGGGCATTGATCACCCCTGGTTTGCCCTGACGATGCGAAAAAGGAAAAAAATGAATATGCGCGTACTGTTCGGCATATTGCCGGACAATCTCGTTCGTGCGGTCGGAAGAGCAGTCAGAACCGATCCAGATGTGTATTTTTTCGGGAAAATAATCCTGAGTGACTAAGGTATCGATTTTTTCGGCTACCACTTTTTCTTCATTATATAGTGACATCAATACGTGAACGAGCGGCCATTCTTCCCTATTTTGATAGACAAGGTCATGCTGCTTTCGTCCTCGCGCCAATATCCATAAAATGGCGGGATAAAGTACATAGGTATGCATCAAAGCCAGCCAACTGATCCAGAAAACAATGCCCATCATTTTTTAATCAGTTGTTTGTAAGCATACATCAATTCTTTTCCCAGGCGCTGGTGATCAAAACGTCTTTCTACCAGTGTCCTGGCATTTTTGCCAATTACGCCTGCTGCATTTTCCTGGAGCAGATATTCTATTGCTTTCACGAATTCGTAGGGCGTATCAGCGATCAGGACTTCCTCCTGATGCCCCGCGGTAATTCCTTCTAACCCCATAGCGGTTGTAATGACTACTCTTCCCAAAGCCATGGCTTCAATGATCTTAACGCGCATACCACTACCGGAGAGTAAGGGGACGACCATTACGGGAAAGTTGTTGATGAAAGCTTTGGCGTCAGAGACTTCTCCATGGACGACCAGGCCCGGCCTCTGTGGTCGCTTCAGCCACTCCGGCGCATTTCTTCCTGCAACGTGAAAAGACACTTCCGGGAAACGGCTGTAAATATCCGGCCAGACATGGTCCAGGAACCATTTCAATCCCTCTGTATTTGGCATCCAATCCAAGGAGCCGATAAAAGAAAGGTGAAGCTCGCCGGTCAAGGTCTCCCAGTCGGGTTGGTATTCTTCACTTGGCAACCCTATTGGAATGGTGATATCGTTGCCGCTGTACCCCAGCTGACGCAAGCGTTTGCGATCGCGTTCCGTAATGGCCGCCAGCAGGTCAAAGGCCCCCATCTGATCCAGTTCGTAACGTCGGAGTTTTCGGGTAAGATAAGCCAGATACCAGCGCTTCAGCCCCCAGCGGGTATTGCGAACGATGCGCTGCCAGATCTCAAACTCTACATTGTGCGTACGAAGGACGATCTTAGCGGTGGAATACCTGCGGATCAAAGGAATGTAAGGCGTCAGGTATAAAGTCTCGAGTTGTATGAGATCGTAACTTTTTTGTTGTAGCTTTTCTTTCAGGAATTCTTCAAAGTTTTTGCTTTCAAAGCGCGAGATATGGTAGGAATGAGGCGTAAACAGATTCTTTAACGCCTGCACCGGTTTGATCCGATTATCGACCGGAACAGCAGTTACACACGAGTAATGTTGCAATTCGGGCGCCTGATGGTCGACAGCCACTTCATGCCTGGAGGTATTCATTGCCAGCAGGTCTATATTAGCCCCCTGCAGGGCCAGTGACCGGCTTAGATTCAGGATAGCCAGGGATTCGCCGTCTCTGACCGGGCAGGGGAACTTTTTACACAATTGCAGTATTTTCATGGACCTAGTCGATAAGGTGGTTTCAATGTTCTTTGATGATTTCCTGTTCGGCTGACCAGGGGGGCGAAACTACGCAATAAAATTCGAGCTGATTCCGGCCGGTGTTTTCGATCCATTGTTCTTCTCCGGCGGGGATGAACACCACCTGTCCCTCTCCTACTTCCTGTTTTTTCCCTCCAATACTTACCCGGCCTTTACCTTTAACGATGATGTATAATTCTGAACTATTTTCCAAAATATGTGGCAAGGAATGATGGCCAGGATCCAACCTCGCATATGCCAGGCTGTAATTGAGTTCGACCGGGTCATTTTTTGGATGCAGGATCTCCTGAATAACCGTATGGTCGCCAGCGAGGAAACTGGTGACTGCTGCTTTGTCTTTAATAAACATTGTTTTATTTATTCATTCTCCAAAGTATTATTCTCTCTATTCACATCCACCATTCCGATATTCGGGTCGACGATGACCGATTGAATATCGTAGGCTGGTACATCCAATTGAAAAGTATAGGTCGGATGCGTCCACGGCCAGTCTTCCAACAAGGTCATATCTCCTAGGGGCTTGTGTCCGCGCATGAGGCGTAGTGGGATGTTGAACATTTTAGAGGTACCGTCCTTGAAGTTGACCTGTACGTCGAGCGGCATAGGGAAAACGCCGACTTTTTTGAGGATAACGGCTGATTTGTCGTCGCCTATGCTTTCGATGCTGCTCACTCCATAATCGATCATATGGGTGGTGTTGACCATATATTCTTTGTACCAGTCGAGTTCCAGGCTCGACTGTTTTTCCATGATGCGAATAAAATCATTGACATTGGGATGTTTAAACTTCCAGGTGTCATAGTATTTAAGCAATCCTTCGGCTACGTTGTCTTCTCCGATCACGTATTTGAGTTGTTGAAGGAAAATGCTGCCTTTGGTATAGGCGCCTATGCCATAGGCGCTGTTAGTCGTGTAATGATCGGAATGGGTAGAAAGCGGTTCTTCATTGCCGGAGAGCTGGAAGCGAGCGAAGCCGAGGAAGGTTCCTATATGTGGATTTTCGCGATATTCCCCCTGCATAATGCCTTCTTTGTTCAACCAGTTCATAATTTCTGTGGAAGCATAGCTGGTAAAGCCTTCGTCCATCCAGGGGTAGAGGCTTTCGTTGGTCCCCATGAGCATTTGGTACCAGGTATGCATCAGTTCGTGTACGGATACGCCAACCAGGCTACGCAGGCTGCGCTCGCCGGTGATGAGGGTTCCCATAGGATATTCCATACCGCCGTCTCCGCCCTGGATGAAAGTATATTGATCGTAGGGATATTCGCCATAGTGCTCTTCGATAAAATCAAAGGCGCGGTCCATGATATCGGGCAACAACGGCCAGGTTTCCTTAGTTCGTTCAGTTTCTTTGTAAAAAAAGTGAAGGATGGTCCCGTCGGCTCGTTTCTTTTCAATGTGCTGGTATTCCGGATCGGCCGCCCACATAAAGTCGTGAACGTTGTAGGCTTTGAAGTGCCAGGTATGTTTATTTCCGCTCTTTGGCGGGATCTTGGTCATATTTTCCTGCGCATAGCCGTGGCCGATCTCTGCTTTATTTTGGAGGTACCCGGTTCCGCCGATGGTCCAGTCTTGGTGGATGGAAATTTTCACGTCAAAATCACCCCATACGCCGTAAAATTCACGGCCAACATAGGGGTTGGCATGCCAGCCCTGATAATCGTATTCGGCCATTTTAGGATACCACTGAGCCATGGAATAGTCGATTCCCTCGCTGCTGTTGCGTCCGGAGCGGCGTATCTGAACAGGCACTTGTGAATTGAATTCCATGACAAATTCAGCGGATTGCCCCGGCAGTATAGGTTCATCCAAAGTAACTTCCAGTATGGTTCCCACCACTTCGTACCTGACGTCCTTACCATTGCATTTGAGAGAATTGATTTGGTGATAGCCAATCTCCTCTTCACTCAGCTGGCTGATGCGATCGGCCACCCGGCGGTCAGGATCGGCAATCGTTCTGGAACGAACATCCATCATGCTGCCTGGCTGGAAGGCATTGAAATAAAGGTGATAAAAAACGCGATCCAGGACGTCAGGGGAATTATTGAAATAGATGAGCCGCTGATGGCCGGTAAAGCGATGAGTTTCCACATCGAAATCGATGTTCATTTCATAAAAAGCTCTTTGCTGCCAGCGGTCAGGCTGTGCATGCAGTCCAATAGTCAATAACAGACAGAAGGTAACAAATAAAGGTATTCTGTTCATAAATCTATTTGATTTGATTGATGATGGCTTAGGATAATCATTTTTCTTCAAAGAAACGATCAAAAATAATAAAATTGGCGATGGATACCGTATTATTGGTTTTTACAAATCAATTCCTTTAATTTTGCCTTTAAAAAAACAAGACATGAGTGAGAAGCTAATTAAGAGAACCGGTATTTTATCGCTTATGATATTATTGGCGGCATTGAGCCGTTTGCTGCCTCATCCACCAAACTTTACGCCCATTGGGGCGCTGGCTCTGTTTGGTGCTGCTTATTTCCATAGAAAAGAACTGGCTTTTGCTGTTCCTCTTGTCGCCATGTGGGTAAGTGATCTGATCCTGAACAACGCTATCTATGCCAAGGCGTACCCGGAATTGTACAATGGATTTGTTTTTATCGGTAGTTTATGGGTTTACCTCGGCATTCTGGTCATCGCGCTGCTGGGTTTGTGGATGCTGAAAAAAGTCAATGTGCCGAATTTACTGGGCGCCAGCTTGATGGCTTCCGTATTGTTCTTCCTGGTGACCAACTTCGGTTGCTTCCTGGTTGACCCTATGTATCCTAAGCATTTTGCAGGATTGATGAGCGCCTACGCCATGGGAATCCCCTTCTTCTGGAATACGCTCCTGGGGGATCTGTTCTTTACCGCAGTACTGTTTGGTGGTTTTGAGTTGGTCAAGAGAAGGTTTCCGGTTTTACAGCTCAGCTGAGCATAAAAGGTTGTCCAACCGCCAGGTCCTGGCATGGAAAACGAATAGAGAACAACGTTCTTCTCACCTACCGGTTGGACAACCTATTCAATTAGGTTTCTCTGCTCTCTCTTTTTCATCAGGATATTCGATCCTAACGTGATGGACGGACTTCATGACGGTTTTGAATACGTTTCTGCATTGTTCCAGTTCTTCAAAGGTCATTTCTGATTCTTCAAGCTGTCCCTGGGTAATTTTACCGGAAATGATCTTGTTGATCAGTTCTGATAGTTCTTTTTCGGTAGGATTTTTCAAGCTTTTGCAGGCCGCTTCGATGGAGTCCGCGATCATCAGGATGGTTTCCTCTTTTGTTCGGGGCCGAGGGCCTGGATAACGGAAATCCGATTCATCGACTTCCATATCCGGGTGATCCTTGATAAAATTGCGATAGAAATACTCGGTCCGGGTAGTTCCATGGTGAGTCCTGATGAAGTCGATGATCAATCTGGGGAGCCGTGCTTTTTTCGCCATTTTCTCCCCTTCCGTCACATGGCTGATGATCATTTTGGCGCTCTCCAGGTCGGATATCTCATTATGTGGGTTTTTCCCGCTTTGATTTTCGATAAAATATTCGGGATGCAGCATTTTGCCGATATCGTGATACAAGGCTGCTACTTTCACCAACAGGTGGTTGGCGCCGATCTTTCGGGCCGCCGCTTCCGACAAGTTGGCCACCTGCAGGGAATGCTGCATAGTACCGGGCGCTTTCAGAGAAAGGTCACGAAGTAAGGGGCGGTTCATATCCGACAACTCCACCAGGGTAATGGCCGAAGTAAAACCGAAAAAGCGCTCCAGCAATGGCACTAAAGGAATGGCCAATAAAGTCAGGAATACATTCAGGAAAATCCAGGAATAAACAGTCCAGTCTATTGCAACGATATCTCCTTCCTGTATAAGAGATAATCCGAGGAACGACAAGGCGTACGTCAGAAAAATAAAAAGCATGGAATAGAAAAATCGTGTCCACTCCCGGGTATCGACATTAGTCAGCAAAACCACGATCCCCGCCAGTATCTGTAGAAAGGTAAATTCATATCCCAGGCTGGATAGAAAGCTGGCGATCAGCACCACAACGATATGAGTAAACAAGGCCAACCTGGAATTGAAAAACGTTTTGATCACGATCGGCACTATGCAGAACGGGATGATGTAGGCACTTAAAATACTGACGTTCTCCACCAGGTAGACCAGATAGCTGTACAAGGCCAGCCAGAGAAAAATGAAAAGCATTTTGGTGGAGCTCTTGTAAACGTCAAAAGAATGAAAGCGCAGGTACAACATAAATACCCCTATGATCAAACTGGTCAGCAGAAAATACCCAAGGAAGATCCATTGCCGCGGCTTGCTCTCCGTAAGTTGCTTTTCGTATTGTTCTCTCAGAGAAATCAGTTTCTGATAATTTTCTTCATTTATCAGGGCGCCGTTGTTAATGATGATCTCTCCTTTTTGAACTTTGCCGCGCGTTTTGGGCACGCTGGCTTCCAGGTCGTCCCGCAGCTTAGTAGTCAAAGCGGCATCAAAGACCAGATTCGGCTCGATGAGTTCGTCCAGGATGGGAAGTAAAAAATCGGGATCCGACAACTTACTGTAGGGCAAGTCATCGCTTAGTTTGTTTTTGACCTGCTCTACGGTCAGGAAATTTTCCAATGTCTGCCGGTGGGTTTTATTGCCGCTGAGCACATTGATGACAAAATCCTTTCCTTTGTCGGCATGTTCGGGCGCCAGTTGAATAACGCCTTCATCGTAAATGTTTTCCAGGAAGTTATAACCAAAGTCCAGGTATTTATCCGGCTGGCTTTTCACCTCTTTAAACTGGACTTCTCCGCTGACCGATTCCAGTTGTTGATCAAAAGCCTTAATGAAGGCCTTTTTCTTTTTCGCCAGCATACTGGTGTCCAGGTTGTAATATGGAGCAAAATCTTTTTCCAGTGCCTCCATATCAGACTGTATGGCGTCTTCTGTCTTTTTGATGGCAAAATCAAAAGGCGCCTCCAAGTCTTCGTATTGCCAGGTCCTTCCCTTTTCAAACTGGTATTTAAACCTCAGGCTATTCGGGAACAGGAAACTGATGAATACGATGACGCCCAGCACCATGATGTAGCGAAATACGCTGGGCAAACGTTCAATAGCTGCTTTTATTCCTTTCATACACCTGCAAAGATAACTAATTCATTGCGTGAAGCAACTGATTGGTTGCTGGTTGTTGGATTTTGGTTGACAGGGGGAATGGAGAGGGCCGCTATCCTGTTTTATTCTTTTCTTGGCTTCCAGATCACTTCTGCTGCTCCAAGGTCTTGTGAAAGTTTTCTGGCGAGGATGAAAAAATAATCCGACAAGCGGTTCATGTATTTTAGAATAATTTCGGCTACTTCCTCTTCATGGCCAAGGGCGACGACCAGGCGCTCGGCTCTGCGACAGACGGTACGAGCGATGTGGCAGAAGGAGACCGTGTTGTGACCACCTGGAAGAATGAAGTTTTTAAGCGGGGGAAGAGACTCATCCATTTTGTCCATTTCTTTTTCCAGTAAGGAGATATCATCTTCGCGAAGGTCCGGCGCGGGTAATGCTTTATCCGGGTCGCTGGCCAGGTTAGCGCCTATAGTAAAGAGGCGGTCCTGTATATTTTTTAACATCTCATTTGCTTCCGCATTTTGGACGTTATCGCGCAGGAGTCCTACGTAAGCATTCAACTCATCAATGGTCCCATAAGATTCGATGCGCAGATGGTGTTTGGACAGGCGGCGCCCGCCAAACAGGGATGTTTGGCCACTATCGCCTTCTCTGGTATAAATTTTAAAGCCCATTTGGTCTAGATTAGTTTCTTGAAAGATACAATGGTAAGGCAAAAAAAGTTCAAATAGTCGGACCTGGGCTTGTGTAAAAAGTCATCCTGCTCCTCCCGCTATCGGCCGGCAGGAGAAAGTGATTTTTTACACAAATTCGCCACGAGTCATCAAGTGTTTTTTACTGATTCACTCGATAATAGTGGCCCGGATCGTCAGATCTGACGACGTTTTCGTTGAGTACATCGCTTTCGACTAGTCCGTCGCGCAGGCGTACAATACGATGGGCGTGGGCTGCGATATCGGGTTCGTGAGTGACCAGAATGATGGTATTGCCCTGGTCGTGAATTTTTTCCAGGATTTCCATAATTTCTACTGAAGTTTTGGTATCGAGGTTACCGGTGGGCTCGTCAGCCAGGATGATGGAAGGGTTATTGACGAGAGCGCGGGCAATGGCTACCCGCTGTCGCTGCCCTCCGGATAATTCGTTAGGCTTGTGATCCACGCGGTCGCCGAGCCCGACATCGGTCAGGACTTGCCGGGCTCTATCCAGGCGTTTAGATTTACTTTCTCCGGAATAAACCTGTGGGAGGGCTACATTTTCGAGGGCAGTTAAGCGAGGTAACAAATTGAAAGTCTGGAAGATAAACCCGATCTCTTTATTTCTTACTTCAGCCAGTTCGTTATCGGTCATGGTAGCTACATCAATGCCGTTAAGATCATATTCTCCGGAGGTGGGAGTATCCAGGCAGCCAAAGAGGTTCATTAAGGTAGATTTCCCGGATCCGGAGGGTCCCATAAGTGCGACGTATTCGTTTTTTTTAATATCCATGGTAATGCTCTGCAGGGCGTGCACCTTGGTTGTTCCCATGATATAGGTTTTTCGCAGTTCTTTTACGCGTATGATAGGATCCATTTGCTGTGGTTTACTTGATGTCAATTACTTTAGGTACTTTAAAATGTTCGCCGTCGGAGTCCGGGGCGTTTTTGAAAGCCTTTTCCCGGCTGATCTGACCATAAAGCTGATCTTTGCGCCAGACATTCCCTTCCTCTAAAACATAGATTAAAGGTTCGACTTCTTTGGTGTCCAGCTCATTCAATTTATCCACCATATCGAGGATATTGGTCAATTCTTTTTGAAGGCGTTGCTTTTCTTCTTTGGTCAACGCCAGTTTAGCCAGCTTTTCGAGTCTCGAAATTAGTTGTTCATCTACGGTCATAATAAAAAATTAGAAGTTTAAGGGAGTTTTATCGTCGAAGAGGCCAAAATATTTATTTCAGCAGAAATTTTACCAAAAATCTGTGGATTTAAATATTTTCGTGCTGATTTTTAATCCTGGACCAGAAATGAATACTATGCCGGAGAACGACAATACACCCCGCATTAAACATATTGCTATTGCCGGAAATATCGGCGCGGGCAAAACGACTCTTTCGACTAAGCTCAGCAAATACTTCGGTTGGGAGGTACATTATGAACCTACCGACCACAACCCCTATCTCATCGATTTTTATGATGATATGCAGCGCTGGTCTTTCAATCTTCAGGTTTACTTTCTTAACAGTCGCTACCAACAAGTGCTGAGCATCTTAAACGGTAAGAAAACCGTTATCCAGGATCGAACCATTTATGAAGATGCCTATATTTTTGCTCCCAACTTACTCGATATGGGACTGCTGTCGAAAAGGGACTTTGAGAATTACTTTTCGCTTTTCCAGACCATGTCTTCCCAGATCCGTCCGCCGGATCTGCTGATCTACCTGAGGGCCAGCATTTCCACACTGGTTGCCCATATCCACCACCGGGGCAGAGAATACGAGGGGAATATGAGCCTGGACTATCTCCGGCGCCTGAATGAGCGCTATGAAGCCTGGATCAGCAAATATGAAGAAAGTGACGGTAAATTACTCATCATCAATGCAGATGAGGTCGATTTTGAGAAAAATCCGGAAGATATGGGCGAGATCATCAACAAAGTCAGCGCCGAACTACATGGCTTATTCTAAGGTTTGACCACTTCTTCTTTGTCGTTTTTCCAGTAAGCTTTTATCGATTCCGGTATTTCCTGTTTTCCCAGAATTAAAATGGCGAACAACAACAAAAAGTGTACGATTATCGTAATGGCTACAGCTCTCGTTTTATTCCACCGGGAAGCCCGCCGCGATTTGGATTGATATGGCATCATTGTAGAAAGGGTGTTTTGGTTGGCTGTTTAAACGTTTGTGGTGAGGGTTGTATTTTAAAGAAGCTGTTAAAAATCATACTGTTGAACAAAAGAGCAGTTTAGGCATTTTGTTCATGAAAATTTATTTAACCATGCATACACAAGTTGCGCAATTTGAACAGATCGTCAAGGAGACAGAAGGAAAGGGAGCGACCTTGGTGGCTGTCTCTAAAACTAAACCCGTTGAACTCATCATGGAATTGTACGAAATGGGACATCGGGATTTCGGAGAAAATCGCGTCCAGGAACTGACGGATAAACAGGAAAAACTGCCGGGAGATATCCGCTGGCATATGATCGGGCATTTGCAGACAAATAAAGTCAAATACATCGCTCCTTTTGTGCATCTTATCCATTCTGTGGATAGTTTCAAGGTGCTTAAAGAGATCAATAAACAGGCTAAAAAAGTGGATCGGGTCATTCCCTGCCTGCTTCAGTTTAAAATCGCCGAAGAGGACACCAAATATGGTTTTGATCCTGATTCCGCCAAACAAATGCTGGAGTCGGAGGCCTTTACACAATATGCAAATGTACGCATCATTGGGGTCATGGGCATGGCAACCTTCACCGAGGATGAAGCCCAGGTCAGAGCTGAGTTTAAAAAACTGAAACGCATCTTTGATCACCTGAAACAACATTATTTTGCGGATCAGGAGGATTTTAAGGAAATATCTATGGGTATGTCCGGAGATTATCCCATTGCCATGGAGGAAGGTAGTACAATGGTGAGAATTGGAAGTTTGATCTTTGGAGAACGGGGGTGAGTTTTACAGAGATTGACAGTGTTTTTCACTTTTTTCAGTTTCAGCCAGCGTATGTCAGTGTCAATCTGTGCCCAAAAACTTTAAGAGGCTAACAAAGCATCTCTATGGCTGAATCAGCAATTTTCTTGAAAGGGAAAAATCCCCATTCCATATCCTAATAAAATAAATCCCCGGAGCCAATCCTTGAATGTCCATAGAGACCAAATTTCCCTGAGCCATCATTTGTTTAACTTCCTGCCCATTGACATTGAACAGGCTGATCTTCCAGATTTCCGAGCTCATTTTTTCCGAAAACTGCATCCACAGCCAATCAGAAGCAGGATTAGGATAGACGTTCACCAGTTGGGCTACCAAAGGATCATCTATTGAGGTCGTCTGATCTGCCCGCCATGGGGTGGACCAAAAAGAGAACCCTCCCCTTTCATTGCCGACCACCAATTCCAGTAATCCGTCTGAATTGATATCCGCCACCGCAGGGGACGTTTTGAATCCCAGGCCATAAAGGTCAGAAAGGATATCGTTATAGGTAAAAGCATCGTAAAATTGCCCTTCAACACCTTCATAGACCTCCAACCCGCTGTTCTCCGTTCCAGTGATCAGCTTCCATTGGTCATCCCCCTTAAAAAAGAAAGGGTGGCTGGAGCCGATGATGAATCCTGGCCGACGAGTATCCACCTGTCCGAGAAAGAATGTATTGGGTGCGGATTCCGGTTCAGGATGGAAAATGGGATTTTCAGGACTTCCGGCATTTTGAAAATAATTGATATTTCCATTGCGCTCACCGACCACCAAGTCAAGCAGGCCGTCTTCATTGAGGTCTACCAGCTGAGGCTTGCTCGACAATCCAACATTGATCTCTTGAAAAGGATACTGCCAGGCGTCGAAGCGGAAGGGTCGCCCCGGTCCGGCGATATTTCGGGCAAAAAACAAGCTACCCGACTCCTCCCCTACGATCAGATCCAGATCGCCGTCGTTGTCCAGATCGCCGAAAGCCGGCGAGAAGTTATAAGATAGCGGATTAAATTGCCTCATATTCAAGTAATTGGAATCAACCAATTCAAATTGAGGTTGATCTGAAGTACCTGTATTCAGGAATAAAAACAACCCGGAACTGGTGACCTCAAAATCGTCAAAAAAACCGGCGCTACCCACCACCATATCCGGCAAGCCATCCTGGTTGACGTCGGCAAAGGTTGGATGAGCCTCGCTACCCAGGTCGAACATCTGCCCGACCAGGAAGTCATCCTGCTGAAAAACAAATTCGGGCAGTTCGTTGCTCGCCGTATTTTTATATCGCCAGGCTACTTTTTTATTTTCACCCCCTCTTAACAGGCTGGGAGCGGCGATAAGGTCTTTTACGCCGTCTCTGTCGACATCCAGCCAGAAGCTCGCGGGAAAGGAGAAGATGTCCACGCTTTTGGAGTTGGAAGGAAAATCCACATCCTGCCGGTCGATCCAGGCCTGATCACAATCGCCGGCATTATGGAGCAGGTTGAGGTTATCAAAAGAAAGGTCGCCAAGGATGGCGTCTTTGTCGCCGTCATTGTCTATATCCATGGTTAGGATGGTTGACCCGGCATGGCGGAATTCTACATTAGGGCCTGCTGGAGTAGCGCAGGTTCCCGGCGTTGAAGCCAGATCGATCTCCTCGGTAAAACCTGTTTCGAAGATACCGCCCCAACAGAAGTCGACCAGTTTGTAGATAAGCGTATCCGTTCCGTACCCCAGTTCCACGGACTGGTTCTGAAACAATTCGATCTGTCCGCCCCCTACATTAAAGGTAAGAATATCCAGATCGCCATCGCAGTCGATGTCGTCAATTGCGGGATAATCGATCTTGGTGACGCGGAGATTTGTTCTGCCGCCGCTGGGGAGTTGAAAGAAAATAATATTGAACGCTTGCTCGAACTCCACCCTTTGGAAGGCGATGGTGTCGTTTTTATAAAAGCCTTTATAAGCGATTATACCGTCAATACCGGGTACGTCCGAATAAGAAAATAGGTCCTGGATACCGTCTCCGTTATAATCGCGCAGGATTAACCATTCCTTTATCCTGGGCAAAGAGGAAGCATATTCCGGGTGATGTTGCCACCGGCCGTTTTCCCAAAAAAAAGGCAAGACCACATTGCCGGTGCGATCGAAAACGCACAAGTCTTGTTCTCCGTCGTTATTAAAATCCAGGCTATTGAATTGGGGGCTGTTCAGGCCTCCGCTGAAAGCATTTTCCAGGTTTCTCCCATCAACATGTCCTTCAATGGATATGGGAAAAAAGTTTTGACCGTTTAAAGAGGGAGAAGAAAACAGCAAAAAAACCGAAAAGAAGTTGAGTATTTTTTTCATAAGGACAATTTAACTGTTTAATCTTTGAATGCCACTTATCAAATAAAGGAAAAATCGCTACTTCATGACAAAAAAAGACACTTTGGAAGACCGTCTGATCAGCAGCAGCAATAGCCGGATCATGCGAGGGCGTATTGCGCTTTTTGGGATAGGGCTTATTGTTTTTGTTCTGAGTTTTGTTCCCATTTTACGTTTGCAGGAAAGCGGGATCATCACTACCTCTATTCTTCTATTTTCTTTAGTGCCGGTCGTCCTTTATTTGGGTCTTGGTTTTTTGAGTTTAAAGAGCCCTAAAGTATCCTTTTTAACGGGGATGGCATTGGTAGGCATCTCGCTTTTAGCGGCGGTTTTGAGGATTAACATTCTGGGAATGGCGATCAATCTGTTTGTATTGATCCTTCTTTACCATGCCTATGAAGGGGCAAGGGTGCTGGAAGAAATGCGCCCCGGTTTGCCGGAGAATGATGAAATACTCGATAGTAATCTGGATTGAAGGCAGGTCAGTTGCTTTTTATGTATTAGCTTTGCCATTCAATTTTCAAAATACCTTTTGATGGAATTAATCGATTTTCTGATCGGCAGTGTACTGGCCCTCATTATGTTTGGGATAGGCTCCTCTCTGAAGTTGTCGGATTTCCAGAACATTTTCAAATACCCCAAAGGGCTCGCCCTTGGGCTAGGACTGCAGATGATCTTTTTGCCGCTATTGTTTTTTCTGGTGGCCTGGCTATCGCCCTTTTCTCCGGCCTTTAAAGTAGGTTTATTCATTATTGCGTTATGTCCTGGGGGCACCACCTCAAATTTCATTAGTTACATAGTCGGGGCCGATGTGGCGCTATCCATTGCCTTAACCAGCATCAACAGTTTCCTGATTCTATTGACGATTCCATCTTTAACGAATATTTCGCTGGAGTTTTTCATGCAAACCCACGAAAGCATCGGGCTGTCAGCGCTGGACACTATAACTCATGTTTTCTCCATTGTTTTATTGCCTGCTTTTTTGGGTGTGTTATTTAACCGTTTTTTTCCGAAAACCTCCTCCGGCTTGCAGGAGCCGCTGAAGTACGTCAACACGCTGTTGTTAGCAGCGGTTTTTGCGATCAAGTTTTTTGCAGATCAATCTTTCGGTGGAAGCGGCATTTCATTTAATGAAATAATGAAGTTACTTCCGCTGATCCTGCTGGCGCATCTTATTGCGCTGGTGGTAAGTTACTATTCTAGCCGGTCCTTTCGCTTGAGTAATCTTCAATCGACTACCATTGCTATCGAGGTGGGGCTCCAAAATACGACGCTTGCCCTTTTGGTGACGAATAACATCCTACAGAACAATGAAATGACCAAACCGGCATTGGTGTATGCCTTGTTTTCTTTTTTCACCACTTTGTTATTTGCTTATTTGCTTAAAAACTATGGAGTACGAAAAAAAAGGTAGGTGAGGACTTGTGGCCTCCTTGAATCAGGGATGATTTATATTGGAGGGGTGGGCATAAAGTCCGGGCATCTTTACTGCTTTATGAGGGCTTTACAAATGTTTTGCCCTTTCAGGGCATATTGGAAGCCTGTTTTAGATCTCCGGGCGTTGCCCGGAGTTGGTTTGTATTTGCCTTTCAGACAGTAATTAGGGAATCTAAATTTACGTCCAATCCTCAATTTATATTTGTGCTTCGCTCAAAAGCAGCATGATGGTCATAGTCCCTGAAATCCACCTGGCTCACTCCGGAGACGCCCTGTTCGGCCATATAGACGCCATAGATGGTATCCACGGCCGCCATAGTAAGTTTGTTATGGGTAACGATGATAAATTGGGAATCTTTGGAGAATTTTTTAATGATCTTATTGAATTTGCTGATGTTGGCGTCGTCGAGTGGGGCGTCCACCTCATCGAAAATACAGAAGGGTGCCGGTTTAAGGAGGTACAAGGCGAACAGCAAGGCGGTGGCGGTGAGCGTTTTTTCCCCTCCCGACAGCTGGTTGATGGTTTGGGGGCGTTTTCCTTTAGGTTTAGCCACAATTTCGATCTTTGACTCCAGGGGATCTTGCGGTTCCAGCAGGAGCAGATCGCAGTTATCGTCTTCGGTAAACAAGCTTCTAAAAACGTCGATGAAATAAAGTCTTGCTTTTTCAAAAGCTTCCAGGAAGTGCTGGGTGGCGGTTTCTTCGATTTCTTTGATGGTTTGAAGGAGCGATTCTTTTGCCTGCAGAATATCATCCCGCTGCTTGGTGATGCTGTCGAAGCGCTCTTTCATTTCGTCATAGGCTTCTACGGCCATGGGGTTGATCTCGCCGTAGTTATCCAGTCGTTTTTTGATCTTTTCGACTTTCATTTCCAGTTCGGTCATGTCGAGGCCTTGCGGAGGATCCTGATTAACGATATCATTAATATTGATCTCGAATTCGATGCGCAGGCGTTGCGCTACGGAACTGATCTTGTATTTGACGTCGTTGAATTTTTCTTTCAGCTGATTGACGAGTACCTGGCTTTCCTGTTGGGAGCGGGAGAGCTTGCGCAAGGTATCTTCCAGTTCGTTGATGCTGCCCCGGGCATCGAAGTAAAGTTGCTCGGCGGAGGTGAGGGTCGCCTCTTTTTCCTTACGCATTTCGTAAGCGTTAAGCAGCCGCTGTTCTAGTTCCTCTAAATGGTCGTTGATGTGTTCTTTTTCCTTATCGTTATTTGCGATGCTTTCCCGGGCGTCGGCGAGGCTTTTTTCGGTATCCTGGAGTTGATTTTCCCGGTAAGACAACTCTCGCTGGAGGGTCGCCACTTTATTTTGCTGGCGGATAAAGTCTATGTTCTTTTGGTTAAACTGGGAGGAGGCTTCACTCAGTTCATCTGCCACTTTGCGGAAAGAGCCGTCCATGGAAGCGATCTTATCCTTGATATTACGGATGCTGTCCTCTTTTTCCATGAGCTCCCGGTTAAGCGAACGCTCCTGAGACTGGATGTCTTCTATGGCCCGGCTGATTTCCTCTTTTTTCTGGTGGACGGTCTGTATAAAGGCTTCGAAGTTTTCCAGGCGCGTTTGATAAGTGATCTTTTCCTGTGTGATGGTGTTTAAGGCAGTTTGTTCCCGTTGGATTTCGGGAGTGGCTTTTTTCTGTTTGAGCTGGTTTTCTTTATTTTTGAGTTCAAACTGACGATCGGAGAATTTTTTGGCTTCGGCCTCCAGCGCCTTGATCTTTTTGGCCAGGATTTCCAGGCTTTTTTTCCGGCCGATCTTTTTACCTTCGAATAGCCCTACGGACCCTCCCGAAATACTATTTTTCCGGCGGATGACCTGGCCGCTTTTGGACAAAATGACCCGGTTATTGTCGGGAAGGTCTCCTGCCAGTTCTTCGGAATCGGTTAACACTACATTTTCCAGTAAATAGCTTACCAGCTTACGATAAGCAGGGTCGGTTTCTACCAGGTCAATGGCCATGAGCATATCCGGTCCCATGATCAGAGGAGTTTCGTACTGCTCGAAAGCTTCGAGGATAAAGAAGTTGGCTTTTCCCCGCTGTGCCTGGCCAAGCAGGCGAATGGCTTCATAGGCGGCCTGTTTGTTGTCTACAACATAATAGTTGAGGTAAGGCTCGAGATAATTCTCTATGGCCACCCGGTATTCTTCTTTCACGTAGATCAGGTCGGAGAGAAGTTGTGCCTGTGGGTTCCATGCCGAGTTACTCAAAAAGCGGATAGACTCGGGGAAGCCCTCGAGGTTTTCGACCATGCTCTTGATCAGCTTGTGTTCATTTTGGGAGGCGTCCAGGCTGCGGTTGACCCGGGCGCTGTTCTTTTGAAGTTCTTCCTGCTCCTTTTGCACGAGCTGAAGGTCCTGCTGGCGTTGATCTTCCGCGATCTGCAGATTATGGATCAACTTGCGTTTTTTCTGTTCTTCCTCTTCCAGAAAACCGATCTTTTCACTGAGTTCAGTCACCTCTTTTTTACGGGAGGCAATATCCTGATCACTTCGATGGAGTTCCTGTCGGTAGCCTTGGATCTGGTTGTTAAAAACGGCCTTTTGTTTTTCCAGTTCGAAGAGTTCTTTTTCTACTCTCTGTTGTTGCTGGATTTCTGCGTCCATTCCCGATTTGATCTCGCCATGATTTTGGCGAACGACCTGTAGATGGTTTTCGGCAGCCTCCAGCTTTTCTTCCAGCTCCTGTTCAAGTCTCTTTTCGCTGTTGACCTGGGTGCGGTAGTGGTTGATGTCTTCTTCCAGCTGTTTCAGTTTCTGCTCAGCAGCCTGAATGTCTTTATTCAGTTTTTCCTGATTTTGATCGACAAACTGCAACTTTTGGTGATGCATGCGTTTATCGTTTTCCATACCCCGAATGCGGCTGATGATCTCATTGAGCTCGCGCTGGCGGTCGGAAAGTGCTTTTTCTTTATCCAGATTGGCCTTTTTCTCGGATTCTAGTTTGGATTCCAATTGGTTGATATCGACTTCGAACCGGCGGTATCTGTCCTGCTCAGCTTCAAGTTGTTGTTGAACGGATTTGTGTTTTTCCTTGAGGCTGGCGATTCTAAGCAGGGCCAAATTGATGCTGTTTTCTTTGTATTCTGTTTTGAGCTCGAAGTATTTTTTGGTGCGCCTGGCTTGTTTTTCCAATGATTTGAGGTTGCCTTCGATCTCGAAGAGGAGGTCTTCCACCCGATCCAGGTCGGCTGAAGTATTGTTCAGCTTGTTGATGGTTTCGCGTTTGCGGACTTTATACTTGGAGATGCCGGCTGCTTGCTCAAACATCTTGCGGCGGGAGTTATCTTTATCGGTCAGAATATCGTCGACCATACCCAGAGCGATGATGGCGTAGGAGTTGGAGCCGATGCCGGTATCGAGAAAAAGGGAGGTAATGTCCTTGAGCCGGCAGGTAACACCGTTGAGCTGGTACTCACTTTCGCCGGTTCGATAGAGCATCCTGGTAATGGTAACGGTGTGGTATTCGGTAGGCAGCAGGTTTTTGGTATTTTCAAACGTCAGGGATACCTGGGCCAGCCCTCCCGGTTTGCGCTTTTTAGTGCCGTTGAAGATAACACTGGACATTTGGTCCAGGCGCAGCTCTTTGCTTTTTTGTTCGCCCAATACCCAGCGAATGGCATCCACGATGTTGGATTTCCCCGAACCATTAGGCCCTACGATGCCGATCACGTCCTCCTCAAAGTTGATGACGGTTTGGTTGGCAAAACTTTTAAAACCTTTTATTTCAAGCTGCTTTAACCTCATAGCCTACAAAAATAGCAAAAAAGGCTATGTGGCTGAAGAAGTTTTATCCACATTTTTTCCACATGGAGGTTCAGTTGAATCTAAATAAAAGACACTGAAACCCGTTCGATACCTTTTAGACTTCCATGACCACCATTCCCTCAAGAACTTGACCCTTAAAGAAAATATTCTATAATAATTTTTTAATTTCAAAAAAAAGCTTCATTTTTACACAGCGAACATAAAAACAATAGTTATATCCTTGAAAAAATCATATAACTTTTTTAAAAGTTATACGTAAGAATAAATTGTAAATGTTTAATCGGTTTTTGGGATAGCCTCTTCCGCTTGGAAGGGGCCTTTTTTTGGGATGGTGGATAGCCCGGTCATCTGAAAAAGAACTTTCCATTTTCGAAACGGGCTACAATTCTTTTCTGCTTTTTCTCTTCACTTAATTCAGTGATATCGAATCCATTAGATGTTTTTTGTAATAAAAGAAAAAAACGACTCTCTTGATCGGTGCAGTATAGTGCACTCAGAGGGTCCTTGGAAGGGAATTCGCTTTTCAGACTGTCCTCATGCAGAGGCTCGCAGGAAATGGCGTTGGCTATTTTTGTTTGGTTGACGCCGATGGTGGCGTAAATGGAATAGCTAACGGAACCATCGGGCCAGGAAATGGGTTTGCATTCCAGGACAGTTACTTCTGTTTTTGATGTTTCAGATGGTTTAGTATCATCAGCACAAGAGAATAAAAAAAGGAAAAGAAGCAGAAAAATTAAAAGCCTGGAAGTGTTTGCCATTTTATAAATATTACCTTATTTTTGCAATCGCTCAAGAAAAAGAAACACGGTGCTTGTAGTTCAGTTGGTTAGAACGCTGGATTGTGGTTCCAGAGGTCGCCGGTTCAAGTCCGGTCAGGCACCCTTCCTTAAATCCCGATAACTGCCTTTGGCAGATATCGGGATTTTTCATTTTTACCCTCCCCCCAACACATTTTTTATGAATCCTCCGTTGAAAAGAAGCAATTCATACAAAGGGGTGATAGCTCACGAGCCCAAATAGAATAACTTTGGTCATGAAAATACTCTTCATTCACCTAAAAAACCAAATAACCATGAAAACGATCAACTTAATTTTGGGGCTTATGCTGACCAGCACGCTTATACTATCGGCACAATCTCCAGAAAAAGCGCACCCCATCACTAAAAAGTCATTCACAATCCAATTAAACGTACAGAAAAACGGAACGCTGAAGGTAGTGTCTTTCGTCTCCTTTGAAGGGGAAAAAAGGTCCGCTAAGATTGTCCATGCCGGAGAATTAGCCAAGAAGGAGCTAAAACCAGGAACCGTTATTGAAGGGACCTTTCGCTTCAACTCCTTTGCCAGCGAGGGAGGGCTGGGAACCACCAGAATAGCCAAAGGAAAAGGAAAGGGCTACTTGAAAATATCCAATATCATCGCTACAGAAGTCAATCCAATGATATCAAAACTGGCAGGTGTGGGAGATATGGCTATACGGATTCTTTGAGATTAAACCGGGTATCGTTAGTGTTTAATAGAAAAGGGGGCGTCTGTAGTGCGCCTCCTTTTCTATTTATTTTAAAGTTTTTTGCTTAAGATGTGTTTATATTTGAATCACTTCATTCTTTGACCAAATAAGCAAACAGATATATGGACAAAACGAATCTCGACCTGCCGCCTATTCTTTGGAACCCCTCTGACGAATTTATCCAAAACAGCAACCTCCAACAATACCTTACCTGGCTGGAAAGAGAAAAAGGCCTCAGGTTCACCACTTACCAGCAACTCTGGGAGTGGTCGGTCACTGAGCTGAGCGCGTTCTGGGAAAGCATCGCTGAGTATTTCAAGGTGATCTTTCATTCCCCTTACGAAAGGGTTCTTTCCGAAGACGACATGCCCTATGTCAGGTGGTTCGAAGGCGCCACGCTAAATTACGCCAAGCACATTTTCGCCAACCAGCAGAAAGACCAGCCGGCCATCCTTTTTGATTCTGAAAACTACCTGCTGGAAGCCACCAGCTGGGATCAGCTCGAAGAAAGGGTAGCACGCCTGGCGGCTTATTTGAAATCAATCGGGGTCAAAAAAGGTGACCGGGTGGTTGCATTCCTGCCCAATATTCCGGAGGCGACCATCAGTTTCCTGGCGGCCTGCTCCATCGGCGCCATATGGTCGAGTTGTTCGCCTGATTTTGGAGCGGATAGTGTCATCGATCGTTTTGAGCAAATCCAGCCAAAAGTACTGATCACGGTGGATGGCTATCAATATGGGGGGAAGCCTTATGACAAAACGCCTGTTGTGAGAAAGATCATCGAGCAACTGCCCAGCCTGGACAAGGTAGTTTTCCTGGGGTATCTGGACCCTGAAGCGGATGGTTCCAGTTTACCAAAAACCATTTCGTGGGAGGAAGCTCTCCAGACATCATCCGACGGCTTGAGTTTCGAAGCCGTTCCTTTTGATCATCCCATTTGGATACTTTTTTCTTCCGGCACTACCGGCAAGCCAAAGGCCATTACTCATTCTCATGGCGGCGTTTTGCTGGAGCATTTCAAGTACCTGGCCTTTCACAATGATGTCAAGCCTGGAGAGCGCTTTTTCTGGTATACCACAACCGGGTGGATGATGTGGAATTTTGTGCAGGCGGCAATGCTCGGCGGGGCTACCATTGTGCTTTACGATGGCAGTCCGGGCTTTCCTAATTTGAATGTGTTGTGGAAAATGGCCGGGGATACGAAGCTTCATCACTTCGGTACGAGCGCACCTTACCTGGTCGCTTGCATGAAAAAAGGGTTGACGCCCGGCAGTGATTATGACTTAAGCGAATTGAGAAGCATCAGTTCTACAGGCGCCCCTCTCCCACCGGAGGCTTTTGATTGGGTTTACAGTGAGGTCAAAGAAAACCTCTGGCTGTGCTCTATGAGCGGGGGCACGGACGTATGTACGGCCTTTGTGGGCGGATGTCCGATGTATCCGGTTTTTATGGGCGAAATCCAATGTCGGGCTTTGGGCTGCGCTTTATTTGCTTTTGACGAAGAGGGTAACGAAATCGTGGATGAGGTCGGCGAAATGGTGATCACCCGGCCCATGCCTTCGATGCCGGTTTATTTCTGGAATGATGAAAAATACGAGCGTTACCTGGACAGCTACTTCGATCATTATCCCGGCATCTGGCGCCATGGCGATTGGGTAAAGGTGACTTCCCGAAATTCATTGGTTATCCTGGGCCGCTCCGACGCCACCCTCAATCGCCAGGGCGTCCGCATCGGTACTGCTGAGATCTATCGGTCTGTCAATAAGGTCAACGAGATCAAAGACAGCCTGATCGTCAATCTGGAACTGAGTGGGGGGCGCCACTACATGCCCTTGTTCGTGCTTATGCAAGAAGGGAAAAACTTGACTGACGAAATTCGGGATCGCATCCGGCGTCAATTGCGAACTGATTACTCTCCCCGTCACGTGCCGGATGAGATCATCGAAGTAGCGGATATCCCTTATACCATTAGCGGCAAAAAAATGGAAACGCCGGTGAAGAAGATATTGATGGGCAGACCCATAGATAAGGCTGCGAATAAGGGCGCAATGCGGAACCCGGAGTCGCTGGATTTCTTTGAAGAGTTCCGTGAAAAAATCAGCTTTTGAGTTTATACGCTTTCTGCCCCTTGATGCTTTCCGTCTCTGGTATGGCAAGCTAAAGCTTTCCGGCCTAACAGCTTGAAAGCTGTGCGGTAGGTACGTCATATATTCCGCACCTACGGTACGGGTTTTTGTTGTTGCCCCTTTTTTCTACCAGCATTCAGCCCCGTTGGCTGATTACCAAAAGGGAAATCTCCGAACTTACGTAATATTACCAATCGTTAAATGCTTCGTTAAAGATATATTCGTTAATCTGATTGGAGATGGTGGAGATGGCTTCATCCTGGACGCTCAGGAAATCTGTATCTGTGTCCCAGTCGTAGAAAAAGTCGAAATTTTTCTTCCAGTTCTTTTCTTCATCCAGGTGGTTGGTAAATTCGATCAACACCTTGATGGTCAGTCGGTTGATTGCGGTGGATTCACCTTGCTGAGGCGCTTCGGAGGTAATGCGGTAATCGACCAGTGAGCCCGAAAATTCAACGTGAGGATTTTCATCAGCGTAGACCAAACGCGACTGAGTACGGATTTTTTCTTTGAGGTCTTCTGTAAAAATTTGGTCCAAACCGGGTAAGGCATCGAGGGTATTGTCCTCGTACAAGTTTACTTTGTACGTTTGGACACTGGGGTCAATGGTAATGCCGCTGAAAGAGTAGCATCCCGCCAGTGACATCAACAGAATAAGCGGAAGGAGATGATATAAACGATGATTGATTTTCATAGTTCGTACTGCTTGATCTTGCGATATAAGGTTCTTTCAGAAATACCCAGGTCGTCAGCAGCCTCTTTACGACGGCCGTTATGTTTGCGAAGGGCCTTTTTGATCAGTTCTTTTTCATTTTCCTCTAAAGATAAGTTTTCTTCCACAACTTCGGTTTTGGAATACTGCTCTTTAATTTTATCATCGATGATGATGGGACGCAGTTCTTCTTCCGCTTGTTCGGTGTCGGGATAATCTTCAAAGGCCGTGTCCGGCTGGGGAAGATAAGGGCTGGCATCTGAGGATTGATAAGGTTCTTCGGCGTAGGAGCCGGAATGATCGCCGGATTTAAGGGCCTGGAGTCTTTGAGGGTTTTGGACCCTAAGGTCATTGGAGCGGATGAGTTCGAAAACGAGCTTTTTCAGTTCGTTCATATCGTGTTTCATATCAAAGAGGAGATTGTACAAAATATCCCTTTCTTCAAACCGCGTACCGGGCGGTTGATCGGTCATAGCGGGCAGGTTACGCTGAACGATATTGGGTACTAAACGGATAAGATCTTCGGCAGTGATCTCCTTTTTTTCGGTTAAGACGGAGAGTTGTTCGGCTACGTTTTTTAGTTCCCGGATGTTACCCGGCCAGGAATAATTTTCCAGCAGCAGGCGTCCGCGATCGTCCAGCCTGATCGGTGTGGTGCGGTATTTTTCGGCGAAGTCCACTACAAACTTTCTGAACAGCAGGTAGATGTCCTCCTTTCGATCTCTTAAGGGCGGCACATAGATGGGAACGGTATTGAGTCGGAAGTAGAGATCCTCTCGGAATTTTCCCTTTTGCACTTTTTCTCTCAGGTCGACATTGGTGGCGGCGATAATGCGTACGTCGGTATTCTGTACTTTGGAAGAACCCACGCGGATAAACTCCCCGGTTTCGAGCACGCGCAGCAGGAAGGCCTGAGTATCCAGGGGCATCTCCCCTATTTCATCCAAAAAAATGGTGCCTCCGTCATAGGTTTCAAAATACCCTTTACGCTCTCCTGTGGCGCCGGTAAAGGCGCCTTTTTCATGGCCGAACAGTTCGGAATTGATGGTGCCTTCGGGAATGGCGCCGCAGTTGATGGCGATGAAATCATTGTGTTTGCGGTGAGAAAGCGAATGGATGATCTTGGAAAAAACCTCCTTACCGACACCACTCTCTCCGGTGATCAGCACTGACAGATCTGTGTTTGCAACCCGGACGGCGGTGCCCAAAGCTCTGTCTAACAGTTCTGACCTACCTATGATGCCGAATCGTTGTTTTATCGACTGAAGGTTGTCATCCATAAAAATTATCGTTTTAGAGATTCCCGGTATTCACTATTTCCCCCTTTAAAGTCGCGCTGGTGGCGTCATCAACCTTTACCCAAACATAATCCCCGGGTTTAAGTCCGTCTCTTTTAGGGAAAACGATCATTTTGTTCTGCGTGTTCCTTCCTTTGAAGTCTTTATCGGATTTTTTGGAATCTCCCTCGATCAATACTTTAAAAGTTTTGCCGATGTCCTTCTGGTTGTGGCGATAAGATACCTGGGTTTGCAGGCGAATGATTTCCTGAAGGCGGCGTTTTTTTACCTCCATTGGGATGTCATCCTTGTATTTACGCGCAGCCAGGGTACCCGGTCTTTCTGAGTAGAAAAACATGTAAGACATGCTGTAATTCGCGAGTTCGATCATGCTGAGGGTATCCTGATGTTCCGCTTCTGTTTCCGTACAAAACCCGGCGATGATATCGGAAGAAACAGCGCAATCCGGAATAATGCGCTTGATGGCGTTGATCCTATCGAGGTACCATTCCCGGTCGTAGGTGCGGTTCATTAATTCAAGAATTCGGCTATTACCGGATTGCACCGGCAGGTGGATGTATTTGCAGATGTTCTCGTACCTGCCCATGGTGTGCAGCACCTCATCGGTCATATCCTTGGGGTGGGAAGTGGAAAAGCGTACGCGAAGGTCCGGATGCACCAGAGCCACCATTTCCAACAACTCGGCGAAGCTGACTTTTCTTCCGGTTTCGGGATTTTCCCATTTGTAGGAATCTACATTCTGGCCTAGTAAGGTAACTTCACGATAGCCCTTATCCAAAAGATCCCTGGCTTCCGCTACAATGCTGAAGGCATCGCGGCTGCGCTCGCGACCACGTGTAAAAGGCACCACGCAGAAAGAGCACATATTATCACAGCCCCGCATGATGGAAATAAAAGCACTGACCCCATTGGAATCCAGCCGCATAGGGCTTATGTCTGCATAAGTCTCTTCCCTGGATAGGAATACGTTAATCCCCTTGCCGCCGTCATTCGCTTCTGCAACCAGCTTGGGCAGATCGCGATAGGCGTCAGGGCCTACAACGAGGTCGACCAGCTTTTCTTCTTCCAGCAATTTGGTCTTTAAACGCTCCGCCATGCATCCCAGAACTCCCACTAGCGTACCGGGCCTTTTCTCCTTTACTTTATCAAAAACACGCAGGCGTTTTCGGACCGTGTCCTCTGCTTTTTCCCGGATGGAACAGGTGTTGATCAGAATGACATCCGACTCCTCCATATTGCGGGTCGAGCAGAAGCCTATATCGGATAAAATAGAGGCGACGATCTCGCTGTCGCTAAAATTCATCTGGCAGCCGTAGCTTTCGATGTAAAACTTGCGACTACCCGGGTTCTTTTCACCCGCTTTATTTTCCTTGTGAAACACTTCACCCTGCTTACATTCGATGATCTCTTTGCTGATCCCTTCCAGGGTTGGATTGTCGTTATACATTTCTTCCTCTTTTCCTTTTTTATTTAGAAATGCAAAAGTAAGGAAAAACGAGATCAGATGTGACATTTTGACAGTTTTTCTCCTAACTTTATGTATAAAAAAACTTTTCTGCATCTTAATAGAAAAGACCAGCAGTTAAATTACGGGAGTGAGAAGAGCTATTGTCTCCTACAGTCAAACTCCTGAATGATAAATTCTTGTATTTAAACCTTAAACCAAAAAAATGAGAACAATACTATTGATTCTGTTTACCGCTTTTCTTTTTTCCTGCCAGCAAAGTGAACAATCAGGTAGTTTTTCAAGAGAAGAAGCCGCCACGGCAAAAATGGCCTCGGATCGCATGATGGACATGGAGCAGGATGAAGGAGAACAACAACTTGTGGAAGAAAAAAAGCTTATTAGAAAGGCTTATCTCGAGATGGAAGTGAATGATTATGAAAAGGCGAAAGAGCAAGTCATTGGCATTATCGGGGAGGTCGGGGCCAACGTTGAACGCGCTGAAGACCGCAGCTCGGACTATCGCAAGGAGAGCAATATGGTGATCAGGGTATTACCGGAAAAGCTGGAAGCGTTGCTGGAACAACTTGCCGCCCTGGCCCGCAATATCGACCGGAAAGCGATGGAAACAGAGGATGTGACTCGCCAGTATATAGACCTGGAAACCCGGCTTGCATCCAAGCGGGCTGTCATTGAGAGATATCAGGAGTTGCTACAGCAGGCAAAGAACGTAGAGGAAATTCTACAGGTGGAGGAAAACCTAAGGAAGGTCACCGAAGAACTGGAATCAACCGAAGCGCAGCTTAAGTACCTGAAAAACCAGGTGGGAAAAAGCACGCTTTATCTCACTTACTATGAGCCGATCGAGACCATCAGCAGTTCCGGGCCTTCCTTTGGAAAACGGATCGTCAATGCTTTAAAGGGGGGCTGGCAATTTTTACTGGACATCCTGGTCTTCTTCGTACAAATATGGCCACTGTCGATTTTATTGGCTTTAGGCATTATACTACTGGTCAGAAGAAGAAAACGGAAAAAAGCGTAACGAACATCGAAGGGAAAAAACCTGTTGAACAGCAAAGAGAAAAAAGATTAGAAACACATGATTTTATCAAAAAAACTACCGATAACTTTAAGTTTAGTTTTCGTTTTTTCATTAGTCCTGTTTAACTGTACTTTATCCCAATCGCAAAATCAGACTACCGGCGAGCAGTTGAATATCCTAAAGGCGGCAAAAGTTTTTCCTAATCCGGCTTCAAACCGCGTAGTTCTGGACATCACCAGCCACATAGAAGACGACTTCAATGTAGAGATATTTGACCTATCAGGAAAGCGATGGAAAAGTAAGCGCGGCATCGATCTGGATACCGGTGTCAAACATAGGATGAAATTTGATCTCAATGATGTTCCTGACGGTAACTACGTTATTTGCATCACCAACAGCGTTGGTCAGGTAGTGAAGAGCTTGAAATTGCTGATTCAGAAATAGGAAATAGATCGTTATTGGTTAAGCGTCAAGTGCTTAAATAAAAATATCAACATGGCTGTTTTATAAATAGCGATGTTAAAGAAGTTGTTTAAATAAATAAAGGGTTGGAGCTTGAAGTTCCAACCCTTTATTTATATTCACCAAACAGGTTTAGAACCGCTCAAAAACGTCCATCCAACCTCAAGGTCACGTTCCTTGGCGCCTCCATCAAGCCTGGTCTCAGGATATACAAGGTATTAAAGACATTATTCATCAACAAAGACACTTTGATCTGCTGACTGACCTGGTAAGATGTCCGAAGATTAAGGTAGCGAAAGCCCGTGTCGTTATCTTCTCTAAATTGTTGTACTCCCGGAATGATGAGGTTAAAAATAGCGTCAATGGCTTCCTGATGACTGACATAAAAGAAAGCTGCTCCTGCCGTAAACCGATCTTTTTGTGCCTGAAGATCGATTTTAAATGTTTCCCTCGAACGATATTTGAGTACGGGTTCATCGGAAGAAGAGTTATTGGCATTGATCTGTCCTACCGTGGGTTCCCCTTGAGCCGGAGAGGGGTCGAATTCCAGGAAACGAGGATCAATGTTCAGATATCCTCCAAATATCTGCAGGTCCATTCCAAACAATTTACCTCTACCGGTGACCGACAGTTCGTATCCGTTAATCCGGGTATCGCCAATATTGATAGACTGAAAGCCGGTAATATTGGCTCCGGGAACCCTGAGCAGATTAAATTCCATCATATTGTTGAATCGGGTCCAAAAAGCGGCTACATCCAGAAAACCCTCCAGGGCCCCTACTTTAAAGCCTTGCTTCACGCCAACTTCAGAAGACCAGGCTGTTTCCGACCTCAGGTCGGGATTCGGGACCACTGCAAAGCCGCCCACATCGGTAAAGATGAACTTTTCGGCTATAGTTGGAAAACGATAACCTTGACCGTAAGAAGCCCGGAAGAAAGTGTAGTCGAGCGCCTGATAATTCATGCCGAACCGCCAGACCGGCCTGGACTCTTGTTCCAAAGACGGCGCCACTTCTAAAAAGGATAGCGCAAAACCAGGATTGTCAATACGGTTTTCTTCAAAACGGAAACCCACCGAGAAGTTTAATTTGTCGAAAAAGGTTTTATCGAGCTGGGCATAAGCAGCCAGGTTCCGGGAGGTCATGGTCGTATCCCCATACAGCGCTGCAGTACCCTTTGTGCTGGAGAAGACCAGCCCGGCGGTAGCTACGAGGTCCCATTCGGTGATTTGCCGTTGAAACTGGTATTCGCTGTAAAATTGATCTGATGAATTGGAACGGCCGTTACTGACGTCATTATTTACGCTGTAGTAACGGGTCATGATCTTGTGCCGGTTGCCGGAAGGATCAAAAAAGGTCAGATAGGGATCGATATTATATCGCGTAAAATCAGAAAGCGAGCTGGTCCCGGGAAAGCCTTCAAAAGCCCGGTCACGACTCAGCCAGTAGAAAAATACATTGTTGGTTCCGGTAACAAAATTAGCATTCACCCCCGCTGACAACCGGTCTGAAATCCGATAGCGGGTATTGGCGTTCAGCCGGCCGTATTTGCGAAAGACGTCTTTATTGTGAGACTGCTCATTTTGGTAAAATCCACCTAACACCAGGTCGAGCCTGTCGAATTTCTGTTTGTGAGTCAGGCTGGCTCCTCCTACATATGGAGCGTTGTCCCACCATTTTAAGGAAGCATCTGAAGGATCGAGGGTATGTGTATAAAAAAGAGCGGCTTTAGTTTCCGGTTCATCCTTGGCGAAGGCCGTTCTGAAGTTTATGATACCGTTCAAGGCGGCCGAGCCATACAGTGCGGAGGAAGCACCTTTGATCACTTCTATTTGAGCTACATTTTCCACAGGCACGTCAAACCAGTTGGGAAAGCCGACATCCTGTTGTAATATCGGAATATCATCCTGCAACAACAGCACTCTGGAGCCGGCTCCGAATGAATAGCCTGATCCACCCCTTATATTGGCCTGCCCGTCGATGACCTGCACGCCGGGAATTTTCTCAATCGCCTTATCCAGCGTTGTTTTGTTGGTATTTTCGATCAAAGAAGGTTGCAACACTTCCAGAGAAACGGTCACTTCCCCGATGGGTTTTTCGAATCGCCCGGAAGTCACGGTGACCGTATTGAGCACCTCGGAAGCCGGTTGGAGGGCAAAATCTAGTACCCGGTCATCGTTGTTCTCCTGAATCAGTAACCGTTCTCTGACGGTCTCATAACCGATATAACTGATGGTAAGCACATATTCTCCCTTTGGCAAGCTCAATTGATAGTATCCATTAAGGTCGGTAATAACGCCAAGGTTGTCATTCGCTCTTACACTGGCTGCGATAAGCACCTCCCCGGTGCTCGCGTCAGTGATGGTCCCGGAAATTTGAGTATTTTGAGCGGACAAGGAGTTGAACGACCAGCAAATCACCATTACAAGAAGGGCAGATAATTTTTTCATAAACCGATTTTATAAATCCACAGACTAAATATAAACTTTCTGTTAGGCTTCCGACTAAGTTGATCCAAAAATTTCATCAATTGTTATTCCCTTCACACAAATAATTTATATTGTTCTTTATTGGATAAAAAAAAATGAGTCCTCCTTTAATTTTGGGGCCTAAAAGTTTCGGGATGTTTCAAGTTTTCCAATCACTTTTTTTTTACTTTTCAAAATTCCAAAAATGAAGAACTTTCTACTTATTGGTGTGCTTATGGTCTTTGCCATTCAATTGCAGGCTCAGGAGCCTGTCTGTATGCCGGATACCGCCTTTGCCGGTTTTGACGCTGGTGTTTATCCGCTGCCCGTTTCAGAGGCGTTTCCGGATCAAGGCATTACGGATACGGCCTGTTTGAATGCGGCTTTCAATTTTGTTTTCACGGTAGTAACGCCGGACACGATCGCCATTCCTTTCGGTGCTATAGTACTTGAATCACCGCTTGATTCGATCACGATTGCTACTGAAGGCGCCATTGGCGGGTTGCCGGTGGGAATAGACTATGCCTGTAATCCACCTAACTGTGTATTCACCCCGGAAGTAGGATTAGGCTGTATCGTGTTGAGCGGTACTCCTACGGATGCTGAAGATGTGGGAGAGAATCCGCTTTCCATAAGCGCTGATGTTTTCCTTCCGGCCCTTTCTATTCCGGTCAACTTCCCCGACCCCGCGCTCTTCCCCGGTGATTACTCCCTCGTTGTATGGGCGGAAGAAGATCCCCGGTGCTTGTCCACCAATACTTCGGAAGAAATGGTTCAGATCGAAGCTTTCTCCATAAGCCCCAACCCTACCACAGGCAGAACAGAATTATTTATAGAGAGTCTGGAGAATGGTATTTATCAATTGGAGACCTTTGATCTACTGGGCAAGAGAATCAAAAACGAGCATATCCGACTTTTTGAGGGAGGTAATCGCATTTCTTTTGATGGGCATCAATTGAGTGAAGGAATGTATATTGTTTCTTTATCTAATGGGCAGGGGAGATTGAGCAGGAGGTTAGTGATTAGCAGATAACTGTTAGAACGGCCGATAAAATATTTTTTTGGCGGTCTTTTGGAAGGAAAAATGAAATTTCCCTTTCCAAAAGACCGCCAAAAAAGCAATTTATTCAGCTGGATCCCGGCTAGCCGGGCGGCAGATCTGCAGGATGCTTTAGAGGCAACCTTTTACCTTACATACAACAACTCCATCTCTAATCCATCAATTTTTTCCATCTGCTCCGCTTCCTCCAGATGCAGCCCGGCGATTTGCGCTTTAAGCTGGAGCAAGGTATTTTCCACTTCGCTTTGGCGGATGGCAACTTGTATTTTTCCGCTTGTCCCGAAATCCTGAAGAATCACATTCAGGTCTAATTTTTTTAAAGCATTCATCACATCCGGCATCAGGCTGTAATCGAAGGTCAGCTGGTAGACGTCTTCGATTAGTCTTTCCACAATTTCGGCATTTTGAAGGGCATAGGCCGCACTTAATTTGTAGGCATTGATCAGGCCTGAGGTACCCAGTTTTGTCCCGCCGAAATACCGCACGACTATGATGATAACGTTCGTCAATTCAAAGCTATCGATTTGTCCGAGGATGGGCCTGCCGGCGGTGCCGCTCGGTTCGCCGTCGTCATTGGCGCGGAAGTTATGCTGTTCGATGCCCAGCCGGTAAGCGTAACAATGATGCCTCGCCTTGAAGTGTTCCTTTTTGACCTCCTGCAAATGCACTTGCCATTCTTCCTCTGTAAAGACGGGGAAGGCGTAGGCGAAGAATTTACTTCCCTTATCCTTGAAGAATCCAGTAGAAGGCGCGGTTATGGTTTGGTAAGTATCGTTCATGGATATCGAAATCTGTTTTTGAGGCAGGATAATACGAAAAAAGAATAGTGAAACAGAGCCAATTTGTTGAAAAATTTGGGGTGTAGCAATGCTTAGACCTCAAAGGTCTTAAAGACCTTTGAGGTTGATTTCCACGAAAAACACCGCTATTGTAGTAAATCAACTTACTAACTATCAAGCATTTAAGCCACTAACCATTCAAAAAACACTCCATTATCCTTATCAAAATGCACTCTGGCTGTCTTCAAATTTGTTAACAAACTACAATGTAAATGCCGTCAAAAAGCCGGTTTTTTTCTTCATTTGTTGAAAAATTTTAGAAAAAAAACGACCTCATTTTGACAAAAAAAAGAAGCACTTTTACTTCTCGTTAACAAAGATTCTGCTTAATAACCCTTTAATTAGGAAGTCGAATCTTTATCTTTGCGAAAAAATAATTTCAGTGGGAAAAACGCTACAACAGTTCGACCAGGCCATCGCCAAATGCAAACTCATCTTTATCCAGAAAACACAGGATTACGGCACTGCCTGGCGCATTCTTAGAACCTATTCCCTGACCGACCAACTCTACATCAAAGCCAAACGCATCCGAACGATCGAAGAACTCCGCCAACAAAAAGTGGAAGACTCCGTCGAAACAGAGTACATCGGGATCATTAATTATGCCATAATGGCCTTGATCCAACTGGACGCCGATGAACAACTCCCCCTGGAAATATCCACTGAAGAAGTCGATCGGCTCTATGATGAGCAAGTCGTGCAAACGCGCACCCTGCTTGATCACAAGAACCATGACTACGGCGAGGCCTGGCGGGAGATGCGCATCAGCTCTTATACCGACCTCATATTGATGAAGCTGCTGCGCGTCAAGCAAATCGAAGATAATCAGGGCCAGACTATCGCTTCTGAAGGCCTGGACGCCAACTACCGGGATATCATAAACTATGCTATTTTTGCCTTGATCAAAATAGAAGAAAACCGTTCACAACCTAAATCTGAAAAAGCATGACATTAGGAACCTTAGTGTTGATCGTAGCCATAGCCGCTGTATTATTAACCGTGCTCATTGGAATCTTTTTTCGTGATGACCTGGACAACTGGATCGTAAGCCTGCTCCAGAACTTTTGCGGCGTTCTGTTCATTTTTTCAGGCTGGGTGAAAGCTGTCGACCCTCTCGGCACAGCTTACAAAATGGAACAATATTTTGCGGAATTTCAGGGTACTTTTGAGGATACGGTCTTGTCTTTCATCGCCCCTCTCTTTCCTACCCTATCAGAATATGCCATCGGATTCTCAGTAGGCGTGATCGTTTTTGAAATCATCCTGGGGCTTATGCTGCTGTTAGGGACCTGGCCGCGATTCACGAGCTGGGCGTTTTTCCTCTTGGTGGCCTTTTTTACTTTCCTAACAGGGTTCACCTACCTAACCGGTTATGTGCCGGAAGGCGTTAACTTCTTCCAGTTCGGCCAGTGGGGGCCTTATGTAGAAACCAATATGAAAGTGACCGATTGTGGCTGCTTCGGGGATTTTATTAAGCTAAAACCCCAAACTTCCTTCCTGAAAGACGTTTTCCTGCTCATCCCGGCATTCGTCTTCCTGTTTTTCTACAAATCCATGCACCAGATCCTGAGCCCGAGCGTGCGCGGAGGAATCATAGCCATTGCCATAGCAGGTCTCATCATCTATTGCTTGAGTAACTACAAATGGGACCTTCCTCATACCGATTTCCGCCCTTTTAAAGTAGGCACTGACCTTGCGGAAGAAAAAGCCGAACAGGATGAGGCCATTAGCAACATTACTGTTACAGCCTACAGGATCACCAATAAAGAAACCGGAAAGGTGATCGAAATTCCTTTTGACCAATATCTGAAAGAATATAAAAATTACGCAGATAAAGAAGTCTGGCAAAGCGAACAGATCAAATCCGAACCGGAAATACCCATCAATAAGATCAGCGAATTCGACGTTTCGGACGTGGAGGGCTATAGCGTGACGGAAGACCTGCTCTCTGATTCAGGCTATAGTTTCATGATCGTTGCTCATAAGCTTAAAGGCGAGGTTGAAAGCATGGAAGCTGTTGTCAAAGACACCATTTTCACTCTTGATACGCTATACAGGGAGGATACTACCATCATTGAAAGAAATATCGCGGAAGTACAGGAAAACAGAGTCACTGTAGATCAGTATGACTGGGACGAAGATTATTCCAGACTGTGGCGTGAAAAGGTCAATACCGTAGCAGCCGATGCGATCAAGGAGGATGTTAGGGTCTATGCCATTACAGGTCCTTCCACAACAGACAAACTCAATGACTTCAGACAGGCAGCTCAAATCGACTATCCTATCTATACCGCTGATGACATTTTGTTAAAAACCATCATCCGTTCCAATCCCGGAGTGGTCTTGCTGCACAATGGAAAAATACTCGAGAAATGGCACATCAAGAAGTTTCCAAAAGAATTCAAACAGATAAAAGAAAAATATATGCAATAATCTCTAATGCTGACTTAATCTTTTGATTTCAGTATTTTAACATAAGGTTGTCGGTTATTGGTCAACAGACTGATAACTGATAACCAATGTTCACTTCCCCATTAAACACGCATTTTTTAAAATTAAAAGCCTGAGTTTTCAGGTTTTTATAAAAATTGCCTTTTCTTTGCAAACGAGTCCCGTATCCCGTAAAGAGTTTTTTGAAAATTATGCTTAGCAGAAGGAATATCCGCATTAAAGTCATGCAGATCCTCTACGCCGCAGGTAGAGACCAAAAATTAGAATTACCAGGTGCTCTGGAAAGCTACCGAATTAGCGTACGGAAATCCTTTGAACTATACTTGTTCAACCTTTATTCCTTCGCTCAGGTAGCCGGTTACGCCTTACGGGATCTGGCCATAAAAGAAGCTAAGCTCTTGCCTACCAAAGAAGATCAAAACTTCACTGCTAAATTAGCCACCAATGACCCTATACGTTCCGTTCTGAAAAATGAAGGATTCCTGCGTCTGACCAAAAAACATGGCTTCGAGAACCTGATAGACGAAGACACCCTTCGCCTTGTGTATACTGATTTTGCTAAAACAGAAGACTACAAAGCTTATCTTGAGCAAAAAGACAACTCACAGGAAGATCATAAAAAGATCCTATTGACGCTTTACAGGCATTGCGTCAGCAATGAGGCTTTTGAAGAAAAAATGGAGGATTTCGACGCCCAGTGGATGGTAGACAAATCCCTCATTGTCGGTTCATTGAAAAAAACGATCAAGGCCCTTCCTGCCAGCCCTTTTTTCTACGAAAGCTACAAACCCACCAAAGAAACGACCGTCGAATTTGGAGAAGTATTGCTCCAAAAAGTGTTCCAAACCGATACTGACCTGCTGGCCATCATCGAGCCAAGCCTGAAAAACTGGGATGCCGAACGCGTTGCCATCATTGATATGATCTTGTTGAAAATGGCGCTTTGCGAACTAATGTACTTCCCGACCATCCCTTCCAAAGTCACCTTGAATGAATTCGTGGAAATATCAAAAGTGTACAGCACCGATAAAAGCAAAGACTTTATTAACGGAATTCTTGACCGGCTGATGAAAAAACTGGAAAAGGAAGGAAAAATCAATAAAGAAGGCAGAGGATTAATAGACTAAATCATCTCGTATTCACTTAACTTGCCTAAAATTCCTATATTAGGTAATTCAAGTTGCGAAACAACTTGAGTAGAAGGTAGCAGGTATCAGGTAGAAAGAAATACAACAAAAAAGGTATCTATTTGTCCATTTCAGGCAGAAATCTTTCTACTTTCTACCATTTACCATCTACACCTAAGTTGCGATGCAACTTAGGTTAGGTAAGTTTCCCCTTAACCCGATCATTCATTTCACTATATTGAAAAAAGAATGAACATTTTCATTGAACCTCAAATAAATTAAATTATGAGAAACATTCTACTCGTTCTTTGCGTCGCCCTGGGGTTGTCTCTTCCAAATGCCCAGGCGCAATATAACCTGGCAAAAGATGGACTGAATTTCGGAGGCGCCGCCATTAATTTTCAGTACCCCATTACCAGCAACATCGATCGCGATGATTTTACCGCAGCTTTCGAAATAGGATATTCAAGAAACCTTGGCAATAATTTCAATCTGATGTTCCCGCTGAAGATCGGAAAAGCCAAACTTCCCACTGATGAAATGGGCAATTTTGATGAGATTGGTTTCAGTAGCCTGGACGCTTTACTGCAATTTCAGCTGTTCAAGGAAAAAAACTTCATCGTTCCTTTTTTATTCGCCGGGGGAGGTACCACCTGGCAGGAATTCGATGAGTTCACTTTTCAGGCCCCTGTAGGGGTAGGCTTTGATTTCCGGCTGGGCCGTCATTTCTACCTTAATACCAAAGTAGAGTACCGCTTCGGCTTTGAGGACTTAAGGGACAATGTCCAGGCCGGCGCCGGCTTAAAGTTCCTTTTCGGTCCCGGCCCGGAAGAGCTGCCGGAGCTGCCTCCTGTAACGGATACCGACGGCGACGGCATCGCCGATATCTATGATGCATGCCCGGATGTTGCAGGGCTTTCGCGCTTTAGCGGCTGCCCGGATACCGACGGGGATAATATCGCGGACAAGGACGACGACTGCCCCGAAGTGGCTGGACTTCTGGAGTTTCGGGGATGCCCAGATACCGACGGCGATGGTGTAGCCGACAAGGACGATGAGTGCCCCGAGGAAGCCGGCCTGCCATCTCTGAATGGCTGCCCTGTTCGGGACGCCGACAATGACGGAACTCCGGACGACCGGGATGAGTGTCCAAATGAAGCCGGTCCGGCTTCTCTTAACGGCTGTCCGGACGATGATAATGACGGCATCGCCAACAAGGACGACCAATGTCCGAATACTCCCGGAAGCAGGGCCACCAACGGCTGTCCCGATACCGATGGCGACGGAATACCCGACAATCAGGATCGCTGCCCGGAAAGGGCCGGCCCACTTACCAATAACGGCTGCCCGGTCATCGAAGAGAAAGATAAAGAAATACTGGAATTTGCCACCCGGGCAGTAGAGTTCCGCACCGGAAGTTCCAGCCTTCGCTCTACTTCCTTCCCCGTATTGGATCAGGTGCTGGAGATCCTGCGCCGATATCCGGATTACGACCTATCCATCGAAGGCCATACGGATAGTTCCGGAGGCGCCGACCTTAATCAGCGGCTTTCAGAGCAAAGAGCCAAAGCTTGTTATGATTACCTGGTCTCCAAAGGCATTAGCCCTGACCGGATGGCTTATGTCGGTTATGGGGAAGAAAAACCGATCGCCAGTAATGCCACCCCTGGTGGCAGAGAGCGCAACCGGAGAGTTGAATTCAACATTTTCCTGAAGGAATAATCGCTATATTCGGGAAGTGGGCATCGGAAAAGGCGGCACTAACCGGCATTCCGCCTTCGATGCCCACTTATTGCTAAAAATTAATTTTTTCAGCCTTTACCATTCAAAAATGCCAATTTATTCAATGTCGGCTATATATTTGCGGCATGGAAGATAAAATACTGATATTAGACTTTGGCTCACAGTATACGCAGCTCATCGCAAGAAGAATACGCGAATTAAATGTATACAGTGAAATCGTACCTTTTAATAAAATCCCCGCACTCGACGATTCATACAAAGGGATCATCCTTTCCGGCAGTCCTTTCTCTGTTACCGATGCCAATGCACTGAAGATTGACCTGGAACCTTTGCTCGGGCGTCGACCGGTTCTGGGTGTTTGCTACGGAGCGCAGCTGATTGCCCAGCAAATGGGAGGCAGCGTGGAACCTTCCAACAAAAGAGAATATGGCAAAGCCAGGTTGACTCAGATCAACCAGGACGACACCTTACTACACAACATTCCGGAAAAAAGCCAGGTGTGGATGTCCCATGGCGACACCATCAATCAAGTCCCGGATCAATTTGAGGTCATCGCCAGCACAGAAAGCATTGAGGTAGCAGCCTTCCGTTCAAAAAACGGGATTTTTCAGCAGCCTGTTTTTTGCCTGCAATTTCATCCGGAAGTCACCCACAGTCTCGATGGAAAAAAATTACTCCAAAACTTTGTTTATAACATCGCCGGATGTAGGGGTACCTGGACGCCGGCTTCTTTTGCAGAACATACCATAGAGGAATTACGCCGGACTATAGGCGAGGAAAGGGTGCTGATGGGCCTTTCCGGCGGCGTGGATTCAACTGTGGCTGCTGAATTGCTCCATAGGGCCATTGGCGACCGGCTGATCTGTTTTTTCGTGGATAACGGCCTGCTGCGGAAAAATGAATTTGAAGAGGTACTGGATTCATATAAAAGCATGGGGCTTAATGTGGTGGGCATTGACGCCAAGAATCAGTTCTATGAAGCCCTCTCAGGCATCTCTAATCCCGAAGAAAAGCGCAAGGCCATTGGCCGGGTCTTCATCGAAGTTTTTGAACATGAGGCCCATAAGCTCACCAATATCGATTGGCTGGGGCAAGGAACAATCTACCCTGACGTCATCGAATCGGTTTCTGTACATGGTCCTTCCGTCACGATCAAGTCTCATCACAATGTAGGCGGACTGCCCGAAATGCTCAAGCTTAAAATAATTGAGCCCCTAAGGATGTTATTTAAGGACGAGGTGCGTCGCGTCGGAAATGAATTAGACATTCCCAGGAACATCGTTGGTCGTCATCCCTTTCCCGGACCTGGACTGGGCATCAGAATACTCGGCGATATCACCTCTGAAAAGGTGAAGTTGCTGCAAGAGGCGGATGCTATTTTTATAAATAACTTAAAAAAGCATAACTTGTACGATAAGGTTTGGCAGGCAGGGGTCATTTTATTACCGATCCAATCAGTTGGTGTAATGGGAGATGAACGCACCTATGAGCAAGCCGTAGCCCTGCGTGCCGTTAATTCAACGGATGGAATGACAGCGGAATGGAGCCATTTGCCTTATGAGTTTCTGGCCACCGTGTCCAGCGAAATAATAAACAATGTTAAAGGAATAAACCGTGTAGTCTATGATATCAGCACCAAACCACCGTCAACTATCGAGTGGGAGTAATATCGTTCTTTTTATTCTGATCCTGCTGTTCAGCACAAGTTGTGAGCTTTTTAAAAAAGCACAGGACGCCCCCAGCGTCAGAGATAAAAAAGAAGAGGAAATGGAACCCCTGCAAAGTCCATTGGTATACGATCCCATCAAAAATGAATGGGTGCGGGTGAGCGCAGAAACGCCTACCGAAAAAATGGATACCGTACGTTGGACAATGCTCTCCGCTGATCAATATTCCCCGATCAACTCGATTGCGACCTCCCCCATCGATATTTCCACTGGAAATCCATCATCGGGGATCATCGAACGCGACAACTTTGGGTCGGTAAAAAAATCTTCCTACAATGTCGTCTTAATGCTTCCGTTCCTGACTAATCAATTCGACCCCATCTCGGATCAGTTCAGCAATATTTCCAAATGGACGCTCAATTATTATGGTGGGACCAAAATGGCCTTGAAGAAGCTCGAAAATGAAGGCATCAGCTTGAAAGTTAATGTACTGGACAGCAAAGGCTCAGAGCAAGCTGTCAATGAATTGCTCCAAAATAATAGGGCACTGAAAAATGCGGATCTCATTGTCGGTCCTTACAGACGGGATAACATCAAAATGGTGGCCGAGTTTGCCAAGCGCAACGATGTCACCATGATATCCCCCTACAGCGCCTCTTCCAACCTGACCGGTAACAACCCAAACTACCTGCAGGTAAGCCCGAGCCTGGAGGCGCACTGCCGGGCCATTATCTTTAATGCCCGTAAAAAGTTTAAGCCTGAGCAAATTGTCATCCTTTACCAGGATTCACCGGCTAAACGCCAGACCGTACAGTACTTCCAGGACGCCAATAAGCTGTATTCAGGATCCGCCGAAGTACAACCTCTCGCGGAATACGTCCTTCCCGCAGATGAATTTCCCGTCGCCGAAGACCTTGACCTGACGCCTTACCTGAATGAGCAGGATTCCATCGCCTTCATCATCCCGGCCTGGTCCTCCTCCGATCAGAATTTCGTTTACCTAATGATGTCCCAGATCGAGTTGGATCGCGATCCTTTCCAGTACCTGGAAGTCTACGGCCTCCCCCAATGGCAGCAATACGACCGCATCGATCTGGATTATTTCGAAAAACTAAATGTCCACATCTCCAGCAACGCCTTCCTCGATGATCAGGATACCGATGTTGCCGAATTTAAAAGAGACTTTTATGACCAGTACGGCCTCATCGCTCCTTTTGAGGCCTATCTGGGTTATGATGTCATGCTTTTTTCAGGACGAATGCTTAAAAAATATGGAAACAAGTTTCAGTATCACCTGGAAAAGGAATCTCCTCAGTACATGCATACGGCCTTCGAATTTGAGCGCGTAGTTAAGCCCACGACCACCGGGCAGGAAAACTTGCCCATTGAGCAGTTTGAGAATAAATTTGTGAATATCCTGCAGTTTAAAAATTATCGTTTTCAGAAAGTAAATTAATCCCCTTTTTTAGCGTAAAACATGAATCTTCGCGAGTTTGGCTGACAAAAGTGAATGTCGTTTCTTTGGAAAGGACAAAACCTGATTTAAAGGATTAGACAACAATTAAGGTCGACTCCTATTTAACTTTTTTCATGAAGCCGGAAAGACTTGAAAAAATAAAACAAACCGTCGCCCGACGGCAACCGACGCTTAGCATTGTATTGGAAAATGTCCATGATATGCACAACATCGGGGCCGTCCTGCGCTCCTGTGATTCCGTGGGTGTTTGTGAGATCTTCATACTCCAAACGGCAGAAGAGCTCAGGTTCAGCCGACTGGTGCTGGGAAAAAAAACTTCGGCGGGCGCCAGAAAGTGGGTTAACGTCAATTATTATCAAAACAGAGAAGCCTGCTTCAAACACGTCCGGCAACAATATCAGCGTATTTTCAGTACTCACCTCGCTAAGGGAACCCGTTCTTTATATGAACTCGACCTGACTCGCCCCACGGCCCTCCTTTTTGGAAATGAACAATATGGGATCACTCCCGAAACGCTGGCGTTTTCCGACGGGAATTTCACCGTACCCCAGGTTGGCATGGCAAAAAGTCTGAATATCTCTGTGGCTTGCGCCGTTTCACTTTACGAAGCTTATCGCCAACGAAATATAAAAGGCTTATATACCGATCATCCGGATATTACTCCCGATCAACAAAAAGAATTGCTTCAATCTTATATCAAAAAACACGAGGAGGGCGGCTCCGGAGGGTTTGCAGAACTTATTCTTTAACATTCCTCTCTTCGCAGGGCGCTGATTTTATTAAAGTCGATCACCTTAATTTATTCCAAAAGTAAATTGCACCCCCTGATGTCACTGGCATCCATTCTCCCGAGGATCTCAAAAGAGCCGTCTTCGTAGACTTTTCCCAGATCATCCGTGGCGATGAAGCTGATGGTGTCTATATTAGCCAGGTCGATGATATTGATCGCACCGTTTTTACCGTACTTTTGAGGACACAAGGGATCGGTAATTTCCCGGGTAAGGACTTTCATGGCAGGTGGCGGGAAAAAGAGCCCTTCTCCTTTGGAATAAGCCTGTGAAAACAATTCCGTCATGCCATATTCCGAATGAATATTTTTTACCCGAAAAGCCTGACAAAGAATACCATGGAGTTCTGCACGGGTAATTTCTTTCCTGCGTCCTTTCATGCCTCCCGTTTCCATAACGATAGCTCCGGATAGATCTACAGGATGATTTTCCGCCAAATCCCAGAGCGCGAAGCTTACGCCCAGCAGCAAAACCGGAATTTTCGCTTCCCGGCACGATTGGAGTGTTTTGATTAATGCTTCCTGATCATACAGAAAAAATCCTGACTGCGGGTACTTTGACCGCTTAATGAAATGCTCCGCCATCAGCACCAGAGAAGACCCCTCCCGCTCGAGATAGGCGGGCAATAAAGCTAAAACAGCATACTCCTCAATTTTTCCATAAAAAAAATCAAAGATCCGCACGGTATTGTCCAGGTACCAGGAAACCGAGCAAACGGCATGGCGGCTATTAGCGGCAAAACCTCCCGTTCCGGAACTACTAAACCACATTTCCGGGTTCCATTCCCCCGTTTTAATCTCATGAGTCTTAAAAAACTGAATCGGCAAAAAAGGAATCTGTTCCAGCCGATCAACCTTTTGCGGTTTGAGGCGTAATAAATCTATATATTGCCGATAGAGCGGATTGTATTCGGCCTGATAACGAAAAACAGCCAGGGCCAACTCCTCGAAGCTTTCCTCACTGACTACCCTGATTTTATCACGTAATTGACTGCCGGCTGACTTCCAATCCATCTTTTTTTTGGCAAAAATATTTATATTGAATTCAAATGTAAGCATTGATGAAAAGACATTCCACCCTACTTTTTTATTTGACCGGTCTGACGCTGATGATATTCGGCTGCGCCACGCCTCCGGAATATCCTGACGAGCCCGTGATCACTTATTTGCGAATGAATAAAACGGCCATAGCGCAGGGCAATCAGAACGCCGTTCCCGACACCCTCAAGATCACTTTTGAATTTACGGATGGTGACGGCAACCTGAGCTCGGAAAGCGACTCTACGGATGTCTTCCTTACGGATAGCCGGGATGGCTTCGTTACCACCTTCAAGCTCCCTTTAATACCGACCCAGGGCGTGGGTAACGGCATTTCCGGAGAAATTACCGTCAAGATCCCTAATACCCCTTTTCAGATCTGCTGTACTTACCCCAACGGCGCTCCTGCCTGTTTGCCTAACGCTCAATTCCCAACCGATGAATTTTTCTTCACGATCCAACTGCGCGACCGGGCCGGGAACCTGAGTAACACCATAGAGACCGAACCGATTACGGTTTTGTGTAATTGATAAGAACATTTAAACATTGATCCAGTCTAATCCTTTTTTCAACAACTCTAATGTTTCCGCTTCCTTACTATCTTTCAGCGGCTGATGATTATAGAGCCATTCTGCCTGCGGCGGCATGCTCATGAGGATGGATTCGGTGCGACCGTCGGTGTCCAGACCGAATTTCGTCCCTTTGTCCCATACCAGATTGAATTCCACGTAACGACCCCGGCGGATCATTTGCCAGTGCTTTTCCTCTTCCGTAAATGCCCGGTCTTTATTATCGTTTAACAGCTTGATGTAGATCGGGCAAAAGGCTTCTCCGACCTCTTTCACAAATTCGAATAGTTCTTCCTTCGTTTTTCCCTCGATTTCATTTAAGCGATCGAAGAAGATACCGCCGATGCCCCGGGTTTCATCGCGATGTTTGAGGAAAAAATAATCATCTGCCCATTTTTTGAAGCGAGGATAGTATTCAGGATCGTGCCGGTCACAAACTGCTTTTAATTGTTGATGGAAAAAACGAGCTTCTTCAGCTGCGATATAGTGGGGCGTAAGATCAATGCCTCCGCCAAACCACCAGAGGCCGTTGTCCATCTCAAAATAGCGAACGTTCATGTGGATGATGGGCGTCCAGGGGTTTTCCGGGTGTAAAACGATGGACACTCCGGTAGCGAAGAATTGGCCGGAATCGATCTTTAAAGCCCTGGTAATCTTATCCGGCATGGGGCCGTGTACGGCTGAGAAATTCACGCCTCCTTTGGCGATGTGACGGCCGAGGATCACCCGGGAGCGGCCGCCGCCTCCCCCATCGCGCCGCCATTGGTCTTCCTGGAATTTGCCCTCGCCGTCCGCTTGTTCCAACTGACGGCAGATATCGTCCTGAAGGTGTTGAAAATAATCGCTAATGCTTTCTTTGTTGATCATGGTTTTATTGCAGTTTTTCTAAGGCGCCTTGCACTGCTTTTTTAGCGCTGCCGACAAAGACAACGCCGTCGATGACGACGACCGGTCTTTTCAAAAACGTATATTCATCGAGGATAAGAGAACGGTAATCGTCTTCAGAAAGTTCCCTTTCATTCAGCTTCATGGAGCGGTACTTCATGGCCCGGCGGCTGAACAATTCCTCATAGGAACCTACTTTTTCTTTGAGAAAATCCAGTTGCTCCGGCGTAATGGAATATGTTTTAATGTCTTGCAATTCAAAGCCTTCCCCATTATTCAATTGGGCGATCACTTTCTGGCAGGTTTTGCAGTTTGCTAAATGATAGATTTTTTTCATAATTTGCTTTTTTGCAAAAATAGAGAACAGTCATTCAAAAATCATCATACCTATGCAATTATCCTCAGAAGCTGATCTGGTGTTGAATCCGGACGGCAGCATTTATCACCTCAATTTATTTCCGGAGGACGTAGCTGACACCGTGATGTTGGTGGGTGATCCCGGGCGGGTGGAGCGCATTTCCCGTCATTTTGACCGCATTGACAGAAAGGTGCAGAAGCGGGAGTTTGTCACGCATATCGGTTGGTTGGGAAAAAAGCGGTTGATGGTTCTTTCCACGGGCATCAGCACCGCCAACATCGATATTGCCATTAATGAACTGGATGCATTGGTGAATGTGGATTTGGAAAAAAGAACATTGAAAGAAACGATTCGCAGTCTGAATTTTATCCGGGTGGGCACCAGTGGCAGTCTGCAAAAAGACATTCCGGTGGATTCCATTGTAGCTTCTTCCTTTGGGCTGGGGCTGGATAATTTGATGGCATATTATAAGCGGCCTTTAAACCAGCGGGAACGAGAACTCCACGACAGCTGGAAGCAATACGACAAGGAGCACCTGAATCTTCCTCAGTCAACTTATGTAGCCGCGGCTAATCCGGAGCTGTTGCTCGATCTTGCCAGGAACACCCGAAAGGGCATTACGTTGACGGCGCCAGGCTTTTATGGCCCGCAAGGCAGAAAGCTCCGTCTTGAGCCTATTGAGCCTTTGCAGCAACTCGATCTTTTTGCCCAATTCGACTTCAGGGGGCTACAGATTACCAACTTTGAGATGGAGACCTCCGCCATTTACGGTTTATCCAATTTATTGGGGCACAAAGGCTTATCTTTTAATACCATTATTGCCAACCGGCCGGCGCAGGCCTTTTCTAAGGACCCGAAAAAGGCCGTGGATGGCGTGATTGAGTATGTGTTGGATTTGGTGTCTTAGTTAAATACTATCAAGTTCACTTAATATAAAATTCTTCAAATCATCTCCTGAACGAGAAATAAAGTCTTGTGCAGGTGCACCCACTACGAACAATCCCAGTATATTCTTGGTGGTATTTTGTCCAAAAGCAGCATTGTAATATGTTTTTTGTCCGCTACTTTCGGGTGATAAAAATCAGCAAAACTTGTGTTAATTCTCATTCTACCGCCATAAGCAGATGAAGCTTCAATAATTTCGAAATCAGTTTCTTGTTAGTTTTAGGAAATACCCAGCTGATAAACCACCAGCTCCAGCACCAATAACTAGCACTTTTCCTGAAAAAGGTGTGGATATATCGTCCTCTTTTTTACAAGATGAAAGCATACCTTGAAAAGGTAATCCAATGCCAAATAGTCCGCAAATCTCGTTAAATTCCTTTCTAGTCATTTTTGGATTTATTGCATCCACCGTTCTTATCCATTAAATCGCAGCGGAATTTGTGTGTCATGTTAAGCCTGTGTTAAATTACTTGCAAAATGCAATTTATTTCAACAATTACTTGCAATAGAAAAGTTATTTGCGTATGATTGCTTGCAAAGTAAAAGTAATAAAATCATGACGCTGAAACAAGTAGTTACAATTCTAATATTTACAGGATTAATCGCAGCCTGTAATTCGACTAAATCGACAAGCGCGTTTAATTAATCAAAAGCACAAACAATGGCGGAGGAAAATTTAAAAGAGGCCGCCAACAATGCATTTTTAGCTCTTTTTACGGACTATAGCGAAGAAGGTGTGTACGTACAATGACAACGGACTGTTTGGTTTTTAATATTCATTTAAAAACAAAGAATTTTCAGGACCTAGAAAATAAAAGCAGAGACATGGAAAATATAATCATCACAGGAAGCAGTAGCGGATTTGGCTTAAAGGCCGCTAAAGATTTTGCCGACAAAGGCAACAAAGTATTCGCCACGATGCGTAACCCAAATGGGAAAAATGCAACGGCAAAAACTGAATTAGAAGCCCATTCGCCCCGTATCAAAGTAGTGGATATGGATGTAACCAAGGATGCATCTGTAAAAGAGGCAATGGAAAATATCCTTACAGCAGCAGGGAATATCGACATCCTGATTAATAATGCAGGGATTATGTACTTAGGTATTACCGAAGCATTCAGTGTAGAACAAGCCCACTTTCAAATGGAAACCAATTATTATGGTGCTATTAGAGTAATGCAAGCGGTTTTACCTTCTATGCGTAAGGCTGGTTCAGGCTTAATCATCAATACATCTTCCTTGGTAGGTCGTATGTCGCCTCCATTTTTCGGAACCTATACCGCTACCAAACACGCTTTAGAAGGCTACTCTCAAGCGTTAAGATATGAAGTTTCTCCTTTTGGTGTAGATGTCGTAATGGTAGAACCCGGACCATTTGGAACAGGACTTTTGGCTTCTGGCCAAGTGCCTGCTCACAACAAAGTGTTGGAATCTTATGGAGAATTGGCAGGTGTTCCAACAGCAATGGGCGAGAATTTTGCTCAAATGTTACAAAGCGAGGACGCACCCGACCCTCAATGGGTGGTAGATGCTTATTTAAAGTTAGCAGAAATGCCTTTTGGCAAGCGTCCTGTAAGAACTGTAGTTGGTATCACTTGGGGCGTAGATGAAATCAATTCTTTAACACAACCAATTCAAGATAGGGTGCTGAAAGAAATGCAGCTCGAATCTGTTTTAGGAGGCGCTTCTGCATAATCACTGGACTTTAAGTTCAATTTGAAAAAATCGCAAGGGTTTCGGCTCTTGTGATTTTTTTTGTCAATAATCTTTGCGGAGGCGTTTCTTTAAATTGGTAACAACGGTCAAGTATAAGAGCAGTAGCGGATTTCAAGGCGATTACTTTTCTGACACCACTAAAATTTATTAATTACATAGAGCTGGATTTTACCACTTCACCCGCTATTGCTCTTATACAATGTTGGCGGTAGTTTGTATTCAAGGGTCACCAAATAAGGCTTTCCTAAAATTACAAATTTCCTTTTATGAACTTAATGGAATAATCAGGTAATTGGCTGATTCCAGGCTGTTCGATTGGGAAATGACCTGCATTCTCCAGAATTTTTAATTCTTTTTCTCCGGTTAGCCGGTTAAAGAACACTTCGCTGGTCCAGATGGGCGTCCAGAGGTCTTCTCCAGGGTGAACTAACAACACCGGAATCTGAAAAACTTCAGGCTCGATAGCAGGTTTCGCTTTGATTAAACTGGTCAGAAATCTTAGCGGTACTTTCGCGCCAGAAGACTTTTCATCACTTAGTAAAAGGTTTAATACCTCTTCATCGTTCACAATCGCTTTCATATTAGCAACTTTTTTCATAGGTAGCATTGCGCCACCCGCAAAAAGTGAGGAAAATTTAAGCATGGGCACAAGCACGCGACTCTTGAATTTGCTGCCGGTTGAGGCATCTCGCACTCTTTTATCGCGCTGATCTAACAAATTGGTGGCAATTACTCCTGCCACTTGAGGATTTTTTGCAGCTGCATGATAGGCAAGCATACCACCGGCACTCAGTCCAAAAACGAAAACTGGTCTTTGGTCTTTTGCTTTTCCTTGGTCAATAAGGAAAGATACAAGGTTGACCCAATCATCGTAAACCACTTTCCGCTTTTTCACGATGCTATTACCGTATCCGGGTAAATCCGGGGCAATCACTTCAAAACCCGCATCGAACAAGGGAACGGCAATGAATGACAACAGCCTTCCGTTTCCGCCTACCCCGTGCAAGAGGATTACTTTTGCCGGGGCATCTGAATTTTTGTAGGAGTCCAGATGTATTTTCCAGCCATTCCAATCCATAAAAGATTCTTCCGGTAAAGTGGAAGGGGATGTTCGGAAACCTTCGGGTAAATGCGACTCAATTTGTTTCCATGTGGTTAGGTTTTCGTAGAGGATTTCCTCTATGTCGGTTTTATTGGAGGTTTGTGCTACAGCAATACCACCCAAACTTACTAAACAAGAAATGATCATCACTATACGTTTCATTTTTCTAGATTTTGAATTTGAAATTGTTGATGCAAAATTCAATCTTACATCAGTTCAATTCATTGATTCAAATCAAGAAGTGATGATCTCGTTTTCGTTACAACAAGTGAGGATCAATACCTTGGTGTATAGACTTTAGGGATGGGTTGTTTCTAAATGTCCTTTTTTTCACCCTGCTCAGGGTCTCGGGGGTCATGTCAAGATAAGATGCAATCATATATTGAGGAACTCTTTGCAAAAGCGAGGGATACTCAGTCATAAATGTGATAAAACGAGTATCAAAGTCATCGTGGAGCAGTCTGTTGGCTCTTTGAACAGCTAGAATATAGGCCCTTTCTGCCATAATCCTTGCTATCGTTGACCAAGCTTGAGATGTTTCGAGAAGATTATTCAACTTTTCACGTGTGATGGTATAGGCTAGCGAGTCTTCCAGCGCCTCTATGGGGCGTATAGATGGTGTTTGAGTAAGATACCCGAAATAGTCAATTAAAAACTGTCCTTCAGCGAAGAACAACATTATCTTTTCCTGACCTTCAGCCAAGTAATACAGTTTGAACAACCCCTTTGATACAAAAGATACTTTGTTGTTATATCCTCCCAATCTGATAAAAAAGTCACCTTTCTTATACTTCTCTTTTCTAAAGGACTGTAAAGTTAAATTCCAGTCCTCGCTGGTATGGGACGAGATTTTTTCCAAATAGGCTTGCAAATCTTGCATAGGTGTCTTTTTTCAAATTACCGCCAACTCTTTATATCCGCCATAATGGCGGATATAAGCATTTAAAATCCCTCTTAAATATCAAAAAATAAAGTGGAATACAATGGCAGCTAATGATGGGAAATGGGGATGTTATCCAACAAATACCGGACAAGGCACCTAATGAGAATAAAATGTATGAGGAGTTGAATGTATACTGGAGGCTGTCTAACAGGCCTAAGGCATTTAGACAGCCCCCATATGATTATGAATTTCCTTTTCTGTAATCCGCCAAAAACTTCTCCAGACCGATATCTGTAAGCGGATGCTTGAGCAGGCCCATGATGGCATCCAGCGGGCAGGTCACCACATCGGCGCCGGCACGGGCGGCGTCTACAATGTGCCTGGAGCTGCGGATGGATGCCGCCAGGATTTCCGTCTCATAACCCTGAATGCTATAGATTTCGGCTATTTCTTCGATCAGGCTCATGCCGTTCCAGTTGATGTCGTCGATACGGCCGATAAAAGGAGACAGGTAGGTCGCTCCGGCTTTAGCCGCCAGGATGGCCTGGCCTGCAGAGAAGACCAGGGTGCAATTCGTTGCAATCCCGATGTCTGAAAAATGGGCAAGTGCCTTTACGCCATCCTTGATCATAGGGACTTTTACCACAATGTTGGGGGCGATTTCCGCCAATTGTTTTCCTTCCTTTATAATGCCTTCAAAATCGGTGGCCACTACTTCCGCACTGACGTCGCCGTCTTCAACGATATCACAGATCGTTTTGTAGTGCTTCATAATGTTATCATAGCCAGTAATGCCTTCCTTTGCCATCAGGGAAGGATTGGTGGTAACGCCGTCCAGTATACCCAGGTCTCTGGCTTCTTTAATCTGGTCCAGGTTAGCCGTATCGATAAAGAACTTCATTAGAGTTGGTTTTTATAAAGGTGTGTAATGAATGGATCTCACTTAAAATATGTTGCGACCGCTCGTTTTGTTCTATAAAAAAAGAAGAGCGGTCACATCGCACCGCTACAACCTCCTACCCTTGCTGCATTTCTGCCCTGGGGGAGTTCAGAGGGAGCTGGTCGTGTGCCGCTCAGGGTGCAAATATAAGAGGTTTTCAATGAATTGACAAGCCCCTTTTGTTTATTGCTTGGGAATGATTTCTGTCTTTTCACCAAAATACTGTACAAAGCGCTGCATATCAGAGGCTAACTCTGCATTTTGGGTGGCCTTAAAATAGGTATCGGCCATGGCTCTGAGCGTCTGGAAAAAAAAGCGGTCCATTTCAATAACCTGCATTTCTTTGGTCCAAAGGTCGATTTTGAAGGTCTCCAGGTTTTCCTCGTCAAAAACGGAAAGGAGCATTGCTTTGGCTCTGGTAGAAGGCGCCTCCTGGCCCTTGTCCTCGGCTTTCCATTTGATCTGCTCGGGAACGTTGTTTTCGTCCAGGCCGACTTTTATCTCAATGGTGGAAGTACGTTTGATCATAATAGCGATGTTGAGCCCCTGGAGGGACTGTTGGTGAATAAATGTTTAAGGGTTAGGTAAAAAGTCGTCTTGCTCGATTACGCAGCTGTTAAAATTCTTTGTGCGTTTTTTGCCGAAAAAATCATAGATTTTTTCGGCAAAAAACGCACAATAAAATCATGTAAGCCGGGCAAAAGAGGCAAGGCGACTTTTTACACAACCCTGTTTTTTAGGTCTTTCTAGGGCTTTTCGGAAAAAACTGCTCTGATAAGGCCTGCAGTTCTTCCGCTGTATATTCAAATACACCTTTCTTCAGTTGCTGAGCGCTGTCGACCATGGCTTTGGCGACGACTTCTGCTTCCAGCGGACGAAATTTTTCGAGGAAGCCCCCCGTCAGTTCGGATATTTGTTTCGCAATGCCTTCTCCGAATCGATTGACCGGGGTGGATTCGATCATCAATGGCGGCTTAAAGATATGCACCGCCCAGAAGGGTAATTCCCGAACGGCATTTTCGAGTTCCGCCCTTTGTTTAAGGACCGGCAGCCAGGCCTCCCGGCCTACCATGGAGGAAGATAAAAAGAGCAATTGACTGACCTTATTCTCCAGGGCCACCCAGGCCAGCCTGAACGGTAGGGCTTTTCGAATGCTTTTTCCGTCTGTGATGGTCGACCAGTCCTTGAAACTGCTTCTGCACCAAAAAAGGTCGTCCCCCTTTATTTTATCCATCCAATGATCCACTTTGTCATAGTTCATCTTAATCCACTTGATCTTGGGGTGGTCCTTGTCCTTTTTTCGCTCCGACAACACCCAAATCCACTCATAGGCGCTGTGCTCCACCAGTAACTCCAGGCAGTATCGCCCCACCAGACTGTGTGGATCGAATAAAATGGCCGTTTTTTGTCCTTTTATGATTTCCAAAGTTTTGGGTTTGGGTTTTGGGTTTTGGGTTTTGGGGAGGGGATAGTCTAATATACTATGAACTACTTCTCTTTTCTGTAATTCAATCTAATCGAATTTCCGATCACCACGATGTCGGAGAAGGCCATAAACAAGGCCCCCCACATGGGATTCAGCAGCCCGGCTGCGGCGATGGGAATGGCCACCACATTATAGATAAAAGCCCAGAACAAGTTCTGGCGGATCGTGGTAACCGTCAATTTACTAATGGACAGTGCTTTGGCCAGGCTTTGAAGTTTGCCGTTAATGAGGATGATCTGAGCCGACTGAATAGCAGCATGGGAGGCGTCGCTCAGGGAAACCCCCACCGTTGCTTTGGCCAGGGCCGGGGCATCGTTGATGCCATCGCCGACCATGGCGGTGTAGTCCTGATCGCTCAGTTCTGAAATTTTATTCAGTTTTTCAGCGGGCAATTGTTCTGCATAATATTCATCAATGCCAAGTGCCTGAGCAACCTGGGCGGTCTTTTGTTCTTTATCACCACTTAATACGATGGTATGGATTTGATTTTTTTTCAGAAAATCCACAGTGGCTGCGGCATCTGCTTTCAGTTCATCTTCCAGCTCTATGGCGGCCAGCAGTGTGTCATTTTCCGTGAGAAAAACCTGGTGAGGTCCGGCATATTGGCCTTCCGGTAAAACCCGAACGGATCCCAGCCGAAAGGTATGTCCCCGGCTGTCTTTTGCGACCATACCTTTTCCTTTTTCCTCGAAGATATCCAGATGATCAAACTGTCTTAGTTGGCCGTTGACCTTACCCTCCATAGCTTTTACCAGGGAAGCTGCTATGGGGTGAGAAGAGCGTTGCTCCATGAGATAGATCAGAGAGTGCACTTTTTCCTGTGCCCCCTCGAGGTAATCGATATGCTTTATTTTAAAGTTTCCGGTCGTCAATGTACCGGTTTTATCAAAAACCACTTTTTTGATTCTGGAGAAGACCTCAACGGTCTGTCCCCCTTTGACGAGGATGCCCGAGCGCGCCATTCGCCCTACACCTACCATCACGGCTGTTGGGGTAGCGAGTCCCATTGCGCAGGGGCAGGAGATCACCAGAACGGCAATTGCATTCATCAAGGCCTGCTGAAAAGTGAACCCAAAGACAAAGTGCCCCAAAAGCACGGTAAATAAAGCGATGACCAGCACGACTGGGACGAAAATGGCGCTGATGCGATCCGCTAGTCGCTGAATATCAGGTTTATCCTCCTGCGCCGATTTCACCAGTTCGATCATCTGCTGGAGTACGGTATCGCGACCGGCGGCGGTCACTTTCATCTGGATGTTACCTGAGGTAAGGATAGCCCCGCCGATCATTTCTCCACCCTTTGTTTTATCAACGGGAACGCTTTCTCCGGTGATCATGGATTCATCTACAGTTGCTTCTCCACTGACAATGATGCCGTCGGCAGGGACTTTATCGCCTTCATTGACCTGTAGGAGGAATCCTTTCCGGATTTCTTCCTTATTGATCTTCACCAGGGCGCCTGAAGGCATGACCCGGTAGGCCTCTTCCACCTGCAGGTCTGACAGCGCCTTGATGGCGGTAGTCGTGCGTTGTACAGCTCGATGTTCCAGCCAGTTACCCAGCAGCACCAGAGTGATGATGGTAGCGCTGGTTTCATAAAAAATATAATTGGCCTCCACCATTAAGGTTCCGATCAGGCTATACAGGAAAGCCGCGGAGCTGCCGATAAAGATCAGTACGTCCATATTAGGAACGCCGGCTTTGACCGACCGCAGGGCGCTGGCGCCAAAGTGCCGGACGCCGATCGCAAAGACGGGCAGGCACAAAAGTAGTTGAATCCAAAAATTGTGCAATAGAGGAATGGACCATCCCACCATCATCAGGAGGTGATTACCAAGCAGGGGCAAGGTAAAGATGGCACTGATGAGGAGTTTGCGCTCCAGGGTCCACCAGTTTTCCTCCTGGTCGTCTTCGATAACCTTATACCCCAGCTTTTGTATGCCGTTTTTTACTTTCTCGATCGTTTGGGAGGAATCGCCTATTTTGAACCTCACCTCTTTGGTCTGAAAGTTGACATATACGTCTTCCAGGCCCTTACGCTGCAGGAACTTGGTAATTCCGGCAGCGCAATTGGCGCAATCCATTCCATCGACTTTAAGTTCTACTAGGTTTTTAGTCATATTCGTATTATTCAAAACAATCAAAACATCTTATTCATCCAGCCTGATAGTAGGCCCCATGAGTTTTAGGAATAGTTGTAATTTTCTATTTTCTCCAGAACCTCTACTCACTGGCGGATGTTACAACAAAAGAATTAAAGTAATTTTAGCTTTTAATATTTGGACAAAATTAGCAATATTCTTTCTTTAAAGGCAAAATGGATAAAGCACAATTAATCATCGTTTTTTATCTTCCAAGCCCCGAATTCACTTCCCATGCACGTATAAGAACAAACTAAAACAAAAATTTGATCACTAATGAGAACATCAAGCATTTTATTTGTCTTTACACTTTTACTTTTTACGGCTTGCCAAAATGGAAGCCAAGCGCCGGGCAATGAAGAAGGGTCTGGCGCCGATACGGAAATGGATCAAGGGATGGCTGAGAAAAAATATACGCTTACTCCTTTTGAGCCTTCCGCCTCTTTCCCAGGCGCCGAATTGGCTGGCTTCGAATATGACGATACGGACGGCACTTTTGCTTTTGACGTACAGAATTACGAACTTGGCGTTCAAACGGAGGATGCTCCCCAGAAAATGTGCGCCAACTCTGCCCAGGGGCAGCACATTCACTTTATTTTGAACAACGAACCTTACCTGGCCAAATATACCCCCGAATTTAACTACAAACTGGAAGAAGGCCCGCACTATCTTCTGGCATTTTTGTCTAGATCTTATCACGAAAGCATCAAAACAGATGAGGCGCATCTGGCCAAAAAGCTGGATGTGGTGGAAGGCCACCTGGCTTCTTCAGAAGACATCACCGAACCCATGTTGTTCTACAGCCGTCCTAAGGGAACTTATGTAGGAGAAAAAGATACCGAGAAGGTCATGCTCGACTTTTACCTGGTCAATGTAACTATAGGTTCGGATTACATGGTAAAGGCTGAAATCAACGGCGAAGAACACCTGATCGATAGCTGGCAGCCATATTACATCGAAGGATTGCCAATCGGTGACAACACCATCAAATTAACCCTTGTAGATAAGGAGGGCAATACGGTCAAGACTCCCTTGAATCCGGTGAGCCGGACCTTTACTTTAAAGGAAGATCCTGCTGAGGAGATGTAGAATGGTTTGGGGGTTAAGTGCTTACGCAAAAAAATTAAAGGCAATTTACGGCCCTCCAGATGAAAACGTTTACAATCATGTATAATCACCGCTAAGACGCTAAGAGCGCGAAGGTTTAGTGCATCTAGTTTCTTTGCGGTGAGTTCATAATATTTTCTGTTGTTTTCAATGTTTGGATCTGCTGTTCGGCAAATTAGCTTATTTTTTTTTGTAAGCACTTAACCGATAACCACCCCCAGCTTACTTTGAGAGTTGGTCGATATTGTAATCAGCCACTTTTTTGTAATCGCCGCTGGTTACCTTTTTGTAGGCATCGATAGCTTCTGCTTTCTGGCCTGATGCCTGGTGGCACTCTCCTTTAAGCAAATAATAGCGGCTGCCGTCTTCATCCTCCGCCAAAACGCTAATGGCCTTATCTGCGTGAGCCAGTGCATCGCTTACCTCACCTTTTTCTTTCAGAGCGGAGCCGAAGTAATAGTGAAAACGAGGAGAAAAGGTATCGCCGCCCCTGGCTTCCATATAAGCCTTACCATATTCGATAGATTTGTCGTATTCTTTTTTGATGGTAGCGTTTTTGATCTTGGTTTCAGCAGCCGAGAAATAATCTTCGGCTTTATCCTGGGTTTTAGGAGATTTAGCTGCAACCTGAGCCGCTTGCACATAAGCTTTGATGGCTTCCATATCGTCTCCTTTGCCATCAAGTGCCTGAGCAAGGCCGATGTGATTAGCATAGAAACCAGTATTCATTTCGATACCCATTTTATAGGTTTCGATGGCAGCATCGTAATCTTCATTCTTGCGTTGTTCAGAAGCAACATAATAAGCAGCGATCGCACCATTTCGCTTGGCGATCTCGATAACTTTAGCATCAGTTTCGGACTCAGGGTTCGCCATTTCGATGGCCTGGGCCATCAAAGGTAGAGCTGCTGCATAATCTTTAGCTTTTAGTTTCTCCAGACCGCTGTTGTACAAGCTGGCGGCGGAGGCTTCTTCCTGGGCAAAACTTACCGTTGCAAATCCTAACAATAACAAGAGCACGGTCAAACTTTTCATGATTCGTGTATATTTTGGTTCAAAAAAATGTAAAAATAGAATCTATTATAAAAAATGAAAAATTTAAGGGATTGTTTAATGTAAAATGTATTGAATGATGTGCCTTTTTAACATTTTTACGAAAATCACTCCCCTTTTTTTTATGATTTCTTTCCTTATCAGTGGCTGAAAAATTTAAATCTTTAGGTAAATAGATTATCTTAGTCACCATAGCTGACATCGCTTCAGGGTAATGTAAAATGAACAACCGCCATTTTGTAAAAGATTGAAACAAATAAAAAACCAACAGAGCAAATATGAAAAAGATACTCATCGCCAACCGAGGCGAAATTGCCATCAGGGTAATGCGGTCGGCCCAAAAAATGGGCATCAAAACGGTAGCTGTGTATTCCGAGCCTGATCGTCACTCCCCCCATGTGTTGTTTGCTGATGAAGCCGTATGCATCGGCCCGGCACCCTCCAGTCAATCCTACCTTAACATGGACAAGATCATTGAAGTTGCCAAGGCTTTAGATGTAGATGGCATTCATCCAGGCTATGGCTTTTTAAGTGAAAACGCCAAATTTGCCCAGGCTGTGGCGGACAATGGGTTGATCTTTATCGGCCCAGGCCCTCATGCCATCAGCGTGATGGGCAGCAAGCTGGCTGCGAAGGAAGCAGTAAGCAAATACAATATCCCCATGGTTCCCGGGGTCGATAAGGCCGTTGATGACCCAGCCGAAGCCATGCAGGTGGCAAAGGACATTGGCTTTCCTATCCTGATCAAGGCTTCTGCCGGTGGCGGAGGAAAAGGCATGCGCATTGTAGAAAAAGAAAAAGACCTGGAGGAACAGATGCAGCGCGCTATCAGCGAGGCCACGTCGGCCTTCGGCGACGGCTCCGTCTTCATAGAAAAATACGTTACGTCTCCCCGGCATATTGAAATTCAGGTTATAGCTGATCAGCACGGCAATATTGTTCACCTCTTCGAGCGGGAATGCAGCATCCAAAGACGCCACCAGAAAGTGGTAGAGGAAGCTCCGTCTGCCATTCTTACCCCGGAATTACGGGCGCAAATGGGCAAGGACGCCGTCAACGTAGCTCGCGCTTGTGACTATGTAGGCGCCGGAACAGTAGAATTCCTGATGGATGCAAATCACAATTACTATTTCCTGGAAATGAATACGCGCCTCCAGGTGGAACATCCCGTGACGGAACTCATTACCGGAATCGACCTGGTGGAGGAACAGATCAGAATCGCACGAAATGAATCCTTATCCTTTAAGCAGGAAGACCTTAGCATCAAAGGCCATGCCCTCGAACTTCGGGTTTACGCGGAAGATCCGCTGAATAACTTCCTGCCTTCTGTGGGTAAGCTGGAGGTTTATAAACGACCGTCCGGTGAAAATATCCGGCTGGATGACGGGTACGAGGAAGGAATGGACATTCCCATTTACTACGATCCCATGATCTCCAAACTGATCACTTACGGAAAAGACCGACAGGCCGCTATTCGCCGGATGCTGGAAGCCATCGAACAATATGAGATCGAGGGGGTAGCCACTACCCTCCCCTTCGGAACTTTCGTCTGCCAGCACGAAGCTTTCCTTAGCGGACAATTTGACACTCATTTCGTTCAAAATTATTTTACGCCGGAAGCACTCAGGCGAAGAGATCAGGAAGAAGCCGCCATCGCTGCGGAAATCGGCCTCAGGCTACTCATGGAGCATCGGGCCAAACTGAAGTCTCTCAATACAAAAGAAACAGCCTGGCTGCACAATCGATAAGAAAAGCGGCTGTCCAGGGACATTCCGGGCTTTCTCCGCCGAGAAACCTGCAAAATGCCTTTGGACAGCCTGCTATTAAGGCATTAACGTTTCAAAAGAAATGATCTTCACCGGAGTACCCCACATAAAAACGGACTCTACATCCACTTCCTTTACAGTAACTTTCACTTGGTGATTATCCACCTTTAATTGTTCGGGCGTATTGACGGGAAGCCACTGCCCTCCTTTTTTATCGGTGATTCCCCAAAATCCGCCTTCCAGGTCATAAAATTTAATGGTGCCTTCGATGGTTTGTTTTTTCATGTTGGATATTGCTTTTCAAATTACTTCACGGGGGCCATTTGCCGGATGGTCTGGTTAAGATTTTGGATCAGTTCACTTTGGTGACGGATGGTCTTTTTTAAATCTTTTATTTCTTCCATCAACAGATTTTGAATGTTTTGAGGAGACGGTAAAAACGGGCTCACTTTTGCCCGGACGTACCAGATTTCGCGTACATCGTTGACACCCAGATGATAGGTTTTATAAAATTGATTATCGGAAATCAGTTCCAGTTTTTTCTGTTCCTTGATCAGGTTAATAACTCTTTTGACCACTACATCGGCCTTCGTCACAATGACGTAAACATAGCTGTCCTTCAGGGAGGTTTCCCACAAGGACGGTTCCAGGAAACTACAGACCACCTTATCACCCTCGAATAAAGTCGGCTCCATGCTGTCGCCGGATACGTCAAAAGAACGATGGGTGCCCACTTTATACTTGTAGTCGGGCAAGGTGTAGGTCGGCAATTCCTGGATAAAGGTAGGATTGGTTAACTCACCGGCATAACCCGCCTGAGCAGGAACCGGGACATGCACGATGCGTTCATCCTCTTCATTATTGGTGACGATGGTCAGCAGGCGAAAGCTCTTATGATCTTCTTCACTCATAAACATAGGCCCTTCACCGGTATAGAGGAATACTGGATTGATCTTATATTTTTCTACGGCTTTTCTCAGCAACTCTATGGTCACATCCCGGCGACCTTTAAGGATTTCGCTTAAACTTTGTGGTAAATAATCCAGGGATAAGGCGAACTGGCGGCTGGAACGGACGCGGCTTTCTGAGCGAAGCTTGTCGTGGCACTTTATAAAACGCTGTGTTACAATACTATTCATCTCCTGTGATCATTTGATTAGTGAGGACCTAAACAAATTTAAAAAATTTGTTCATGATTTCAGGAACAATAGCGGATATTTTCACCAAAACAATGATACTGGTAGAGAAAAGGCTTCTACCCTGATAGGCATCTTGCTCGCCCGCCGGCTAAGCTGCGGGTTTGTGCAACCTGATAAATATCTTTTTATGGTTTTTTTTGAGGAAAATGGAATTTTTCCTCAAAAAAGGCCACAAAGATATTTTATTAGCTGGCGAACCACGCCTACCTTTGGCATATAACAGAGGCCTAGTGAAGCTGCCTCTTGAAGTAACTATGCGAAACTATTGACGATGGCAATAAAATCCTTAGCCTTAAGGGAAGCCCCCCCTATCAATCCGCCATCCACGTCTTTTTGGGCGAAGATCTCTTTAGCGTTATCGGGTTTGACACTACCGCCGTAAAGGATGCTGATGGATTCGGCTACCTTTTGATCATATTTTTCTGAGACCAGCCCCCGAATAAATTCATGCATTTCCTGGGCTTGTTCGGGCGAAGCAGTCTTTCCTGTTCCGATGGCCCATACCGGTTCGTAAGCAATCACGACTTTTTTAAGATTCCCCACCTCCAGGTCCAAAAGCGCCTTTTTCACTTGTTCTTCCACCAGTTCTTTGTGGTTTCCTGCTTCGCGGACTTCGAGCGGCTCGCCACAGCAAAAAATGGGGTGCAAGCCTTTGGCGATAGCGGCTTTCACCTTTTCCCCGATCAATTCGTCTGACTCCTGAAAGTAGGCTCTTCTTTCGGAATGCCCCAAAATAACATAAGAAGCCCCCGTCGATTTGATCATGCCTGCTGAAACTTCTCCGGTAAAAGCTCCGCTTTCCTCCTGATGGCAGTTTTGCGCACCGATAGCGATATTGGCGATGTCGTTGGTTTTCACATGAGCGTTATATAGATGGATAAAGGGCGGACATAGAATGACCAGGGCGTCAGGAGCTTCAAGGTGCTCAATGATGTCTCTTACCAGGTCCCTTCCCTCCTCATAATCCTTATTCATTTTCCAGTTGCCTGCCACGATCTTTCTGCGTTTCGGTTGTGCCATGATTAGACGTTTGTTTTTGATTGAAAAAATTAGGGAACGGACCCGAACCGGTCAGTTCATTCAATACTTTTTTTCTTTTGCCTTTTGGCCAGCCAGCGCTCCGTCAGGATGATAATCGCCACTGAACCTAGCATCAAGGCCAGATTCCAGTACCAGGCCAAAGGCTGTCGATTGTATTCAATGTAAGACATATCATCCGACAGTTCATACTTTTGCGAAGATAAGGACGAAATCCTGTTAAACCTTTTGTTTAATGGTCGAACCAAACCTTTAAGCTCTTTTTTTCCTTTTTCCACACAATCCTCCCGTTCCGGGCAGCCTTCCTCATAGCGCTGTGTCCAGGCCACCAGGCTCACCGTAACTTGCTGTCCCTTTTCTAAAGAATCCAATTGAGAACGGCTTAAAATAGGCCATTGTACAAAGCCTGGCCAGGTTGCCCTCCTGTGCGGCTGATACAGGTAATCTCCATTTGCCCAGGCATCCGTGATGACCACAAAGTCCGCATCCCCCATTCCCTCCTGATACACCTCTTTCATGGTAAAGGCCCGCAGCTTGTGCGTGCCTGCTAACCCGGAAATCAGACTGTTGCAACCATTTACAAAAACAAGTACGCAAGCCAATACGATAATGATGCGTAAAAGCATAATGTTTAGTTGTTGGTTGATAGTTGTTGGTTATTGAGAGGGTCCAAATAACGATTAACCGATAACCGATAAGTAAGCAAACCATTTCAAATATAGATTTTGTTGGCGCCTAAGGCGCCAACAAAATCTATATTCAAAGATAATTTGCCGCCCAGAGGGCGGCAAATTATCTTTGAATATTTTTGTACAAGCACTTAACCGATAGCCGATAGCCGAAAGATAATTATTAATTCGGAACTCCTGATCATAAAGAAAGTTTGTTTCTTACAACGACCAAACCAATAGTGCGGAAAAGCGTTAGATTTGTTACCTTAGTAGTACAACAGACCTTCCAAAACCACTTTGCAGTATATGAAATTCGGCAAGTTACAGCATATTGATCAGGTTGATTTTCGCCTTCCACCGGAGCCGGAAGAGAATGCCCGGATGTTAAACCGATATAACCTAAAAGTCGGCCCGCTTCAGTTTTTCATGGGATGCACGGGCTGGTCCATGAAAGAATGGGTAGGAAAGGTATATCCGCAAGGAACAAAGACCAAAGACTTCCTGAAAGCATACGGCCAGCAATTCAATTCCATTGAACTCAACACCACCCATTACCGAATACCGACGGAGAAGATGATCTGCAAGTGGAAGGAAGAAACGCCGGGGGACTTCAAGTTTTGCCCAAAGATTCCACAAACCATCAGTCACAATAAGAATCTCGGAATTGGCGGAGAGGCGCTGATCACCTTTTGCGAAAGGATACAGGAATTAGGCGCTAGATTAGGCTGCTGTTTTATGCAGTTGCCTCCTTACTTCGGCTTTGACCGCCTTAGGATACTGGAACAATTCCTTGACCATTTCCCTAATCACATTCCTCTGGCCGTTGAGCTCAGGCATGAAAGCTGGTTCAGAAATAAAATACACCAGGAGGCTGTTTTCAGCCTTTTTGAAAAGCACCGCATTGCCTCTGTCATTACAGATGTGGCTGGAAGGCGTGACGTATTGCATATGCGATTAAGCACCCCCACGGCTATGGTGCGTTTTGTAGGCAACAGTCTGCATCCTACGGACTTCAGTCGAATTGATGAATGGATAGAACGTATCCGGCACTGGCAACAAGAGGGGCTGGTATCCATTTATTTTTTTCCCCACGAACCTGATAACATCCAAGCGCCCGAGTTGGCTGCCTATATTTTGAAAAAATGGTCCAAATACTCCGATGTTAAAGTCCGCGGTCCTAAACTGGACGATCCCAATAATCAAAGCGGTCACCAAATGGCGCTTTTTTAGCATCGCGATCTTTTGGACCGGCGCCGAAAGCCGCCCGCTTTTTTTCGCCCAGGCAAAATACCATCAACTAACAACTAACAAAGCCATCTAAACTTGACAACAGCGAACATTCAACCACACGAAGAACTCATGTACACCTCTGATCATCTCCCTTTTATACACAGAGATGTCAGCTGGTTATCCTTCAACTACCGGGTGTTGCAGGAAGCAATGGACCCGACCGTACCTTTGTTTGAGCGCGTTAAATTCCTGGCTATTTATTCTTCCAACCTGGATGAGTTTTTTCGCGTTCGCATGGCGAACCATCGCAACCTGCTCAGGGTTAGTAAAAAAACAAAAAAAGAACTCGAGATTTCCCCTAAACAAACCGTCAAGGAAATTCAGAAGATCGTCAACCGGCAGCAGGAGGTATTCAGTGAGCTATTCGAAAAGACTATCATCCCGGAATTAGAAGCACACAACATCCGGATACTGCGGCGTCTTGACCTTACCGAGGACCAGAAAACCTTTGTTGAAAACTATTTCAATGATCATATGCTGCCCTATGTGCAGCCGGTTTTATTGGTTAAGCACAAGATCCGCCCTTTTCTCAATAACGCAGCCCTGTACCTCACACTCTGGATGAAACCCAAGGGTGATCCGAAGGGACCCGATAAATACGCCCTGGTAACGATCCCTTCCAATTATCTGCCCCGGTTCATCCCTCTACCCTCATCCGGAGGCAATTATGATCTTATCATACTCGACGATGTCGTCAGGCACAATGTATCTACGATGTTTCCAGGTTTTGATATCATCGACACCTTTTCCATTAAACTGACCCGTGATGCGGAACTGTATATTGACGACGAATTCTCCGGTGATCTGATCGAAAAGATCCGATCCAGCCTGACCAAGCGACAAGTCGGGCCGGCTTCCCGTTTTGTCTACGACCGGGAAATGCCTCAGGAGTTACTTAACTTTTTAATGGAAACCTTTGAACTCGAGAAATACGACATTTTGCGGGAAGGACGCTACCATAACAACTTTGACTTTTTCCGTTTTCCCGATTTTGGGATGAACCATTTAAAGAACGCCCCGCTTCCTCCGCTTGCTTATTATCCGCTGGAAGAAGCACAGGACTTTTTTGCCGCCATCCGGCAACAGGATCATATGATCCATGTGCCTTATCACTCTTATGAGTCGGTAGTCCGCTTTTTTGAAAAGGCGGCAGCCGACCCCCTGGTCACCCATATCAAGATCACTCAATACCGGGTGGCACGAAAATCCCGTATCATGAGTGCGCTAATGGATGCCGTAAAAGCCGGTAAGCAGGTATCGGTTTTTATAGAAGTCAAAGCCCGCTTTGATGAAGAGGCCAATCTTAGATGGGGAGAAAAACTGGAGCAGGCCGGCGTTACGGTGCATTACAGCTTTCCTGGCGTAAAGGTGCACGCCAAGATCGCACTGATCCGCCGAATGGAAAATCAACAGCCCCGCTTTTACAGTTATTTGTCTACAGGCAATTTCCATGAAGAAACGGCCAAGGTGTATTCCGATTTCGGCTTATTCACGGCCGACGAGCGGCTGGTCAATGAAGTGACCCGGGTATTTTCCTTTCTGGAAACAGTCAAAGTGCCGGCCCAGGGGTTCGATTATCTGATGGTCGGCCAGTTTAACCTGCGCACCCAACTGGAACAGCTCATCGACCAGGAAATCGCCGAAGCCGAAGCCGGCAGGCCTGCCGAGATCATCCTGAAAATGAACAGCATCCAGGATCGGCCGATCATTGAACATTTGTACAAAGCCAGTAAGGCCGGCGTAAAGATCAAAATGATCATCCGGGGCATCTGCAGCCTGGTGCCGGGAGTTAAGGGGCTGAGTGAGAACATCGAAGCGATCAGCATCGTAGACCGCTTTCTTGAACATGCACGGGTATTTATTTTCCATAATAAAGGCAAGGAACAAATCTACCTCTCCTCTGCCGACTGGATGGTGCGCAATTTGAACTACCGGGTGGAGACGGCCTTTCCGATCTTCGACCCTCACATTCGTCAACAGATCAAAGATTTTATCAACATACAGCTGACGGATAACGTCAAAGCACGATTGCTGGATCAGGAGCTGTCTAATAGTTATCGTAAGAACGAATCGGATCTGGCCATACGCTCACAGATCGAGACGTATTATTACATTAAGCGGCAGTTAGAGAGTTGAGGATGGATGTTGGAGCGTTTTTGGGGTTTGTGTAAAAAGTCATCTTATACGATCCCTGCGGTTAATCCAGTTCGATTTTTCCGTCTAAACAAAAACATCATTTACGACAATCGCTATATTCAGCAAAGGATGTTCTATCTTATCTCCCGGCCGATAGATATGTACATTCGCGTAGCCCTTTTCGCTTGGCTCGGTGCTTACTTCTATTTGTTGATCTTGCAGATTAACGATCCAGGTTTCGGGAATACCGGCCTGGGCGTAGAGGGGCAGTTTGACCGAACGGTCGTTTTCAAGGGAGGAATCGGCTACTTCCACGATAAGTAGGACATCGGAAGGTTTAGGATTATTTTGGGTATAAATATCTTCCCTAAACTTAAGGATAGCCAGGTCCGGTTCAGGTTCAGAAAGTTTGTTCAATTCGACGGGATCCTGAATGCTGACAATAAAATCATTATGTAATAACTTACTGAATAATCTATTCAGGTTTTTAACCGTACCGGCATGAAGGCTATTAATTGGGCTCATTTTTATAATTTCTCCATTAATGAGTTCGACGCGTGCATCGGCGGGGATAATACCCGTCTCTCCCATCCGATGATACTGATCGACGGTGAAGTGCAGCTTTTGGAGTGGTATTTTGGTATCTGTGGTCATAGATTTAATAGATGAACAATAAATTTACGTTTATTGTAGAAAAGATGCCAATGGTGGAACTAGATTTTAGTTTTGGCAGAATTCCAATAAGCTGCTGCTTATTTATTTCAAAAAACAGCATCCTAAGTTTGACAATATCGGATATTAGTATGTAAATTTGCCCTGCTTTTTTAAATAAGCGGATGTAGCTCAGCTGGTAGAGCGCAACCTTGCCAAGGTTGAGGTCGCGGGTTCGAATCTCGTCATCCGCTCTTTATTTTTAATTTGTTCATTTATTATTTGGCTATTTATGACGGCAGAGCAGCTTCGGGCAAGGACTTATGAACTAGACTAGAAGTTGTTTTGTTGTGTCGATCTTTGAAAATGAATGGTTTGCTAAGATCTGTATCGTCGCAGAAGAAGTTGATGAAACTCATTTATTGCTTCGGTTTATTCAGGATCTTGAATTGATAAATGAGCTGGAAAAGTTAACTAAATTAAAGCAGGAAGCTTTTGAATTACTCAAAATCTTCTCTAAAGCCAAAAGTTCTTACAGATCTAATAATTGGACAAAGGAACCCTTAGTTCCATATCTGAGAATAGCCAAATAAGGAAATCCAAAATTAAAAGCTATATAGGCAAACGAGCCTATTATCCACCGATGTTATTTGTTTATTTAACTAGCCTGAATAACCAAATAAAAAATAACAGAATAACCAAATACCCTGCCCGGGTGGTGGAATTGGTAGACACGCAGGACTTAAAATCCTGTGGCCATTGCGGCCGTGCGGGTTCGATTCCCGCTCCGGGTACTAGAAAGCCCTTGTAAGTTGTTGACTTGCGAGGGCTTTTGTTTTGGGGGGGAGCAAGGAGGTAACAAAAATGGTATTATTACAGTTTATCCCTCTTTTCGATTCTTTCCAGGTATTATTTCAGAAGCCGTATATCCTGAATTAGCATCACAGGTGACGGTGATCGTTCGGTTCAGGTCTTTTCGAAAAATTTTGGCAATTTATTAAAGAATGGTCACCATCTGCTCACCACCTCAATGGCTGTTCTTGGGTTTTTATCATCCCGGGGATCAATGGCAGTGTTTTCCTTTACGACCACACTAATGGGAATACCCGATTCTGCCAAACACAAATCAATGTTATTGTCATTATCAGCCAGGTCAGCTAGTTGAAATGGAGTGACCCTTACGGTATCCGATCCCTGTATCATGGTTACTTCGAAAGCTTTTATTTCATTGTTGCCAAGTTCTTCCCCATTCAACGCTCTCACGCCCCCAGCCCAAACAGCTTTGACAACCATTTTCGTGGTTTCTTTTGGGCAATCGCAGCCTGCTCCTTCTTTTACATAAGGGTAATCATCTGTAAAAGTAAAATACTCCGCATAACTTAACACAGGCCCTTCTTCTAATGGAATAACTGTTGCACTTTCCCCCTTGAAGCTGACCCCTGTCCTACTCATCAGATCATCAACAATGGAAACAAAAACAGGGGGATTATCCGGATAATTGCCATATTCCCCAATTAATAAGGCGGTTCTAAGTTCATACTCCTCTTCAGCAGGAAGAAGTGTCACTGCCTCCACATCAAATGTCGATCCATCTTTTGTGGTGACTTGGAAATCAGAGGCGTCAAGGGTAGTTGGGTCAACTTCCAATGAAAAAACAATGGGCATTCCATCTTTTCCGGGAGCTTTTCTGTACAATACTCTTGAAGTGGCAGGGAGTGCATTATCCAAACCGAAGAATACCGTCAGTATTTTAGCTTCACGCGTCTGGTCAACACCAGGGACGGTAGCGGACAAGCGGAGCTCCCTACGGACATTATTAATTTTTTTGCATTGCGAAACCAATAGAGATGCAATGATCAGAGCAAAAATTGGAACTAAATTTCTTTTCATAGGAACTAAGTTAAAAAGTTCTTTAATACTTCAGATAATGTTCTATTATTGATAAATCCGCTACCTATAAATCGATTCCACGCGTTCCTTGAGCTGTGTGTTGAATTTATCGTACATGGATTTCATATGTTTCTTGCTAAGAAAATTCACAAGCTTGCTATGTTTTCCATGAATACCGTCTTCTTGTTTGAATACCCTGATATTTTAAAATGAAAAAATGGAATATCCAATAGCAAGTCCAAGCCAGGGCCT